>NZ_JBHLYW010000029.1:0-345926 GCF_042431625.1 Flavobacterium procerum | reverse complement strand
GCCTTCGGCAACCGTGTAAGAGTTGTCCACAGCAACTGGCGCGTCGTTTACTGGAGTCACCGTTATCGTCACTGTTGCGGTGTTTCCGTCAACCGTTCCGTCGTTGGCCTTATAAGTGAAGCTGTCTGTCGTAGTCTCGCTTCCGTCGTGAATGTAGGTGAACGAGCCGTCTGTATTCAGTGTCAGTGTCCCGTGCGAAGGATTCGCAACCAAGACTGCCGTCAAGGCATTGCCTTCCGCATCAGAATCATTTCCTAGGACTCCAGGTGCAGAAATGTTCAATGTTCCGCCTTCTGCAACCGTGTAAGAGTTGTCAACAGCGACAGGCGCATCGTTTACTGGAGTCACCGTTATCGTCACTGTTGCGGTGTTTCCGTCAACCGTTCCGTCATTGGCCTTATAAGTGAAGCTGTCTGTCGTAGTCTCGCTTCCGTCGTGAATGTAGGTGAACGAGCCGTCTGCATTCAGTGTCAGCGTCCCGTGTGAAGGATTCGCAACCAAGACTGCCGTCAGGGCATCGCCTTCCGCATCAGAATCGTTCCCTAGGACTCCAGGTGCAGAAATGTTCAATGTTCCGCCTTCTGCAACCGTATAGCTGCTGTCATCAACAGCAACTGGTGCATCGTTTACAGGAGTAACTGTTATCGTCACTGTTGCAGTATTGCTGTTCAATGAGCCGTCGTTTGCTCTGTAGGTGAAGCTGTCGCTCAGCGTCTCGCTTCCGTCGTGAATGTAGGTGAAAGAGCCGTCAGCGTTCAGCGTCAGTGTACCGTGCGAAGGACCTGATACCAAAACAGCTGTGAGTGGATTATTTTCCGCATCTGTATCGTTTAGCAATATACTGTTTGCTACCGTAACCGTAAGCGTTCCGCCCTCTGCAACTGTATAATTATTGTCGTCGTTGGTAACAGGCGCATCATTCACAGGATTAATTGTAATGCTAACAGTTACTGTCGAACTATCCTCATATCCATCATTTGCTTTATAAGTGAAGCTGTCGCTTAAGGTCTCGCTTCCGTCATGCACATATGTGAACGAGCCGTCTGAGTTCAGTGTCAATGTTCCGTGAGTCGGATTAGAAACTAAAATCGCTGTCAAGGCATCACCATCCGCATCGGAATCATTTGTCAGAACACCCAAAGCAGCGGTAGCTGTTAAAGTTGCTCCTTCGTTAACAGTGTAACTATTAGCTGTAGCTACTGGAGCTCTGTTAATAATACTTAAAACAGCGGTATTTGAATTAGGCTGTGCACAAACATTCGAAGTACTTGTCACATCTAATCTATACATATAACCGTGGAATGAACGTGGAATGCCAGTTAAAGTAAGCGAATTTGTAGTCGCATTAGAAAAAGCCGGATTAGTGCCACCATTTGTAACGGTTGTCCAAGTTGTACCTCCGTTAATACTTTGTTTCCATGTATAAACAAGATGATTACCTGAAACTACTGTACTAAATGTAGCATTACCTCCCACATTTGCATTGCGGTTAGACGGATCAGTTGTAATGGCTACAATATTTGAAACCAAATAATTTGGTTTAGAAGTTCCTGTTGTATTAACTGGAGTAGCATAAGAAGCTCCTACAACTGTACCATTGGCATTTGTTGCAGGCGGTAAACCTGTTCCATAAAAACCATTATTGTCTGGGTCGACTCCTGTATTTCCGTACGCTTCAACTGAATCAGGGCAACCGTCGTTGTCTGAATCTAAATCCAGTTGATCAATCATTCCGTCTAAATCATTATCATATCTGTCGTCAACTGTATCTTTATTCGTATCTACAAAACCAGGTGCGCTTGGATTAAGAAAGTTTGGTTTTAAAGCACCCGTTTGATACGCGAAAGGATCTGGCAAACCTGCAGCTCTTTCTACAGTATCTAAAATTCCATCATTATCATCGTCTAAATCACATTCTATCGAAAGACCGTCTTCATCATCAATTCCAACGTAATTTGGATTTTCTACTGGAACATATAACGAAACGCTTCCACCTGCAGAACCGTTCTGAGATCCATTACGATCTCCTCCTGTATGCTGTCCTCCTTCACCTCCACCAGAATTCAGCGTCACGTTTGATGGTAATGCAGCCATTGAATATAACAACGCACCACCACCACCGCCTCCACCTGGGCCGTGTAATACAGTAGTATTTAAATCCTGACCGTCACCACCTTTGGCAGAAACAGTTAAATTTCCAGTAAAAAGAGGGGTTTTCAAAACAACCGTTCCACCGGCTCCTCCTCCTCCTCCTCCATCTGGATCACCAGAAACATTTACGGGTTGTGGAGAAAAACCATCTGCAATAATAGAATGTCCGTTTCCGACAATCTCATTAGCAAAAATAATTACAATACCACCTCCATCAGCAGCTGAAGAAGGATTGTTTGTTGTAACATATCCAGAACCTCCTGCTCCTCCAAGAAATACTTTATCTTGTGCAAAAAAAGAAGATAAGGAAACACCTCCTAAACCTCCAGCACTATCAGTAGTATTACACCAGCGTCTTCCACCTTCACCTCCGGCACCATAGTTAGATCCACCGCCTCCGCCTGAATCTCCTGCAATACCAGATCCACCACCGTTTGCTCTTGGAGCACGGCCACGGTTAGTATTATTATCATTAATTACAATACCATCTCCTTTCGTATAGGAAGAAGTGGCTGTACTGCTTAAAACATATTGTGTGGTTGGATTAGAATCACAGTTGTTATCCGGACCGTTTTGATCCATCCTGATTCCCTCATAACCTTGCCCTGCTACATCAATATCCGCATTAAATATTAATTTTCCACTTGTTTCTATAGCCAAAACACCACCGTTCCTTTGTGCAGTGGTCCATTCTTTTGCTGTTAATTTACCAGCGATAGTTACATCACCTGTATATCTCGGAACTCTAACTACCTGAACCATACCGCTAGTGGTGTTGTAATTTTTCACTAGAGGATACATAGGTGTCACCACATTCCCCACGATACTTTTTATTTCAAAAAATTCGTAGTTACCTGTGCTGTTTATTGCCGTTACCCTACCAGCAGTAGCTGTATTAGTAGTTTCAATAGTTGCTCCTTTCATTTGGATAATCAAAGCTTTATCTCCTGCGACAAGTCCGGTTGCATTACTCACTGTAATTGTGTGAATACAGCTTGCAACACAAGGATCGCAACTAGGCTGATTGATTCCAGTAACTGAAAAATAACTATTTACTATTCCCGAAATACTTGTCTGTGAAAAACCATTGAGGCTACACAAAAACAAAAAACCGACCAAAAACTGTTTCAAGGTCCGTTCTTTGTTAAACGTTAAAATTTTTAGATAAGTAAAGTTCACCATATATTAAAACAATTTAAAATTCCGAATAAGCATAACAAAGCCTGTACGCTCAAGTCTCTTTTCTGAAACCTGGCGCAAATGGTTTTATTAATAAATTTTTATAATGGCTGAAAAATCAGCAGAGATAAACAATTAACAATCCGAACAACTGATTCTGAAAAGGTTAATTATTTCTTTCGGCGCCAAATGTAAACGAAAAATAAAGCTATGAATAGTCAATTCGGACATATTTTCACTTTAAAAAAAATGTTAATTACTGAAAGAAAATTAGTATATTAACAATGAAAATGGCGTATTTAAAAAACTAAAAATAAAATAGTTACCTGATATCAGGTATATTGATTAAAAAAGTTTAAAAAAGTCCTTTTAGTTTTATTTTATGGAAAAAAGTTATTTTCTACTTCTGAAAAACGCACTTCTGAAGGCAGTTTTCCAAATCTTTTTTTGAAACTTGAAGCAAATCTTCCTGCCGAATCATGACCAGTAATCACTGCAATTTCCTGAATATTAAAATCTGATTTTTGAATAAGCTGCATAGCAAGAACCAAATTCTTTTCTTTGTGATACTGCAACATCGAAAAACCATAAACGGCCTTAAAATTAGATTTCAACTTTGTAGGAGATGTATTCACTTCTTTAGCAATATGTTCAATGCCAATAAAAGGAAGATGCAGATGCTGCAAAACAATTCGTTCTGCTCTGGAAACATTAAGATAATCGAGATTGGTCAACGAGATATTATCTTCTATTCTTGTATCTACAAAAGCATTATCAAAGAATTCGGTTATTAATTTCATTGACTTCTTTTTGAGCTTCAAATTATCAGCTTCAGAATTGGTTTCTGCTTCTAAAATTTCAGAGATATCTGCTCCAATTTTATGTGCTTTTTCAGAAATATCGAGCCAAGTATAGGATCCTCTATTTCCGTTAAAGAAGTTTAGAATTGTTTTTCGGTCTTTAAATTTCTTCGAAGAAAAATTCTCTTTTACCCAATCTTTGGTCATCGCAATACTGAAAAATTTCCCGTCTGCTTCTTTATAAAAATAACTTGAAATCTCTGTACCCGGTTTACTGATTGTCCAACAAGTGCTTAAAAGTGTTAAAGAAGTGCCGTCTTTTAATGGAAATTGATATTCAAAAACAGAGAAAGTCAAAAGATAATAATCACTATTTTTATCTGCATCGTAACCAGACAAAGCCATGATATTCTCTTTGAGCGTCATATAGAATGTAAGCAGCCAGAAACCTTCTTCAAATTCTTTATAATACATCTTCGCCTTGCATAGTGGTGTATTAAAAGTAATGAGGCTTTTTAACGGAAAATGTCTTGTTATAGGTAACTTCAATATACTTTCCAGCATTATTTCCGGTGTATTGAACAAATAAGGAAATTGAAAAAAACCATCTTTGAGCAGAAAAAGATATTTCTGGATATGTTTGGGCCAATTATCTAAGGTCATTTAAAATTTAGCAGTTTGGGGGATAAAATAAATTATGTTTCTGTGCATATATTAGGTTGAGGCAAAAATAAAAACATAGCCGTAAATAACAGCAGGTAAATCTACGTATATTACATTTTTCTCGTTCAAATGCAATTTTTTAACAAATAACCAAGGATATTCCTATAATTTTAAAACAAAAAGCCCTGCTCAATGCAGGGGTTTAATTGTTCTATTTTTTGTCTAAACTATTTTGTAGAAAGCAATTCCATTATTTTGCTGTAAATAGAAGTATTTTGGTAAACACCAGAAAATTTTTCTGCTCCTGGTCCATAGGCAAAAACAGGAACCGGAACTGATGTATGATCATTGGTGCTGAAACTTCCGTGAACATATCCTTTTTCGATGTTTCCATCAATTAAAGACAAACCGCCAGTTTCATGGTCTGCCGTAATAATCAATAAAGTGTCCGGGTTATTGTCTACAAATTCCATCGCTTGTCCTGCCAATTGGTCAAAATCAAGCATTTCGCGTACAACATATTCTACATTAGTCTGATGTCCGCCGTAGTCAATCTGAGCTCCTTCTGCCATTATAAAAAACGGATTTTTTGTTTTTGAAAAAGTGCTGATTGCTTTGGCTAAAGATTTGCCCAAAAAATTGCCTCTGCCGTCTTTTTTAGAAACCACTGCATCATTGTCCAAAACGACAAAACGAGAGTTTTTTAAGGTGTCAAGACTTGCGAACTTATCGGAAAAGGAATACCCTTTTTTTATCAATTCTTCAGCAATATTTTTACCGTCTTTTCTTGAAGTAAACTCCTTACTGCCTCCACCGATTAAAATATCGGCAGAACTATTTAAAAAATCTGCAGCTATAGGTTCACTGAAACTTCTTTCAGGCTGATGTGCATAAAAGGCCGCTGGAGTGGCATCGGTTATATTTCCGGCAGAAATAATCGCTGTTTTAAAATTCTTTTTAGCCAGTTGCTGTGTAATTAATTCTAGCGGTTTTCCTTTTTCATCAACACTTATAAATCTGTTGTTTGTTTTATTCCCGGTTGCCATTGCTGTTGCGCCCGCGGCCGAATCGGTAATATAACTGTCAGATGCATAAGTAATCGAAAATCCTTGGGTTGGAATATTAAACAGATTCAATTGCCCTTTATTGGCTGTATAACCAGAATAAATCTGTGTAAGTCCCATACCGTCTCCAATCAGAAGAATGATGTTTTTTGGTTTTTTATTTTTCGCAAAAGCGGTTGCTTTTTTAGGTACATAAGCCTGATAAAATTCGGTATTCTGATAAAAATTAGCTTTCAGTTTTTTAATAAAATCGGTTAAAGCGCCAACATTATCAGTGCCAATAAAATCAACTTTCAGATTCATTAAAGTCATCCAAGTATTGATATTATCCTGAGTTGCCCAAAATCTGATTTTTTTGTTTTGATCATGTACTTTTTTTATAACATTCTGAACCTTTTCGATATCAGTATGAGTCAAAACACCTTTTCCGTTCCAAGGCGTTATTTCTTTTAAATCCTCACTGATCATTTCGACACGGTCAAGCTGATCCTGAGAATAATTTTCATTCAATCTTCCATCAAAAGAAATAAATGGAGCAAAATCTTTCCATTTATTAGGTGCCGGCCTGTTTCCAGAAATAATTATCCTGATGTTTTTATTAGAAATAATCTCTGGAAAATTTTTAAGTTGCTGTTCGATTAATTTCAAAGTCGCCTCTGCATCCGATTTGACATCAATCATTAAAATTAAAGGTTTCCCACTTGGATAAGCCTTTCCGCCAAGGAATTTCAACTTTGCAGAAAGCGGTTCCAAATACATACTTTTAAGCGAATTCTGGGGTTTGACTTCCTGTAAAGTATGCGATACCAACAACTCATTATTTATTAAAAAAACATCGGCTTCGATTACACCAGCTTCATCAGCATAGGCGGCATAAAAAGGCAGTGGCGCAGCATAATCATTATGTGAATGAATATTAGACGAACTGTATTCCTGCGCATGGGCAAACAGGAAAAAATGGAGGCAAAAAAGGGTGATTATTTTTTTCATTGAAAATAAAATTAATCATCTTAAAGCTGTAGGTAACTTTAAAAATGAATATTATAAGGAGTGTAAAATCAAAATTTTACAACTGCAGAGCTTACAGCAAGCCCTGCAGTGTAAAAAACTAAAAAAACACAATGAAATTACTTTTACCAGCCTTGGTTCTGAAACAAGGCTCCTTTACTTACTGCTATTTCGTCTGGTGGAATAGGCCACACATGGTGAATTGCAGGATTAAAATTACGGGCAGGATAAATTACCGTTCCGTTATAATGATGCAATGGTTTTGCATAGGTTTCTTTTGCATCTCCCCAACGTACCAAATCAAAGTGACGGTCTGTCCATTCTCCAGCCAATTCACATCTTCTTTCTCTTTTTAGATCGGTCATAGTAGCTCCAGCCAAATCTCCTAAACCAGCGCGGTGACGAATCATATTGATTTCTGTATCAGCATTTTGACCTTTCATTAATTTCGCTTCTGCTAACATCAAAATCACATCTGCATAACGCAAAAGCGGTACATTTAAAGCTGTTGAGGGTTTGTCTCCATTTGCATTTACATAACGAATATCTACCGCTCCGGCACCCGTTTTTGGATAACTGAACGGCTCCATATATTTTTTAAACTGATAACCCGTTCTGTTACTTGAACTTACTACATACTTTCCTTCGTTAAAAACAGCAGCTTCTCCAAAATAAGTAAAATGATCTCCTTTTTGTAAAATAGTAGCACTTCGTCTTTTATCAGTCGGATCGTAAGTATCAAATAATTCTTTTGTCGGATAGAAATTTCCCCATCCGTTGTAAACTCCCCATCCTTTATCTTCTAGGCAAACTCCAGGAAAGATTGAGCCCAAAGAAGTATTTTCTGCACTAGAAGTTACAGACCAGATATACTCTGACGACCAGTTGTTTTTGATTGTAAATACATCTGCAAAATTTTCTAGAAGTTTGTGCTTACCGCTTGCTACAATCATATTAGCATACTTAATAGCATTATCCCAGTCTTTTGCATACAAATAAGTACGAACCAAATATCCCCAGGCGGCAGTTTTATGAGCACGACCATAATTGTCTGCTGTCATTTCATCAAAATAAGGAAGCAATTCTGAAGCTTTAATCAAATCGTCAGCAATGTAAGCGTAATTTTCAGCCACATTTTTTGTACGAGGCACGTAAACATTTGTTGGGTCGTTTCTGTCCTGAATCGGAATTCCGGCACGATCATCTCCGTAATGATAAGCCAATTCCAAATGCATAACCGCATGATTAAAATAAGCTTCTCCCAACATTCCGTTTCTTGTTTTTTCGGCTAATGGAATAGTAGGAATGTTACGAATTACATCGTTGCATCTTTTCATGATTTCGTAATGAATACGCCAAATATCTTTAGTATCCGATTCTGCTCCGTCTACAATAAAATTTTTGATTCTTTCTGCATTCTGTCTTGGTTTGGTACCGATATCATCGCTGGCATTGTTAAGCCAGAAAAAACCACGGCCATACATATTATCGTCTGAGTACAATGCGTAGATTGAATTGACCCCCGCTTGCGCATCAGCAGCTGTTTTCCAGAAATTTCCGCTTGACGGAGCTCCCTGAGGCACGACATCAAGTTCGCTTTCGCAAGATACCGTTCCCAGCAGCAGTGCAAAACTCAATAATACAATACTTAAATTTTTCATCTTATGTTTTTTATTTTTTTTAAAAAGTTGCATTTACCCCTGTCATGTAGATTCTTGAAAGCGGATATTTACCCAAATCCATTCCGAAGTTATTTAAACCAACTTCAGGATCCATTCCTGAGTATTTTGTGATTGTAAACAAGTTTTGTCCCGAGATAAAGAATCTCAATTTTGCTTTTCCGTTCAACCAGCTTTCTTTAACGGTATAACCGATAGAAAGGTTTTTCAATCTTAGGAAAGAAGCATCTTCGATATAAAAATCTGAGATACGCCCAAAGTTGTTGTTGTTGTCTGTTGAAGAAAGAACCGGAATATCAGTATCTGTATTCGTTGGCGACCAAGCATCTTTAGAATCTGCAAGCAAGTTATATCCAGGGAATGAAGCGTTTAATCCAGTATGTTTTACCGCATTAAAAACACTGTTTCCGGTAACGGCATTCAAGAAGATATTCATATCAAATCCTTTGTATCTGAAATTCGCATTCAAACTGTAAGTTGCTTTTGGAAACGGACTTCCTAAAACAACCCTGTCGCTGTTATTGATTACACCGTCTCCGTTTACATCTTTAAATTTCATATCTCCTGCAACCGCATTTGGCTGATAAGCTGTTCCGTTTGAGTTTACATAAGCTTTTGCTTCATCATTACTTTGAAACAATCCATCTGTCTGATATCCGTAAAAAGCACCTACTGGACTTCCTACTTGATAAATATTAGCTAAAGGCAAACTTCTTACACGACTTAAATTCAAAGGTTCAAGTGAACTCAAATCATCTTTGATCGAAACAATTTTGTTTGATAAAAACGAAGCGTTTGCTGTAATATCAAATTTAAAATCACCACGAGTTTTTTGATATGTCAAACTTGCTTCGATACCTTTATTTTCAACATCTCCAGAGTTTACGATTCTTCCTTCAGGAGTTCCTGAAAGTCCTGGCAATTGGTCACGCACCAACATGTCTTTGTTCGTTTTTTTGTATACATCAACAGATCCTGTCAAAGCATCGCGCAATAATGTGAAATCTAAACCAAGGTTAGCCTGCTCAGAACTTTCCCATCTTAGATTTGGGTTTGATAATTCGCTTTCTGCATAACCATAATTAATAGAAGGCGTTGCTCCAATTAAAGCTGTAGTTTGGTTTAACGGCACACTAAACTGGTATGGTCCAAGGTTTCCTAAGTTACCAATCTGTCCCCAGCTTGCACGAAGTTTTAAGCTGCTTACAATCGGATTTAGGTTTTTCATGAAATCTTCTTCAGAAATCAACCATCCTGCAGAAACAGAAGGATAAACTTTCCAGCGATTTTCCTGTAATAATTTTGAAGTTCCGTCACGGCGTACAATTCCAGAAAGCAAATATTTCTGATTGAAATCGTAATTAATTCTTCCAACATAAGAAGAGATGATTTCGTCTGACATTCCGGCTGCAGTCTGCTGAATCAATTTTGCGTTTAACAAATAACGTTGTGAAGGATCTTCGTTATCAAAACCAGTTCCTTCAACTGTATAAAAATCTTTTTTAGTTTCCTGATAGGTATATCCTGCCAAAGCTTTAAAATTGTGCTTTCCTAATGATTTTTCATACGAAATGGTCTGCTCGCTCAATAAATCTGTAATTGTCAAAGATTTTTGTGTCAACCTATTAAAATCAAAAATCTTACCTGGCTCCGTAACTTTTACCGTAAAATCTTTTGCATTGTCTTGAATTCTAGTATAACCCCAGTTTGTTTTCAGTTTTAATCCCGGAATTACTTCCCATTCTGCATAAGGATTAATCAATACTGTAGAAATAGGATTTCTGTTGTCAAGTCTTTTTAAATAAGCCACTGGATTGACTACGTCACCATAAGAGCCAATATATTTTTCTGGTACACCTCCAAATTGGCCTGAACCGTCTTCTCTGTAAACTGTAGCATTCGGCGGATAAAAAATAGCGGCTAAAATAGCTCCTGTATATGCATTTGCAGTATTAGCTGTTTGTCCATTTGTAAGCGAGTATGAAAAATTCTCTCCAATTGTAAAATTATCTGCAAGCTTATAAGAAGAATTTGCTCTTGCTGTATAACGGTTTCCAAAAGTATTCAATAAAATACCATCATTTCTTCTGTAACTTCCTGAAAGAAAGAAATTAGATTTTTCTGTTTTTCCATTGATAGAAAGTGACAAATCTTGTATTTCTCCTGTTTGGAATATTTCGTCCATCCAGTTTGTTTTTGTAGTTCTTGCTGTCGGCTCAAAAGCTGTATCAAAAGCAGGAATTCTTGGCATTCCAGCATTGTCTCTAGCAATATTCATTGCATCGGCATATTCTGCTGCGTTCAGTACATCCAGTTTTTTAGCTACATTCTGAAAACCTCCTTGGTAATTTACATTTACATTGATACGGTCTGAAATTCCCTTTTTCGAAGTAATCAAAATTACCCCTCCAGAAGCTCTCGCTCCATAAATCGCAGCCGAAGCCGCATCTTTTAAAACACTAATCGAAGCAATATCATTCGGATTTAAAGTATTTAAAGAACCGCTGTAAATAATTCCGTCTAAAACAATCAGCGGTGTTTCAGCATTCAAAGAACCAATACCACGAATGTTGATTGTTGGAGATGCCGTTGGGTCTCCACCATCATTAATAACGGTAACACCCGCAACAGTTCCCTGCAATAATTCGGCTGCAGAATTATAGGTTCTGCTTGAGGTTTCTTTCATAGAAACAGAACCAACAGCTCCTAAAACTTCATTTTTTTTCACACTTCCATATCCCATAACTACAACTTCCTGAAGCTGTTTCATATCGGCAGCCAGTTTTATGGTAATATTTCTTTCAGATTGCGTTGCTTTAAACTCCTGAGTTACATATCCTACATACGAAAATATAAGCGTTGCTTCTGGGGCATTGATTTCAATCTTAAAAGTTCCGTCAAAATCTGTCGCCGCGGTCGCATTAGAAGTTTTGTCTTTAATTCCGACACCTGGAAGAGGCATTCCGTCGTCTCCTCCAAAAACAGTTCCACTGATAATAATTTTGTTTTGTTCCGCATTTGCTGTTTTAAGGCTTTTTTTAACGACAATATTGTTGTTTACAATTTCGTAGCGCAGTAAAAAACTAGAACATACTTTATCTAGCGCTTGTTCTAACGGAACATTCGTAAGTTTCAAGCTAATTTTCTGACTCGTATTAATCTGATTGCTTTCGTACATAAAATGTACATCGGCTTGTTTTTCTATCTGTTGAAAAATATTTTTTATCCCTTCGTTTTCGACTTTTAAGGTTACTCTTTTATTATTGGTTTCATTTGCCGCTTTGAGCGATATTCCAGTTAAAAGTAATACCGCAAGAAAAAGCAGTTTGGGCGATAAGGCTTTTTTAATGCTTTGAAACTTTGCGGTGTCCCACATTTGTTTTTCATTCATAGTTGTTGGAGTTTTAATTGTTTTTGGATTGTATAAAGTTTCTACGTAGTTATTATTGATTAAGAATTATTCGATTACAAACACTCCAGCTTTCTGATTGTAACCCGCATTGATAATATTGCATACCAAAGCAACAACCTGATCTGCTGGAAGCTCTTTGAAATAGGCGCTTATTTTAAGATTGTTGAGATTCTTGTTTTTGAGTTCTACCACCACATTATAGTCACGACTGATCGTGGCGATTACTTCTGGAAGCGGTGTGTCTTCAAAAACGATTATATTTTTCCGCCAAAGCGAAATCGAATTAATCGGCACATCTGTATAAGCATGAAGCTTGTTGCTTTTGGATTTAAAAACGGCTTTTTGCCCCGGAGTTACGTTGACATTTTCTTCTGTTACAGTCGATTTTACATTTACCTTTCCGGTTACAACCGAAACTTCCTGAATGTTTTTATCTGGATACGCCTGAACGTTGAAACTAGTTCCTAGAACTTTTGTATCCATTTTTGCCGTATGAATGATAAAAGGATGTTTTGCGTCTTTGGCTACATCAAAAAAAGCTTCGCCCGTTAAGCTTACTTCGCGTGTATCTCCATTAAATGTTTTCGGATATTTTAAGACACTGCCCGCATTTAGCAAAACTGTAGTACCATCACTAAGGGTAATTTTGGCATGTTCGCCCAATTTTGCTGCATATTGTTTTGGAGCTATTGCCGCAGTCGATTGATAAAAAAAGTAAGATCCAGCCATTAATAAAATGATAGAAGCTGCCGCAATCCAGTTTTTAGTGTTTAGAAAAAATAGCTGTTCCGATTTTTTTATAGCTCGCAATTCTCTATCTAATTTTGCTTTGGAAGACAAAATGATCACCTTGTCTTCATCATCCAATTGTGGATTGTCGTACCAGTTATTCCACATTTCTTCTCCTTTTAAAGAAGGTTTGCTTTCAAGAAAATGTTTTATATGATTATGTAATTGATCCGGCATTATAATATGTTTAATCTTTCTAATAGTATGTCTCAAAAATTCCTGTTGCAGGTAGGCGCGCCAGGTTACGCTTGTGTTAAGAAATAAATGCTGTTTTAAAACTTCAGTTGAATTCTCCCAAATAAGTGCGCATAAATTTCAATGCATAAGAAATATGGTACTTTACAGTTTCGCTCGAAACGTTTAATTCTTCTGCTATCTCTTTATTGGTGTACTGTTTGAATCTGCTGAGAATAAAAACCTCTTTTGATTTTTTAGGAAGCAATGCTGCTGCTTTATTTACTGCATCATGAAGCTCGTCATGAAAAATGGCGTCTTCGATTGAATTGGTGTTAAGATCTTCTTTTGAACTGCTATCGATAACCTCTTGGATGTATTGGTCGGTGACTGAATTTTCTTTGATGTAATCTAAAGCCGCATAACGTACAGAAGTGTAGATATAAGCCGAAAATTTCTGAATGGATAAATTTTGGCGTCTCTCCCAAATCGTAGTAAAAACTTCCTGGACAATCTCTTCGGCAGCTGGAATCGATTTCATTCTGAGATAAACAAACCGAACAAGGGCGTCGCGGTATCTATAATAAAGTTCGTCAAAAGCTTTGTCTCCGCCATTTCGCAATAACTCGACAAGTTCTTCGTCTGTAAACTTTTTATACATGACCCATTATTTTGGCATGAATAATCAAATGAGCTGTACCGACAGATACACTCCTTCTGATTTTGTTCTGATAATGTTCCTGTTGTTTAAAAAATGACATATACAAAGTATTGGGTTCTTTTTATATGTCTCCAAAATTAAAGATGCGGGTAGGTCAGACAGGTTACGCTTACATTAATAAAAACAGGTTTGTTCAAAACATACAATTAACATACAGGTTCTTATGTTACCCATAAAACAAGGAAAACGGATAGTTTTAACAATACAAATAATGAGTTAGCTTGCTATCATAATCTTTCTCCTAATAAAACAACAAATAGGTGATAAAACCACAATTAAGTGCGTAACAAATTATTAAAACGAAAAAGTTCCCATCAGTCTAAAAATGGAAAAAATATAGTGCGACTAGTTAAAAAAAAACAAGTTTTGGCTAAAGCCATTTTGAAGTTTTTCGAAAAATTTTCTTAGTCAAGATAAAAAATATGCTTTGAGCCTCCGGCGTGAAGATTGATGATAACTTCTTTTAAGTTATCTCCGAGGTTAGACGTAATTAAGTGAAGTATGTTTTTAAAATCCCTAAAATTGCTGGGTTTTACAAAATAACAAAGCGCTCCCAAAGCTGCAGCTGCGTCCATATCATTTTTATGAGAAGAAGTCGAAATCATGATAACCGGAATTTGTCGATACTTTTCTTGTTCCTTTAAAATTTTAAGACAGTCTAGACCATTGAGCAAAGGCATATTCAAATCAAGAAAAATAAGCTCTGGAATCTGTTCTAAACTATAAAGTTTATCCATCATTTCACTGCCATTGACCGAACAATAATATTTTATGGACTGATCGAAGCCATCCAATGCTTCGCAAAACATTTCAGTATCGTCTACGTCGTCGTCTGCCAGTAAAATTACTTTTTCCATATTAAATATCCTTTTGTGTTTGCTTTAAAGGCAATGTAATACTAAATGTAGCACCATTTCCAGCAGTTCCAGACGCGGTTATATTTCCTTCGTGGCGTTCTGCAATTTTTTTACAAAGTGACAATCCTAAACCGGTACCTTCATATCGGTCCTTGGGATTAAGGCGTGTAAAAGTTTCAAAAATCTTTTCGTCTTGAACGGAATCAAAACCTATTCCGTTATCCTCGACTTTAATTAAAGCTTTATCCTCTATTATTTCTGAGGATATTGTAATTTTTGGTGGCGTACCTTCTTTAGCAAATTTAATCGAATTATTGATTAAGTTGTAAAAAAGCTGATACAGCAATACCAAAGCGCCCTCTACAATTGGAAGGTCATGGTATATAATTTTTCCGTCTGATTTTTGAAGCGAAACTTCAAGGTCTGTTTCGATGCTTTTTAGTACGTCATTCAAATCGACCAAAGTCGGTTTTTGGAGGTAGGCATTTATTTTAGAATACGCCAGAACTCCATCAATCATATTAAACATTCGGTCTGCTGCAACATGAATACGGTCCATATATTTTGCAGAAGTCGCATCTAATCCATCCTGAAGATGGTCTTCAAGACGGCTGGTAAACGTTTTTATTTTTCGTACTGGCTCTTTTAAGTCATGAGAAGCAACATGTGCAAACTGTTGTAAATCTGCATTAGAACGCTGCAATTCTTTTGTTCGTTCATCAACAAGAATTTCGAGTTTCTCTGTAATCGATTTTTGTTCATGAATATCGGTACAAGTTCCGAACCATTTCGAAATTACACCGTTTTTGTCTGTAATCGGAACGGCTTTGCTTAAAAACCAACGGTATTCTCCTGTTTTTCCATTTTTAAGTCTGAATTCGAGCTGATATGAATTCCCACTTTCAATGCTTTTGTACCAATTCCCCACAACAAAAGGAACATCATCAGGATGCAGTAATGGAATCCAGCTTTGATCACCAGTCTGATTTTCTTCAAAACAGGTATATTCATACCATCTTTTATTATAGTAATCTACAAAACCATCTGGTTCGCTTGTCCAGATAATCTGAGGCACCAAATCGGCAAGTTGTCTAAATTTTTCTTCACTTTCTCTAATTACTTCCTGAACCTCTTTTTCTGAGGTGACATCGTTAGAAGCTCCAAACCACTCTATGATATCTCCGTTTTGATCCAGTATCGGAACAGCACGCGAGAAAGCCCAACGGAAACTTCCATCAGGATTCGGCACTTTGTGCTCTAGTTCAAATATGCTTTTATCTTCCACGGATTGAGCAATAAGTTCCAAAACCTTTTCTTGATTGTTTGGAGTAATATATTTTTCCAGCCAATTGACTATGTTATTTCCAGCATTAAAAGATCCTCCATCAAGACTTCGCATAACAGTCCAATCGGCATTCATACTGTAAACCACATCTGACGAAGCATTTACCAAAGCCCTAAAACGGCTTTCGCTTTCTTCCAGCTTTTTTCTTGCCAACACTTGCTCTGTCACTTCGACAGCAACTTGAATCATTCCGGTAATCTGTCCGTCTTCAATCAAAGGACGATAAGCCAGATTATAGTAGTAATCTCGTATTTCGCCTGTGCGGTTGTGAGGTACATAGACTTCACTTTGATTAAAAGGAATTCCTTTGTTGTACACATTCTGAACCTGAGTCCAAACATATTGCCCTTCAAGTTCAGGAAGAACGTCAATCAAAGGCATGCCAATAATTTCTTCTCCACGACCAATCATTTGCAGCATATGCTTGTTGATTTGCTCAATTACCAAATCATCTCCTTTAAGAATAAGCGTTGGCGCAGGAGTTTGATCGATCATCGATCTCAACCTGCTCTCTCCTATTTGAAGTTTTTCTTCGGCCTGTTTTATTTCGGTAATATCTCGAGTTGTTCCAGCAATTGCTTCTACTTCTCCATCATCATTAATTACAGGAGCAAAAATATAATCGTAAACACGCCTTCCTAATTCTGCGTGCGGAAAAGAAACGGTTCCCCTAATTGACTTTTTGGTCGCGACTACCTTGTCGATTTCTCGTTCATGCATCAGAGCATGCCATTCCTCATATCCGTTTTCTCTTAATCCGTAACCAATAGAATCTTCTGCAGATTTCCCCCACATGGTAAGCAAAGCCTTATTGGCGTAAGTAAATCTATAATCAAGATCAAACACATACACCAAATCGGGCGTGTTGTTTATGATAGAATCGTAAAGTCTTTTTTGTTTTTCGGCTGCTGCGAGTGCATCGCTTAAAGTTAGTTCAGATTGTTTTTTTTCTGTTACGTCTTTCGCCGTAACCACCAGTACATCTGATTGTATGACAGCCGTAAAGCGAAAACAGTAATTTATATCTTTAATACTATACCATTCTTCAAAATTGGCAGTATTACCGGTTTGGGCCGTTTCTATAAATTTCTCGAGAATACCGTTTTCTTTTACAGAAGGAAAAATTTCACTAAATAATTTTCCTTTATAATCTACATCGCCAATCCATTTGAAGGAATAGTCATTAAACAATAACAACGTAAAATCTTCTACGACTTTCTTCTTATTGTACAAAGGCCTCATAACACCAATACCGTTTGAAGCTGCATTAAAAATATTCTGAAAAAGGTCTTTATTGTCAGTTAATTCCATGATGCACTTACTATTGAAAAAGCATAATAGCTCATTACTTTTGAAAATTTAAATTTTAATGTATGGCGCGCAGCAGTTATTTTTATTAGGATTGATGACCTTTTTACCAGCATTTTGCAATGCTAATATACTACTAATTTATTATAAGAAATAATATTAATTCATAACGCTTTTTCATATTTTCCATGTGTTTATTATTAAAATATAATGGTGAAAAAGTTGATTAAATTTATTTCTTAAAAGCATATGCCCGAGAAATAAAACGTAAGAATTTTATAAAAATATGTTATCTTTCAAGCCATAAATTAGCGTCAAAAAACCAATTACCCTACTTTAAATGATAACCTTTCAAATTCGGGAAAAGCTCAAAACAAAGCCGTATCTCAAAAACTTTACTGTCTACACTTTTCCTTCCTTTATTCACTTGATTTTAGAGTTGTTCGAAAAACATGAGCATGGCCATAAACAGATTTTTGAAATCGAACTTTTATTGGAAGAATTGGGTTATTCTAACCTAAAAGAAATTAAAAAAAGTGAAATTGATTCGGTAAAAAACCTCATTATCTCAAAATTGGAAGAATGGGAACTTAATGACGACAGCGAAATATTGGCCTACAAACTTTTAGCAGCCATTAAAAATAAAAATCTCACTGTTTATATAGACAATCAGATTATACAAGATTTAGAAATGCCCATTTCCATAACACCGGAATCTGTTATTGCATTTATAAACAACTCCAAATTAAACTCCATCTCATTCAAAACCTTATAAGCATTATGAACATCTTAGAGCAGATTTTTCAATTAGAAAATCCAAAATTAGAATATAAAATTTCTGAAGAATTGCACAACCTTCTATTCGATTGGTTTAATGAAAGTAAAATAAGCATTACTGTATTTGAAAAAGAATTGTTTGAGCCTCTTTTTGAAGAGATCGTGCAGAAAAATGAAAATATACAACAATATTACGACGAAGCCCGCCGATCGACTTATATTCAGTATGCATTTAAATATGTTATGTATCATAATCCTAATAATGCAATGCTTGAAAAATTCTTTAA
This sequence comes from Flavobacterium procerum, assembly GCF_042431625.1. Lineage (NCBI taxonomy): Bacteria > Pseudomonadati > Bacteroidota > Flavobacteriia > Flavobacteriales > Flavobacteriaceae > Flavobacterium > Flavobacterium procerum. The sequence goes on along the minus strand of NZ_JBHLYW010000029.1, from coordinate 327,712 downwards.
GCTTGATGATCGCGGGATTGTGAATAATGTAGTGAGTTCGTACAAAACGCATGGAAAAGCTGATCCAAATTTATACAAAATCCTAAATACAGGAACAGAGATTGCCCGCTATTATCACGCAATTTATGCCCGAATTGACCAGAATTACAGTTATTTGCCCTGTAATTTTGCTCAGCTTAAATTTGATGAACACGTTCATTTTAATACTATTTTTGATTATGTAAATCAACAGCACTTTGAAGAAAAGCCATACATGCTGTTTTTGATATCTAAATCTCATACCCAAAAATATGATCGCAATAGTGAAGCCTCTGAAATTATTTCAAAAACAGAATATGATGCTCTAATAGAAACCGCCTTTGAAAATAGCATTTCGAAATACAACGAAACCTACAACAGAAGTTTGTCTAAAGAAATGTTTCTTCTTTTAAAAGACTTTTTAGAATTTAAACCGGTAGATAAAAAAGCCAAGATAACTTTTGATACATTCGAAGAGGCAAAAATTCTTATCGAAAAAACCAAAGGACGTGAAATCGAAATCTTCGAGCATATTTTCTATTTCTTAAGAAATGAATATATGTACGAAAAGGATAAATACTGGAATGTTTTACTGTCTGCGTTATGCCGAAATATGGATTGCACGGCAAATTGGCTGCACAAAAAAGTACTCTTTCTGCTTTTACCAGATAATAAATATAATTTCAACCTTATTTTTAGTCATATTACGTCTTTACTTCAAAAACAAGCGCAACAGTTTCATTATCATGACGGACTGGTAAAAGATTATGAAACGCTTTTATTTAAAAACACTATTATTGCTCCAAACGAAAACGGATTGGTATTCCTTCGCACCGTTGCTGAGAATATCGAAAGTAAAAGTTTAAAAAAATTCACACTGCAAAAGCTTGGTTCTTATTACTTTGACGCAAGAAATGCTTTTGATTTTTCTTATTTCAGTTATGATGAAAAAGACAAATCTTTTAAAACCATTAAGCAATTTATTGACGATTTAAACTACTTAACTCCTGTTGCATTAAAAAAGGTAAACAAACCTATTTATTACGAATCCGAAAAAGATGACATCTTCAACATCAATTATTTGGGAGAGGATATTGGTATTTGCAGGCATTATTTTGTACGCGATATTAATGCTGTATTGACAAAGGCTGAAAGTCCGTACAGACTTGTTTCAATTCCGCTTCAACAAATAAAAGAACGTTATAATCGTGAGGAGAATATTCTATTTTCTCTCGCCTTTATGAATGAAGAAGAACATGAGTTTTTTAGACAAGAATATTTGACCGATAAAAATGCTAAAAACTGGTGGTTTGAACGTTCTTATTCTAGTTACGACATTTTCTTTAAACATTTAAAAGAAGCACCCAATGTTAATCCCGAATTTTCTCATTCGACTACTGTTTCTTTTCAAGAACTTAAAAATACTAAAAATGACGCAGGAAGTTCTCAACCACAAAATGCTTTTTTAGAAGATATCAACTGGAAATGGTTTAAAGATCAATATATAGATGAACTGAATTCTAAAGAAAGCTGGTACGAAATAATGAACGTAATCTGCCAGTCTCCAAAAGGCAAAAAACCAACTACAGCGTGGCTTTCTGAACTGAAAACCGTAATTGAAAAACTAGGAACCGAAAAATACTTTAAAGAGTTGCAGGTATTACTTTCATTGTCTTTAAAAGAAGAATCCTGGTTTTTTGATTTGTATGCCAATGCACTGAAAGGTTTAATTTGGTCGTGCGCCTACATTAGTCCAAACGATTTATCGCTCAGTATTTTAAAAACCATTATCGAGTTTTCGTACGCAAAAGTATATGGTGTGGGTGCCAAATCTGTCACAACTGGGAACTTGGCTTTAGAAGCTTTGATTGGAACACAGAAAGAAGAGGCTTTTGGAATTTTAAACATCATGAGAAATAAAACCAAATACAATAAGTTTGTTACGGTTTTAGAAAAATACATGGACAAGTTTAAAGAAAATTCGACAATTCCAGAACAACTTCTTGCCGATAAATCGATACCTAATTTTGGCTTTTTAGACGGAAAGAAAAATTTTGAAATAGCAGATTGGACGCTTATTATTTCTTTCAAAAACAAAAAAATAGTCAAAGAATGGCAACATAATGACGGTCAGATTTCTAAACAGACTCCTGCTCTTATTACATCAGATTATGCTAAAGACTTAAAAGAAGTCAACGAAGAAATCAAGCAAATCAATACTATTTTTAACGATTTAAAAAAGAGAATAAAAACCTACTGGCTGTACGACAGAAGCTGGCAATTTTCTGATTGGGAAAAATTCATCAAAAACCATGATTTGCTTTATCCTCACATTGATGGATTAATCTGGAGCAACATAACCAACGGTAAAGATTTTATTTTAATTAATCATGAAATGCTGGATTTTGAGAATAACAAAGTCATCTCAAATCCTGATGACGAAATTTCTCTTTGGCATCCAGTAAAAAACGACGAAAAAAATACGATTGCTTGGCAAGATTATTTGTGGAAAAACAAAATCATTCAAAGCGAAAGACAGGCTTACAGAGAAAATTATCCGTTTTCTGAAACCGAATTGCAGCTTTCAGAAACACCTCGTTTTGCCAATCATTTTCTTGAAGTAAAAAAATTAATGGCCGTTGCAAATAGCGTCGGATGGATTTTTACTTACGAACATGAGGGTGTAAACTGGCCAAGAGCATTTTTTAAACCTTTAAATATTACAGCACATATTGTCTGCGATTACGATCGTTACAGCTATGCTATTCCAACAAAACAATTGTATTTTACAGAAAACAATTCGACTAAAATCAATGATGACAAAGCACAACAAGGTTTTGAAAAAATAAAATTAGCAACTGTTCCGTTAGTAGCCTTATCCGAAATATGTCGAGACATTGATCTTTTTATTGCCACAACGAGCGTCGCAAATAATATAGAATTGTCTGAAAACAAACAGGAATACAAATCGTATCGCACGGAATATGAAAAAGGACTTTTTTCTGATAATGCTAATGCCAAAATACGAAAACAGATTATTGAGCAAATCAAATCGGTTTTAAAACTGAATGTCGCAGGTTTTGACGGCAATTATGTTATTGTTAAAGGCATAAACGAAAATTTCAGAATTAATTTAAACAGTGGTTTTGCACAGTCTAACGAGACACAGAAGCATATTAACCTTATTCCGGAAATTAGCAGTTTGAAGTCTAACAAAAAACTCCGTCTGCCGATTGAAGATGATGAAACACTATACATTATTTTAGCTAAAATACTGTATTTGCAAACGCAGTAATTTTATCAATGAAATAAAAAAGTGAATCAAATTTCAGTCATAAAAAAAATACAATTAGGAAAAAACGGTTATCCTATAGATAATCTATTCGCTAATTTGAACTTTAGTTTCTATTGTGGTGATGGAAAAGTAAAACACGATATCAATTTATCTTTTCAAAAATCGAAGTTTTTAAGCGAGCTTATTAAAAGCGGAGAAATCACAATAGAAACTCTGGCAAATTGTCAAAAAGTCAAACAGGAAGATTTAGGCAACCCTGAAAAACAGTTTTTGTATCGATATCAGATTTATAACCCTGTCGAATGCAGCAATTCTTATCTGGTGATTTTCTCCATAGATGAATATCGCGAATATTGGAGTTGTTTTATTTATGAGGTATTGCAGATTGAAAGAATTTCGCATACGCTTTAGAATTAATACAATAATTAGTATCTTGTAAAGATATCAGCCTTAAAAATTATTTTTATGAAAAAATGGTCAATAGACAAATTGCAAAATACGTGGCATTTGGTTTCAAAACTTCATCAGGGACAAAAATACGGTGCAAATGAAGAGGGATTACATATAGAATACATCAATCACATCGGAAGTGTGGTTTTTGAAGTCATACAATCGTTGGATCATGAAGATAGTCTCGATGGCGATTTGGCTGTAACCTGCGCGCTCCTGCACGATACCATAGAAGACACCGAAACTACATTTGAAAAAATCAAAAGTTTATTTGGCGAACAGATTGCAAATGGCGTAAGTGCTTTGACAAAAAACACTTCTATGGAAAGAAAAGAAGACCAGATGAAGGACAGTCTGATGAGAATTGTACAACAGCCAAAAGAAGTCTGGTCTGTAAAAATGGCCGACAGAATCTGTAATCTTTATTCGCCACCTTATTATTGGGATTCTGAAAAGAAAAAACAATATCACGCAGAATCACTTTTAATTTATGACACCTTAAAAGAAGGCAATACGTATCTGGCTAAAAGATTAAAAGAAAAAATCGAAAATTATACCCTTCATTTTTAAGCTTTATTATTTTCCTGAACATTGTATTAATTTTCTTAATTTAACATCCGATTAAAATTTCTCTAAAACGAAAAAAACAATTGCACTAAAAAGCAATTTTACGGATGGAACAATTAAAAACAGGACAGTTTTTCGGGCAGACCAGCAGACATATGCAGTTGGGCGGTCTTACCATTACCGATACAGAGTATACGCACGAAAAAGTAGACTGGCATTTTCATGAAAAACCTTACTTTACTTTTGTACTTCAGGGAAAAGTTTTAGAGGGCAACAAAAAAGAAATTTACCAATGTTCTGCTGGTTCATTACTTTTTCATAATTGGGACGATTCTCATTACAACATCAAACCTCCAGGTTTTACGCGTGGCTTTCATATCGAAATTGAACAAAATTGGCTTGATCGGTTTGATTTTTCTTTAGACGATTTAAAAGGAAGCCTTTCTGTAGAAAATCCGGAAGTTAAATTATTGTTTTACAAACTTTTTACAGAAAGCTACATCAATGACAACTACAGCAATTTGTCTGTAGACAGTCTGCTTTTAAATTCACTTAAAAACATCAAAAAAACGGATTTGCTCAATTGCAATTCTGTCCCGAAATGGGTGCAAACTTTAAAGGAAATCCTTCACGAAAATTTTTCTGAAGAGCTTTCGCTGACTTCACTTTCTAAAATTCTAGATGTGCATCCGGTTCATCTTTCGCGCTGTTTTCCAAAATATTTTGGTTGCACTTTTGGTGAATATATTAGAAAAATCAGAATTGAAAAATCGCTTGCTTTACTAAACGACAAAAACAATTCGCTAGTCGAAGTTTCGTGTGTAACAAATTTTTCAGATCAGAGTCATTACATAAGATGTTTTAAAGAACAGATTGGATTAACGCCTTCTAATTATCGCAAACTATTAATTTAATGCATCTTACAAAATAATACTGAATGTTAATTTCATTCTATTTCAATAATATACAACGTTCTATATTTGTCTTTTAACCTAAAAATATATTAGAATGAGAACAACCTTCTGGTGTATCAGCTGCATTTTTTTATTATCAATGTCGAGCAAGGCTCAAAACATTGTAACTCTTGAAACGGTCACCAATCCGATTCAGATTAAAAATACAGGAAAAATCATTTTTCTTTCAAAACCCGCAAAAATAGAAGATTTAAAAGAAACAGACTTTTTAGAATCTATTCTATTTAGAAAAGATGAGAATCTGTATCTTGAGATTTTTACCGCCAATTCACTGACCAATTATCTACATGAACTTAATCCAGAATTAGCTTCAGAGGAACTTCTAAAAAACGGTAACTTCCAATTTAGTTTTTATGTAGATGACAAACTCATTTACACGGAAAATCTAAACACAAGAGCCGGAACTATTGAAAACAAAAACAAAGCGACAAGTTTACAAATTCCGCTTTTTAGTACTACACAAGAAAATTCATGGGGACGTTATCTCTGGTCTCGTTTTTATTTTGGAAACGGTGGCGAAGATGCTCTTTTTTCGGGAAAACATCTGCTTAAAATCGAAATCAAGCCTTATCTAAAATCAGCCGGAACAATTAAAACCGGAAATATAATTGCGCAAGGCACAATCAAAACTGATGCAGTTCCGGTTACAATTGAAGAAAAGCTAACTGTTATTCAGAAAATCAAACCACAGCAGGAATGGGAAGTTTCTTCATCAAAATATGATACGCTTCTTATTCGAAACCTGAATCAGAGAATACTCGAAAAAAGATTTAAGGATATTACGAGCATTGCCGTCATTAAAAAAGGAGAATTACTGCTGGAAGAATATTTTAACGGCGCCGACCGAAATAAACTTCACGATACGCGTTCTGTCGGAAAATCGTTTGCTTCGACTGTTATGGGAATTGCCATAAAAGACGGATTTATTAAAAATGAAAATGAGACATTGAAGCAGTTTTATGATCTGAAAAAATTCGCGAATTATTCTGCTGAAAAAGAAAAAGTCACACTTAAAAGCCTGCTCACAATGAGTTCCGGTTTTGATGGATCGGATCAGGATGAAAATTCTCCTGGAAATGAAGAAAACATGTATCCAACAGACAATTGGATAAAATTCGGCTTAGATCTTCCGATGGACTCAAAAAAACAAATCGGTAAAAACTGGGATTATTTTACCGCCGGAGTTGTAATGCTTGGCGACATTCTGAATCAGCGCGTACCAGAAGGTTTGGAAAATTATGCAGAAAAGAAATTATTCAGCCCGCTCGGAATTAAAGAGTACAAATGGCAGTACACACCTCAAAAAGTAGCCAACACTGCGGGTGGACTTGGTTTGCGAACACTTGATTTGGCAAAATACGGACAACTTTATCAAAATAAAGGTTTATGGAACGGAAAACAATTGCTCTCAAAAGAATGGATTCAAAAAAGCTTTACCAATTATTTTCCTAAAGATGAAAATGTACCCGGCTACGGATTTTTATTCTGGAAAGAAGTTTTTACCGTAAACGGAAAAACGTACGAAACTTTTGGTTGTAGTGGCAATGGCGGCAACAAAGTTTATGTTTTTAAAGACATTCCGCTTGTCGTAGTTGTAACCGCGACAGCTTACAACAGGTCATATGCACATACGCAGGTAAAAAGAATGATGCAGGAATTTATTCTTCCAGCTGTTATAACTGAATAAACCAAAATCTAAAAATGAAAAAGATCTCCTTTATCGTATTTAGCTTATTTGCACTGACTATTCAGGCACAAAAAAGACCGAATGTTATTAAAGCTTCTACTGCTTCAGCTTTTATTCAAGAAGAAAATCAGGAAAAAAAACGTTGGCATCTTAATCCGAAAACCAAGCCTGATGTTTACACTTTAGATAAAAGTGCGAAAGCAAAATGGGTGAAAATTTACACCGATAGCGATTCGCTCAAAATAAAATTAAAGCCTGGAGAAAAATACGATTTTGTGGTGCTCTTAAACCAAAAAGATTCCTGTTTTACGCGTTTTGAAAGTCCAGCATTGAAAAACTCTTTCAAAATAAAACCAGAGATTCACGATACTATTCCGTTTGTGCTTTCTGAGTACAATAATATTATTTTTAAAGTCAGACTGAATCAAAAAGACACAATTGATTTGAAATTTGATACGGGCACAACTGATTTTCTACTGACAAATGAGGGAATTAAACAATTAAACATTCAAAATCTGAATGGACATACTTTTCAGATTGGGAATCAAACTTTTGACAAACAACATATTTATCCTGTAGAACTTTCTGGTCAGGGAACTATCGGCCGTTTTGGCTGGAATATATTTGATGGGAAAATCGTTGAAATAGATTATGATAAAAATGTGTTTATTATTCATTCCAAATTATCTAAAATTTCCAAAGAATATCAAAAATTCGATATTGAATACACCCATACCTTGTTTTGTATTAATGGAGAACTTCAAATCAAACAGAATAAGTACAAAGGAAGATTTTTATTCGACAATGGATACCAAAGAACCATTATGCTGGATGATGATTTGATGAAAGAACAAAAGTATCCAAAAAACGAACTGACGGTTATCAAAAAAGTAATAATGAAAAACGGCGAAGGAAAAGAAATTCCGGTGCTTACAGTCAATAACGAACGTTTAAATCTGGGGCAATATTCCTTGACAGATATTCCGGTGCAACTGCTTTCTGGAAATAATCCTGCACGTTTTAAAACTCATATTCTAGGTAATGAAGTATTGAAAAGATTCAACACAATTCTTGATTTTCAAAACAATACTGTATACTTAAAACCAAATAATTTGTGGAATGAACCTTATACAGAAAAAGTCTTATGAAATTGGTTCGTCAAATTATTTTTTCAGTTTTTGTTTTTACTAAACTAAATGCACAAAATCTGCCTAGCCTTTTATTAGATAAAAATATAAACGCCACTTTTTCTATTACTGCCTTTGATGAAAAAACTCAGGAATGGGGAATTGCAGTAGCCACCAACAACATTTATGTAGGCAATTCGACAGTTTATATTGAACCTGGAATTGGTGCTTTTTCGGTCATCGCCGATACAGAACCAGCTTACGCAATCAACGGATTTAAAAATCTGAAAGAAGGAATGTCGATTAAAGATGCCATCGAGTCTACCAAAAACAAAGACGAAGAATGGTTTTATCGTCAGGTTTCGGGTTTGGATAAAAACGGAAACGCTTTTGCTTTTACAGGGCAGGCATTAGAATATTGGCAGGGAAAATCGGCACATATTGTTGGAAAATCTTTTGTAGTCATGGGAAATCAACTGGCAGACGGCGTCCTTGAATCCATGGCAAAAACATTTACCGAAAGTACAGGAACTCTAGCCGAACGCCTATTGAAAAGCATTACTTCAGGACAAAATGCAGGAGGACAGATTCAAGGAAAACAGTCTGTTGCTTTGGTTGTAAAAGGAACTCAAAACGAATGGTATAATCAGATTGATCTTCGTGTAGACGATTCTAAAACACCTTTTGAAGATTTACAAAAACTATTGAATTACCATTACGGACGAATTCGTCTTAATCAAGCTGTAAATGCAATAAAGAAAAAAAATATTGAAAAAGGCACCAAATTACTAGCCGAAGCACAACAATTGCTCGAAGGATGGAATGGTATTTATCCGAAAATTTCAACTGCTTTCCTTTTGTTGAATGATGAAAAAACTGCTGTTGCTTACATCAAAAAAGGATTAAAAGAAAATCCAAACTGGAAAGAATATCTGCCTGTTTTTTACTGCTTAAAAAATCATCCTGAAATTGCAGCTTTACTAAACGAAAAACAGTTTACAGAAAAAGACTGGACAAACGCTGCTTCTACCCTGCTCACACTTGGCCGTGAACAAGAAGCGTTTCAAATTCTCAATAAAAAACCAAGTTCTCAATTGTATCTTGTTTTCGCCAAAGCATATCAAAAACAAGACAAAAAGAATCTTGCAAAAGAATATGCCGAAAATGCCCTAAAACTGGATGCTAAAAATGCAGAAGCCAAATTGATTTTAAGCCAATAAACCGGCAATAAAAATTACATTATGTCTTTTTGGTGAATCCTTTTCGGGTCATTTCGCCCCAGCCTTTGGTTCCTTTGATTTTGTCTTTATATCCTATCAAAGCAGCATATACGGTAAGCGGATGAAAATATACAGGCTCGATAAAAGCGGCTAACAACAATTTAAAAAAGTCGGCCTGTTTTGGATATTTATGATACGTACGCTCTTCGCTGAAAAGCGCAATAACAGAGAACATAACAGCAAAAGTATAGACAAACAACACGAGCAGTAAGAAGAAATGCCAGTTGAGCAATCCGAATATGATAAAGAAAACTGTAATGACAAGACCGATAAATTCTATTCCCGGAGCCAGAAATTCGAACAATGTCCAATAAGGAACACTCAACATACCGAGAAGTTTGTATTTAGGGTTTAAAAACATTTTTTTATGAAAACTTAATGTTTCTATAGTTCCCCTCATCCAACGACTGCGTTGTTTCTTGAATATTTTGAAATCTTCGGGAGCTTCTGTCCAGCAAAGCGGGTCAGGAATATAACAAACTGTATAAGGAAGTTTATTTTCGAGCATATAACGGCGCATTCTTACTACCAATTCCATATCCTCTCCAACAGTTTTAGTATCGTAACCACCTGCCAAAAGTGCAATTTCCTTATCAAAAGCACCAAATGCACCACTGATCAGCAGAAGTCCGTCTAGTCTTCCCCAAGCCATACGCCCGAGAAGAAAAGCTCTTAGATATTCTAAAACCTGAATTCTAGACAACATTACATCTGGAACATTTACTTCAACCAGACGTCCGTTTTTAATAACACATTGGTTGGCAATTCTAACAACACCTCCAGTCGCAATTATTCGTTTTCCTGAAGATTCTAAGAACGGTTTGGCCAGTTTCAAAAGCGAATCCTTATCCAAAATACAGTCCACATCAATACAAACCACATAAGGGTTATTTGCGATATTAAGCCCAGCATTCAGGGCATCGGCTTTACCTCCATTTTCTTTGTCTATGACTACAAGCTTTTTAAAAGCCGCATTTCTGGAAACATATAATCCTTTGATTTTTTTAGTTTCAATCTGTGGATGAAAATCCCGTTCTGCCAAAACAAGATCATAAGTCTTGATCAGAATTTCCATCGAATTATCTTTACTTCCATCATTTACAACTATAACTTCATAATTATTATAATTTAATGAGAGTAGCGATTTCACGTTTTCTTCAATCGTAAAACTCTCGTTGTAAGCCGGAGCGATAAGCGACAGTTTTGGAGCAAATTCGCTGGTAAGAAGCACTTCATAATCGACAAAGCTGTTTTTCTTAAGGTAGCTTCGCAGTGCTTTTGTCGACAGATAAGCCAATACTAGATAAGAAGACATAATCAAGATTGCATAACCCAAAATCAGGAGTATATACATATCGAGAAACCACTCTAAGTCATTAATTAAAAAATCCATTTTTGTTCTTTTAAAGTGTCAGCGTCTGCAAAACGTTTTGTGCTTCGTATTTTATTAAATTGTTAGTGGTCCTAGCGGCCAATTCGGCTACATAAGGAACTTTTTGTGTAAGCTTTAATTCTTTGATAAGCTTTAGTCCAAGTGCTACTACAGTTGTATTTTGCGATTCGAGTAAAAGCTCAACTCCTTTTGTATCGCCAATATCATGTTTTTTGAAAGCACTGATGATGTTTACCTGCGTCCAGTCGTCAATCGGATCGGAATGTTCTGTAAGATGTACGATTCCTTTGGTTCCGGCAAGTTTTATACAAGCATTTATCGCCGTAATCTTTAACGTTTTGTTTCGGGCTTTAGAAAATGCGACAATATTGCCAAAAGCATCAGAAATATTCAGTTCTGCAAGTTCTGTTATTCCTTTGCACTTAACTTCCCATTTCAGGCTTTTTAGTTTTCTAAACGAACCTTTTATCAATCCCGAATCTTTGTAAAACTGTTCGAGCTTCTGCGCATAAATTCCCTCGTAATTTTTATGAAGATTGATAAGCGATTCTACAACAGTTTCTCTGAAAAAAGAAGTATCAAAAAGCACCATAAGGTTTTTATCTTCTTTAATAACCGAATAAGAAGCGTCTTCAAAAATTATGGAAGCCATTAATTTTTCGATTAAAATACTGTATTCATTTCTTAATCTTTCTTTTTTGATATTCCTGTTTCGGCTTTCGATGATTAACAAGTACAGAAAAACAGATGTTGCAACAAACAAACAGATTGAAAAGATGAGAAACGGCACTTCCCATTGACCGTTTTTGTAAAACTCCCAGATTTTTTCCATGCCTAAAAACGTTTCGTGACAATTAGCTGTACATTAAATCTGTTTCTGTATTCTCCCGGAATATATTCTTCATATTCATAAAGAAAAATCGGGCGTACAAAAAATGAATCTCCTAAACGATGCTGGTACTGAATGCCTGCTCTATACGCTTTAAGCGGTGCTGTAAAACCGTTATAAAGATAGAGATAAGGAACGTTTCCATACTGAAGTTCGAGTCTGATTACGCTTTCTTTCTCCTCATTTGTTTTTTGTAAACTTAAAACGTGCGAAAACAGTTCGTTTTCAGTATCGTAATACGGACGATAAGCGATGCTGTATGAGCCAGCATTATACGCCAACTGTCCTGTAAGAAGAGTTATATCGCTGGCATCAAAATGCATAAAACGAGCGCCCAGCGAGAAATCAAACTTTTTGTATGGAGCAAAATAATATTCTAAGCCTCCTTTTGCAATAGGAAAAACAGTTTCTCCTGTTGAAATTCCGGCATTGGCATACAGATAACTTTTATTTTTGAATGTCTGATAATAATCGGTTTCGAAAAGCATTTGAGTATCATTGTTTGCATGACCAATATTTGCTCTTCCGACAATAGCCGATTTTGAAAATTTATGAGAATACTCGGCATATCCATAATGAAAAGGAGATTGTCCCGGATCGGAAGTAGACACATTTAAATAAGAAACAGAAACTGCATTTTTTGCTTTACGTCCAATTAGTGTTCTTATTCCTCTAAATGCCTGAGTACTGTTTTCGGTAACTGGCAGACCATCGATAATTTCTAAAGCTTCTTGATTGCGATTGAGTTTCTCGAGACAATTTACTTTTATTTTCAAAACTTCGGCATCTTGAGGATTTACTGCCAAATATTTATCGCAATATTGAACACAGGAATCCCATTGCTCCGACCAATAATAAATATTGATAACAGCTAATAAAGCATCTGGATTTGGATTGCTTCTATCCGTCAATGGCTTTATTATTTTTAAAGCTGTCTGATACTCTTTTTTCCAGCTGTAAATTCGTCCTGTATACACCTGAATGTCTTCGTCTTGGGGAAATTTAACTCGCAATGGCTCAATCAATGACAAGGCATTATCAAAATTTCCTTTCTCAACTTCACTTTTTACCTTCTGCATAACCGCATCTGGAGAAATTTCTTGTGCAAATGCTAGAGCTGAGAAAAACAAGAATAGTATTGAGTAACAGAATTTATTCATTACACACGCGTATTTAGCAATTTATTAATTCGAACTAAAAGAACCGCAGGGCTTACGGGTTTGGCTATAAATTCGTTTGCACCTATATCAAAAGAATCCAATTCGGTTTGTTCGACACCTGACGAAGTCAATATAATGATCGGAATATCAGAACTAATGTTCTGTCTTACATATTGTGTAATTTCCATTCCGCTGATGCCGGGCATGTTGATGTCTGTTAGAATCAAATCATAGTTTTTTGTTTCGATAGCATCCAATGCGTCTTTTCCGTCAGAAAACTGATCAACGGTAAATCCTTTGGATTCTAAGAAAAATGATAATGATTTGCGTAGGATATCATTATCTTCTGCTAAAATAATTTTCATTGGTTTTAAATATTTTGGGGCTTTATTCCTCCATATTATCTACATATTGTAAAGCTAGTTTATATTTATGTTTTATCATAATTCCTTCAAAATTTTAACGGCATCTTCAATACCGCAATACAGTAAATTGATTCTATCCTCGATTTCGTTTGTTAATTTTCCTAATGAAGATTCTTCTTCAATTAAAGAAACGTAGCCGCTAAGATCTGTAAGCATAAAAATATCCAAACTAGATTTCATATTATGAGCCAGCCTTTTTACTGCATCTGCATTATTTTGCTGAAAAACTTCTTTAAGCTGTGCCACTTGTTCTGGAATTCTTTCTACAAAAATCTGAATCATTTCTTTTCTGAAATTCTCATCTCCGCATGACATTTCTTCCAGAAAAGATAAATCAAGAATTCTATCAGATTTAGTCTCATTGTCTTTATTCATAGCGGTTTTTATGGCTTTTAAAAGAGCTGCCTGCTTAAAGGGTTTTGGCACATAAGCATCCATCCCGACATTAAAACAACGTTCCTGCTCGCCAACAAGAGAGTGTGCAGTCATAGCTACAATCGGAATGCTCATTTTCATTTCGTTTCGAATATATTCTGTAGTTTGATATCCGTCTTTAATCGGCATCTGCAAATCCATTAGCACCAAATCATATTTGTTTTCTAATAAAAGTTCGATGCCTTCTTCGCCGTTATTTGCAACATCCAATTCAAAGCCAAAATTATTGATTACGCTTTTGGCAAGTTTCTGATTTAGAATATTATCCTCGCAAAGCAGTATTTTAAGTTCCCCCAAATTATTTGAGGATGATGTTTTTGATACAGTCTGGTTTTTAGATGCTTTTTTATAAGTCAAAGTAAAGAAAAACTCAGAACCTCTTCCCTGATCGCTTTTTACATTAATTTCTGCATTATGAAGATCGACCAGCTGTTTTACAATATTTAATCCTAAACCAGTACCTCCAAATCTTCGGGTTGTAGATTCTTCGGCTTGTGTAAATCGGTCAAAAATGGTTTTAAGTTTATTTTTTTCAATTCCGATACCAGAATCTTTTACCGAAAATCGCAGCGAATAATCATCTTCTGTTTCATCAGTTTTTTTAACAGAAACCGTTACTTCTCCTTCAGTTGTAAACTTAAGCGCATTTCCTACCAAATTTACCAGAATCTGATTTAATCTTCCTTGATCTCCAATAACCATTTCAGGCATATCTGCATCAAGATAAAGATTGAATTCTACATCTTTGGCAACCTTTATCTTTAAGAGATTGTAAACATGTTTAAGGGTTTTTCTCAAATTAAAAGGTTCCGAATCTATAGTCAGATTTCCCGATTCTATTTTAGAGAGATCGAGGATGTCATTGATAATCAAAAGAAGGTTTTCGCCAGCAATCTGTACGTTATCAATATATTCACTCTGAATTTCATCTAAGCTGGTCTGCGCCAAAAGATCTGTAAAACCGATTATTGCATTTAAAGGTGTCCTGATTTCGTGGCTCATATTGGCCAAAAAACGATCTTTTGCCAATACAGCACGTTCGGCAATTTTTTTCTGAGCGTCCAGTTCGAAATTTTTTGTTCCCAATTCGAGCTGTGCCATTACGTGTTTTGCTACAATCGACAATGCATTTCTTTGATTTTCATCAAGCTTTTTAGTAACATGGTCAACTGCGCAAATGGTTCCAATATTATAGCCGTCGGGAGTCGTAAGCGGTACACCTGCGTAAAACCTTACATTAAATCCGCCAGTTACATTGGGATCGTCTTTAAAACGTTCATTTAAAAATGTATCGTTTATCTCGACCATTGTAGATTCCAAAATAGTATATCGGCAGAAAGTAATTTCGCGTGGCACTTCAGAAACACCAATACCAATTTCAGATTTAAACCATTGTCTGCTTTCGTCAATAAACGAAATATGAGCGATTGGCACACCACAGATATACGAAACAAGCTTTGTCGCATCATCAAAAGCATGATCTGGCAGTGTGTCTAATATGTTATAACGTCTTAAAGCGGCTAAACGTCCTATTTCATTTTCTGGTATTGGAAATTTATCATTCATTTTGTCAGCGGGTAGTGCCTGCAAAGGTAAACTAATTTGCTCTAAAACACTACAATCCTTATGTTTTAGGCACTAGCCATTATTCAAACTAAAAATAAACCTATAATTCTTCATATCCAAAAAGCTCAATTTTAGCCACAATTACGACAAGCATATCTTCTAAAAGAACTTTTTTATCTCTAAATTCTTTCTGTACTAAGCCGTTGCTTATTCGCAAAATAAATTCTCCTGAACTAACATAATTTGAAGCATCTTCTCCAATTTTTGGCGGAATCCTTTTCAAAGCTTCACGAAGTGTTACAGTGATAATCTTATTATGAATGACTACCAAACCTGAGCCTTTTTCACCCAATTCAAAATGATGTCCTCTATGTTCAAGCAGTTTTATCAAAGCATCCATAAAACAGAGAGCTCGCAGTAATTTTTTATTCGAAACATTAAAAAAAAGAACTCCTTCAGAACGCGAAAAAACGTCGATTGAGATTTCTTTATCAGTCCAAAACAATTTAGTTCTTTCGATTATTTGTTTTGGTTTTTTTAACGAACGTGAAACTTTTAAAGGAGCCTTTAAATCGCTGCGGATTTCTTGAGCCAAATCCAGCAGAGGTGTTGCTTTTGAAGTCTTGCGAAGTTGCAGTTCATAACCTTTTTTTACAATTTCGATATGACTATTTCCAAAATAAACGGGTGAAAGTTCGGGTTTTGGAGCTTTTAAATAAGGTGATTTTGTCCAATACGTGCTTCCCGGAAGTGGTACCTCCAGTTTGAAACAGGCATCTTTTATTCGTAATCGAGGAATATTGTATTGCCTAACGATATGATTCATCGGTAATTTCCAGACCAAATCATACAATTCTAAACGACTGAATTTAACTTTTTCCATATGAATGAATGGCTTAAAAGCATAAAAAACAAATACTCCGTTGTATCAACGAAGTATTTGCTTGTGAATTAATTTAATTTACCCCTCCGCCTAAAGCTCGGTACAGCTCAGTGGCGGCATTTAATTTTTCTAATTTGATACTGATTAGTTCCAGATCATTCTGCAATGCGCTGTTCTGTGCTGCGATTACTTCAAGATAAGTAGCCATGGCACTTTTGTACAATAAGGATGCATCTGTCGTGGCCTTCTCTAATGAAATTGCTTTTTCAGTAGCTCTTTCAATCCGTTCGTCAGCATATTTTAGTTTAGCAAGCGCGCTCGAAACCTCTCCTACAGCAGTAATAAAAGTCTGCTTGAACTGAATTACTGTTTTTTCTTGTTCTAAAGACGCAATTTCATAAGCCGTTCGCAGTGCTTTTTTCCTAAAAATCGGCTGCGCAAGATTGACAGCCAATGTTTTGGTAATCGACCCTGGAAAATCGAACCAGTCATCAAATTCAAATGAATTTGCTCCAATTGATGGATTTATACTCAAAGTCGGATACATATTGGCTTTTGCAAGTCCTGTCTTGGCTGTTGCCGACATTACTGCAAATTCACTTGCCTTAACATCGGATCTACGGCTTAAAAGCAAAGCTGGAACACCTGCTGTAATACTGACATCAATTTTAGCGGCATCCAAATTTCCGGCACGACTAATAAGGTTTGGATATTCACCACATAAAATTTGCAAGGCATTTTCCTGAACCGCAATATTTGCTTTTGCCATCGGAACCAAAAGTTCTGCTGTTTTTTTCTGTGCTTCCGTCTGATTTACAGCCAAAGAACTAATACTTCCCGATTTATACTGAAGTTGCATCATATCTAATGTACTGGTGCTTAACTCAATATTTTTCTCAGCGATTTTCAGCTGTTCATCCAATCCAAGGAGATTGTAATAAGCCTGAGCCACCTGTACAATAATTCGGGTTTTTAATGCCGAAAGATTTTCTCTCTGGGCAAAATAAGCGGCTTTAGCATCACGTTTCTGTAACGCCGCTTTTCCCCAGATATCGGCTTCCCACGAAAGTCTCAATACCGCATTGTAATCGTCCATATAATTTTTGCTGGTAAACTGCGAGCTTAAAGAACCATTCAGCGAGTTTTTAGACATGTAGTTTCGACTTGCCCCAGCTTCAAAATCAAGAGTTGGCAACAGCGACAATTTTGCCTGTTTATAACTCAGATCCAGCTGTTCCATACTTTTCATTGCAATAAGCACCTCGTTATTTTTAACGAGGGCTTTTTCAATCAAATCAACCAGCAAAGGATCTTTATAATAATTTTTCCATGGAAGAAGAACCGTGTCTCCTGTAACCGAAGCTTCTTGATTATACTGCTCCGGAGTCTGCAAATCTGTTCTTGCATATTTCTTTCCGACCACACATGAAGTGAGCAGCAATGCAATGCAGAAAGAACTTATTATTGTATATCGTATTTTCATTACTCTTGCTTAACTGTTTGAATTATTTTTTTGCTTGATACTTTTTCCTGCAGATACTGAAAGACAATGAATAGAAGCGGAATTACAAAAACTCCTAAAATCACACCGCTCAACATCCCGATTGAAGCGCTGACACTAATAGATCTATTACCCACAGCTGTTCCTCCAGAAGCAAACATTAACGGAATCATACCAACAATAAATGCCAGCGACGTCATTATAATGGGTCTTAACCTTGATTTTGCTCCTTCGATTGCCGCTTCAATAATACTTAACCCTGCGAGACGTCTTTGTAATGCAAACTCAACAATCAAAATGGCATTTTTAGCCAGAAGTCCGACAAGCATGATTAATCCGACCTGAACGTAAATATTGTTATCTAAACCTACTGCTTTAACTCCGGCAAAAGCACCTAAAATACCCGTTGGAATTGAAAGCAAAACGGCAAGCGGTAATAAGTAGCTTTCGTATTGCGCTGCTAATAAAAAGAATACAAACAATAGGCATAATCCGAAAATCGCAACGGTTTGGTTTCCTCCTGCTTTTTCTTCCAAACTTAAACCTGTCCATTCGTAGCTGTAATCTGCTGGAAGATTATCCAGAACTTTCTCTAAATTTCCCATAATCTGACCGTTACTATAACCTGGTAAAGCCATTGCTGTAATATTTACCGAATTATAAAGGTTGTAACGGCTTACTGATTCTGGTCCGTATACTTTATGGAATTTAACGATTGATTTTACTGGAACCATTTGCATATCAACATTTCTTACGAAGATTTCATTAAATGCATCTTGATCCATTCTAAAAATTCCGTCGGCTTTTACATTCACTCTGTAAAACTTACCAAATCTGGTAAAATCTGAAGATTGATCTCCTGCAAAATAAGTCTGAATGTTTCCTAAAAGCTCTTTTATATTCACTCCCATCTGGCGGGCTTTGTCTTCATCAACTTCCAATTCCAATTGCGGATAATCGGCTCTAAAAGTCGTATACGCATATTGAACTCCCGGTTGCTGCATAATTTGACCAATCACTTTATCAGACATCTTTTTTAAAGTTTCTGGATCTCTTGCCATTCTATCCTGCAAGACAATTTCTGCTCCACTTGTTACCCCAAATCCTTCCACTGGAGGCATTCTGAATACCATAATCGAACCTTCTTTAATTGTCGATAATTTGGCCGTAACGCTATTCAAAATTTCATCAATATCCTTTACTTCCCCTCTTTCTTTTTTAGGCTTTAGTTTGATAAATCCTAAACCGTAAGCTGTACTGGCACTGTTGCTCAAAATGTTAAATCCCGTAATACTCGTATTAACATCAATAGCTTTTTCTGATTCTAATATTTTCTCCATTCTCTCAACCACTGCAGTCGTACGATCCAACGCTGTTCCTGGAGGCATAGATAAACTGTACACCATGAATCCGTCATCTTCTAACGGAACAAAACTTTTTGGTGTAGACATCATCATATAAACTGCAAGTGCCGTAATTCCGGTAACTAATCCTGCAGCAATCCATTTTTTTCCGATAAGGAAACGAACACCTTTAATGTATCTTCCTGTCAGGTTATTGAAACTTGAATTGAAACCGACGAAAAAGCGGTCTTTAAAACTCGTTTTTTCTTCGTGATTGCCATGTTTATCTCCGTGATTTTTCAACAACAAAGCGCATAGTGCTGGTGTAAGCGTCAAGGCATTTACTGCTGAAATGATGATTGCAATCGCTAATGTATATGCAAATTGTTTGTAGAAAATTCCGGAAGAACCCGTCATAAATCCAATCGGAATAAATACGGCTGACATTACTAAAGTGATTGAAATTACAGCTCCTGTAATCTCCGCCATTGCACCGTGAGTAGCTTCTTTTGCTGAAATTCCTGCATCTTCTTCCATTTTACTGTGAACGGCCTCGACAACTACAATCGCATCATCGACCACAATTCCGATGGCCAGAACCAAAGCAAAAAGTGTTAGGATATTAATCGTAAATCCGAAAACCAATAGGAAGAAAAACGTTCCCACAATCGCAACTGGAACCGCAATAGCTGGAATAATCGTCGAGCGAATGTCCTGAAGGAAAATAAACACTACGATAAATACCAGAATAAAAGCTTCAAATAATGTTGATTTTACCTGCCCTGTTGCTTCGTCCAATCTTTCTTTGGTACTCATTACGTTTACGTATTTAATACCTGGAGGGAAAGACTTTGAAAGTCGTTCTACTTCTTTATTAATCCCGATTTCAATATCGTTGGCATTAGAACCAGAAGTTTGTAAAATTGCCATTGTCACAGCATTTTTACTGTTTGATTTGTTGTCCCCGCTGTACGAAATAGAACCAAATTCTACTCGTGCCACGTCTTTTAATCTTAAAACATTACTGCCATTGTTTTTAACCACAATATTTTCATATTGCTCTGGCTTGTTCTTTTTTCCTTTGTAGCGAATTACATATTCTAAAGCCGCTTTGGATTCTTCTCCTAATTTACCCGGAGCCGATTCTAAACTTTGTTCTGCAATAGCCTGTGTCACATCTGAAGGAACTAAACCTGCATTTGCCATTTTACGCGGATCGAGCCAGATTCTCATGGAGTAATCTTTCTGACCAAAAATCTGAACTTGTCCAACACCTGGAACACGTTTCATTTGCGGTACAAGGTTTATATTCGCATAATTCTGCAGAAACAATTCGTCGTATTTGCTATTATCATCTGTGTACAAGTTGAAAATAACAATCATACTATTCTGTTGTTTCGAAGTCGTAAGTCCCATACGAACAACTTCCTGCGGTAATTTTGGCGTTGCCTGCTGTACTCTGTTCTGAACGTTTACGGCAGCTTGATCTGGATCTATACCTTGCTTAAAAATAACGCTGATTGAAAAAGATCCGTCGTTACTGGCTGTAGACTTAATGTACTGCATATTTTCAACTCCGTTAATCTGTTCTTCCAGTGGTGTTACTACAGAACGAATAACGGTTTCACTATTTCCTCCTGGATACGAACCACTTACCATTACGGTTGGTGGCGAAATATCAGGAAATCTCGTTACAGATAATCTGGTAAGACCTATAATCCCCAATATTACCAATACAATAGAGATAACTGTGGCCAATACCGGCCTATCTATTATTTTCTTTAACATGGAAAATGTTATTTTATATTTTTAAATCAATTATTGTTTGATGGTGTTTTTGGGGCATTTTTAGGAACCACTTCCATGCCGTCATTTAAAACATCAATAGAATTTAAAGCGACTTTGTCACCGCTTTTTACACCGCTTTTCACGAAATAGTTGTTCCCAGCGCTTCCTGCGATTTCAATAGGAACCATTGCCACTTTACTGCTGTCTTTCAATACAAAAACAAAAAATTTATCCTGAATATCCTTGACACTTGCCATTGGAACAGAAACGACTGAAGACAAACTATTCTGAAGCACGATTCTTGCCGAACCGCCTGATCGCAATAGTTTTTTAGGATTTGGAAAAATGGCTTTCATTGTAATTGACCCTGTAGTACGGTCAACATTGCCACTTGCGGTTTCTAAAGTTCCTTTGTGCTCATAAACCGATTCGTCGGCCATAATTAGGCTGACCGATTTTTTTGAATTCGAATCTTTCATAAAAGAAAGGTAATCGGCTTCGCTCATTGAGAAATAAACAAAAACAGTATTAATCTCAGATAAAACCGTCAACGGAACAGCATCTGCTGGCGTTACCAAATTACCGATACGATTCGGAATTCTGCTGATATAACCGCTTACCGGAGCTTTAATCAAAGAAAAATCAGCATTAAGCTGCGAAGATCCTAAAGCTGCTTTTGCCTGTGCTGCCTGTGCTGTTGCTGCGTCAAGATTAGCTTGGGCTGTTTTCAGCTGGATTTCGGTATATACTTTTCCTTCTACAAGCGGTTTTATTTTTTCTACTTCGAGTTTTGCATTTGCTACAGCGGCCAAAGCACTTTTATACGAAGCACGACTGCTGTTTACTTGTTCTGCAAATACATCTCCTTTAATTTTAAAAAGCGATTGTCCTTTGGTTACATAATCGCCCTCTTTAACATAAATAGCTTCAAGATATCCGGAAACCTGTGCTTTAATATCAACATTGACGCTTCCTTCAATAAGTCCAGGATATTTTTTATCTACTTCTCCTGTTAACGATTCAGCTTGAAGAAAGTCAACTTCGGGTTTTGGAGCAGCAAATTCGCCGGCATTTTCGCCTGCTTTACCACAAGAATAAAGGCTGGCAAAAAGTAATAAAACAGCCAGCTTTTTTAGCGGCATATAATTAAGAAAAATTTGTTTTGTCATTTTTATATCATTTAACGAGTATAGAATTCGATGACAAAGAAACGTTTCAAAACCGCCTTAATTTGGGAGAATTTTACTCAAACGTCGTTTTTTAATACTGAAACGATCAATGGATAATCTGAGAAAATTAAGCGGTGATTTCGGCAGGAAGCATTGATTTAAATACTTTCGTCAGATGAAAGTCGTGCCCAAAAATAAAGAACCCGATAAGTTTAAAAAACTGGCGGGTTTCTAAATAAGTATATAAATTTCACTTAAGTGAAAAAACTAACGATCCATCCATTGTTTAAAAAAAGGAGCTTTTTCTCTGCTGATGATCACCTCATGATCGGCAGTTCTTTTGAGCTGGATTTTGAGTTTGGAATTGAAGTAATTTGAAATGGATTTGATGCTTTCTGCACGAATAAAAAACTGTCTGTTGGCACGGAAAAAAAGGTATGGATCAAGTTCTTCTTCCAGTTCTTCCATAGTCTGGGCAATGGGAACCACAGTCATATCTTTTAGAAAAAGGTGCGAGGTTTTAAATTCAGAATAAATAAAATCGATATCTGAAACATTGACACTTTTATAACCATCGCGAAAGTTTACCAAAAATCGAAGACGAAATGCTGGTTTGGTTACAAAATCTTTTATTATTGCAGTGATATCGCTATTTCGCTGCGATTTCGAAAGTGACTTAAATTTTTGCAGCGCCTGTTCGAGCTCGTTTTTCTCAATTGGTTTCATGAGATAATCGATGCTGTTAACTTTAAATGCACGAATTGCATATTCATCATAAGCTGTCGTAAAAATAACGGGACAGTTTATTTTTACTTTTTCAAAAATAGAAAAACTTAAACCGTCAGCCAGACGAATATCCATAGTGATAAGATCCGGCATCGAATTGTTTTTGAACCACTCCACTGCGCCTTCGACAGTATCGAGAATATCCAGAATTTCGCAGTCGGGTTCTAATTCCTGCAGCAGTCTTTTTAAACGGCTGGCATTAATACTTTCATCTTCTACTATTAAAATTCTCATCATTCTTATATTAAAGGCAGTCGCACAAAATAAAATCCGTTCAACTCCGAAAATTCGGGTTGTCTATCAAATAGGATTTTATATCTAAATTTAATGTTTTTATTTCCAATTCCGGTCGAAATCAGAGTTTTTCCAGTTGTGGCCTGCATATTGTTTTTTACTATAATATCTCCATTATCAGAATAAATAGCAATCAAAAGCGGGTTTGAGGTTGTAGCACTATTATGTTTTACTGCATTTTCAACCAAAAGTTGCAATGTAAGAGGTGGTAATTCTTGTTTGAAATGTTCTTCGTCAAGCGAAATAGTAAGCTGTACTTTCTCTCCGAGTCGTTTTTTAAGGAGATAGAAGTAAGCATTTAGAAATTCAATTTCTTCTTTTACTGTAATCGTATCTTTGTCTAAATTTGAAATCATATATCGGTACACCCTCGAAATATTTTCTAAAAACGAAGCCGCCGATTCCTGGTCTTCATGAATCAATTCTGTCAGTGTACTGAAATTGTTAAACATAAAATGCGGATCAAGCTGTAGTTTCAAAGATTCTAGTTCAGAACGCGTTACCGCTTCTTGCAACTGCGATGCCTTTATTTTTAATTCCGCCGCTTCTTCTGACGTAACACGCCAACGGTTGAGCAGAAAAATCCCTGTGTGAAATGAGCTGATAAACAAAGACAAAATTGCGGCAATAATATTCGACTGCCAAATCACTAAAAGTTCGCTTTCATTTGGTTTCTCCGGATACAAAAATGACCAAAGAAATGAAAAAAGATAGTTTAAAAGACTGTTTCCGATAATGATAAAGAAAAACTGTGCAATAGCCCTTATAATCGGTTTTTGCTCCCAGCTGATCCAATAATTAAGACTCCGACCGACAAAGAGACTCAACTCTGTCAAGATTGCGCAGTAAATCAAGATGATTAGAATGTCTTTTGTCCAACCGATTACAATTAAGGAATCAACAGTTCTATCGTATGGATTGAGAAGAAAATACGACCATAAATAAACAACAAACACTGCAGGAATTACGATAACCCTGTAATATTTGTAGAAAAAAAGCCTTCCTTTTGTATTATTTACACTGTTAAATTTCATGTTTAATTTTAAAATCACTGCTTATTCTCAACACATTCGAGTCAAAAATGAAAAGCAGTGATTTATTATGATTTCTTCAAAAGATTACGATAAGCATTCTATTGCTTCCGTTTTTTCAGATTTCTGAGTAACGCTTTTGCGTTCTCTCATAGTTCCCCATTTCAGACAAGTTGCGCCCCATGAAAAACCAGCGCCAAAAGTGGTAATAAGTATATTTTGTCCAGTCTTAAAATCATCTTTAAAATCCCAAAGACAAAGCGGAATCGTAGCCGATGTAGTATTTCCATATCTTTCGATATTAACTTTTACCTTTTCCATCGAAATATCAAGTGCATTGCTTACTGCATTGATGATTCTCAAATTAGCCTGATGTGGCACTACCCAGTCAACCTCTTCTTTATTAAGGCTATTTAGTTCCAAAGCATCAGAACAAGCTGTACTCATTGCTTCTACCGCTTTTTTAAAGACAAAAGCCCCGTCCTGTTTTAGGTAATGCTGTCTGTGAACAATAGAACTCATGCTCGCAGGAACGGCAGAACCTCCCGCAGGAACGTAAAGTGACGAAGTTCCTGTTCCGTCTGTTCGCAAAACGCTTTTATGCAATCCGTAACCCGATTCTGTTTTTTCAAGCAGAACCGCACCGGCTCCATCGCCAAAAAGAATACAAGTCGTACGGTCGTCATAATCGACTATCGAACTCATCTTATCGGCACCTACAACCATTATTTTCTGGTAACGTCCGCTTTCTATCATCGCAGAAGCAGTTTCCAAAGCAAATAAAAATCCACTACAAGCGGCATTTAAATCCTGTCCGAAAGCATTTAAAAGGCCACTTTTTTCGCATACTTTAGATGCTGTTGGTGTAAGAATATGATCTGGAGTTGCGGTAGCTAGAATTAAGACCTCAACTTCCAACGGATCAACTTTATAATTTTCAAGAAGATTTTTAACTGCTTCAGCCGCAAGATCAGAAACGGCCTGATTTTCGCGGTCTGCAATTCTTCTTTCTTTTATTCCTGTTCTTTTTTCAATCCATTCTTCGGTTGTTTCTACCCTTTCTGAAATTGTTTTGTTATTTAAAATAGAAGACGGAACAAAGCCGCCTACTGCTGTAATCGCTGCTTTCATTTTTTTGTTTTTAGAAATAAATGCTTTTAATTTTCCTTTTACAAGGTTGTACAAAATAACGATGAAAATTGAAAAATACAATACCAAAAAGCATAATAGGGAACACAATGCTTATACAGCCCGCTAAAACTATGATTCCAGAAGACAGCAATTCAAAAAATGAGATTTGTCCGACATGACTTACATTAACGGAATACAAGACAAAAACTAGCATCACAATCGTTGAAGCCAAAAGTTGGCGAAAAATTGTGGTACCCGCATCTAATACAACTGTACTTAACATTTTTTCTTCTTTGAAATTATAAATAACCATTTCTGTAAAAGCAAATGCTCCTAATGCCGTAACAATCATGTTTCCGAAAAACACCATTTCTATCAATTGACTGGATTCCCAATTTAAAAAAGAACACAAAATGGTCAGAAAAATGTAATTAGAAAGAATCATTAATGCAGGAATCATTGCCAATGCATAACTTTTGTAGCGATAAACCAAAGCAAAGAAATAAACCAGAAAAGCTGTCATTAGAATCCTGTCATCAGAATCTGCAATAAGAAACAATAAATCGGACTGCAACACTAAAACACTGCCTATAAATGCTGCTAAAGCAGCAAAAACAAGTACCGCCGTTTTTTTATTGCTAACAAGCGAACTTGTAATCCAGACGATTCTTTTGGCAGCAATATCTATTTTTAGATTAATTTTCAGCAACAGCTGCTCCGAAAATGAAAGCTTTAAATCGTCTTGTTGTCTTTCTTCATTAATGTGATACAACAATTTTATGCTTAAAATTGGAAGCAGTAATACGCTGTTTAGAATCAAAACCAAACTTCCGACAGAGATAATCGATTTAAAATCGTTCCCGTGGTGTGAAAGCAAATCTGAAAAAGAAAACAAAACCAACAACAATAAAACCGGCACAACAGCTGGAAAAATAACACTTAACGTTTTAGTTACTGCAGCAACGGCATTCCATTCTGAAGGTTTTTTATTTTGATGAATGAAAAGCAATAAAAAAGTATTCGTTAAAAATGCAACGCCAAGCAGTACAATAAATACTGGAAGATCGGAATTATCGAGACATACATCGAAGAGGTCCATCAAAAAGAACGTCCCCAAAATCGTATTTAAAGAAACAACCATGCTGATAAACACCGAAATCAAATCTTTTAAAAACAAATAACTTGCGCTGGCCGTCAGCAAAAACAAAATCAGTAAGCTGTTTTGGTCTACTGAAAATGGAATTCCGTTTTTTAGTACCGAAATACATCCAGAAACGAAAAGTAAAACTGGTAGAAGGGTAATTACAACAATATTATTATTAGGGTAATTTATTTTCATAATAATTAACTATTTACATCGGATAAGACAATAAAGGAATATCTAGACCAGCCGCCATTATTCTTGTTTTGCTTCTGTGTACCAACGAATCCCAAAATCCGTATTTTTGAGGTACCATAACCAAAATATCAGCTTCATAGCTTTTAATCTCTTTGCAAATTTCATCAATTACTGCGTTAGAACGTACACTTTTGTAAATATATTTTACTTTTTCCATATCAAAATCAGATTCAGGACTCCATAAAAGTTCTGTCTGTTCTGATTTTAACACATCTATTCTTTCGTCAACACTAAAAAATTCAATTTCCAAACCTATTGTACCAACCACCTTTCGCAACCAGCTGAATCTTTTTATAGAAGACAAACTTAGGGAATCACTTGCGTAAAGTATCTTTTTGGTATTAATAAAACGTGCAGTTGACGGAACTGCAAGCACCGGTATATTGATGTTTTTTATGACTGAAGTAGTGGTATTACCGAGCAAATCTTGTTCAAAAGAACGTTCTGCCATTCCCATAACTACCAACTCTGCTTTTGATTCTTCTATTAAAACCTGCAACTGATCTTCTACAAAAGAATACGTACAGGAAGTTTTTACCTCTAGATCAAAAAGCTTGGAAATATCTTCACCTAATGTTTCCAGCTTTTTAGACTGTTTTCCGATTTGCTGCTGCATTGCTTCAGCAGAAATAAGCGAATTGGCACTGTGGACACTTAAAGAAAAGGAATTGAATAAAATAAGTTTTGCTCCGGTCGATTTTGCAAGTCCGGCCGCATAGGTAACGGCATTATTGGCGGTTTCTGAAAAATTGGTAGCGGCGATTATAGTAAGTGATGAAGACATAAAACAATTTATTAGTTTTTATTATTACAAAATTGCTTAATAAGGCTTCTTATTTCTGTAAAAATTAACTGTAGCGGTATATTTTAGCCCTCAAACGGAAATTTTGCCTGCTGAGCTGAAGATGATTTAAGATAAAAATTCGTTTTTTTACAACTATTTGTTTTGTCCTGTTTTTATTATTTTTGATGAAATCATATAGATTCATTTTTTAGATTGAATAAAAAGCAAACGATACTTATTGCAGAAAAAATGCCCTTAAAAAATCAAATTAAAAACCAAAAAACTGAATGAAAAATCACTTTATAACCTGTATCATTCTGATTGTACTTTTTAGTTCCTGTAAGGATAATTCGGAAAAAAAAACCGATTCTGAAAATTCTGTGAAGGAAGAACAAAAAATAGATAGTCTAAAATCGGAAGAAGTAGATTCGATACAGGCAGATCCTGAAATTTCGATTATAAAACCAAAAACAATCCCATTGACGGACGAACTTAAAAAACATATCGGAGAAGAAATTGACAGCGTAAAAACTATCGATTTTACAGGAGATAAAGTTCTTGATTTTATTTGTATAGCAAAACCGGACACAACAGGTATTGCAAACGAATATTGGGTTTCATCTGAATACAAAACAATTAAAAAAGTAAAGAATAATCTAAACACTATTCATCATCGTTGGTTCATCAATCTCGATGACGATCCGGAACCCGAAATATATGAGGCAATTGGTGAGGAAGATGGTGTCAATTATACGATTCAAGATCAAAATTTGCAGACAGGAAAAGACAAAATACTGCTTTATATTAATCCGGTCATAATTGAAAAGAATAAAATATATTGGGGTTACGCGTGGGATACTAAAAACATAATCGCTCGAAAAAATGGAAAGGTCACCGAAGTATTCTGCTCTCTAAACCATACAATCGAAAGAGACGGAAACGAGGAAACAAATCCAAAAGCTCAAAAACAAATGCCTGTGCTCTTTTTCTCAGGACATCACACACAAGAAGGATTTCAACTCATTATTAAAGACGAACAATGGTTATCCCTTAAAGAAATTATAAAAAAAACAAAACGATAAAAAAAGAGCTGTCTTTTCAGACAACTCTTTTTACATAACTAAATCTAATTGTTGAAAAAAATTTAATCAACACGTTTTACAGAAAGCTTATCCAAACAGAAATAAGCTGCTGTATTCATACCATAAATCGGATGAGAATCTGTTGATGCCATTTGGAAAATAAGATATTGTACCTTTCCAAGACTTGCCAGATTGGTTGTGTTTACGTTAACCCAGCCGGTTGGCATAACCAACGAAGACCCTGTGTAATCTGCTAAAGAATGCACTATCGGATTACTTATGATTCCGTTTTCATCAACACCATAAATCAACAGTTCAAAATGATCACCTGTTGCAAAAGGTTGCGCAAAACCATCGCCATTTAGACAGCCGTAATATGGCCATGGATGAATATTAATTTTTAATCCTTTTACTTCATACAAACCTGTATTTCCTACTTTAATCCAGTTTGAAAAATCGCTTTCGCTGAAAGTAGTTCCTTCAGGAAGTTTCGGATCCAGATAACTTGACCAATACGCTACGATATACGGATCTCCGGTTGTTCCTGGAGTTCCGGCAGCAATTGTTGACGAAGTCCCGAAACCGCTTCCTGCCATTGTCCCCCATTGATGAGGCACCCAACCGTCTGATCCACCCGGACCTGCACCAGAGCCGTAATCTGTAATATCGTTTACATTAGAAACTATAAAACCATCCCAATAATTGTATCCTGCTGACGTTGCTGAATGTGAAAAGGTAAAAATATCTACATTCAACTGCGTATTAGACACATAAGTATTCTCCCAATATTTACCACCGGTTGTTGTAATACCACTGGTTAATAAAGCACTCGTAAGATTAAGCGTTGTCGTTGTTCCAATAGCTGGATCTGTAACAGCTGTTTTTGCCGTTTTACCAGAATGTGCAACTGCCGATGCGCTGCCGTCAATCAAAAGATCTTCGTCATTGCTACAAGACCCAAGTCCGAGCATCAAACCAAACGTCAATAAGTAAATTACTTTCTTCATGATTTATAAAATTTAAGGGTTAATAATCTTTTTTAGGTAGTTCTTTATTTCTCGTTGTGTAAAAATTATTTCTTCGGGAAATTTATATCGGAAACCTCGTCGTACATATTGGTCAAAACACCAGCGGAACCCAAAGCCGTGAAAGTAGAAACATATACTTTTACAAAATCGACTCCAGGTAAATGAACTTTTTTTCCGTCTTTATCTACTGCCCAAGAAATATCTATTGAAGGGTCTTTAATACCGCCGTAACCCCATTCAAAAGTTCCGACATTAAAAGTTGTTCCTGCACCATCACTCACATCTTTTGTAGGTATAAATACTTTTGTCCCTTTTAATGTATAAGTGTCACCCTGCCATTCTGGATAATAATTAACTCTTCTATTGTTAAGTGTTTTTGTAATTTTACCTGATCCGTTTTTATTATCTGTCCATGATAGATATTCGGTATCGTAC
The DNA here is from genome assembly GCF_042431625.1 of Flavobacterium procerum. Lineage (NCBI taxonomy): Bacteria > Pseudomonadati > Bacteroidota > Flavobacteriia > Flavobacteriales > Flavobacteriaceae > Flavobacterium > Flavobacterium procerum. The sequence goes on along the minus strand of NZ_JBHLYW010000029.1, from coordinate 297,792 downwards.
TGCCAAGGTAATGATCCAGCTACTGGACTAGCACTTGGATTAGGTTTGTGATAAGTAACCTCGTAATTTTTTACTGTAGTCGATTTATGGTACTCACTTCCTGCAATTTCATACCATTCATTTTCATCTGCTTTTCCGTTTTTATTCGCATCGTATGCGACTGCGATACTTACAGGAGAAAGTTTTACTGCTGTTGCTCCAGTCGCCATTTGCACTGTAAAATCTCTTTTTCCGTACACATTAATAACAGTATGATCAAAAGCAGTTACAATGTATCCTCCAAATGTTCCCAAATAAACAGAACCACCGTCTTTTATACTTTGTTGAGCTGCTTCAAAAGCTTCTTGTTTTGTACTGTAATTATCTATATTATGTGCAGGTGCGGGTAAAAAATCAATCAGCGTTAAGGCTTTTGCAGTGTAGGTTTTACCAGTTTCAGAAACAGTAACTTTTGTCGAAGCTTGTTTCTCAATTTCATCCACTTTAATCTTAAGATTTACTACATAATCTGCAACGTTTGCTGCAATAAATAGTAATGTTTTATTGTCTCCGATAATCGAATCTTTTGCAACACCATCTTTCCCTGTAACTTTAATAGACCATTGGTATGTTTCCGCTTTTCCGGCAGCATTGTCTATGGTCACTTCTGGAGCAATCTCTACCGCATTATATTTGTCCACAGCAAATTCTGAAGCCAGTTTTAAAGCAATTACAGGATCTTTAGCAGGTTCTATTACTTCTTCTTGTTTTGAATCGTCACTACTGCAGGCATTAAAAGAAACAAAAGCAATTAGCGCTACACTATATTTTAAATACTTTTTCATGGTCTTAGTTCACTTTTTTTAGATTGTATTTTTTAAGTATATGAAGGTCTCCAGCTCCTGCAAAAACAGTTGCCATTGAAGATTGCTGCTGACATAGTCCCATTGGTTCGCTTACGCAGTTCACTACTTTTACAAAATCGATTCCAGGAAGATTGGCTTTATTCCCGTTTTTATCTACAGCCCAATCGATATCGATATCTGGGTTTATAGCATTTGCATATCCCCATTCGGGTGGAGTTGAATACCATAGTGTTGTCTGACCTGCTCTTGCGGTTTTAAAATCAACATTAAGTTTTAAACCTTCATAACTAACTGTAGTTTGAGTAGCCCATAAAGGATAAAATTCTTTTTTACCTCTTGGCCTCGCCAAATAGTATTTATTATCTTGATTATTTTCACAATAAACGTGTTCGTAATCTGTCCAAAGAGCACTTGAAGTTACCAAAGGTTCTCCTGCTGCTTTTTTATTATAAGTAACTTTAAAATTCTTTACTGTAGTCGATTTAGCGTGTTGGCTTCCGATGATTTCATACCATTCCTCTTCATCTGGTTTTCCGTTTTTATTTTTGTCATATGCGACAAAAATCAATCCTGGTGCCGGCGGATTTGCTTTTGCTCCTGTCGGATTTGTGACGTCTCCTCCATAAATTCTAAAATCGTTTATTCCTGGAACATTCACGACAGTGTGATCAAAACCAACCACAATTGAACCTCCGAAACCTCCTAAATCCAGTAAATAACCAACACTTGTTTTATCGATTCTCCCTAAAGCTGTTTTCATAACATCTTCTTTAGAAAAACCGTCTTTGTACAAATCATTTGCAAACATTCCTGGGGCAGGATCAAAATCAAAAATGCGGGTTATATACGGGTTGTAATCAGCGGTTTCGTTTGATACGTTTACAATCGTACTTTTACTACCTTTTTTATTGTCTGCCGTTACATTCAAAGTAAATTCATAAGAACCCGCATAAATAGCGGTAAAAACTAAATCTTTCGTGTTTCCGACAATCGAATCTGTTACTTGGTTTACTGGATTTTTAGTCATAATCCATTCATATTTTGCAGTCGCACCAGCATCTGAAGTTGTAATATCTAAAACCGTAAAAGTTGGCGTTTCATATTTTTCTTGAAGTGTAATATCAATCACATTTGCATTTTCGTCTTTGTCGTCACTGCTGCATCCGATAAAGGCAAATACACCTATCAGCGCTAAAATTCGGGTAACATTTTTTTTCATAATTTGGATATTCTATTTTTGATTTGATACTAGTTAAAAAATTATCTGGTCGGAATATTTTCGCCTAAAAGATGCAAGTCATTCGCCCCCATTATTTCCGTTGAAGTTTCGCCAAGCCAGCCAGCTTGCTGATTTAAACCATTGTAAACTTTTACAAAATCAATTGCAGGAAGATTTACTTTGTTTCCTTTACTGTCGATTGCCCAGTCAATATCTATTGCCGAATCGTTGTCATTGTTTGGAGCATTATCTGCATACCCATACAAAAAGGCATACTGAACAAAATAGCTTCCGTTGCCGCTTTCGTCTACTGCATTATCCGGCAATCTTGTTCCTTTAAAAGTAATTGATGCCTGATCTTTCAACCATTTCGGCCAATATTCCAAAGAATGGTTGTAAGCATTATTCTGCGCTAGATAACCATCTTTTCCTTGATTATCTTTCCAATAGATATATTCCATGTCGGTAAAAAGCACCGTTCCTGTACCACCACCCGGAACTGGAATTTTGTTAGGATCCGGTCTGAAATAGGTAATTTCATAATTCTTGACTGTCTTTTCCATTTTATGCCCAGCACCCTCAATTTCGTACCATTCATCATCCGGAAGTCCGTTTTTATTTTTATCATATGAAACCATGATAACTCCGGCTTCACTGCTTCCGCCACGCATAGTCGCGTCTGGATTCGGATTTGCATCTGCCCAAAAAGCATTGCCTAAAACCCTAAAATCACGTTTCCCTTTAAGGTTTACAATACTATGATCAAAACCAAAAACGACATAACCTCCAAATGCGCCAAGCGAAATCAAGTCGCCATTCTTTTTAGCCAGATAATTATTGGCTCTGGTCAAAATTCTTTCTGCCGTATCTCCATCATTCGCCACTGGCAAATCATTTACAAATTGACCTGGAGCTGGTTTAAATTCATATACTTTAGAAATAAAGCTTTTTAATTCTTTAACAGCTACACCCACAGTAATTTTTATGTTTTCTTCTTGTACTTTTCCGTTCTCCGTTACAGTAACTTTAAGTTCATAGATTCCAGCTTCTGCGGAAGCAAACAAAATTTCTTTTCCATCTGTATTTGGCAAAGAATAATTTTCAGAAGGGACTTTTACGATTGTCCATTTGTAAACAGCTTCAGAACCTGCAACAATTTCGGAGTGTAACGAAATCAGACTGAAAACTTCTGTTTTAAGCTCTCTTGTCTTGTTTTCATTCGAAGGAGAATCATTATCATCACCTCCTGAACAATTTGTCAGCACTAGCGCGGTAAATAAAAAAAGTACCAGTCTAAAAGGTTTTAAAAATTGTAGCTGCATGGTTTTAGTTTTTAGTTATAAAAGCAATATGCGCCGGAATATTTCCAGCAGTTGTTTTCCATTTCAATTTTCCTTCAGGTGTAAAACAGTAGATATATCCCGTTACGACATAATTTTGGGCATCGGTAATATAGATTTCTTTTGTTTCGGGATTAACTTTAAGTCCGTACGGAATCATGATCTGTTTATCGGTACCGTCGGTTATGATTTTATCGCTGATGATTTTTTTAGTTTTGGTGTCGAGAATTCCATAAGTAATTTCATTACTATTCGTCAGATAACTCCAAGAAACGCTGTAATAATAAAGCAGGTCATCCACCAAACACATTCCTAAAACCGGAATATCAAGCTGTTGCTTTTTCTGGTCTGTTTGTGTATCAATCACAAATAAATTGGAAGGTGTATTGTAATAATCTCCTCTTGAACTAACATAAATATCGCCACGACTGTCAATCTGCATGCTGTAAAGATTGATTCCGACGTCTATTTTTTTAATTTCTGTGAAAGTTTCTAAGTCAATTACAGAAATAGTGCGGTCGTAATTCGGAACTCTGTAGCCTCCTGAATTTGCTACATACAATTTACCATTATGAATCACCATTTGTTCGGGCTGATAACCAACAGTTACTTTTCTTTTTATTTCTAAAGAAGTGGTATCAATTTCGGCCACAAAACCAATTTCGGCATTAGGATCTATGGCGACTGGCCCCGCATAAGAACTTACATAAGCTTTGCCTTTATAAAATGCCACATAACGGCAATTTGGAATGTCTATTTTTTTGATGCGTTTTGCAGTCCATTTTTCTAAAACTTCTACTTTGTTGGATACATTAATGACAGCATAAACCTTGTTTCCGTAGATTTGAATATCGTTTCCGACATCACCCAATTCTTTTACAACCGACGGATTTCTTTCTGAGTAAATATCGGTAGTATAATTTCCTGTCCTGTAATTAAAGAGATCAATACTGGCACGATTCATCCCCATATTGCCTTCGTTAAGAAGATAAAAACCTTCTAAATTTCCATCACTTCTCGGAGCAGCGACACTTTTATCAGAAGAAAGAAAAATAGTTTCGTCTTCTCTGCAGGAAACAAAAGCAAGAACTATAAATAAGCTTATTAGTTTTTTTATGAATCTGATTCTCATAACGCTATACTGATTATAAATTTAAAAGTCCGTCTTGGCATCGGATAATTGTAGATCACCTCATAATGCTGATTGAGCGTATTGTTTACCTCAATAGCCGTATTCAATTTATAACCGTTGAAGGCAAATGATTTCTGTACCGCTAAATCGTGTGTATACCAAGGCTGAACTTCGTTTACTTTTATATTGTTGACATTTCCGTTGTAGCGTTTTCCGACATAAATAAAACTATAGTTAAAATTCCACGATTTATAGCCAGCATTAAAAATCCCCGAACCGCTGTGCCACGGCGTGTACGGAATCTGGTCTCCATAAGAAGACATTTCTAATCCGCGGAATTTAGTAAAGTCACGGCTTTCTGAGTAAGTATAAGTCAGATTTGCTGTTAAGCTTAGTGTATTGATGTTCTTGCCGATATTCAAAACCGTTTCGATTCCTTTACCTCGAACTTGTCCCATATTGGTCATCATCCAACGGAATAAATTTCCGGTTGGCGCCGCTACGATTTTGTCTTTTGTATCGGTATAATAAGCATCTGCCTGAAACGAAAGTTTATCAAAAAAGTAATGATTCTGAGGTAAATTATAGGTAAAACCGATATCGTATTGGTTCATATACTCAGGTCTGAGTGTGCTGGAACCTACCATTGTGTAGTACAAATCATTGAAAGTCGGCATCCTGAAAATGCGTTTCGCAAAAGCTCTTAAATTGAAATCGTGTTTTTTAAAGGGCGTATACCCTAAAAACAAGGCAGGCGTATATTCGGTTTTATCGGGAGCTTTGGCATTGTAACGAACTTCTTCCTGAACAAAAGTTCCGAGTACATTTCCTAAAACCTTAAAACCTCCAATTCTATAAGAGCTTGCCAAAGAAAACAAGGCCGTATAACGCTGCGGAAAAGAAAATTGTGTCTGAATACCACGTCTTGTGGCATTTAATTTATTGTATTGAAAATCTGTTGAAAGCGAAACATCCCAAGTAGGAAGAATGCTGTACATATTGACAGCCGAAAAATAAACTTCTTGCTGGTAGTAACTGTCATCAGACTGTGCACCTTCGGTTACGATTTCGCCTAATACATTTGTCGTATCTCTTGCAATGTAATGTGTATAATCATACGCATATTTTGCACGGGCCTGAAACTTATATTTTTCCGAAAAATCTTTGACTAAAAAAGATTGCGCAAAAAAGTTTTTGTCGAATTGTCTGAATCCATCCGAAAACTTATTTTCTACAATTGCACCAGGCGCTCCTCTTTCTGAATCGTAATAATAGACTTTGGCATCCCAAGAACCGTTTTTTATTTTTCCGTAAAGGCCAGATTCAATTCGAAGCGCTTCTATATCGCTGTTATGTCTTATCGCAGTAGTATCATAAGCGGTAGAACCATCCTGATTTTTTCGGGTATATCTAAACTTGAATTCTCCGTTTGATTTTATGTATTCTGAGCTGAGGCTGAAACTTACTTTATCGCTTATTTTTTGTTCCCATCTAAAAGAAGGATCGTAATAATTGATAGACATTGTCTTGAAACGAAAAAGCAGATTGCTCTTTTTGCTTCCTTCAAAAACAGGCCTTTTGGTTCTCAAATAAATAGTAGATGCTGCCGAAAAATCTTTGGCAGATTGGAATATTTCGCTTTTCTGTCCGTTATACAACGTCAGCGATTCCATATCATCCAGAGAATATTTACCTAAATCGGTTACGCCGTTTTGCGCATTTCCAAGCTGGATTCCATCATAAAAAACGCCGACATGGTGCGTACCCATATTACGGACATCAACCGTTTTTAGTCCGCCCAAACCACCATAATCTTTTATTTGTGTTCCCGCAAAATAGCGAAGCGCATCGGCAACATTATGACTGGCCAGATTTTCGAGCATTTTACCCGAAAGCGTCTGAACCGGAATAACTTCCTGATAAGGTTTGGCTTTTAAAATTACTTCTTTTAAAACACGAAGACTATCTGCCGTTTCCTGCGAATACAGTAAAAACGGAAAAAATAAAACAAAAAAAAGTAAAAAGTCTTTGGTTTTAAACATCACTAATTTAATTAAATAAACTTTCTGTGATATATAGAACCATGTGAAAAGAATCCCGTTATCCTAATAACAGGTCGTTTCTTGTTGCTCAACTTCTTACCACGAAAGTCTCAAACTATGTGATCTTGGCAGGTCTCCTGACTTGTTCCATCTTTAAACGGCCTTCTCATCCCGCAAAGCGGAACAATGGCATTAGTAATTGTTTAAAGACTTGTATAGAACTTACAGTAGCGGGCCTGTTCAGGATTTACACCTGATTCCCTTTTAACTGTTTTTAATAAAAATTTTATAAAAACAGACCAAAATCTGGCGCAAATATAGTATTATCTTTATAAAAAACAGGTTTTCAAAAATCAAACTCTTAAAAAAAGGCTTGTACAAAATTTTGAAAACAAAAAAAAGGTGTTCAAAAACTGAACACCTAAAGTAGATTTCTATATTTTATTTTTCGTTAGAAAGTCACAAATTTCACACCCAAACTAAACCATCTTGAAGGCAACGGAACTGCTCCAACTTCATAATAAGTAGTGTTGAATATATTTTGAGCATCTGCAAAAACAGTAAACTTTTCTATAGACTGACTTATTCTGAAATCATTTATCCAATAAGAAGGTCCAGTGACTCTTTCGTTAAAACGAGTTGCAAACAATACCGACAATTTTTTGTATTGAAAGTCGATCGTATTGGTCAGTTGATGCTTTAATGAAGAAATCAGGTATTTTGAATAAATTTCGGTTCTAGAATTTTTGAACTCGGCATCTAGATACGAATAACCTAAAACAAAATTCAGTCTCGAATCTTTAGAGAAATCAATTCTGTACGTACTGCGAAGATTTACGCCATTTGTGCTTAAGTCGCCTGTGTTCTGACTCTGCCAAGCTACTGTCGTAACCATTCGAGTCCAATCGATGTAATTGGTTATTTTTCTGTAGAAGTAATTTGCATTGAAAGTAAATTTTCTTCTGTTGAATTTAAAACCAATTTCACTCTGAAAAGCATTTTCAGAATCTAAATCAGGATTTCCGACATTTCCGGTCTGTTTTAAATACAAATCTGTAAACGACGGAATTCGCTGGCTTGTACCCACATTACCAATGATTTTGAATTCATCTGTAATTTCATAACTCGCATCAACTCCAGGATAAACCTGCCATTTATAATCTGAATTGTAATTAAGATAAGTCCCTAAATTTACACTTAGTTTTTCGAAAAAATTTGTTCTGTATTCGGCATAAATCCCGACATTATCACGATCATGATCCCCAATGTTTGAAGAATGAATATCCTCATTTCTAAATTCGGCACCAAAACCAATTTCGCCTTTAGAAAGTTTTACTGTAGAATTCAATTCTGCCGCAATAGAATTGGTATAGTGTTGGCTTCTGCCGGCATTCAGATTTGCAATACCGTAATAACGATAATCGTCATAATTGTATCGGTAACTTACTCTCGGCATGATTTTCCAGTTTTCAGTAATTGCATGTTTCGACTGGAGATTGGCAAAAGTAGTCTGTACTACTTCACTTGAATTTATGTCACCCGGTGCAGCATAAAATCCGTTTGCTCCAAAACCATTGTTGATATAACCGAATGAACTTAAAATTTCATTAGAATCATTCAACTGTACATTTCCCTGATAAAAAATCTTATTATTCTCAAATGCGGTATTGTAGCGGTATCCGTTGCTTTTATCATGAGAAGCAAAAATCGAATGCTGGTGTTTTTCTTTACTTAAAACTGCTCCAAGCTGAATTCCGGTTCCAAAAAAAGTGTCTCCCGTATCTTGCGAATCTTTTTCAAAATTCGAACCAGCATAGGAACTTACCAAAACACCAGATTCTGTAGGCTTTTTGGTTATAATATTAATAGCTCCTGTAAGACTGTTTACGCCATAAATAAAGGCTGCGGGACCTCGAATAATTTCGATTCGCTCAATTACCTCAACCGGAATCGGGATATTAAGCATATTGTGTGCCGTCTGTGGATCAATGATTTTGGTTCCGTTTAAAAGAACAACTGTTTGCTCGAAACTTCCTCCGTCTATGCTGACATCTGCCTGAGTTCCGAAAGGACCTCTTTGACGAATGTCTACACCATTGGCATATTGAAGCACTTCCTGAATGGATCGTCCTGGAAGTTTTTCGATTACGGTTTTATCAATAACGTATATATTTCGGTTTTTCTTTGAAATCGGAGTGCTGAAACGGTTATCCTGAATAATCACTTCATCAATATTAATGATCGAATCGTTTTGTGCCTGAGCGTTTAAAGCCGCACTGATTAAGCCCAGTACTGCCAGATAAACTTTTGTCATTTTTTTAATTTTTGCCAAAAGTAGTATAGATATTCTATAAATCAGCAAATTCGGTTGGAGTAAGTAAAATAAAATTCATTGTAAAAGCAATAAACAACTCACAATTAATCGGTTAGTTTGATCTATATAAAATCGTTATTATTCAATATTTTAACGATTACTCCGACATTTGACAATTGTTTACAATCGTAAAATGCTACTTTACTCTTACTGTAATAATGTTTTGCATTCATTAATTCTAAAACCTTTCTGAAGGGCTTTAAATGCCAAACCTTAAAATAATATAAGAATTAACCCAAATCCTATAACCGAATACATTTTTAAAAACGCAATTTTTGTAAGCTAAATTCCATTACCGACCAATTAAACTTGTTTAATCAAAATTTTAATAAAAAATGGCTGATAATATTATACAAATTCTCTTAGCTGATGATGATCCAGATGACCGTTTGTTTTTTTCTGAAGCATTTGAAAGCACTTCACTGCGGTATAAATTAAAAATGCTTAACGATGGCCAGGAATTAATGGACTATCTTCTACACCCTGAGACGACACTTCCCTCGATTGTATTTTTAGATTTGAATATGCCTAGAAAAAACGGGATTGATTGTTTGAAAGAAATTAGAGCAGACGAAAAACTTAAAAACTTATCTGTCGCCATCTATTCGACTTCATCGAGCACAGAAGATATTGATAACGCATTTATTCTTGGTGCCAACATTTACATCAAGAAGCCTAACAATTTTAATGAATTAAAAAGGGTATTGCAAAAAGTAGTTACGGTAAACTGGCAGTTTCATACTGCCAATCTCAACAAAGAAACTTTTATGCTCACAGTTTAAATGCTGAATTCAAAAATCTGATTTTAAAAATATTATAAGTTTTAAATTGAATTCTGTAAAATATTTTGATTCAGATTTGCAAATTTTGTATGACATCATTTAACTTAAAACTTGGAGCCATGAAAAAAGATTTGATGAACGATTTCATACAAAATGATATCAATTACCAATGTACGCCAGACCATATTTATACGGCAAACGAAAATGAAGATTTGGATCAAGAATTTACATCGGGAAACAATCCTGATACAAATTACCGAAATGCAACCCAAAACGAATCTGAAGAAAAAATCATAGAAAGCGGCCTGAATCTGGCAGAAGACAATACGCCTTTTTCAACGCACGACGATCATAATCCTCACGACAGTTACAATTTAGATCATGAGGACGAAAAACCCTTTTATAAAGACGATAAAAATACCGCAGACCCGGAGTTTGCAGTTGATTAATTAGTATTAATTTAAATTTAAAATCATGAAAAATACAGAAACAATATGTGTCCTTTTAGGAGGATTCGCAATAGGAGCCGCTCTTGGAGTATTATATGCACCAGAAAAAGGTGAAGATTTAAGAAACAAAATCGCTGATATGAAATCGGACTGTGTCAATAAATTGAAAGACAAACTTTCAAACTTGACATCAAAAGCTGACAATGACATTAATGATCCTGCTACAGTCTAATTGCTGTTAAATCCAAAAAAAAATCTGCTTAAAGCAGATTTTTTTTTGTTCACTTCCATAATTTTTTAAAATGTGATTCTTACTCCAACCTGATTATTAGAAGCTACAATTGTAGTTTTAATTGGTTCAGAATCATTCGTGTTTTCAGCCAATTTACTATTGTAAGAAGTCAAAGCCTGTTTGATTTTTTTAGGATAACCAATCTTAATCGGAATTGAAGCCACCACAAGAATTCCACCAATTATGGCACCTGTCATTTTAGTACGTTCTGCTGTTCCTTCGGCAGTAATATTTGTGGTCGCCATCGCCTTAATGACATTTAGAGTTCCAATTGCTAGTCCGCTGTAAAAAAATACGTTACCAAATGTTTTTTTACTTCTTCCGGCATTGTACAATTTTAGCGCTTCAGGACTTTGGTCCATATATGCCCTTACGGCATTCGAGTTTAATCTTTTTCCTTCAGAATCATAAACTGTTCCGGCTGTTCTGTAATGCAATTGTTGCGCGAATCCTACTGTTGCGATGATAAAAAATAAAATAGTTAATTTTTGTTTCATTGGTTTAAGTTTTTTGGTTGTTATTTTAGGGATGGAGACAAATATATAAAATGGAAAAAACTTACAAAGAATAAAGTTCTAAATTTCAAAATCCAATATTATCCTTTATAAATATTCTTTCTCCTGCATTCTATATTCTATTCTCTATATTCTATTCTCTATATTCTATTCTCTATATTCTATTCTCTATATTCTATTCTCTATGTCTTAAAAACCGTAAATTTGATTTGCAGTAAATTATTTTTCACAATTAGAAGATAGCTCTCAGATGTTACGACCTTGGCCACTAGAAATTCAGTTAAACAAAAAATCAGATAAAGCATTGTATCTTCAAATTGCAGATGCTGTTATAGAGGCAATAAAAACCGAAAAACTAGTCAGTGGCAACGCGCTTCCAGGAAGCAGACAACTTGCAGGATTATTAAATGTAAACCGCAATACCATTATAGAAGCTCTTGATGTTCTAACTGCAGAAGGCTGGCTGGTTACCATTGACAGGAAAGGAACTTTTGTAACTGATTCGCTTGCCGAAATCATTCCTAAAAAAACAAAAAAAGAAGCAACAGAAAACACCATCGAAACAGCAAAATCGCATTTAGTTTTTGATGACGGATTTCCAGACAGTCGTCTGGCTCCTATGGGCGATCTGGCACGTGCTTACAGAGAAATTTTTAGCCGAAAATCACGCTGGCAGCTTATGGGATACAGCAGCGAACAAGGTAATTTAGAGTTTAGAAAATCTATTGCTCAAATGCTTAATTTTAAACGAGGCATGAGTATTTCGCACAATCAAATCTGCATTACAAGAGGCAGTCAGATGGCGATGTATCTGGCCGCACATTGCGCCCTGAAAACCGGAGACGCTATTTTGATTGAAAATCCGGGATACAAACCTGCTTGGGAGGCTTTTGAAAATGCCGGTGCAGCATTACTTCCGGTCGATGTCCAACAAGACGGTTTAGACATTCAACAAATTGAAAAATACCTACAAGAACACCAAAACATAAGAGCCGTTTATGTTACGCCACATCACCAGTTTCCTACTACGGTTACTTTGTCTTTGAAAAAAAGATTAAGACTTATCGAGCTTTCAAATCAATTCGGTTTTACCATAATTGAAGACGATTACGATAACGAATTTCATTTTGCACATCGTCCTGTATTGCCTCTATCGAGTTTTTCGGGATTACAAAATTACATTTACATCGGAACTTTCAGTAAAATTGTAGCGCCTGCACTTCGAATCGGTTATTTGGCAACTTCTTCAGAAAACATACATAAAATAGCTAAACATAGAAAGATAATTGATGTTCAGGGCGATAACATCATGGAAGAAGCCGTTTTAAACCTCATCAACGAAGGCAAGATAAAACGTCATCTAAAAAAGGCTAATTTGGTTTATAAAAATAAAAGAGATTATTTCGAAAGCCTTTTAAATCAACATCTTCAGAACAAAGTCACTTTTACAAAACCCGAAGGCGGACTAGCATTTTGGATTGTTCCCAATTCTAAAATCGACGTTTTACAAGTGCATGAAAAACTGAAATTACAGGGAATTCAGCTGATGAGTCCAAAGAAATTTAGTTATAACAAAACTGTCAAAGGATTTCGTTTAGGCTATGCTTCACTTTCAGAACAACAGATGGAAGAAGGCATTAAAGCGCTTTCTAAACTTTTGTGAAAATTCTAAAAAATTAGACGCGGATTTTACGGATTCGCTATCGCGGAAAATAACTGATTTTAAAATCTGCGCTAATCTGCGTTTTCGCGATAGCAAATCCGTTTTATCCGTGTGGCATTAAATTTAGTTGCAATTTTCCATTTCAATAATAGAGAAACCATTTGCCCGAATCTGATTTTCAACCTCGATTGGAGCTTTATCTATATGGCAAAAACGGCATTCTTTAGACGATAACGTTTGTCCTTCCTGCGCTACAGTTTTTAGGTATTTTTTACCATATTCATACACTTGTTCGGCATCATTCGCATTTTCGTCAACCAAAATATCAAAGTGCATTATTTTTCCGTCTTTACGGGTTACGTAAGTATCCCAAACTGCTATTTTCATCTTTTTAATTTTATAAGTTACTATCAGAAATAGTTTTATTGTTTTTATACTACAAATTTATATTGGATTCAGAAGTTGAAAATCATCCAGTTTTTGCATTTTTCGGAAAATACTGGTCCAGCAGAAGTGTACTAATTTAAGATAATAATTAGGAGCTATTCCAGCCATCCACTTTATCTTTTCCTGCCTAAAGAAGGCAGAAAAAGGATGCCGTTTCTGTCTGGGCTATTTTACAACACCCATTTTCAAAAGAAACTTTTTGCTTTAACTGGACTAGCATAAATACCAAAAACTGGACTAAAACCACAATCCAGATTAAATCTAAATTTGCGAGATGAAAAACGAAATTATTTTTAACTTACTAAAGGTGCATCAGCGCATCGAAAATGCCTGCAAAGCTTCGGGACGAAATCCTTCAGATGTGCAGCTTTTATTGGCTACGAAAACCGTTCCTGCAGATAGAATAAGAATTGCAATTGAAGCCGGAGAAACCTTAATTGGAGAAAACAAAATGCAGGAACTACGCGATAAAAACGACATTTTAAGCCGATTGCCAACCGAACGTCATTTTATTGGCCATCTCCAAACAAATAAAGTAAAAGATGTTTTAAAATATGCTACCTGTATTCAGTCTCTTGACCGTCTGAATCTCGCTGATGAATTGCATAAGCAACTTCTGAATCAGAACCGAAAACTGGATGTTTTTGTGCAGGTTAACACTTCTTATGAAGAAAGCAAATTCGGCTTAGAACCAGAAAATGTTTTGGATTTCATCAAAATAATAAAATCGTATGAAACTTTAAACCTCAAAGGTTTAATGACGATTGGCCTTCTAGATGTCGAAAAAGAAAAAATGCGTCCTTCCTTGCGGCTTCTTAAAACCATCCGTGATCAAATCTATGCCGACCAAATCGACAGGATAACCGATTTAAAACTTTCGATGGGAATGTCACAAGATTTAGAAATTGCCATCGAAGAAGGTTCAAATATGGTACGAATCGGAACTTCAATCTTCGGAAACCGTTTTTTAGGAAAAGAAATCTGGAACGAAAATCTGGCAGAATAAGCCATTCGTGAAATCGAACCTGAAAATTAAAAACATATTGAATAAACCTTACTTTTGCAGCAAAAAATCAAAAAATGAACCTACATGATCTTACCGTAATCGATACAGAAAAAATTGCTCTCGAAGATTTGTTTTTCAGCGATGAAAATAAAAATGCTTTAACGCAGATCATTAAGGAACATCAATACATTCAAGAACTTCAAAAATACAATCTAAAAGCCGACAATAAGATTTTACTGCACGGAAGCTCTGGATGTGGAAAAACGACTACAGCAAAAGCAATTGCGCAAAAACTTCAGAAAAAAATCGTCATCATAAATCTCAGTACCATTATTGACGCAAGAATTGGAGAAACATCTAAAAACTTAAAAGCAGTTTTTGACAAAGCAATTCGGGAAAAAGCGGTTTTGTTTCTGGATGAATTTGACCAAATCGGAAAAAGCCGTGACAGCGAAGACAAAGACGTAGCCGAAATGCGTCGTCTAGTCAATACAATTATTCAGTTGTTTGATTATTTTCCTTCAGACAGTTTGCTGATCTGTGCTACAAATCATTATGATATTATTGACAGCGCACTTCTAAGAAGATTTCAGCTTCGCTTAAAATACGATCTGCCTTCGCAGGAACAGCTTGAAATCTATTACGACAAAATTTTAGGTCAGTTTCCGAAGCATTTTCAAAATATCGAACGCCGTTTCGGAATTTCGTATGCCGAAGTTCTGGATTACATTCATACCACAATGAAAAAACAGATTATCGCTTCGCTTGAATCGGAATAAGTGTTCTAACAATATTATTAACCCGTTCGGTGGAATTATTTTTTTCAACTCTATTAAATCAGTTTATGTATAAATCTGTCTAAATCTGCTTTAATCTGTATGAATCTGCGTGAAAAATTTATAAGTAAAAGAATTTCACGCAGATTTTAAAAGATTTCAGCAGATTAAATTAGATTTTAATTTTGAGTTAAGCTATTTTATTCTATTTCACCCAACAGGTTATTATAAAACAAAAACAGCTGCAAAAGTTATTTGCAGCTGTTCTTCTTTAAAAAAAAGAAAGATATTCACTTGGGGAAGGAATATATTTTAATTTTAAAATATTCCATTTTTATATCTTAAAGACCTCTTGTAAGCCATCCTCTTTTGCTTGCTGTCGCAATTGCGTAAGGCGCGATCCAGAATAAACTGAAGGTGTAAAAAACACTGTAAGAGTAAGCCCAGAAAGACTCTGAAAGATTGTATCTTTTAGCATAAAATATCATCGAAAAGGTTGACAGAATCAAAATTCCTAAAAATGTTGAACTTAAAAATAAAGCAGGATGAACCGCAATAAAAAAGAACATAAACAACAGGAATGGATACGTCATTGCAATTTTGAAAAACTGATTTAAAAACAACAGTCTCGCTCCTACTTTTGATTCTTTTCTAAAGTTTTTGAAAACAAACTTTGCCATTGCAAGATTTTCACGAACATTACTTCTGCTCCATCTGATAAACATTTTATAAAGTCCTTTATAATCTTCAGGAACATTGGTCAATACAACTGCATTACGCTGAAACAATACATGCAATCCTTGTTTTAAAATCATATTGGTCATAGCGCGGTCTTCTCCAATGTCAGACGGTTGTCCCATAAAAGTCTGGTTGATCCACTCAGGAAGACAGTTAAATACAGCATCTTTTCTGTAAGCTGCCAAAGCGCCTGGCGTACACAAAACAGAACCTACTCTACTTTCGGCAGAACGCATAAATTCAAAACTCATTACAAAACTTACGTTCAGCATTTTTGGCAAAATAGCTTTTTCATTGTTCAGAACCTGTACATTTCCGGCAACGGCACCACATTTTTCATTTACCATAAACGGACTCACCAAATTTCTCAAAGTATCTTTTTTCACAATAGAATCACTATCTACCGTTACAAAGATTTCTCCGGTTCCTAGATTAAATCCACGGTACAATGCGTGACGTTTTCCTTGGTTTTTTGGTTGCTGAAAGATGGTTACACGATCTCCCAGTTTCTTTTTTGCTTCTTGCATCCAGTACCAAGTATCGTCTTTACTTCCATCATCAATAGCCAAAAGTTGGATTTTATGAGCTGGATAATCACTCTCTGCAAGACTTAATAAAGTATTGTAAACTAATTTCCCTTCGTTGTAAGCCGGAACAATCACGGTACAAGTTGGAAGCAAATCGTCTGAAACCGACGGAATCGCTTTATATCCAAGATATAGATAAGAGTTATACAAAAACACTCCTGTTTGATAAAAAAATAAAAGCGTAGCAATTATTAAAAACGGAAGTCCCCACGAAGAATTGATTCTTTCCATTTGGAATGCTTCAAAATCTTCTTGCAAATGATAAACAGAAAAAGCTCCTGCAATCATTAAGGCAAACGTTCCTACTACAATAGAAAGTCCAAGTTTGCTGGCCGGCCTGTGTACAAATGCCTTAGACGACGTACTCTGAGAATTAAATATTTTATTGGTTAATGAATCTGTGCGAACGGCACTTTTTGCAGTATAAAATTGGTCGGAGATAATTGTTTCGCTTTCCATGCTTGTATGTCTGTTAGTTTGTACTATGGCTTTTAAAAAATTTTCGTTTTAGATTTATTGATTAGGAAATCCAAAAAACAAATTGATGTAATGCCAATAAACAAGCGGTGTGCCATTATTTCTTTTTATTGATTTTTAGACAGTTAGAACAAAACCCAATAAAATCATGTGTGTAATTTTTTCACACTTGTAACCCGAGGTAAACAAAAAATGTATCTTTTTTTAATGAGATTGGAAAAAATAGAAAACCGAAATTTTCTAAAAACGAGAAGTAATTTCTAAGGCTTTTAACAGCTTTCTTTAATAACGCACTTTTCTAAAAAAAATTGTAATGACAAAAATAAAAATCAAGACATTTTTCTAAATACAGATTTATTTCTAAACAAAACTTTCAGTTTGTAAAAAAAATACTAATTTTTCAAAAAATAAGTTAAATTAATCGTCATACAAGTGCTCAGAGCTGTTGAAATTAGTATTATCTTAGCATAAATAAAAAAACAAAACATAGTTTCTCACCAATGAACCAACTCAATTTCAACATATTATTAGCCGATGATGATGTAGACGACTGCGATTTTTTTAAAGAAGCCCTCGAAGAAACATCTGTAAAAGCCAACCTTTTTATGGTTCATGACGGTGTTCAGCTAATGGATTATTTAGAAAAAAAAACACAAGACAACCTTCCCGATGTCCTTTTTCTTGATTTGAATATGCCTCGTAAAAACGGATTAGAATGCATTTCTGAAATTAAGCAAAATAAAAAACTAGCCGAGCTTCCTATAATTATTTTTTCAACTTCGCTTGACAGCGAAATTGTGGAGACATTATTTAAAAAGGGTGCTTCTTATTATATACGCAAACCAGGCGATTTTTCTAAACTAAAAAAAGTAATAGAAAATGCCTTAACAACAGCTGCTGCAGAAAATTTTAAACAGCCTGCAAGAGCTTCCTTTGTACTGCAACCCTAAATTTATTTTGAATGGACCACAATAAAAAGGAACATTATTTTCTGTCTGATGGTGGAAAAATGGGTGAATTATTCCGTTCAAAAGACTGGAACAAAACGCCTTTAGGTGATCCTGAAAATTGGCCGGCAAGTTTAAAAACAATGACTGCGATGATGCTTAGCAATTCGTCTGCTATGTACATTGCTTGGGGAGAAAAATATACGCTGCTGTACAATGACCCTCTTTTGTCGATTCTTGAAAATTCTAAACATCCGGATGCTGCAGGTTCTCCAGTTGAGATTGCATTTTGCGAGATATGGGATATCTTACAACCAATGTTTAAAGAGGTTATGCAAGGCAAAGCATTAACCTTAAAAGATTATAAAATACAAGTAAACC
This sequence comes from Flavobacterium procerum, assembly GCF_042431625.1. Taxonomy (NCBI): domain Bacteria; kingdom Pseudomonadati; phylum Bacteroidota; class Flavobacteriia; order Flavobacteriales; family Flavobacteriaceae; genus Flavobacterium; species Flavobacterium procerum. Next base: position 279,780 of record NZ_JBHLYW010000029.1, on the reverse strand, counting down.
GAAACGGCATTAGCGAAGACTGCTATTTTGATTTTTCATACAATCCCATAAAAAAAGAAGACGGTACGATTGGAGGAATTTTGGCTGCAGCTGTAGAAACAACACATAAGAAAACTGCTTCTAAGCTTGAAGAAAGTGAACAGAAAATAAGACAGCTTGTAGAAAACGTACCATTTCCGATTGCAGTTTATGCCGGGAAAGAAATGCGTATTGAACTTGCCAACGAATCTATTATTAAAGTTTGGGGAAAAGGTCCCGACGTAATCGGAAAAACATACAAAGAAATACTGCCAGAACTAATCGACCAGTCTGTTTTTGAACAAGTTGCTACAGTTTTAGAAACTGGACAATCTTTTCATACCCAAAATACTCCTCTTGATTTAGTGGTAAACAATCAACTGCAGACTTTTTACTTTAACTACAGCTTTACTCCTCTTTATGATACCAACGGGAAAATTTACGGCGTAATGAATACGGGTGTAGATTTGACCGATTTGAATATTGCCAAGAAAAAAATTGAAGAAAGCGACAAACGTTTCCGCAATACTGTGAAGCAAGCTCCTGTAGGCATTACCATTCTGCGCGGTCCTGAATATGTGGTTGAAATAGCAAACGAAAATTACCTGAAAATTGTAGACAGAGAAGAAAACTCTTTTGTAGGTCGTCCGCTTTTTGAAACACTTCCTGAGGTCGAAGAAACGGTCAGCAAACTGCTTAAGAACGTTCTTAAAACCGGAGTTCCTTTTTTTGGAAATGAAATTCCGGTTCCGCTAAACCGCTACGGGAAACAGGAAATCTCTTATTTTGATTTTGTGTATCAACCTTTGAAAGAAGAAGATGGAAACATTTCCGGTATTTTGGTCACTGTTACCGAAGTAAGTGAAAAAGTTCATACCCGAAAAAAAATAGAACAAAACGAAGACAGGCTTAAAATTGTTCTCGAAGCCAGCGAACTCGGGACATGGGAGTTGGATGTAAAAACAAGAAAACCGAATTATTCGCAACGTTACTTAGAAATTGTCGGAGGTTATACCGAAAATGTAGAACTGAGTCATGATGAACTTTTAAAACACCTTCATCCTGACGATATGCATATCAGAAATAAAGCTTTTAAAGATGCATTAAATACAGGTGTTCTTAATTATGAAGCCCGTGTAATCTGGAATGACAACTCCATTCACTGGATGGAAGGAAAAGGAAAAGTTTTTTACGATGAAAATAAGGAACCCGAAAGATTAATCGGTACTATTCGTGATATTACTGCAGAGAAATCCTATCAGACAAAAATCGAAGAAAGCGAAAAAAAACTGCGAGATCTTATTATGAAATCACCTATTCCGAATGCGATTCTGCGTGGAGAAGATTTTGTGATAGAAATGGCCAATCTGGCATTACTGCACAATATTTGGAAGAAAAACGAAAATGAGGTTCAAGGAAAAAAAATATTTGATTTGTTTCCAGAGCTTCAACAGCAAAAATATGCCGACCTCTTAACGAAAGTTTACAATTCTGGAGAAACTTATTCTGAATCTGAATCGCTTCTTCAGATTGGAAATGATGAAAACGGACATACTGTTTATGTTGATTTTGAATATGCTCCAGTCCGCGAAAGCGACAATTCGATTTCGGGCATCAAAATGACACTTATTGACGTTACCGAAAAAGTAGAAACGAGAAAAAAAATAGAGGAAAGCGAGAAAAAATTCCGCTCCTTGACAGAAAGCCTTCCTCAGTTGATTTGGGAAACCGATGAAAAAGGAAATGCTTTGTTCACTTCAGGAAAATGGCTTGAGTACACAGGAATTGAACCTGGAACAGAAGACGCTTGGAAAAAAATGATTCATCCTGATGATTTTGAAGAAAACACAAAAGTTTGGCAACATAGTCTGACAACGGGCGAAATTTATCGTTCTGATGTACGGTTTAGAAGAAAAGACGGTGTTTACAGATGGCATACTGTTATTGGCGAACCCGTTTTTGGAGTCGAAAATCAGATTGTAAAATGGGTGGGCGCTTTTACAGACATTCATACTGAAAAAGCTTTTATGCACGAACTCGAACAACAGGTCAGTGCGCGAACACGAGAACTGATTCTGATAAATGAATCGCTTCGAAAAAGTGAAGAACGTTATCATTTAATGGTTGAAGAAGTTCAGGAATATGCTATTTTGTACCTCAACCATAATGGCATAATCGAAAACTGGAATGTAGGTGCTGAAAAAATAAAAGGCTACAAAACAGATGAGATTGTCGGGAAATATTTTGCCATTTTTTATTCGGCGGAAGACCAAAAAAACAATCTCCCGCAAAAGCTCCTTCAATTAGCCCGAGAAAAAGGAAAAACTGTACATCAAGGCTGGCGCGTACGTAAAGACGGAACTAAGTTTTGGGCTAGTGTTGTAATTACGGCAATTCATAACAAGCAAAATGAGGTAATTGGTTTTTCGAAAGTTACGCACGATTTAACCGAAAAAAAGAAAGCAGACGACAAATTAAGACTCAACGCCCTCGAATTGGAACAAAAAAACAACGAGCTCGAAGAAATGAACAAAGAACTGCAGTCGTTTGCCTATATCTCAAGCCATGATTTACAGGAACCCCTGCGAAAAATCCAGACATTTGCTTCTCAGATTATCGAAAAAGAATCGCAAAATCTTTCAGATAACGGGAAAGATAAATTCAGGCGTATGCAGAATGCCGCGCAACGAATGCAGACACTGATTAATGACCTCCTTTCGTATTCTCGAACCAATATTCAGGAACGTATTTTTGAGAAAACAGATTTCTCTCGAATTGTCGGAGAAGTAAAAGAAGATCTTAGAGAAGAATTAGAACAAAAACATGCTGTAATAGAAAGTACTCAGAGTTGCGAAATAAACATTATTCCGTTTCAATTCAGACAGTTGCTTTATAATTTGATTAGTAATTCGCTCAAATTTTCGAAACCTGAAATTCCGGCTGTCATTAAAATTACTTGTGAAATCGCAAAAGGTTCTTCACTTAAAAATGAAAAACTGAATGTTCTAAAAAATTATTGTCACATTACGATTACCGATAACGGAATTGGTTTTGAACCGCATTACAGCAAAAAAATATTCGATGTTTTTCAACGACTGCACGGAAGAGATCAATATAAAGGCACCGGAATCGGATTGGCAATAGTGAAAAAAATCGTAGAAAACCATAACGGAATCATAACCGCAAAAGGCGAACTCAACGAAGGCGCATCTTTTGATATTTATATTCCTTCTTAAAAAAATTATAAAAAAAAGCGGTAGCAAATCTAATTGCCACCGCTTTTTCTGATTTAATTAAAATGATAAATTATCTACTGTAAACAGTGATTACACCTGTAGTTTTATTTTTAATTTTCAACTCCTTGTTTGTAAGGTTCATGATATCGCTTGTAGAACTAACGTTACCAACAGTAATCGTTAAATCATTGTGAGATCTTACATAAGTTCCGGTAGTTTCTGTTAAAGCACAATCAGTTCCTGCATAATCCCCCATAACTGCTGTACTACTTAATTTTAATTCTAAATAATCTCCAGGACATCCGGCTTGGTTTTGTGGTGCATCTACTAATTCTTCTTGTCCATTTATAGGATTAATTATTCCTGTTTGGCGAAGGTTATATTTCCCTTGAATAGGAACGATTGTTTCTCCTTCGTTATCGTCATTACTGCATGATGTTGCAAATACTCCCAAGCTTAAGGCTAATACTAATAATATCTTTCTCGTTTTCATGTTTATTTGTTTTAAATTTTGTATGATTTTAATACTGCTAAATTATCCAGTATATACCTACAAACTGTTTCATGATTTTGACAATGATTTATATAAATTTCATCATCATATTATGTAAAACTTAATTCTTTATTTGTAACAGAGAAGTTTCCTTGTTAAAACATTTTTTATATTTTTAATTTTACAATCTGGAATTATTCCAGAACCAAAAATCAATTATAATCATACTATGAAAAAAACAATTTTAGCGGGATTTTGTGCTCTCATGTGCATCGGATTCCATTCTTGTACTTCAGATGAAGACAATCTTGAGTCAAATACCAAAAAAAATTCAGAAATCCTTTCTGTTAAAGAAGGACCTGATGATGATCCAATAAATGTAAAACCTCCTAAAAAATAAGTAATAGAATGAAAAAAATATACATAGCAGGTTTTTTTATCCTTTTTACAGCCATTATGGTTTCCTGCACATCTGATGATGACAGTATTGAAACAAAAACTAAAACCAGTAAAGAAGTTCTTTATGTTAAAGAAGGACCTGGTGATGATCCAGTTCCAATAGAGCCACCAAAAAAATAACAATTAATTATTTCAAAAAGCAATGAAAAAAATAGTTTACGCAGGAGCATTTATCCTTTTTACAGGCATTATGGTTTCCTGTACATCTGATAATGATAGCATTGAAACGAAAAGTAAAACCAGTAAAGAAGTTCTTACAGTTAAAGAAGGGCCTGGCGATGAACCAATAATTGTTCCACCACCTAAAAAATAATCTTTATTCAATATGAAAAAAATATATTTAACAGGGGCTTTTGTCCTTTTTACAGCAATTATGGTTTCCTGTACTTCTGAGGATGACAGTATTGAAACGAAAAGTAAAACCAGTAAAGAAGTTCTTTCTATAAAAGAAGGACCTGGCGATGATCCAATTGTAGTTCCGCCACCAAAATAGCATATCAAATAATTAGAAACAAAAAGGGAAATGATTTTCATTAATCATTTCCCTTTTTTTTAGAACACATTGAATAGAATTATTTGTCGAAATCTTTTGTTACATACTTACCAATAATATACTGTGTAACTGGCCTTAATGCTTTTCCATTTTCTGGATGAATTCCATGTGTATTAAAAAACTCAACACTGTCTCCTACTTTAGTATACCAAACAACTGCTTTTTCATTCTTAAAAAAAACTGTTGTATCACAGACTTTAATCTTTTTTAGGTTTATAATTCTTTGATCATAGGGCTGTGGAGAATTATAAGTTCCTATTCCTTGTATTTCTAAATTGCAACTCACCTCTTCGTAGTGATCACCTGACCACTGCATGCATTCTTTTTGGAAAAAATTAAAATAAATAACTGTAGCTAATGAACCTGTAGCTATTAATACAAAAATAATTGCTGTTGCTGCGATAGTTAATTTTGATTTTTTGAGTATCCTTCTAAAAAATATCTCTTTAGCTTTTGCTGTTTCTTCTTCAATTTTTTCTTCTTTTACTAGTTCTTTAACTTGTTTTGAATTTTCATCCAAAACCGTATTAAATCCCAAATTTTCATTTGGCATACTTGCATCATTAAAAATTTCATCTTGCCAAAATTCCTCTTCTTGATTCAAGATTTCATCTTCTAATAATTCTTCCAATGACGACTCTTCTTTTAAACAATCATCATTGCTCTCAATTTGTTTTTCATCTTCATTTTTAACAAGAACCAATTCCGGTAAATATGGATTTTTTGCAGGTTGATGAATATCATTCATAGGTTCATCTATGTTTACAAAACCTCTGTCTCTAAATTTCCTAAAAGGTCTTGGTTCGAAATTTACAAGAATAGCAGCTAAATCAACAGTACTAATTTTTGCAGTATTCTTTGTTCCTAAATAAAAATCTTTAACCTTTCTAAATTTATCTGTAAACTTAACCGAAATATCTTCGTTCCTTTCGTCAAACTCAAATTTAAAAAAACTACGATATATATTAAGATCATTTGAATTAGGTCTAGAATTGAAAACCTCCCAACATAAATCTCTCAAATTTGCTTGAGTTGGATTATCTAAATAATGAGAAAATGAGCCATCTTTTTCAATTTCATATTTATTTCTAATAGCTTTTCTGTATTCATTTTCAATTTCTTCACGAGTAATGTTTGGCATAAGTATTTGGAATTTTGTGATTTTTAATGGAATTCTTATGGAAAATTCTGAGATAAAGGAATTCCCGGAATTCCGTATCAAAACAGCTCTACACCCCACATAACTTTGCCTCATCGAATCAGTTAAAGCTTTGATCTGCAGGTCTAAGCAAAAGTACTAAACTAGTTCAATCAATAAGTGCGGAAAACCGTAAAACGGAGTTTATCCGGGAAGTATAAATGAAAATTTTACTGTCTACGCACTTCACTTCCCAAAATCATTTGGTATTGCCTTAAACAAAATCTGGAAAAGTTCCGGACAGCAATACCCATGTCTAACTTTTTAACATTAATTAAAATGAAAAAGCTAATCTTTTTGGGTGCGTTGACACTATTATGTAATACATTATTTTCTTGCACCGCAGATGAATTTGAAACTCAAACAAAAAAAGAAAGTAAAAAAGAAGTAAGTCCAACGTATGCAGGCGGTCCTGGTGATATTCCAGTACCGCCACCACCACCACCGCCAGAGGATGAATAAATAAAGTTATTTTTCTATAAATAATTATTAAATTCGGGGAAAGTAAATTTTATGTTACGATCCCCGAATTTTTATTTTATAATTTTTCTTTTTCTGCTTTCCTCCTGTAAGGACAAAAAAGCTATATCTCTTGATATAAAGCCTAGTAAAAAAGAAGCTATTAATTTCCGTCAAAAAGGAATAGAAAACTTTGACAAGAAAAACTTTAATGTCTCCTTCTACAATTTTAATAAGGCAAAAATAGCCTACGAAACTTTAAAAGACAGTGCTAATATTGTTTTCTGCCTTACTAAAATGGCTTCTATACAGCAAATCAATGGTGATTATTACGGAAGTAAAGAAACACTGACCGAAACACTACCTTATATCAAAAAGAGAGGTATTTATACAGTCTCTATAAAAAACTACTTTGGCATTGCTGATAAAGAACTTTCACTTTACGATGATGCTATTTATTATTATAAAGAAGCTGCTAAAGATTGTACAGATTCTATAACAAAACAAGCTCCTTTAGGCAATATTGCATCAGTATATATTCAGCAAAAAAAATATGATCAAGCAATTAACATTTTAGAATCTCTAAATAAAAAAATAGCCAATAACATACCAGGAACCTCTAGTAAAGCAACAGTTATAGATAACTTGGGCTACGCATATTTCAAAAAAGGACTAAGTGATAAAGGTTTTTCATTAATGAATGAAGGACTTGAAATGCGGAAAAAAGATGATGACATTTACGGAAGCATTGAAAGTAATCTTCACTTGGCAGAATACTACAGTAAAATAGACTCTAAAAAATCCAATCAGCATGCCTTAGAAGCTTATAAAACCGCTACCAAACTAAACAGCATTGACGAACGATTAAGAGGTTTGCAATTTCTGATTTTAAATAATTCTGGTATTCAAAGCAATCAATATGCGCAAAAATATATTACGCTAAACGACAGCATTATCAAAATCAGAAACAATTTTAAAAACAAATTTGCCAAAATAAAATACGATTCGAAAAAAGAAAAAGACGAAAATCAGCAACTGCGTTTAGAAAAAGCAGAAAACCAATTATCTCTAGAAAGAGCACAATTCAAACAATTTCTATTCATTGTTATTTTTTGCTTTTTAGCGGTCTTAATCTTTTATCTTAGAAAATACTATCGAAAAATCAATAGAATCGAAAAAATCAAAACTGCCTACGATACCGAAACCAGAATTGCCAAAGACATTCACGACGAATTGGCAAATGATGTTTTTAACACCATTACCTATACACAGACGCAGCCTTTAGTAAACGAGGACAATAAAGAAATGTTGCTGCAAAAACTCGATCGTATTTATAGCCGCGTACGTGGTATTTCTCGCGAAAATAATGATGTTGACACTGGATCAAATTATGCCACTAATTTAAAAGAAATGCTTTCTACCTATAATAGCAATCAAACGAATGTTATCATTAAGGATATAGAAAGAATAGATTGGAACTCTATTGAAGATTTAAAAAAGATTGCGATACAGCGTGTTCTGCAAGAATTAATGGTCAACATGAAAAAGCACAGCGAAGCAGCTGTTGTCGTTGTAAAGTTTGAAAGCAATTCAAATAACTTATTTATAGATTATTCTGACAACGGAAAAGGCTTCGAAAAAGCAAAAATTATAAAAAATGGTTTGCAAAATATGGAAAACCGTATTTTGGCTACAAAAGGAACTATTACTTTTGACACTGAACCTGATAAAGGTTTTAAAGTAAAAATAACAATGCCTAAATAAAAGCCTATGTTTAAAAAAGTAATTTTAGCAGAAGATTTTGAAGAATTCAATTTAGCAGTCAAACAAACTTTAGAAGATTTTAATATTGTTGATTTTCAGCATGCAAAATATTGTGATGATGCTTTAACAAAAATAAGAATAGCGATTCAAGAACAAAAACCATATGATTTATTGATTAGTGACCTTTCATTTAAAAAAGATCATCGTGAAGTAAAAATCGAAAGTGGTGATGAGCTAATTCAGAAAGTTCGTGAAATACAACCCAATTTAAAAATCATTGCCTACTCTATCGAAGACAAAAATCCTCGTATAAAGTCACTTTTTGAAAATTCTGAAATCGATGCTTTTGTGCTAAAGGGCAGAAACAGTATAACTGATTTGAAAAAAGCAATTCAGATACTTTCTAGTTCAGACCAGAAATTTATTTCTCCCGAAATAGCTTCGGCATTACAAGAAAAAAACAATTACGAAATTGATGACACAGACATTAAAATTCTGAAATATTTGGCTGCCGGAACTTCACAAGACGAAATAATAGAAATTTTTAAAAGCTCTGATATAAAACCCAACAGCAAAAGTGCAGTCGAAAAAAGATTATCTAAACTAAAAGACTTTTTTAAAGCGAATAATACTGTTCATTTGGTTTCGATTACAAAAGACATGGGAATTATTTAAATCCTTAAGTCACTCTTTATATCAAGCTCCTTCGGGAGCTTTTTTTATTTCTTTACTTTAATTTTTTCAGATTATGGTTTTCCGTAATATACTGGTTTTTATTGGGGTTACTTTTGGATTGTAAAACAAATTAATTAAAACTAGAAAATTATGGAACATATCGTAGTACCATTTGCAGCTTCAATAGATAGAAGAAAAAATACATCTGCTCAAATTGCCGAACAATTACAAAGCGCAATAAAATATCATACTGAAAAAGGCTGGAAATATGTTCGGGTAGAAAACATCACAACATTTGTCAATGCAGAAATAGGATGTTTCGGAATTGGAGCGAAACCTGCTCAAACACTTTTCACTCACTTAATTATTTTCGAAAAATAGAATGAAGTATTTAATATTACTATTTATTCGATTGTATTGGTTTTTAATTCCACAATCCAAAAGAAGAAAATGCATTTTTAAAAAATCATGTTCAAATTATGTGTTTGAAACAACACAAAAAGAAGGTTTTTTAAAAGGATTAAAAGCATTTCAATTTCGATACAAAAATTGCAGAGGAAACTTCGCAATTTTTCAGAATCCAATTGACAATAAAATTCAAATGATTCTTACTTCACAGATTATAATTAGCGAGGACGAAATTGCAGAAAGACTTGTTTAAAACTTTATAGCAACACTAAAAATTTTTATTATGGAAATGACACTTCAACTTAAATCGTTAGCTGATAAAATTACGCAACTAAAAGACAAAATTGAGACCGAGGAATCTACTAAACATGCTTTTGTTCTTCCTTTTATACATATTCTAGGTTATGATGCTTTTAATCCGCTTGAAGTAGTACCTGAGTTTACAGCAGATTTAGGGTTAAAAAAAGGAGAAAAAGTAGATTACGCCATTTTTCAAAGCGGTGATCCAATTATTATCGTAGAATGCAAAAGCTGGAAAGAAAAACTTACTGTACACAACTCTCAATTATTCCGTTATTTTCACGTAACGAAAACACGATTTGCGCTTTTGACAAACGGAATCCACTATCAATTTTTCACAGACTTAGATGCTCAAAATAAAATGGACGAAAAACCATTTTTTGAATTTGATATTACGAATCTAAAAGAAAGCACAATAAATGAAATCGCAAAATTTCACAAATCAAATTTTAATGTTGACAATATCGTTACCACCGCTAGTGCTTTGAAATACATTAAGGAAATCAAAAAGCTAATAAGTTCAGAATTAGACAATCCTACAAATGATTTCACAAAACATTTTGCAGCTAAAGTGTATACTGGTCGTCTGACAGAAAAAGTTTTGGAAGAATTTAAAGATTTGGTTCAGAAATCACTAAATCAATATATAAGCGAAAAAATTAATGATCGTTTAAATGCGGCTTTATCAAAAGAAACAATCAAACAACAAGATGAACAAATCGAAATAATCGAAGAAGACAATAAAATTATTACTACCGAAGAAGAATTGGAAGGGTATAGAATTGTTCTGGCAATTTTGAGACGAAAAATTCCAATTAAAAGAATCGTTTATCGAGATACACAATCTTATTTCGGAATCCTTCTTGACGATAACAATCGTAAACCGCTTACAAGACTTCATCTTAATGGAAGCAAAAAATATATTGGTCTTTTTAATGACAATAAAGTCGAAGTAAAAACAGCTATTTCCTCAATCGATGATATTTATCTTTTTGAAAAAGAATTATTGGATACAGTTGCATTGTACGAAACTGAATAAAATATAATATCTATCGACAGAAAAAATCGCCAATCTACTAGTAAAAAAGTATTCATTACTAAAAAATCAAAGAGTTTTACAAAATCCCGTATAAACACGCATACATAAAAATCTTTTTCTAATTAAATTATGAATATGAAAACAAAATATTATGTACTTATTGCAATTGGTCTATTTTTAATAATTGCAGGATTAACAAATCCTGGAACTGAAAAACACAAAGAAGAAGTACGGTTAAAAATGAATACAATCTTTCATGAAAAATCTAAAAAAGACGATATCTCTCAAGATGAAAATGCTGTGGGAAGTGTCATAGCGCAATCTATGATAAATATGATTGTTAACAATTTAGTTTCTTCTTCTAATTATATTTTATTCTCAACCACAGAAGTTACTTTCCAAGGAAAAACAAAAACTATTGGTGTAGGCTTTCTAGGAAATATCTTTCTCTCTAGCAAGATGGATGAAGCTTTAAAAGAATAAAGAATTAAATTGACTAAATACCACAAACCTATGCAGAAAAAATACTTTCTCTTCTTTTTTCTATTCTTCCTTATTTCCTGTAAAAAAGCAGATGCTCCCCCACCGAATTTGCAGGTAAATTCGTTTTACAAACCTGTAATAACCGCAGATGACCGCAAGACAATTACGCAGGAAGAAGCCAAAACGTACCACGTAAATACCACTTACAAATACGAATACAGAACCGGAAATCCTGGACATTACAAATACAATTATGATGTAAAGGGAATAAACATAAAAGGCGATTCTGTTTTTGGAAATATCAATACCGAGGGAAAATACGGTGCCGGAATTTTAATCGGTGATACCGTTGCAGAAATCGAAATCAACACCGAATGGATTTCGCACGGAAAACTGAAAGCTCTTGATAAAAAAGGAAACGAATATAATTTAATTGTAAAATAAAAATCCCCCAATATGAAAAATATACTTCTTCTGCTAATTCTAATTTTTCTAACATCATTTAGGCCGCAGGAAAAAAAGGTTTATATGTGTGGCTCTACAGGAGCAAAAAAATATCATCTTAAAGAAACCTGCAGAGGCTTAAGTTCCTGCAGAAGCGAAATTATAAAAACTTCGCTCAAACAAGCTCAGGGTCATGGACTCACTTTATGCGGTTGGGAAGATTAGAAAACCTAATCACATTTAAACATTTGATAATAATCGCTTTACAATAATTTCACATTAGTTTACTTAATTTGAATTAAAACTAATTGTTATGAAATTCTTGAACCTAAATTTTCTGAAATCTTTCAAAGAATGGCTTTTTTTAAGAGCTATGCAATCTTCTTTCCTTCATTAATAAACGACCAAAATAAAAGGAAATTACGATTGAATGAATAAAATTGAAAGCTCATTTTTGAACAAAAACCAATTTGGTGAAGATTTCTTGTGGGGTGTTTCAACCGCCGCTTTTCAAATTGAAGGAGCACATGATTCTGACGGAAAAGGTTCTTCTATATGGGATGTTTTTACTTCTCAAAAAGGAAAAATAAAAAACGGACATCATGCCCTGACTGCCTGCGATTTCTATAATTGTTATCAAGACGATATTGAACTAATCAAGGAATTAAATATTCCGAATTTCAGGTTTTCTATCAGCTGGCCACGTATTATGCCTACTGGTGTTCATCCTGTAAATCAGGCGGGAATTGATTATTACAACAAAATTATAGATGCACTGATTGCTTCGGGAATCGAACCTTGGATCACGCTTTATCATTGGGATCTTCCTCATGCTCTCGAAATAAAAGGAGGATGGACAAACCGCGAATCTGTTTCTTGGTTTAAAGAATATGTCGAGGTTTGTGTACAGCATTTTGGTGATCGCGTAAAAAACTGGATGGTTATCAATGAACCTTCTGTATTTACAGGAGCCGGTTATTTTCTTGGAATTCATGCTCCTGGAAAAAAAGGAATAACCAATTATCTAAAAGCCATGCATCACGTTACGCTGGCAACTACGGCTGGTGCGAAAATAATACGAAACAGAATTCCAGAAGCAAATATCGGAACTACATTTTCATGCACCCATATCGAACCGGCAACAGAAAGCCAAAAAGATGCTGAAGCTGCAAAACGTGTAGACACCTTATTAAACAGAACTTTTATCGAACCAATTTTAGGATTGGGCTATCCGCAAAAAGATCTACCAGTTCTAAAAAAACTGAATAATTATATTTTAGAAGACGACTTAAACAATCTCGACTTCGATTTTGATTTTATAGGCCTGCAATGTTATACGCGCGAAGTCGTAAAATATTCTCTTCTGACGCCTTATATCGGCGCCGAATTGGTAAGTGCCGAAAAAAGGAATGTAATTTCAACAGATATGGGCTGGGAAGTTTATCCGCCTGCGTTGTATCATATTTTGAAAAAATTCAATGATTATGACGGAATCCGGAAAATCATTATTACAGAAAATGGCGCTGCTTTTCCCGATATTGTCACCAACGGAAAAGTCTACGATATAAAGCGAACGCATTTTATTCAAGATAATTTGGAACAAATTTTAAAGGCCAAAAAAGAAGGCTTAAATGTCGAAGGTTATTTCGTTTGGAGCCTGACCGATAATTTTGAATGGGCAGAAGGTTATAACGCTCGTTTCGGCCTAATCCATGTTGATTTTGAAACCCAAAAAAGAACCATTAAAAACTCTGGATTGTGGTTTAAGGATTTTCTTTCTTAAAATCAATCTTTCCTTATAAAAACAAAAGCCTTTCAGGAAATCTGAAAGGCTTTTTCTGTCTCAATTTGTAAATCAGGAGTACTGAATTCCTATATCCGTACCGATTAAAACGCTACCAATCATAGATTTGTGAAAAATTAATTTTCAAAAAGTTTATGAAAAAAGTTATCTATTTTATCGTTCTATTATTTTCGCCAGCTTGCTTATTAGGGCAAACGGAAGAGGCATTAGTTAAAAAATGTATAGAAAATTACATTGAAGGCACCTCATACAACAAACCTGACAACATCGAAAAGGCATTTTATTCTGAAGCCAATCTATTTTTAAGCAATAAAGACAAAGAACTATGGATTGTACCAGCCAGCGAATACACCAAATGGTTTAAAAAAGACAATCAGGGACAATTTAATGGTCGAATAGGAAAAGTTATTTCAATTGATTTATACAATAATATAGCTTTGGCTAAGGCCGAAATACTTATCCCTGACAAAAAAATGGAATTTATCGATTTGTTTTTGCTAAAAAAACTGCAAGGCGAATGGAAAATAATCAGTAAATCTGCAAGCAGTCTAAACACCAATAAATCAGGACAGCATATCTTATTTATTGTTTCGAATGCACATTACTACGGTAAATCGACGATAGCTACGGGCAATAGTTTTTCTGAAATCGTAAATGCTTACGATACTTTTAAAACAGCAGGATTTACAGTCGATTTTGTAAGTCCAGAAGGCGGAAGCATTCCATTAGCCTATATCAATACATCCGACACGTTACAAAAGCAATATTTGTTTGATCCTGATTTTATGTATGCACTAAAAAACACTAAAAAACCCAACGAAATTGATTCCAAAAACTACAAAGCCGTTCATTACATTGGTGGCGGATCTGCTATGTATAATGTGCCCGAAAATAAAGAAATTCAAACTATTGCTTTAAAAGTGTATGAAGAAAATAAAGGCATCATCTCCTCTGTCTGCCATGGAACTGCCGGAATTGCAAACTTAAAAACAAACGATGGCAACTATTTAGTAGCAGGGAAAAAAATCAGTGGTTACCCCGACTCATTTGAAAAACAAGACGGAGAATATTTTAAGCACTTTCCATTTTTAATTCAAAAAACAATAGAAGAAAGAGGAGGAACTTTTAAATTTTCTGCTCGTAATCTATCGCATGTAGAAACAGATGGAAGAATTGTTACGGGACAAAATTTTCAGTCGTCTAGTGGCGTAGCTTTAAAGATTATAGAATTAATCAATAATGCCAAAATTGAGTGATAAAACAAGTATTTAGGAATGTTTTTGTTTTATTTATCCTTCTGTCTTTTTGTTACCCTTTTTCATCAAGTGAATAAAAAAGCCTTTCAGAATTTTACTTCCGAAAGGCTTTTTGCTTACTGTCTTAACGGATTAATGAAAAACAAATTCTCTTTCCTGTTTCAAAATTCCGATATGAATTTTGCCATTCTGTTTTAAGTGCGCCGTCACCATGACGTACTTTTCTTCGGGATATTTTATGTCATAACTAAAGGTTGTGTCTTTTACTTTAATCTGAAGCAAATGTTTTCCTTCGTCTGATATTGCAAGTTCTGCTGTTTGATAAGTAGGAAGCGCATTAGTTGATTTTAGATTAATTTCCTGAACTTTATTTTTATCAAGAAGTATTTCCAGTTTTAAATTGTCAAGTTTTGGATCAGTTGGCTGTTCAAACGCTATAACGTATTTTTTACAACCAAAAGCGCATAAAAGAATTAAGAGTGTCAAAAGCTTTTTCATTAAACATATTTATTAACCGATTATGAGAAATCAAATTCTATTTAAATGTTTTATAAATGTAAATAATTTTATTGCAATTAAGCCATTCAAAAAATTACATTTTAACGGCTTCAAAAATTGATATTGAATGGTGAATTATTTATCAAAAAAAAGATTCAAAAACAACATGAAAATTCAGTCATTTCAGTGATTTTCAATGCGTTTAAAATAGGTTTTTCAAGAATTTATTCTTATATTTATAGTGTAAATAACAGTAAAATATATGCCGAAAAACAAACTCATTAAGTGCTTGACTTACTTCTTAAAAAGCCATTTTTTTTACCACATGATGCATTTTAATTTTCAAAATGCTTTTAAATTTCATTTAGAAATTATTCCTCTTGCCCTTTTTTCTGTACAAAATACAAACAGACAGAAGACACTACCGCGACCGCTCCAACTGCAATCGTAATTACTTTTTCTGGATAGATTTTCTGATTTATTGTTTTAGAAAATATGTCTTTCAAATTCAGCAAAGGATTTCCTTTTACGGGAGACTCTTTAGGCTCTTTATTTTCATTCACCAAACTTTCTTTTTCTATGATTTCATTCTTTAGTTCAGCTTCCTCAATTGGCCCAACGGCAAACTCGTTTTCTTTAGCTTCTATGCTCCTGCATTTTTCTACAAATTTTTTAAAAGGGCGTGGCTGAAAATCAACCATAACTGCGGCAAGATTTATAGCATCGATATTAGATGGATCTGTTTCGCCCTTAAAGAAAGTCTCGATAGGTCTGAATTTATCTTTCTGATCCTTAAACTTATTCTTTTGGGTGTAATCAAAATCAAGGCAGAATAAATTTCTAAAAATATTTAGATCGTCTCGGGTCGGATTATTTTCAAAAATAAGCCAGCACAAATCGCGGAGTTTTCCTCGCGAAGGGCTGTATAAAAAATCGAAATATTCCCCCTCTTTTTCAATCTCGTATTTAATTTTAATTGCCTTTTTATATTCTTCTAATGTTTTATTCATATGGTATCTTTTACAAACTTCTTTTGACTAGTTAATTTCATTTTTCACCAAAATATTTTTTCTATGCCTATACTTTCAATTTTTATTCCAATTCTATATTATTTCTATAATTTTTTTTTACTATTCTCAGCCAACTTTTGTCAGACTTACTGCATCTATTAAAACATAGATCGTTTTCAGCTTTAAATATCTTTTTTGCATCTTAAACTTAATCTTTTTAATATGATGAAAATTCAATCTCAACAAACTTTTAAGCACTTCAAAATCATTTTTTGGTTGCTGAATCCTTTGTGTTCAGTATGAAATTTCGGGAATTTTGAGGAATTCTGGGAAAACGCGGGAATTCTGGGAATTCCCTATCTACAATGGCTTAAAAGCGTCTTTCCTTTGCCATAGAAATTAGTTCAAGTTTTGTCTGCAGACTAAAACAAAAACCGAAACTAGTTCAATTTATCAATGTAGAAATCCGTAAGACCGATTTTATTCGGGAAGTATAAATACGTCTTACAGTTCTACACGATCTACTTCCCAAAACCAATTGGTATTGCCGCCAATAAAAATTCTGGATCATATCCGGACCGCAATACCTATGTCTAATTTCTAAATAATATCAAAATGAAAAAACTATTACTTATAAGCGCTTTTGCGTTATTCTTCACTATATTTTCTTGTACTCCAGATGAGTATGAGACTACTGTAAAAAAGGAAACTAAAAAGGATTTAGATCCTTCAAAATCAGGATATGCTGATGATGGTCCTGGTGATGGTGTTGGTGGTAACGGTGGCGGTGGCACAGTTCCTCCTCCAGAATTGGATGAATAAAATATATTTTTAGTATCTAATAAATTACTATTTTCGGGGAAAGCAAATTTATATGTTTCGTTCCCCGATTTTTCTTTTTATTACATTTCTTTTTCTTTTTTCCTGCAAAGAAGAAAAGAAACTTAATATAAATATGGAACCTATACGGAAAGAAGCGCTTAGTTTACGAAATAAAGGAATTGAAAATTTCCAAAAACAAAATTTCACTACTGCTTTTAATCAATTCAACAAATCAAAAAAATTGTATGAAGTTATAAAAGACAGTGCCAACATTGGATATATAAATATTCAAATAGCTTCAATTCAACAAACTAATGGCGATTATTACGGCAGTAAGGAAACATTAACCGAGGCCCTAACGTTTTGCAAAAAAAACAGTCCTTACACAGCAGCCATAAATAATCTTATGGGCATCGCAGAGAAAGAACTCGCCCTTTATGATGAAGCTATTCTTTACTATAAAGAATCTGCAAACATTTTTACAGGTCTTGATAAAAATTTACCATTGAGCAATATTGCGGCTGTATATATTTTTCAGAAAAAATACGATAAAACTATTGCAATATTAGAATCTATCTTAAAACAGAAATTGATAGACCAAAAGTCTGAAGCCTTCAATAAGTCTCGAATTACAGACAACTTAGGGTACGCCTATTTTAAAAAAGGAGAAGACGAAAAAGGATTCCGCTTAATGAATGAAGCACTGGAACTAAGAAAAGAAATCAAAGATACTTACGGAAGCATCGAAAGTTATTTGCATTTAGCCGATTATTATTCTAAAAAAGATCTTCGAAAATCTGATGAAAATGCGATGGAAGCTTATAAAATCTCAACCCAATTAAACAGTGTTGATGAAAGATTAGAAGCGCTTCAAATTTTAATTTCTAATGATAATAGCAGCCAAGTTCCTAAATACACTCAAAAGTATTTTTCATTAAATGATAGTATTATCAAGGTTCGAAATAACTTTAAAAACAAATCAGCCAAAATAAAATACGACGCTCAAAAAGAAAAAGACGAAAATGAAAAGCTGCGTCTTGAAAAAGCCGAAAACTTATTATCACTGCAAAAGGCCAAATATCAGCGTATTGTTTTTGGAATTATTTTTGTTTTCTTGGTTGTTTTGATAACTATTTTAATCCGTTATTTTCGAAATAAGAATAAGGCCATTAAGGTCAAAACTTCGTATGAAACTGAAACACGGATTGCCAAAAAAATTCACGACGAATTGGCAAACGATGTTTATAATGTGATCGCTTTCGCTGAATCGCAACCATTGGCTAAAGAAAACACAAAAGAAAACCTGTTGCAGAAACTGGATGATATTTATTCTCGTGTTAGAGGAATTTCCAAAGAAAACGACAGTATTGAAACTGGAGCAGATTTTACCAAAAGTATAAAAGAAATGCTCTCTGCTTACAGTACCAATCAGCAAAATGTTTTGATTAGCAATCTGGAAAGCATTCAATGGGAAACTATTGATGACATTAAGAAGATTACCGTAGCTCGAATTTTACAGGAACTTATGGTTAATATGAAAAAACATAGCCAAGCTAGTCTTGTAGTAATAAAATTTGAGAGCACCCAAAATGCGGTTTTAATAAATTACAATGATAACGGAAAAGGTGGTGAAAAAAGCAGTCTTGTAAAAAGCGGTCTCAAAAACATGGAAAGCCGTATACAGGCCGTTAAAGGAAGTATTGAATTTGAAACCGAACTAAATAAGGGATTTAAAGCAAAAATAATACTGCCAAAATAAAAAACATATTAGCCTTTAAGAACGAAGGCTTTTCTCATACTTTTTTAATGAAAAATAAATCCTTCTTTTTGTTTCAAAATACCCATTTGGATTTTGCCATTCTTTTTTAGATAAGGACCTACAATAATATATTTTTCTTCTGGATATTTCACATCATAACCAAATACGGTATCTTTTAATTTTACTTCTAAAAGATGTTTTCCTTCATTTGAGGTATACATATCAAATGTTTCGTAAGAAGGCATAATATTATTTGCTTTTAAATTAGTTTCTTTAACTTTCTTTTTATCTAAAAAGATTTCAAGTTTCAAACCATCAAGTTTCTTTTCATACGGCTGTTCAATTGAGACAATAAACTCTTTTTTAGAATAACTAAAACATAAAAACATAATTGATACTATAAGAAGTTTTTTCATTATAATTTTCTTTAGAATTAACCCGTTGGGTGTAAATAAAATAGTATAAATTTTGACACAGATTACACAGATTCGTTATCACGAAAACGCGGACAAAAACGGATTTTTTGATTCTTTATACAAAATCTGTTTTTGTCTGCGCTTTTACGAAGTAAATCCGTTTTATCCGCGTTCTATTTTACTCAAAGCTGCATTTTCTAAACGTAATTACGTCCAACGAATTTAGATTTATATAAAAATAATATATTTTAAATAAGCCAATTAGTCTTTCCATAAAAAAAGCCTTTCAGAATTTTACTCCCGAAAGGCTTTCTCTCTACAAATTAACAGGCAAAATTATTTCCATCCGCCGCCAAGTTCTCTGTAAACATGAACCGCAGCGTTTAATTGTTCTTTTTTGGTATCTATTAATTCTAATTTTGCTTCTAAAGCATCTCTCTGCGTCATTAAAACTTCAAAATAATCAACTCTTGCCGATTTAAACAAATCATTAGACACATCGATAGATGTATTTAAAGCTGCGACTTGCTGTGATTTTAAATCGTAACCTTTCTGAAGATTTTCGATTTTAGAAAGCTGGGTCGAAACTTCTAAATAGGCATTTAAAATTGTTTTGTCGTAATTGTATAAAGCCTGAAGCTGTCTGGCATTGGCGCTTGAAAATTCTGCCTTAATAGCGTTTCTGTTGATTAGAGGAGCAACCAAATCTCCAGCTAAAGAATACAATAACGATTCTGGCATTGTCAATAAATAAGACGGTTTGAAAGCTTGCACTCCAATTGCAGCCGAAATATCCAATGACGGATAAAATTCGGCACGAGCAGCTTTTACGTCTAATTTTGCGGCAGCCAATTCTAATTCAGCTTGTTTGATATCCGGACGGTTCAATAATAATTGAGATGGCATTCCTGATTTTACTTCTGCTGGAAGCAGGGCTAAAAATTCAGAATGATCTCTTTTGATTTCCTGTGGATACCTTCCTAACAAAAAGTTGATTTTGTTTTCGTTTTCTTTAATCTTCTGTAAAATATCAAATTCTAAACTTTTAGAAGTCAAAACCTCAGCCTGAAATTTCTGAACGCCAAGTTCCGTAGCTCTTGCTGCTTGTTTTTGAACTTTTACAATCTCTAATGCATTCGATTGCAATTGAATAGTTTGTTTTACAATATCAAGCTGACTGTCTAAAGCCAGCAATTCATAATAAGAATCGGCAATTTCTGCAATCAGGTTTGTTACTACGAAATTTTTCCCTTCAATAGTTGCCAAATAGCGGTCTACAGCGGCTTTTTTAGAATTGCGCAGTTTTTTCCATATGTCTACTTCCCAATTCGCGTAAGCAGCAACCGTAAAATCTGGAAGCGGATCCGGAGTTTCGACACCTGGCTTAATCTCGGTAGTTGCATCTCCCGCACCTTGACTCGTATATCTTCCTACTTTTTCTATTCCCGCTCCAGCGCGAATACCAGCAGTAGGAAGCAATAGTCCTTTTCTAACGCGGATATCATTTTTTGCAATTTCGATTTCCTGCAGCGTTATGTTCAGTTCCTGATTGTTTTTAAGCGCTATCTCAATCAGTTCATTAAGATTTTGGTCTTTAAAGAAATCTTTCCATTTAATGGATGCTGTATTAATTGTATCCAGATTTTTTGCATTTCCGAATGACTCAGGTACAGGCGCGCTAGCAACATTTGTCTCCGCTGCAGGGGTTTTGCAACCCGTTACAGCAAGACAAAGCCCCAAAGCAATACCGTATTGATATAATTTTATTTTACACATGATTGTTGTCTATTTCTTCTGTTAATGGATTCTCTTCTTCATGTTTTACCAGTTTGTGCTTTTCGGCAATTATACCAAAAATATAATACAAGCCCGGAATTACGAATACGCCGCAGATAGTTCCGATAAGCATACCTCCTGCAGCCGCGGTTCCGATTGTTCTGTTTCCAATTTTACCTGGACCGGTTGCAAAAGCAAGTGGCAATAGTCCGGCAATAAAAGCAAACGAAGTCATCAAAATTGGACGGAAACGTTCTTTCGCTCCTTCCATTGCGCCCTCAAAAACTGTTTTTCCAGCGGCATGTCTCTGAATCGCAAACTCTACAATAAGTACGGCATTTTTACCCAATAATCCGATAAGCATTACCATCGCAACTTGTGCATAAATATTGTTTTCTAATCCCGTCAATTTTAGCAAAAGAAAAGCTCCAAAAATACCCGCAGGCAGCGAAAGAATAACTGATAATGGAAGAATAAAGCTTTCGTATTGCGCTGCTAAAACCAAATAAACGAATCCTAAACAGATCAAGAATACCCAGATTGCCTGATTTCCTTGTGCCACCTCATCGGCAGAAATACCAGCCCAGTCAATATCATATCCTCTTGGCAATTTTTTCTCAGCCACTTCCTGAATCACTTTAATCGCAGTACCCGAACTGTAACCTGCAGCCGGAGAACCACTGATTTGCGTAGAAGTGTACATATTATGACGCGTAATCTCTGAAAGTCCATATACTTTTTCTAATCTCATAAAAGCAGAATACGGCACCATTTCGTCACGGTTGTTTTTTACATATAATTTTAAGATGTCGTCTGGCTGTGCGCGGTATTCTGGCGCGGCCTGAACAATAACTTTATAGTTGATTCCGAATTTAATAAAACTGATTTCGTAATTACTTCCGACAAGCGTTGATAATGTGTTCATTGCATTTTCGATAGACACCCCTTTTTGCTGTGCGAGATCATTGTCTACCTTCATCATGTATTGAGGGAAACTAGAACTGTAAAAACTAAACACGTTCGACAATTCTGGCTGTTTGTTCAATTCGGCAACGAAATCATTGTTTACTTGCTCCATTCTTTTATAATCTCCAGAACCCGTTTTATCTAATAAACGAAGCTCAAATCCTCCAGCAGCACCATAACCCGGTACAGCAGGCGGTTGAAAAAATTCGATATTAGCACCCGGAATGTCTTTAGATTCCTCTTCTAATTGTTTCATGATTTCAAGAACAGAATGTTTTCTTTCGCTCCAATCTTTAAGATTGACCAAACAAGTTCCTGAATTTGCACCTGTACCTTCAGATAAAATCTCATAACCTGCCAAAGAAGAAACCGATTTCACTCCGTCAATATGTTCAGCAAGTTTCTGCAACCTTTCTGCTATATTGTTTGTTCTTTCTAATGAAGAACCCGGAGGAGTCTGAATAACGGCATAAAACATTCCTTGATCCTCATTCGGAATAAATCCTGAAGGAACCGTACTGCTTATCAACCATGTTCCAGCACAAAATCCAAGAAGCGCTATAATCGTAACCGCTCTTCTGTTTACGATTTTGCCCAGTAAATTTTGGTATTTTCCTTGCGCTAAGTTGAATTTTTCGTTGAAAGCATCAATAAATCTATTTACTGGCGTTTTCTTTTTAGGCGCACTATGATTATTTTTCAACATCATGGCACAAAGCGCCGGTGTCAATGTCAAAGCCACAATACCAGAAAGTATAATCGCAGTAGCCATTGTAACAGAAAATTGTCTGTAAAATACCCCAACTGGACCAGACATAAATGCTACCGGAATAAATACTGCCGCCATAAGGAATGTAATCGCTACAATTGCCCCTGCAATTTCGTGCATTGCTTTTTTGGTCGCTTTATAGGGCGACAGATGTTCTTCTTCCATTTTGGCGTGAACGGCCTCGATAACTACGATTGCATCATCGACTACGACCCCGATTGCCAATACTAAAGCAAATAATGTGATTAAGTTTAACGAAATATCAAAGAAGGTCATAAATACAAATGTTCCTACCAAAGAAACCGGAACCGCAATTGCCGGAATTACCGTTGAACGCCAGTCTCCCAAGAAAAGAAACACGACCAAACCAACCAGAATAAAAGCTTCTACTAAAGTGTGAATTACTTTTTCTATAGAAGCATCAAGGAATTTAGAAACGTCATACGAAATCTCATAATCCATTCCTTTTGGGAATTTCTGTTTGATTTTTTCCAGTTTTGCTTTTACTTCTTCAATAACCTGATTTGCATTACTTCCAAAAGACTGTTTTAATACAATCGCTGCAGATGGTTTTCCATTCAAATTAGAATAGATATCGTACATCGAGCTTCCAAATTCTATCTTAGCGATATCTTTCAGTCGCAGAAGTTCTCCGTTTGGATTTGCTTTTATTACAATATTCTCATATTGCTCTTTTGTTGTAAAACGTCCAGAATATTTCAATACATATTCGAATGCCTGAGAACGTTTACCCGAACTTTCTCCTGTTTTACCCGGAGAAGCTTCTAAACTCTGGCTTGATAATGCCTCCATAACTTCATCAGCAGAAACCTTATACGCAAGCATACGATCCGGTTTTAGCCAGATACGCATAGCATATTCACGTGTACCTAAGATATCTCCCGAACCAATACCATTTACCCTTTTTAGTTCAGAAAGAACATTGATATCGGCATAGTTGTACAAGAACTTCATATCGGTATTTTTGTCTGTACTGTAAAGGTTTACATACATCAACATACTCGGTACTTCACGAGTAATTTTAATACCTTCTCTGATTACCAATGGTGGCAGTTTATTGGTAACAGAAGCTACACGGTTTTGTACGTTAATTGCAGCTTGGTTAGGATCTGTTCCTAGGTTAAAAACAACTTTTATGGTTGCTTCACCATCATTTCCTGCATCAGAAGCCATGTACTTCATTCCAGGAACTCCATTTAAAGCTCTTTCTAAAGGAATAATAACCGATTTGATCATCAGCTCACCATTTGATCCCGGATAATCGGCGGTAACATTCACCATTGGTGGCGAAATGGTAGGGAATTGGGTAATTGGCAAATTCAATACAGAAAGAATTCCCAAAAAGACAATTATCAGCGATATTACTATCGACAAGACAGGTCTTTGAATAAATTTATTAAACATTTTATTTTTTTTAAATGATTAAACCAAAAGGAAATTTTTTATAATCATTTCTAAGGCCATGTTCCAAACCTGAAACCTGAAACTTGAAACAATTACCCACAATCTATTCCGCTTTTAAGCGTAAATGATTCATTACTTCTTTAGGAGATTCGTAATCAAATTTTATCTTGTCGTTTTCTTTTACTTTCTGAACGCCTTCCAGTAAAATTTTATCATTTTCTGTAATACCGCTTTTTATCACGTATAAATCAGGGATTTCGCCAGTAATTGTAATTTCTCTCGAAGTAACCTTATTGTTTTTATCTATTACAAAAACATATTTCTTGTCCTGAATTTCGTAAGTCGCTTTTTGTGGAATCAGGATAGCATTTTTAAGAGGAACAATCATTTGAACCTGTCCTGTTTCTCCATTTCTTAAAAGTTTTCCTGAGTTTGGGAATCGGGCTCTGAAAGCGATATTTCCGGTTTCGTTATTGAATTCACTTTCTATAACTTCAACATTCCCTTTTTCTTTAAAAATATCTCCATTAGCCAAAACTAACGACACTTTGTTATCGGCGCGATCTTTGATATTCGTTTCATAACTAATATACTCAGGTTCAGAAACATTGAAATAAGCAAACATCTGACTGTTGTCTGAAAGGCTTGTCAGTAATTCGCCTTCATCTATAAGACTTCCTAATTTTAATGGAATACGGTCAATCGTCCCGTCAAAAGGAGCTCTGATTTCTGTAAATGACAAATGTAGTTTTGCTAATGAAACTTCTGCTTTAGCCGATTGCAGTTTTGCTTGCGCAACACTCAGTTCGTTTTTAGAAACGATATTTTTATCAGCTAATAATTTAGCATTCTGCAATTCGATTTCAGACGATTTTTGTTCTGCCTGAGCTTTTAGCAATTCTGCCTGATACATATTCGGCATAATTCTGAACAATAACTGTCCGGCCTTTACAAACTGTCCTTCATCGACATAGATGTTTTGCAGAAAACCTTTTTCCTGCGCACGCAGTTCGATATTTCGAACGGATTTTATTTGTGAAACATACTCTTTGGTAAACGAAGTGTCGATTTTTACCGGATTGGTAACTGTAAATTTTTCAACTTCTTCTTTCTCTTCTTTTTTAGATGTACAACTGGTTAAGCACACCAAGGCGATAAAGCCTGCGAACAAGACAATTCTTTTCATGATTTTTAATGGAAATTAAGCGATTGAATGCTTGGAATACAGAGATTCCTTTTAGATGGTTTTAGACATCAGCGCCTTGGTCAGACCTTAATTTTCATATAAGGAGAAGTAAAAGTGTACATCACAAGATATGCATGATCGCAACTAGGCAGCCAATGTATACTTGTAAATCAAATTCTTAATACTCGTTGAGTAATGTATAAAGGATTTGAATGCCCAAAGACAGGCGTAGAAAATTTAAAACGATTAGACTCTTTTGATCCAGACTGATCTGAAAGAGCCAGATACAAAGTATCAATCAAACTGTACGAAGCCGCAAAAAACTTATTCGTAAGTCCATCAACATCATCACTTCCAAGAAGATCTTCTTCGATATCAACATCGGCGTCTTCAATTATTGAAGAACCGCGGTCTTGACTTGTAAATTTAACTCGATGTTTTTTATCAATATTTTCATGATGAGAGCCACCAAGAGTATTTGCATTAAGATATTGACCTCCGCCTGACAGAAGCAAATTCATGAATACTAAAAATACTATTAACTTTCTCATTTGGGTGCGAAAGTACTAAAAGATCGGAATAAAAAAAATAAAATAAGAAATCCTTAACAACTAAAAATAAGCGAAAACGTTTTCATTTCCATTTAAATTTAAAACACAAGAACTAATTTTTCAAAAAGAAAATAATCTACTACAAATCAATTATTTACAAAAATATTTCCATTACAGTAAATTCCTGTCCTGCTTTTGAAAAAACGCGATTTGTATCTCGCATGCCGAATTTTTCGTAAAATGATTTTTTATTCGTCCTTGCATTACACCAAACTTTTTTAAGATTGCTGCTTTTGGCAAATTCAAGGATATAATTCATTAATTCTGAAGCTATTCCTTGCCCTTGATAAGACTCCAAAGTTGCTAGTTTTCTAAACTGCATTTCATCGTCATTGATAAAACAAGATACAATAGAAACTAATTTTTCTTCTACAAAAACGCCGAAATGCTGTCCCGAATTGTCTTCTTCCAACTGAACAAATTCAAACGGTTGATCTGGCCACATTACTTCATGGCGAATCTGCCAAGTGTCTGAAGCATTTATTTTTTCAATTTTCATTGGATATTTTTTTTTAGAATTCAAAATTACTTCAATTAAAAACATCAGGTACTTTAAATCATAATAAAAAAGGGAATCTTTTTAAAGATTCCCTTTGTCATTTTAGATTCGTACATAATACCGTTCCAAATTTTCGGCATTGATTTTTTGAATTCCGTTTTCTGTCTTTACAGCCACATTGATAACATGAAGCACGTTTGATTTTTCATTAATCTGACAGTTCCAGATTGTACCGTCTGAAAGGATTATTTCTGAGAATAAGGATACAAGACTGTTTTCGTCGTTGTAAACCAAATTCTCTTTTTTAATCAAGGTTTTGACTTTTGTTTTTTTGTCAACTTCATAAAATAGAATTTCATCTTTGTTGATTTCGATTATTTCGTCAACACCAGACTGATTCTCTACATTTGTTGAAGCCCAAATCGGCTGATCTCCTGATTTTTTCCAAGAACCGATTGCTTGATCTAGAATGTCTTTTCTTAAAATCTCTCTTAAAGTATCCACTTTTTTAATAGCTTCCTGAGCAATCTGATTTTCAGGTTTAATTTTTGCTGCTAAAGAAAATAAGTCAATCGCTTTAACATAGTCAGCTTTTTTGTAATACGAAATAGCTGCCTCGTATTTACCTTTCTGAAACGCAGTTTTAGGGTCGTTCTGCGCAAAAATCTGAAAAGAAAATAAGAGAGCAACAAACATTAATTTGTTTCTCATTGGTAGTAGGTTAATTTGTTTTTTGCAAACCTACATTTTTTATTGACAAATTCTTACTTTTTCAACATAAATATCACCTGTTATAAACAAAAAATCACCTTTTTGTTTAAAAAGGTGATTTTTTTCTCTCAAATGGAATAATCTTATTTTTACTGCCAGCTGTTGTTTTTTGGAGTTGCATCCATAAAAATACCACCGTCAAGCTCTACTTGCTTTATTTTCTTTGTCCCTTTTAGAATTACTTTTGCTGATTTTTGATTTTTCTCCCAAATTCCTGGAGTCTGATGCAGTGTTTCTTTTGAGTTATCTGCATAAGTAATAATTACGTCAAACGGAATTGCAAATCCTCCGATATTTTCAACAGTAATTACTTTACTATCCGAAGAGACACTTTTTACAGCTATATCAAGATAACTATTACTGAAAAACCAGTTATTAAAAAACCAATTCAGATTTTTTCCTGATGCAGTGTTGAATGAATTAAAATAATCCCACGGAATTGGATGTTTTCCATTCCACGTATCCATATAATGGTGCAGCGATTTTTTGAATAAATCGTCTCCTAACAAATCTTTTAATGCCAAATAAGACAATGAAGCCTTTCCGTATGAGTTGTTTCCGTAACCTGCACCCGAAACCTGCGTTGACATTGTAATGATTGGCTGGTCCTGTTCTCCTGAAGGATCGCCGATGTAACTCTTTACTCTAAAATTTTTATAAAATTTATCGGCAGCTTCTTTTCCGTGTTCTGCGATTCCAATCAAATATTCTAAAGTGGTTGCCCATCCTTCATCCATAAAAGCATAACGGGTTTCATTAATTCCCATATAAAAAGGAAAATACGTGTGTGCTACTTCATGATCTTGCACCAATTGCGCAAAAACAGCATCGCCCATTTGCGAATCGTTGCACATCATCGGATATTCCATATCTGCAAATCCCTGAAAAGCCGTCATTTTAGAAAACGGATAAGGAACTCCTGGCCAATTATTAGAAAACCAATCTAAAGCATATTGATTATTTTTAACCGAATTTACAAAATCGGTTCCTTTTACATCGTAAGCCGCTTGAACACTGGCGCGACGATTTGTTTTTTTATCTACCACAACACTGCTCGCATCCCATAAATAGTGATCGCTTAAACCAAAGCAGACATCTGTAATATTTTTAGCTTCAAATTTCCAGACATTCCAATCGTATTGTTTGGTTACAATACCGCTTTTCATTTCCTGTTCGTTTGCGATATGCAGAATTTCGTCTGTTACATAAGATTTTTTCAAGCGTGCAGCAAAATCAGGTTGCAAAACCTCATCAGGATTTAATAAATCACCTGTTGCATAAACCACATAATTTTTGGGTGCTTTTACAGAATATACATAATCATTAAAATCGTTATAAAATTCCTGACGATCAGTATGAGGAAGTTTGTCCCAACCGTTATAGTCGTCATAAACCGAAACGCGTGGGTAACTATAGGCAACAAAAAATGTAGTTTCGTCAATTTGACCTTCTCTTCCGCTTTCTTTAGATAATGGATAATTCCAATCTATATTCAGGGTTGTTTTAGAATGTGGCAAAATTGCTTTCTTGAGTTTTATCGTTCCGACTGTTCCCCATTTTTTTGCATCTTCTTTATAAATTTCGTTATCGATTTTTAATGAAGTTATTGTAAGACCTTCACTTAAAAAATCATTACTTACACTACCACCACGAGGAGAAGAAGGTTTATGAAGATTATTGACAAATCGGATGACAATAGTTTTTAAAGTATCATTACTATTGTTGTGGTAAATAATACTTTCTGAACCGTTTACCATTCTCGTTTTGGGTTCTACGGCAATTTCCATATTGTATTTCCCGTGATTCTGCCAATAATTTTTTCCTGGCTTTCCGTCTTTAGAACGTGTTTCTTTTGCGTATGCCGCTTTAATATTTCTGGGCATATAAAGTTCTTGTGCAAAATTATTTTGGGCAGAAAGAACAAATGCTATTAGTATAATTTGCAAAAATCTCTTTTTCATAAATGATTCTTAGGTCTTTAAATTGTTTTTGTATGATAAGACTGCTGCCTTAAAGCAATGTTACAAATTTAATTATTAATTTTTAACGGCTGCTAGTTGATCGTTTATTGTTTGTAACTAACATGACTAACAGCTAAAAATCTTAACATCTCAGAATCTCAGTATCTTCCAAAAAAAACCGCCTGAATCAAAAGAAACAGACGGTATCTATAATAATATATAACCTTGATGTCTACAAAATGTAATCGGTATTAATGAAATTTGATTCTTTGCTGTTTAGCAATTCCTGCAGAATCTCATTATTGTAATCGATATCTTTTGAAGCTACGAAAGTACGGATTGAAAA
This sequence comes from Flavobacterium procerum, assembly GCF_042431625.1. NCBI lineage: Bacteria > Pseudomonadati > Bacteroidota > Flavobacteriia > Flavobacteriales > Flavobacteriaceae > Flavobacterium > Flavobacterium procerum. The sequence goes on along the minus strand of NZ_JBHLYW010000029.1, from coordinate 250,376 downwards.
AGATCGCAATGCATCTGGAATACTTAAAGTTCCTACTGCCGAATCTTTACGTCCTGTAAATGGGAAAGCATCTGGACCTCTTTGGCAAGAACTGTTGAGGTTTACGCGACATACTAAATTTACCAAAGCATCGATAAGCGGTGCAAGTGTTTTAATGTCTTTGCCAAACAAACTTACCTGTTGTCCGTAATTTGATTCGGCCATATCTATTAATGGCTCTTTAATATCTTTGAACGAAAGAACTGGAACAACTGGCCCAAACTGTTCTTCGTGGTAAACACGCATTTCCTTGTTTACCGGATACAAAACTGCTGGAAAAATATAATTGTCTGTATGTTTCCCTCCTTTTTCGTTTAGGATTTCTGCTCCTTTTGAAGTCGCATCATCAATCAATCCTTGTATGTATTTTGGTTTGTCAGATTCTGGAAGCGGTGTTAACGAAGCTCCTTTTTCCCAAGGATTTCCAAACTGCAATGAATCTACTTTTTCAGAAAAACGTCGGTTGAATTCTTCTCTTATTGATTCATGAACATACAACACCTTTAATGCCGTACAGCGTTGTCCGTTAAAAGACAAACTTCCAGTAATGCATTCCTGAATAGCCAAATCTAAATCGGCATCTGGAAGAATAATCGCAGGGTTTTTGGCTTCTAAACCTAAAATCAGACGCAATCTGTTTTTGTTCGGGTGCTGATCTTGTAAAGCAATCGCCGATTTACTATTTCCAATTAAGGCAAGAACATCAATTTTTCCAGATTTCATGATTGGTGAAGCTACTTCACGGCCTCTTCCGTAAACAATGTTGATTACCCCTTTTGGGAAACTGCTTCTGAAAGCTTCTAATAATGGTGAAATACATAAAACCCCATGTTTAGCAGGTTTGAAAATCACAGTATTCCCCATAATCAATGCCGGAATCAGCAATGAAAAAGTTTCGTTAAGCGGATAATTGTAAGGTCCAAGACACAAAACCACTCCAAGAGGTCCACGGCGAATCATTGCGTTTACACCCTGTACTTTTTCAAAATGCGAACTACGTCCGTTTAATTCTTTATAGCTAGCAATAGTGTCGTAAATATATTCTACCGTTCTGTCAAATTCTTTTTGAGAATCACCCAATGATTTTCCGATTTCCCACATTAGATATTTTACTACCTCTTCGCGGGTTTCTTTCATCTGTTTCACAAAATTTTCCATGCTTTTAATACGGTCAGCAACTTTCATGGTCGGCCATAATCCTTGTCCCATGTCGTAGGCAGCAGTTGCGGCTTCAACAACTTCGGCCGCTTCTTTTTCTGCCATAAAAGGAATTGACCCTAATAAGGTCGGCGAATATTTTTCTGTTGAGGAAATAGTAGAAAACACAGGTGTGGTTTGCCCTGTCCATTGTTTCAATTCTCCATTTACAAGATAAGTATCTTGGTTTATCAGCGTATTGATCTGATATTCTTCTGGTATAAAACTCATAATTTGGTTATTTAATAGGTCTGGTAATTCTATTTTCAAAAGAAAAAAGAGGCTACTTCTGCCTCTTTTTTATGTTTTTATGGTTGTACGGTTTCGCCTTCCCAATCCAGGATACCACCAAGCAGATTATAGGCATTTTCTATACCCAATTCATTCATAATCTGGCAGGCTTTCGCACTTCTGGCTCCAGAACGGCAGTAAACGTAGTAGTTTTTATTTTTGTCTAATTCTTCGATTTCATAAATAAAACCTTGTCCTTTATGAATATCAATATTTATGGCATTCTCAATGTAGCCGTCATTAAATTCGTCTGCGGTTCTTACGTCAAGTATAACTGCATTTTCGTCAGCATTAAGCTGCGCTACCCAATCTTCTTGTGATAAATTCATAATAAATGTGTTTTTGTAAAATTACGACGTTTCTATTTACAAAAAACGCCTCAAATGCGATTTCGATTATTATTCTCAGAAAACGTTTTAGAGAAAGCATTATAATCAGTGAATTACAAATTTAGTTACTATTTTTAAAATTATAGTCTATAAATTCGATAGAAAATAGGATTTTTTCATTTGCATAAAATTAATCTAAAATCTATTCTTTTGACAATTAATCCCATTTCAAACTATTATCTTTGCAAACAATTACAACATTCAATTCGATTTTGATAAAAACATCTTTTTCGAATTCTAAAAAACTACACGAATTAATTCGCGGAAAGCAAGTAGAATTCAAAGCAAAAAAACGACCAAATGCAGCATTCATTAAAAACCATTTTCCCTAATTTCTCCAACGAACTTATCGCTGCAGTTGAAGAAAATGGAACTCCTCAAGATTTTAAGGCCGGAACAATTTTAATGCGTACGGGACAATACATCAAAAACACCGTTCTGATTACAAAAGGTAGAATCAAAATCTATCGCGAAGGCGAAGATGGAGGCGAATTTTTGATGTATTATCTACAACCCGGACAAGCCTGTGCCATTTCGATGATTTGTACCGCAAAAAGCGAAAAAAGCCAGATTATGGCAAAAGTTGTCGAAGATGTTTCCGTAATGATGATTCCGCTACAGATGATGGACAAATGGATGATGGAACACCGTTCTTGGTACGAATTTGTTATAGAAACTTACCGAAATCGTTTTGAAGAAGTTTTAGAAGTAGTCGACAATATCGCTTTTCGTTCGATGGACGAAAGACTGGAATTCTACCTAAAAAGACATTCTGATGCCTGTGGTTGTTCTGAAGTGAATTTATCCCATCAGGAAATTGCTGCCGAACTGAATACTTCACGAGAAGTGGTCTCGCGTTTACTCAAAAAAATGGAACAACGAGGCCTCGTAAAACTCAACAGAAACCAAATTGAATTACTTAAACACTAAATTCAATTAAACCATTAAGATATTAAGCTATTTAAGTTTTGCTTTCTTTTTTATATTAATAAATGTAATTAAGCTTTATTTTTCTTAATGCTTCTAAAGGAAATTTAGTACTGTTACTTAATTATCTTAATGTCTTAATGGTAAAACTATTTAAGTCTTCTGTGATAAATGTTACTGTAGGTTTGTAATTTCTGAAGCAATTTTGCCTAAAAGATTACAAATGGAAATCGCAGGTTATTTAGCATCAATCATTATTGGAATCACGCTTGGCTTGATCGGCGGAGGCGGCTCGATTTTGACCATTCCGATTTTGGTCTATTTGTTTAAAGTAAACCCAGATCAGGCTACTTCTTATTCTTTATTTATTGTTGGATTAACCGCTATGTCTGGCAGTTACAGCCATTACAAAATGGGGAATTTAAAACTAAAATCTGCTTTGTATTTTGCTCTTCCGTCAGTTATTTCAATTTTGATAATCCGCGAAGTCATTTTTCCTAAAATTGCCTCAACCTTATTTTCTGTTGCTTCGTATACAGTATCAAAGGATTTTTTAATCATGATCATCTTTTCAGTCTTAATGATTACAGCTGCCTTTTCGATGATACGGAAAAACCAGCCGGAAATAAAATCTGCACAAACCAATTATCTGCAACTTAGCCTTATTGGTTTTCTAGTCGGAATCGTAACAGGATTTCTTGGTGCTGGAGGGGGGTTTTTAATTATTCCTGCATTGCTTTTCTTCGCCAATCTACCAATGAAACAAGCAGTTGGAACTTCATTATTAATCATCAGTATTAATTCGGCTATTGGTTTTGCCGGCGATTTATACATTGGCACACCCATAAACTACACTTTTTTACTAAGCGTTTCTGCAATGGCTTTTATCGGAATGTTTATCGGAAGCAGGCTTTCTACAAAAATAGACGGCACAAAACTAAAGCCTCTTTTTGGCTGGTTTGTACTCGTTATGGGATTTTATATTATTGCGAAAGAAGTCTTATTTTAGATTTTAATATTCTCACTAATTGCGCGTTAGTGTAAATTTTTAAATATTTTGAATTTAGTTTCACTTGTAGAGTAATCTTTGTCAAAGCTTTTAAACTTTGACAAAGATGAAACTAAAATCAAGTTGAGCTTACAACTCACCAAACCTGTTTTTATAACGACCAAGCTCGATTTCAGTCTGGCTAAGAAGTTTTTCTAATAATTGAATCTTATCTTCGTACAGTTCTTTTAAAACTGAAGTGTTTTCTGTGTTAATCAAAATACTGCCATTATTATTACCAGTAACCCTATTAAAATTGTTAAAGTATCTATGGTAATCAAAACTGATAATATCTTCTACGCTTACGTCTAAGATTTTTCCTATTTCTACTAGTTTTTCATAACTCAAAGACGTCTTTCCTTTTTCTATTTTACTGTAACCTGCCTGAGTTACACCTAGTTTCTCTGCCATATATTCTTGAGTGTAATTCTTTAACTCTCTAATGCTTTTAATTTTGTTTTTAATTGTTGCGGCCATATAAAATCTGATTTGGGGTCATGTATAGTTAAAACAGCCAGCTGTTCATTTTTTTAACAGCATAACTATACCTATTTTTTGGGAATTCTAAGTTACTTTATCGAGATGAATAAAGTGGTATTTTATTATTTTTTTCGCATGGTAATAACAAAACCATATACAAACGCCGCCATTATGAAAATGAAGTCGTAGCGCGGGATTCCGAATGTAAACATGATTGTTTTTTTTCTTAAATCTATGCCGTTTTTTTAATATTCTGATTAAACTGGAGTTCCAAAAAAGAGTCAATCTGTTTACCAATCAATAGACGATCATTTGATGCAATTTTTATCCTTTTTTCGTTATCATAAACATCTTTTATCATAACCAGATATACAAATTCATCTGTATGGTAAAATCTTGCAATTACGAGAATCGTATAGCATAAAACTGCCGGAATTATATAATACAAATCACTAACATTTGTAAAAATCATAAAGTAATAAGTAATTGCTGTAACGGCGGCAAAAGCGGTATTCTCTAGATAAAACATTTTTTTTCTCCGAACCAGTCCTAGTTCTTTGATTTCATCAAAATGATAATGCCACTGTTTCGATTTGAAGCGAAAGGTAATCTTGTCGGAAGTGAGTGTAATGAACATAATTAATCTGCGTGTAATACTAAAGTTAGGGATTATAAGCAAGAAATCCTCTTTAGGAATATTCTTAGTTTCGCAATATTAGGCAATATGTTCTTTTTTTTCCTACAATTAAAATTATAGAATATAACTGTGAGTTGTAATTAAATCTTTACATAAAAATTAATCATGTTTTGAGTGTTTCCTACAACCATGTTATGTATTTTATTTCATACATCAATTTCTTAATCAAACATTAACTAAATGATTATCAAAACATAAACAAATATTTTTTAAGTATTGAAAAATTATTCTTTCACTGGCATTAAGTTTGATTTGCATAGGTCTTTAACAATTTCGGCATGAAAAAAACTACTTTAATCACAATCTTACTTTCTATTTCCTTTTTCTGTAATAGCCAGATTATTTACAAATCGAACAACTATAATGATACTGAAATTGAAGTCGAATCTGGTTCAGACAGACCTTATTATAGAAAAGATGTATTTGGAAATACAATAATTGAAGATTCTTATGGACAAGCTGTAGTGATTTTAAAAAAAGATATTTTCGACAATATCATCATTACAGATTTAAAGGGAAAAACAATAGCAAGACAAAAAAAAGACATTTTTGATAATGTTATAATAGAGGATGGAAATACTCAAATTATAGTCAAACAAAAAAAAGACATCTTTGACAACATTGAAGTCGTTGGAAAAAAAAATCAGGTTTTGGCAAAACAAAAAAAAGATTTTCACGGAAACATTGCAATTGTCGATAAAGACGATAAAATTATATCTTATCGACAAGATGATATTTATGGAGTTATAGTAATCGAGAGAGAAAATGATAGAGCAATATATCTTAAAAACTGGCAGATTTATGGAAAAATGAAGGTCTTTTTCGACTAAAAAAAAATAATTACTTGAAGCTTAATTCAGACTCGAATCAATTTTAAATATTTGCATAAAAAAAACCTCCAGCAAAAACTGGAGGCAATTGATATAATTTCTATACAGATATTGATTTGTGAAAATTTGTGCAATTAGTGGCAAAACAAAATCAATGTTCTCCATATCCAATATCATCCATTTTCCCACTGAAAACACGATATTGAATAATAAAATACACAATTACTAAGGCCAAAGCGATAAAAAACCAGCTCATTCCGGCAGATAATCCGTATTCGTGAGCGGCGGTATTATAAATTGTCAAAGACGGATTTACTTTATTCGTTGAAGGCAAAACATTCGGAAAAATGGAAACGGCTGTTGATGCAAATCCGCCGACTAAAAATAAGGTTGAAAATACAAAACCATGACCATCTTTTTTAAAGGAACGAACTTTAAACAATCCCAAAATTCCGACAAAGGTCATTAAAGGAAAAAACCAAAGAATCGGGTTTTCAACAAAATTATGAAATGGCTTTGGTTCTATAAAATGCCAAATCTGAAGTGAAATACAAACCAAAACCAGCAAAACAATATTCAAAGCAAAAACCACTTTTTTCAATTTCGGATTCAGTGACGAATTTGTTTTATAAATAATCCAGTTTGCACCGTGAATGGTCAAAGACACAACACTAACAACACCGAGAAAAAGCGTAAACCAGTCAATAATTCCCAATTCATTTGCTTGCGGACTAAAAGTCGGATTCCATAAAGGCAGAAAAAAATAATGTGCTTCTTGTGTTGAAACGCCATTTTGAACCATTCCGAGATTAACACCGCGAACGATATTCCCTAATGCAATTCCGAAGAAAAGTGCCAAAAGCAAGCTTGCAATTCCGAACGCTTTATCCCAAATACTTTCCCACATAGGATTATGAATCTGTCCACGCATCTCGAGTCCGATGGCGCGAAAAATCAAAAGCCATAAAATCATGATCAACGGAAGGTAAAATCCGCTAAAAGAAGAAGCGTATAAAGTCGGAAAAGCAAAAAACAAAACACCTCCGGCCGCAATCAGCCAAACTTCATTGGCATCCCAAAACGGACCAATAGCATTTGTGATTGCTTTTTTGTCTTTTTCTGTATCAGCAAAAAATAAATGAATAATTCCTGCACCAAAATCATAACCGTCTAAAACCAGATAAACGGCCAAAATTCCCATTAAAACTACGTACCAAAAAAATTCCATACTTATATTTTTTCTGTTGAAAGTTCCACATGATGAGGTCCTTTATTGATAATTTTCCCAACCAAAAGTAAAAACAGCATTCCCAGCAAAAGATACAAACCGATAAATCCAAGCAAGGTAAACAATGTATTTCCTGAAGAAACTGTTGGCGAAGCTCCTGCTGCTGTTCGTAATAAATTGTAAACCAACCAAGGCTGTCTTCCTAATTCGGCCGTGTACCAACCTGTTGTATTGGCAATGTACGGAAACGGCATCATGAACATTAATGACCAAAGAATCCATTTGGTTTCAAATAATTTCCCTCTGATCAATTGGAAAAGCGAAATCACCATTAAACCAATAAAAACCGTTCCGAGACCTACCATAATATGATACGCATAATACAATCCAGAAATATTTGTCGGATGAAGATCTTCTTCAAACTGGTCTAAACCTTTTATTTCCTGATCCCAATTTCCATAAGTCAAGAAACTTAGAATATTTGGAACCGCAATTTTATTATCCAGCTTTTTGTCTTTCACATCGGGTTGACCGATTAAAACAATTTCGGAACCTTTTTTTTCGGTATGAAAAATTCCTTCCATTGCCGCAAATGTTACAGGCTGATATTTCACAACATTCTTCGCAGCTAAATCTCCCGTTGGAACGGCCACGATAACGCTAGAAATCAATCCGAAGATTACACCTGTTTTAAGGAACAATTTTCCAAAAGAAACATTCTTCTGACTTAAAATATAGAAAGCACCGATTCCGGCAACAACAAAAGAACTCGTTACCAGAGAAGCGGCCTGATTGTGTAGATAAGACGGCCATAGCCATGGATTTAAGAATAACGCCTGAAAATTGTTCAATACAAATTTTCCGTTTTCTAAGATTTCGTAACCAACAGGATTCTGCATCCACGAATGTGTAGCAATAATTAAAAATCCGCTAGCCCAAGAACCAATCATAATTAACAATCCGGTTACAAAATGCCATTTATGTCCGAGGAGTTTTTCTCCAAATAAAAATAATCCGAGAAAAGAAGATTCGAGAAAGAAAGAAAACATTCCTTCCATTGCCAGTGTCTGACCAATAATTCCTCCTGTTAATTCGGAGAATTTTGCCCAGTTGGTTCCAAACTGAAATTCCATCGGAATTCCGGTTACAACACCCATTGCAAAATTCAGGGCAAAAATCTTCATCCAGAAATGGGTGGCGTGATTGTATTGTTCGTCTTTAGTTTTTAGATATTTCCACTTGAAGTAAACGATAATGAGCGAAAGACCCATTGTAAGTTGTGGAAAAAGGTAATGAAAAGTAATGGTGAACGCGAACTGCATTCGGTCATAAAAGAGCATTTCTTCCATAAGTGGTAATTTGTTTATGAAGTTCCACAAATTTAACCATTACAACCCGAATTAACGCCCTTTAAAAAAAGTTTATCGCTTGATATTTGTTAAACTTTTCAACAATTTTATAAAAGTTTGTCATTTCGATCGTAGGGAGAAATCACACTAGAAATTCGACAAAGATTGGTGATATACGTTGCGGAATTCCGTGTGTGATTTCTCCCTACGATCGAAATGACAATATTATGTATAGATTTACGTGATAAAACATAGCCCGCGGTTTCAACCGCGGGAAACGTATCGTAATTATGCATGAGTTCCTGCGGTTGAAACCGCAGGCTATATTTGATTTTGATTGCGTGGTTATTATTGGTTATTTCTCTAAAATTCCTTTTACTACACTTTCATTAATCAACCCCTCGGCATAATTCCATAAAGTTGCTGAGCCGTTTTTTATGACGCTTTTCTTTTCGTAGACTTTATCATATTTGACTCCAAACTCTTTCCATGTTCCGCCGTTATTAGAAGTATTTTGCAATAATGGTTCCAATCTGTCCATTGATTTGGCAAATTTCGCTTCGTTAGTTTCGCCAGCTTCAAATTCTTCCCAAATGCTGATAAATTCTTCTTTTTGTTTTTCAGGAAGCAAACCAAAAATTCTGTTGGCTGCTAAACGCTCTTCATCGGTATTGCTGTGATTTTTTGCAGTATCATAAATAAAAACATCTCCTGCATCAATTTCTACAATATCATGAATCAAAACCATTTTTACCACTTTCAAAACATCAATCGAAACATTAGAATGCTCTGCGAGAACGATGGCCATTAAAGCCAAATGCCAGCTATGTTCTGCATCATTTTCGCATCGGTCGCTGTTAAACAATTTCGTTTTGCGCTGAATGTATTTTACCTTATCAATTTCTTTTATAAAAGCAATTTGATCCAATAAGTCCTGTGTGTTCATTTTATTTTTGTTTTGAAATGACATTCGTCATATGCAAAATTAAAGCTTAAAGCGTAATTGCAGTACTTTAAAATTAATTAATCCAAGACATATGATAAAATCCATATTATTTTACACAAAAACCTAATTTCTGTAACATTAGTCACCTATTTTTTTAAAAAACAAAGTTACCTTTGTATCCCATCATTTTTATAATACCTATCATGAAAATAGAACAAATTTACACCGGATGCCTTGCGCAAGGTGCATATTATATCACTTCAAATGGCGAAGCGGCCATTATTGATCCGCTTAGAGAAACACAGCCTTACTTAGATCGTTTGGAACGTGACGGAGTTAAACTGAAATATATTTTTGAAACCCATTTTCACGCAGATTTCGTTTCTGGACATGTTGATTTAAGTAAAGAAACTGGAGCACCAATCGTTTACGGTCCAAATGCTGTTTGCGAATTTGATTGTGTGTCTGCAACTGATGGACAAGAATTTAAGCTCGGAAAAGTAACTATTAAAGTTTTGCACACTCCTGGACATACTATGGAAAGCACTACTTTTTTATTAATTGACGAAAACGGAAAAGATCATGCGATTTTCTCCGGAGATACTTTATTTATAGGCGATGTTGGACGTCCAGATTTGGCTCAAAAAGCATCTGGAATGACTCAAGACCAACTGGCTGGAATTTTATATCATTCGCTGAGAGATAAAATCATGACGCTTGCAGATGATGTAATCGTATATCCTGCGCATGGTGCGGGAAGTGCTTGTGGAAAAAATATGAGCAAAGAAACCGTTTCTACTATCGGGAATCAAAAAGCGACAAATTATGCTTTGCGTGCTGATATGACCGAAGCCGAATTTATCAAAGAAGTTACAGATGGCTTGTTGCCTCCTCCAGCTTATTTCAGCATGAATGTTGCCATGAACAAACAAGGTTACGAAAGTTTTGAAACCGTTTTGCATAACGGAATGAAAGCGATAAATGCAAAAGAATTTGAAGTTGTTGCTGAAGAAACTGGAGCGCTGATTTTAGATACAAGAAGTGCTGCTGATTTCAGCAAAGGATTTATTCCGCAGTCTATCAATATCGGAATCAATGGTGATTTTGCACCATGGGTTGGGACTTTGATCGCCAATGTAAAACAACCAATTATTTTGGTTACCGCAGTTGGTATGGAAGAAGAAACCGTAACTCGTTTAAGCCGTGTTGGTTTTGATACTATAATCGGACATTTGGAAGGCGGTTTTGATGCTTGGCAAAATGCAGGTTTTGAAGTTGATACCGTAAATAGAATTACTGTAGACCAATTTGCCAGTGAATTTAAATTTGGCGAAGATAAAGTTGTTGACATTCGTAAAGAAACAGAATACGAAGCTGAACATATTGATGATGCTTACAGCAAGCCTTTGGCCTACATTAATGACTGGGTAAAAGACATTAATCCAAACGAACACTTTTATTTGCATTGTGCAGGAGGTTATCGAAGTATGATTGCCGCTTCTATCCTTCAAGCAAGAGGTTTCAGAAATTTTTCTGAAATAGAAGGCGGTTTTGGAGCTATCTCTAAAACCGAAGTTCCAAAATCAGATTTTGTTTGTCAGAGCAAAGTATTAAAATAACTTAAAGATACAGAGATTCAAAGTTACAAAGGGACAAAGTTTTTTCCCTTTGAACCTCTGTCCCTATGAACCTTTGAACCTAAAAAAAATGAGTTTACTAGAAATCATCAAAGAACCCTGGCCTTGGTATGTTGCAGGTCCGTTAATTGGATTAACCGTTCCAATTTTATTAATTATTGGAAATAAATCTTTCGGGATTAGTTCTTCATTGCGTCATATTTGTGCGGCTTGTATTCCGGCAAATATTTCGTTTTTTAAGTACGATTGGAAAAAAGAAAGTTGGAATTTATTCTTTGTTTTCGGAATATTTCTTGGTGGCGTAATAGCTGCTTATCTGCTTTCTAATCCAAATCCAGTTGAGATTGCTCCAGAATTATCAGATAAATTGGCAACTTACGGAATCACAGACCACAGTGGCCTAGTTCCTGTTGAGTTATTTTCGTGGGAAAGCTTATTTACGCTTCGCGGTTTCATTATGATGGTTGTGGGCGGATTTTTGGTTGGTTTCGGAACTCGTTATGCCGGTGGATGTACCAGCGGACACGCAATTATGGGATTATCAAATCTGCAGTGGCCATCATTAGTAGCCACAATCTGCTTTATGGTTGGTGGTTTTGTAATGTCTCTTTTGATTTTACCTTATATTCTTTCACTTTAAAATTTGTAAAATGAGTAATCTAGAAAATAAAAATACAGACAGCGAAGGAATCAACGCAAGCCATAAAAAAGAAACAGCATTCGCAAATCTTAAATATTTAATTGTCGGCATCTTTTTTGGAATTTTATTCGTAAAAGCCGAAATCATCAGCTGGTTTCGTATACAGGAAATGTTTCACCTCGAATCATTTCATATGTACGGCGTGATTGGATGTGCAGTGGCGGTTGGCTTAATATCAGTACAATTGATTAAAAAATTCAATATCAAAACCCTTGATGGTGAGAAAATAGAAATCCAACCAAAGACATTTAGCAAAGGACAAATCTACGGTGGATTGATGTTTGGTTTCGGATGGGCAATTACTGGAGCTTGTCCAGGACCGCTTTTCGCTCAGATCGGAACTGGAGCAACTGTTATTGTGGTTACCTTAGTAAGTGCTATTTTTGGAACTTGGGTTTATGGTTTGATAAAAGATAAACTGCCACACTAAAAATTTGTTTCAAGTTTTGCTTGTTTCAAGTTTTATGTTGATTTAACCGCAAAGCACGCAAAGACAAACAAAGTTCGCAAAGCTTATTTATAAAGCTTTGCGAACTTTGCATTTTATAAAAGCCATAATTGCAAAGAAACTTGCGTCCTTGCGTTTAATATGTTCAAAGTTAATAAGCTTGAAACATGAAACCTGAAACAATTAAAAAACTAGATTTCTTTCTTCATCAATTTTTAATTTCCTTTTGTTAAGTTTGTTTTAAACAAATATACCCCATAAAAGCAGCGTAAAATATGAACCGTTCAGAGCAGTTATCCAGATTAGAGAATACAGAAAATTGGGACGTAATAATTATAGGCGGAGGTGCAAGTGGTCTCGGAACCGCCATTGACGCTGCAAACCGAGGTTATAAAGCCATTTTGCTAGAAGCAGTAGATTTTGCAAAAGGAACTTCTAGCAGAAGTACTAAACTGATTCATGGCGGTGTTCGTTATCTTGAACAAGGAAATGTCCATTTGGTTCGAGAAGCGTTAAAAGAAAGAGGTCTATTAGCACAGAACGCAAATCATTTAGTCAAAAACCAAGCGTTTGTTATTCCGAATTATCATTGGTTGAGTGGTTATATCTACACAATCGGATTAAAGATTTACGATTTATTGTCTGGTTGTCTGAGTTTAGGAAGTTCAAAATATCTTTCAAAAAAGAAAACTATCGAACTGCTTCCAAACGTAGAAAAAAACGGATTAGTAAATGGCGTTATTTATCAGGATGGTCAATTTGATGATTCTCGTCTAGCCATAAATTTGGCTCAGACTGCTGTCGAAAACGGCGCTTGTCTTTTAAACTATGCAAAAGTTGTCAATCTAGTAAAAGACGATAACAATCAAGTAATTGGTGTTCAGGCAATCGATCAAGAAAACGGAAAAACGTATGATTTGAAAAGTGCTGTTGTAATCAATGCAACGGGCGTTTTTACCAATGCCATCATGAAACTTAATGATAAAGTTTATAAAAAATACATTGTTCCGAGTCAGGGAATTCATTTGGTATTTGATAAATCGTTTTTGCCTGGCGAAAATGCTCTAATGATTCCTAAAACAAAAGACGGAAGAGTTTTGTTTGCAGTTCCGTGGCATAATCGTGTTGTGGTTGGAACGACCGATACCCTAATTAAAAAACAAAGTTTAGAGCCAATTGCTTTAGAAAGCGAAATTGAATTTGTTTTGGAAACTGCTCAACGCTTTTTGACCAAAAAACCGACAAGAGAAGATGTACTTTCTGTTTTTGCTGGATTACGTCCGTTGGCTGCACCTAAAGAAGAAGGCAAAAGCACAAAAGAAGTTTCGAGAAGTCATAAAATCATCGTTTCAGAAACTGGGTTAATTACGATTACTGGAGGAAAATGGACAACTTACCGAAAAATTGCTGAAGATATTATTGACAAAGCAATCAAAACAGGCAAATTGCCTAAAAAAGAATGTCACACGGAACATCTTTCTATTCATGGAAACAAAACAACTACTTCTACAGATAGAGAAAATCACCTTTATATATACGGTTCTGATATTTTTAAAATAATCGAACTTCAAGAAAACGAACCTGAATTAAAAGAAAAATTGCATCCTAATCACGAATTCACGTTGGCAGAAGTTGTTTGGGCAGTTCGTTACGAAATGGCGCGAACGATCGACGATATCTTGGCAAGACGTGTTCGATTACTGTTTTTAGATGCGAGAGCCGCAACTGAAGTCGCAGAAAAAACAGCAAGAGTAATTGCCAAAGAATTAGGTTATGATGAAAATTGGATAATCAAAGAAATCTCGAACTTTAAAGCGATTTCTCAAGGATTTTTTCTCTCAGAATTCAGAAAATCTTCCTAATTAACTCAACAACAGAGCTCATATCGGCAATCTCTCCTATTTATTGTTAAGAAATTCACCTTACAAAAACTTCAAGCCAAATAAAAACGACCAACACACCTTCTAAACTTTAATTTTACATTAAATTACATTATATCAGATATTTAAATAATAAAATTAAGTAACTTTATTCTCGTTCTAAAATCCTATTTGGAAACAGATATTTAGTATTAACAAAAATTTAACATGACATTTGTATATACAACTATTAAAAGTTCTACATTTGTATATACAAATTATACACTTACGACTATGACAATTGAAGAAGTTATTAAGAGTACGGTTAAGATGGATAATGCGAAAAAAGTTATTCTGAATATCATGTACACACAGAATGTGATTCAAGATCATTTCAACGAGTTAATCAAACCGTATGATTTGTCTGGAGAACAATATAACGTGTTGCGTATATTAAGAGGGCAAAAAGGAAATCCGGCCAATATGTGCGTGATACAAGAAAGAATGCTGGCAAAAACAAGCAATACGACACGATTGGTAGACAAATTATTGTTGAAGGATTTTGTTACAAGAAACGTTTGTCCGGACAACCGAAGAAAAATCGAAGTCCTGATTACACAAAAAGGATTAGATGTTTTAGAAGAATTAGATCCTAAAATAGATGAGCACGAACGTGCATTTGCTGATAATTTAAAACCAGAAGAATTAGTCTTTCTAAATCAGTTATTAGAAAAATACAGAACCAATAAATAAAGTAACATACACTATGAGCAATTTCTTAGAAAATCAAAATTGGAGATATGCAACCAAACAATTTGATGCTTCAAAAAAGATATCAGATGCAGATTTCAACACTTTAAAAGAAGCTGTTAGATTAAGCGCTTCTTCATACGGATTACAACCTTACAAAGTAATCATTGTCGAAAATGCCGAATTAAGAGAAAAATTGAAAGCTGCGGCTTGGGGACAAACTCAAATTACAGATGCTTCTCACCTATTTATTTTTGCAAATGATTTAAACCTTGACACTGTTTCTGTCGATAAATATATTGAGAATATCAGTAAAACAAGAGGTGTTCCTGTTGATGCTTTAGGCGGATTCAGCGATATGATGAAAGGTGTGGTAACCAATTTATCTGCCGAAGCAAAACACATCTGGACAGCAAAACAAACTTATTTAGCTTTAGGGAACTTACTAAATGCAGCTGCCGAATTAAAAATCGACGCTACTCCAATGGAAGGTTTCAATGCGGCTTCTTTCAACGAAATTTTAGGTCTTGACAAATTAGGCCTAAACGCTTCAGTAATCGCAACAGTTGGTTACAGACATGACGAAGACAAGTCACAACACCTAAAAAAAGTTAGAAAATCTAGCGAAGAATTATTTATCACTCTATAATTATTATTAATCCAAAATCAATTTTAACAAAATGAAAAATTTTAAAACATTTGCAATAGCATTATTCGTAGCAGTGGCTAGCGTTTCAGTAAACGCACAAACTAAAAAAATCGACGTAAAAGCATCTACTATCAAATGGGTAGGTAAAAAAGTAACTGGAGAGCACTCTGGAACTGTAAACTTTAAAGATGGAGCTGTAGTTTTCAAAGGAAAAAAATTAACTGGAGGAAGCTTTACAGTAGATATGACATCATTGACTGCAACAGATTTAACTGGAGAGTACCAAACAAAATTGAATGGTCACTTAAAAGCTGACGATTTCTTTGGAACTGACAAATACCCAACTGCAAAATTAGTTTTCAAAACTATTGGTGCAAAATCTACTGATGTTTACACTGTAACTGCAGATTTAACTATCAAAGGAATCACTAAACCAGTAACTTTTGACATCACAGTTAGCGGAAACACTGCAACAAGTGCATTCAAAATTGACAGAACTAAATACGACATCAAATACGGTTCTGGTAGTTTCTTCGAAGGTTTAGGAGACAAAACTATCAACGACGAATTTGAAGTGGCTGTATCTATAAAATTCTAATATTAGAAGCTTACTAGTTCATAAATTCAATAAACCCCAATAGTTTAGGCTATTGGGGTTTATTTTTTGCATAGTTTTCAAAAAAATAACACATTTAACACCTACATAACATATTGGTAATAATCAACAGGGTTTTGATTAACATAAGGGGGCTAATTTTGGGTCAATTAAAAAATCAAAAACTAGAAATTAAAAATCATAGTTATGAAAAAAAAAGTACAAGTTATTCTTATTATCTTAATTAACAGCCTATTTCTACACGCCCAACAACAGCCAAAAGGAATTATTGGAACCACTAACTGGCTTAACAACTGGACCAATTTTAAACCTGCCGCTAACGAATATAACGAAGCCACAAATATAATTGCCGGAACTATCGAAAAAGACACTAAACTGGTTAAACGCAATACTTATCAGTTGGTCGGCGTAGTTTATGTTACCAATAATGCTACTTTAACAATCGAACCCGGAACTGTCATTCGTGGAGACGATAAAACCTGCGGCACACTCGTAATTACAAACGGTTCTAAAATTATTGCAGAAGGACTGGAAACAGATCCTATCATTTTTACTTCAAACAAAGAAAAAACAGAAAGAAAACCAGGTGATTGGGGCGGTATTATCATTATGGGCAAAGCTCCAATAAATACTCTAGGAGGTTTGCTAACATTACCTTTTGATCTAGAACCAGCCTTAAACCACTATGGAGGCCAAGATGCCGAAGATTATTCAGGAATACTAAAATATATTCGAATTGAATATGCAGGAAGAAAATTAAGCGCGCAGAAAGAACTAAACGGACTTTCTCTAGCTGGTGTAGGCAAAAAGACGTTGGTAAGTCATGTACAAATCAGTTTTTCAAATGATGATTCTTTCGAATGTTACGGTGGAAATCTGAATATGAATAATTTAATTTCGTACAGAACGACAGATGACGACTTTGATTTTACGCAAGGCGCTCAAATTAATCTTACCAATAGTATTGCAATTCGTCATCCGTTTTCTTCGGATATTTCAGGATCTAGATGTTTTGAGGTCGATTCGTACGAAAAAATTGCTAATACCGATATGACGAAACCGTTGACCAAAATAAACGCA
This sequence comes from Flavobacterium procerum, assembly GCF_042431625.1. Classification (NCBI taxonomy): domain Bacteria; kingdom Pseudomonadati; phylum Bacteroidota; class Flavobacteriia; order Flavobacteriales; family Flavobacteriaceae; genus Flavobacterium; species Flavobacterium procerum. The sequence continues at coordinate 233,216 of NZ_JBHLYW010000029.1, read as the reverse complement.
TCAAATATTACATTGATCAACTTGGAAGAAAACAATCAAGGATTGGTAAGAGAATCGGTTTATGTGAAAGAAAATACGTTTTTCAGCCTTACAAACAGTGTAGTTTCTGGATTCACTCCTTTTGTTTTATTGGAAGGAAGCATCGGAAACGGAGAAGCAAATCTTTCGAAAATCACTTTAAAAAATGTGGTTGCCAATAATTGCGCTGGCGAAATAAGCAGCGAATCGACAAGCAACGATCCAGGACTAAAAAGCTACTACAGCAATCCGGATTTTGGCGTTCAATTCACAAAAATGAAAAATAATGAGCTATTTGCTCTGCCAAATATCAAAGTAAATCCAGATTTTAGATTGAATGTAAACAACACGATAGCCATTGGTAATTAAGCTTTTGAAAACATTCTAAACTCTAAAATTTAACAAAATTGAAAATTTAGAATAGATTTTTTTTAAATTTTATGTACTCTATTTAAAATTACATTTATATCTTTGCTTCAACAATAAAACAAATGAGAACAATTTTAAACAATACTTGGTGGTGGAGTAATTTACGTCAGACGTCGTGAACGAAGCTTCCTATGGTATTGTAAAAACTATAAATATAAAAGGCTTGTCATCACGACAAGCCTTTTTTTTTGGACTAAAATTGAAATAACAAAAACAATAAAAATAAAATCTATTTACTTTGAAACCTTTTATACTCAACACACATTACAAACAAATTCTGGCAGATACTATTACGCCAGTAAGTATTTATTTTAAAATAAGAGATAAATTCCCAAACAGTCTATTGCTGGAAAGCAGTGATTATCACGGAAATGACAACAGTTTTTCTTATATCTGTTGTAATCCTATTGCGACAATAAAAATTGAAAACGAAGTAATCTCAAAAACTTTTCCCGACGGAATTTCAGAAACCATTTCGATTGATGCTTCAACGAATATTCCTGAGGTAATTCAGCAGTTTTCTGCTAAATTCCAATCAGAGAAAAATGATTTCAAATTCATTAATAACGGATTATTCGGTTACATTTCTTATGATGCCGTTCGTTATTTTGAGAAAGTTTCGATTGCAAAAAAAGACAATGCCACTTCAATTCCAGATGTGTTTTATGCAGTTTATCAAAACATCATTGCCATCAACCACTTTAAGAACGAAGCGTATATTTTCTGCCATAGCGTAGACGGAAAAAATAATATTGCCGAAATCGAGCAATTGCTGCAATCAAGAAACATTGCATCTTATAAATTTACCAAAGAAGGTGAAGGATTTTCAAACTTAACAGACGAAGAATTCAAGCATAATGTTGCTTTAGCCAAAAAACATTGTTTCCGTGGAGATGTTTTCCAATTGGTTTTATCACGTCGTTTTACACAAGGTTTTAAAGGTGACGAATTCAACGTTTACCGCGCTTTAAGAAGCATTAATCCATCTCCGTATTTATTCTTTTTTGATTATGGAGATTTCAAAATATTCGGTTCTTCGCCAGAAGCACAAATTATCGTAAAAAACAGAAAAGCCGAAATTCACCCAATCGCAGGAACTTTCAAGAGAACCGGAAACGACGAACGCGACGCGCTTTTGGCCAAAGAACTTTCTGAGGACAAAAAAGAAAACAGCGAACACGTAATGTTGGTTGATTTGGCGAGAAACGACTTAAGCCGCAACGGACACGATGTAAATGTTGAAAAATACAGAGAAGTTCAATTTTTCTCTCACGTAATTCACCTAGTTTCAAAAGTTACAGGTCATTTGCATGAAAAAGCCACAACCATGCAGGTAGTTGCCGACACTTTTCCGGCCGGAACATTAAGCGGTGCGCCTAAACACAGAGCAATGCAACTAATTGAAGATTACGAAAAAACCAATCGTAATTTCTACGGAGGAGCAATTGGTTTTATGGATTTTAGCGGAAATTTCAACCATGCCATCATGATTCGAACTTTCCTTTCTAAAAACCATCAATTGCATTGTCAAGCCGGTGCCGGAATCGTAGCAAGTTCTGATGAAGAAAGCGAAATGCAGGAAGTTTACAATAAATTAAGAGCATTGAATACGGCGCTGGAAATGGCAGAAAAAATATAGTTTCAAGTTATTGGAATGTGAAGCAAAAAGCTTAGAATCTTAGTCACTTAGAACCTTAGCAACTTAAAAATCATGAAAAAAACAATTTCAATTTTAGTTTTGATCGTTGCGATGACATCTTGCAATTCTGAAAAGAAGAATCCTATTGAAGGAACTTGGCGTCTTATAGCAGCTGAAACGACAGAAAAAGATTCAATCTTTTCGACTTTCAATAAAAACACAAAAATGATTAAAATTATAAATGACAGCCATTTTGCTTTTTTAAATCATGATTTGAAAAACGGAAAAGATTCCACAACAGCATTGTATTTTGCAGGAGGCGGAAAATATACTTTGAAAGACAGTATTTACACCGAAAATCTGGAATATTTCAATAACCGTGATTGGGAAAACAACAAATTCGAATTTGTAGTGAAAGTTCAAAACGACACTCTAATTCAAAAAGGAATAGAAAAAGTAGAAAAATTAGGAATCAACAGAATCATTACTGAAAAGTACGTTCGAGAAAAATAAAGATTTAGTTTCAAGTTTTATTTGTTTCAAGTTTGCTTCGCCCGTTCGGCTTTCAGCCTCGGGTCAAGTTGTTGGAACGTGAAACTTGAAACCTGAAACTTTGAAACAAAAAACAACACAATGAAAAAGATTTTAGTTATAGACAATTACGATAGTTTCACTTACAATTTAGTGCACTATCTAGAAGATTTAAACTGCGAAGTTACCGTTTACAGAAACGACGAATTTGAAATCGATGAAATCGCTTCTTTTGAAAAAATATTACTTTCTCCAGGACCTGGAATTCCAGACGAAGCAGGTTTATTGAAAGCAGTAATCGAAAAATACAGTCCAACGAAAAGTATTTTGGGTGTGTGTTTAGGGCAGCAAGCAATTGGTGAAGTTTTTGGCGGAACGCTTTCAAATCTTGACAAAGTTTATCATGGAGTTGCCACAAATGTGAAAGCGGTAGTAGATGATGAAATTTTATTTGAAGGTTTAGGAAACGAATTTGAAGTAGGAAGATACCATTCTTGGGTTGTAGATGCTAATTTGCCAGAAGATTTAGAAGCAACTTCGATAGACGAAAACGGACAAATCATGTCTTTACGCCACAAAAATTACGATGTAAGAGGTGTTCAATTTCACCCAGAAAGCGTTTTAACACCAAACGGAAAAAGGATTTTAGAGAACTGGATTAAGAGTTAACAAAGTTTTTTTTAAAACAAACATAATCTGATAAATTCAATTCAAATATTATAAATTTATTGCGCAAGTAATGATAAAAAAACTTGCCAATAAATTTATAATTCAATAAAAAATACTATGAAAAAAATTTTACTTGCTTTATTTGTTCTCTTTTCAGCCTATTCATTCGCAGCGGATGTCAGTGGTAAAGTGTTACTAGATAACAGTGTCACTTTTGAAAATTGTACTATCACTTTTACTCCAGTTTCTCCTAGTGCTATATTTACCCAAACTACTTCTTTCGCAAACGGTAATTTTACTGCAACTGTTGCTAATGGAGTATATAATATTAAATATGAAAAAGCCGGCTACCAAACTTATGAGCTATTGAATTATTTTATAAATGACACCGTTATTTTGAACGATGTCACTTTATCATCTAACAATTTAGTATTAGTAAATGGCAATGTAAGTGGTTCATGGAAAAAAGGAAACACTTATAGAGTAACAGGTAATATAATAGTTCCAGCTGGTCAAACTTTAACTATTGAAGAAGGTGTAGAAATAAAATTTGATGGATATTATTCTTTAACTGTAAATGGTACATTATTAGCAAATGGTACAGCCGATAAATACATTAAGTTCACATCAAATAGCACCTCTCCAACTAATAAAGATTGGAATCAGATAGTAATAAATGGCATTTCAGAAATGGATTATTGTATTGTAGAATATGGAAAAGCTAAAAATGATGATAATATTGGTATTTTAAATGTAACTGGAAACCTTACCCTGACAAACAGCATCGTTAGAAACTCAGAACAAAGTGCAATAAGTATTCGAAATGCGGGTGTTATAATCGTAGAAAATAATAAAATATATAACTGCGCATATGGATTCTCTATATATACTTCAGGAAAAGTTATAATTGAAAACAACGAAATATACAATCATGTTTGGATAGGCATAAATATATATCAGGCATCGACATCATCAACATTTAAAAATAATATTATTCATGATTGTATCTATCAAGGAATCCAGTCGATTGAATTTAATTATAAAATAGAAAGAAACATAATTTTCAACACAGGGACTGGAATATTCGTTACTTACGGTCAGCCTACTATAATCAATAATACAATAATTTATAATAAACATGGAATTGGCCTATATGACAACCCATCTATTACACCAAACCCTATTATCAATTCAAATATTATAAGTAACAACTCAAACTATGCAATTTATTCTAGTGGAACATATAAACCTCATTCTGTTGCGTATAATTTGTTCTATAACAATGGCTCTGGAATAGGAAATATGCTGCCTATTGGAGTTGGAACAATAATTACAACAAATAAAAACAATACCCCCGCTGATGCTTACTACAATATTTTTCTAAATCCAGAATTTGAATCTATCAATCCTGCTGAAGCTTCTTTTTGTACTTTAAAAAATATTTCTCCTGCTGTTAATGCTGGAGACCCATCAATAATAACATCTAATGGTACTATAGCTGATATGGGCGCAAAAGAATTAGGAGGAAATTTATCTACAGGAGATTTCACTAACTCTAAATTGGAAAGTATAAAAGTATTCCCAAATCCAACAACTGACTTCCTATCATTTGAAACCAATCAAAATCAAACATTTGATAGTATAAAATTCTTTGACATAAATGGAAAAAACATTGACCAAGTTAGATTAGACCAGGCTAAGTCAGCTTATCAGTGGAAAGTATCTAGCCATTTTAAAACTGGGGTGTATGTGTATGTAATTATGAATGGAAATTCAATCATACACTCTGGAAAATTTATAAAAAAATAAAGACAAATTCTATAGCAATAAATAGAGTTTATTTCAACAAATAAAAAAAATGAAAACTATATTAAACAAATTGATCAATCACGAAGTGCTTACTAAAGAAGAAGCAAAAAACGTTTTGATTAATATTTCAACAGGTCAATACAATCCAAGCCAGATTTCGGCATTTTTGACTGTTTTTATGATGCGAAGCATTACAATTGATGAACTTTCGGGCTTTCGCGAAGCTTTATTAGAATTGTGTATTCGTGTCGATTTATCAGCCTATAATACTATCGATTTATGCGGAACCGGTGGAGATGGAAAAGATACGTTTAACATTTCGACTTTGGCTTCTTTTGTATCAGCCGGAGCCGGAATAAAAGTGGCAAAACACGGAAATTACGGAGTTTCATCGATTTCTGGATCAAGCAACGTGATGGAAAAAATGGGAATTAAATTCAGCAACGATACTGATTTCTTAGAAAAATGTATCGATCAGGCTGGAATTTGTGTGCTCCATGCTCCCTTATTTCACCCAGCAATGAAAAATGTCGGACCAATCCGAAAAGAATTGGCAGTGAAAACTTTCTTCAATATGTTGGGACCAATGGTAAATCCGGCTTTTCCACAAAATCAGTTGGTTGGTGTTTTCAACTTAGAATTAGCTAGAATGTACGCCTATTTATACCAAAATACAGATACCAATTTTACTATTCTTCATTCGCTTGACGGTTATGATGAAATTTCCTTGACTGGACCAACAAAAATCATTACCAGCCATTTGGAAGGCATGCTAAAACCAGAAGATTTTGGCGTTCGTCTTTTATCACAAACAGAAATTGAAGGCGGAAAAACAATCGAAGAATCGGCTGAAATTTTCACAAATATCATTTCCGGAAAAGGAAACGAAGCTCAGAACAATGTGGTTTGCGCCAATGCTGCAATGGCAATTGCAACGGTTACAAAATGTTCTCCGCAAGAAGGGTTTGAATTAGCTAAAGAAAGTTTATTCTCTGGAAAAGGGTTGAAAGCATTGAATACATTACAGGAATTAAGTAAATAAATTTGTTTCAAGTTTCAGGTTTCAAGTTGTTTGAACGTTCGACAAACTTGAAACCTGAAACCTGAAACCTGAAACAACAACCATGAACATTTTAGATAAAATAATAATAGATAAAAAACGAGAAGTAATTCTAAAGAAATCGATTATTCCGGTTTCTCAATTGGAAGCTTCTGTCTTTTTTGGAAAAGAAACTATTTCTCTTAGCAAGAAATTAAAAGAAAGCAATTCTGGAATTATTGCAGAACACAAACGTCGTTCTCCATCAAAATCAATCATCAACAATAGTTTTACAGTTGAAGAAGTGGTAAAAGGTTATGAGAATGCAGGCGCTTGCGGAATTTCGGTTTTAACAGATGGAAAATATTTTGGTGGCTCTCTCGATGATTTGCTTTTAGCTAGAGCTTCAGTAAATATTCCGCTTTTGCGAAAAGAATTTATTGTCGATGAATACCAGATTTTGGAAGCAAAAGCACACGGAGCCGATTTGATTTTGTTAATCGCTGCTGTTTTAACCCGTGACGAAATCAAATCTTTATCTGAATTTGCTAAGAAATTAGGTTTAGAAGTTTTGCTTGAAGTGCACAACCAAGAAGAACTAGAGAAATCAATCATGCCTACTTTAGATATGATCGGAGTGAATAACAGAAACCTAAAAACATTCGAAGTAAGCTTAGACTTCAGTAAAGATTTGGCATCTCAAATTCCAAATGATTTTGTAAAAGTTTCTGAAAGCGGGATTTCATCAGTAGAAGCGATTCAAGAGTTAAAACCTTATGGCTACAAAGGTTTCTTGATTGGAGAAAACTTTATGAAAACCGATAACGCAGGACAAGCCGCAATGGAATTCATCAGTCAAATAAACCAATAAGATTTGCCACAAAAACGCAAAGGCGCAAATCTAATTTTACGAATCTATAAAATATAAAAACTTATTGTCTTTGCGGCAAAAAGAAATAAAAAAACTTAGCGTCTTGGCGTCTTAGTGGCAAAAGAAACAAGAAAACTTAGTGTCTTTGCGGCAAAAAGAAATAAAAAAAAACTTAGCGTCTTGGCGTCTTAGTGGCAAAAAAACAAAAAACTTAGTGTCTTAGCGCCTTCGTGGCAAAAACAAAATAAAAATGAAACTCAAAATATGCGGCATGAAATATCCAGAAAATATCCTCGAAGTGGGCGCTCTCCTACCCGATTATATGGGATTTATTTTCTGGGAAAAGTCCGCTAGATATTGCAATGGGAATGTTCCCGAACTGATAAAAACCATCAAAAAAACAGGAGTTTTTGTCAATCAAAGTCAGGAAGAAATTCTTGAAAAAGTTGAAAAATACAATTTACAGGCCGTTCAGCTACACGGAGAAGAATCTGTTGCATTTTGTTCAGAATTAAAAGAAAAACTTCCGAAGAAAATCGAAATTATTAAAGTATTTTCGGCAGACGAAAATTTTGATTTTGAAGCTATAAAACCTTTTGAAAATGTCTGCGATTATTTTCTGTTTGACACAAAAGGCAAATTACCTGGTGGCAACGGAACCACATTCGATTGGAGCATCTTAAAAAAATACAATTCTAAAAAACCGTTTTTTTTAAGCGGTGGCATCGGAATGAACGAATTAAAGGCCATTGAAGAAATTTCAAAAACCAAACTGCCTATTTATGCTGTCGATGTAAATAGCAAATTTGAAATCGAACCAGGACTAAAAAATAAAAACCTATTAAGCAATTTTAAGCGCAAATTTGAAATTGTAAACATTTAAAATTTATAAAAATGAGTTTTAACGTCAACGAAAAAGGATATTACGGAGAATTTGGAGGAGCTTACATCCCGGAAATGTTATATCCAAATGTAGAAGAATTACGTCAGAAATATTTAAGCATAATGGATGAGCCCGATTTTAAAGCTGAGTTCAACCAATTGCTGAAAGATTATGTAGGACGCCCTAGTCCGCTATATTTTGCTAAACGATTATCAGAAAAATACAATACCAAAGTCTATCTAAAAAGAGAAGACTTAAACCATACCGGAGCACATAAAGTCAACAATACAATAGGGCAAATATTGCTTGCTAAGCGTTTAGGCAAAAAAAGAATTATTGCCGAAACGGGAGCTGGACAACACGGTGTGGCAACAGCGACAGTTTGTGCTTTAATGGGAATTGAGTGTATCGTTTATATGGGTGAAATCGACATTGCACGTCAGGCACCAAACGTGGCGCGTATGAAAATGTTAGGTGCAGAAGTACGTCCGGCACTTTCGGGTTCAAGGACTTTAAAAGATGCAACAAACGAAGCAATCCGTGATTGGATCAACAATCCGGTTGACACGCATTATATTATCGGATCAGCGATTGGGCCACATCCTTATCCGGATATGGTAACGCGTTTTCAGAGTATTATTTCTGAAGAAATCAAATGGCAGTTAAAAGAAAAAGAAGGTCGCGAAAACCCTGATTATGTAGTCGCTTGTATTGGAGGCGGAAGTAATGCAGCAGGAACATATTATCATTTTTTGCATGAACCAGAAGTTGGAATTATCGCTGTTGAAGCAGCTGGAAAAGGTGTTGACAGCGGGCATAGTGCAGCAACAAGCAAGTTAGGAAAGGTCGGCGTTATTCACGGCTGTAAAACGCTTTTGATGCAAACTCCAGATGGACAAATTACAGAACCGTATTCTATTTCAGCAGGACTAGATTATCCTGGGGTTGGGCCTTTACATGCGCATTTAGCACAAACTGGCCGTGGAGAATTTTTCTCTGTTACCGATGATGATGCTATGAATGCTGGTCTTCAATTGACAAAATTAGAGGGAATTATTCCGGCAATTGAAAGTGCTCACGCTTTTGCCGTTTTAGATCAAAAGAAATTCAAACCGACAGATGTTGTCGTAATCAGTCTTTCTGGTCGCGGCGATAAAGATTTAGATAATTATATAGAATACTTTAAATTGTAATAAAAGTTATACTTTTGGGTATCAATCAAACGGATACCTAACCACAACAATTAAAGAGAAAAATAAGCAATTATGGAAAAGTTATTCTCATACGGAACTTTACGATCAAAAGAAATTCAAATGCGTCTTTTCAATAAAATACTAACGGGTACTGCAGATCAGTTGTTAGGCTATAAATTGAAAAGCCTCAAAATAGAGGAAGAATTTGGAATGGCCGATTATGTTGTCGCAGTAGCAAGCGAAAATCCTACTGATATTATACACGGTATTGTTTTCAATATTTCGCATGCCGATTTTGCTAAAGTAGATTTGTTCGAATCAAATGCCTACAGAAGGGTTCAGGTAACATTACAATCAGGAGAGACGGCTTGGGTTTACATCGAAAATTAAACAAACAATCACATGTAAAAAAGTGTATGAAAAATTATTTTTTCTATATTATTTTCGTGCTTTTCACGATTCAATTTTCGTACAGTCAAATAGCATCCGAATATACTAATCTAGTCGATGAAGGACGTAAATTATACAATCTGCAAAAATATGCATTGGCTTTAGAAAAATATTCTTCAGCCTTTAAAATAAAAGAATATGATGCTGTAGATTTATACAACGCTGCCTGTAATGCCGCTCTATCAGGACAATCAAAAATAGCTATGGAATTATTAAATAAATCTGTAGATAATGGATACTTTGATGAAGAGCATTTAAAAAAAGATTGTGACTTATATTCTCTTCATTCTTTAAAGGATTGGGAAGTTTTATTTTCGAAAATTGAAAGAGAAAAATCAAACGTAAAAACAGAAGAAGAAGTCTTTAAAAAAGTCTTTATAAGTGACTCAATTAGCAAAAATCTATATGAATTATTTTTCACGAAAGATTACAAAAGTAAAAATACTAAGCAGGATTTTGAAAAAGATCGCAGTTTGCTTTCTAACCTTGTAAAAGCTAATAAAATTGAGTCTACGAAAGATTTAGGTATAAGTGATTTTTCGCAAAGCATGAAATATGATTCGATACGCAACAGCCGATATCGCTGTAGTTTTATAATAGCGCCTAGTGTCTTTGGAGTAAATATCAATGAATATCTTATGACTAGAGCTGGTTATAGGATTGCAATTGAATATTCTACTACCAAAGGCAATGCATTAATCAATGAACTAAAAATAGAAAAACAAAATCTTCTAAGCCCATCCATAAATATTAAACAGAGATTCGAGACTTTTATAACCACAATAGATACCTGTCACTTTAGATTTGGAATTTTCAATAATGACAAAAGAGTAATTGGAATATCTTCTACAACTTCCATCAAAAATAAAATAAAAAAAATATTTGAAGATTTGGAATACGCAGAGAGCACAGAACTTCCAAAATTAGATGCTTCAAAAAAACATGGCTACATATCCTTTTTTACTGGAGATTCAGAAACCAGCGGTCCTAAAAACTCTATTGGATTTGTGATGCAACAGACTTTTGAATTTATATTTTTTGATAATACAGATATTATTGTAGTTTCTACAAATGGTGAGTATGGTTTTTATAGAACGAAAAAAATTGAAAAAATCAAAGATTTTATAAGTAACAGGAAAAATACATTAATATAAATAACAAAATATAACAGCTTTACCATCTTTTTGGAACTGCTGTATAAAAAACATAAAAATGAACAGAATAACTCAAAAATTACAAGAAGATAAAAAGATACTTTCTATTTATTTTTCTGCCGGATATCCTAATCTAAACGATACGGTACAAATTATTCAGGATTTAGAAAAAAATGGAGTGGATTTAATCGAAATCGGACTTCCTTTCAGTGATCCTTTGGCAGATGGGCCTACTATACAGGCAAGTTCTACACAGGCGCTACATAACGGAATGACGACTCAGATTCTTTTTGATCAGTTGCAGAACATCCGCGAAAGCGTAAAAATTCCGTTGATTATTATGGGATATTTTAATCCGATGTTACAATACGGTGTTGAAGCTTTTTGTAAAAAATGTGCTGAAATTGGAATTGACGGCTTAATTATTCCTGATCTTCCAGTTGATGTTTATGCTGATGAATACAAAGCGATTTTCGAAAAATACGGTTTAATAAATGTGTTTTTGATTACGCCTCAAACTTCAGATGAACGTATTCGTTTTATCGACAGCGTTTCAAACGGATTTATCTATATGGTAAGTTCTGCAAGTGTTACAGGTTCTCAATCTGGTTTCGGAAATACTCAGGAAACGTATTTTGAAAGAATTGCAGAGATGAATTTAAAAAATCCACAAATCATTGGTTTTGGAATTTCGAACAAAGAAACGTTCAATCAAGCCACTAAATACGCAAAAGGAGCTATTATCGGAAGTGCTTTTATCAAACATTTAAGCGAAAGCGGAAGTGGAAAAATTGAGGATTTTATTGGAGGAATTCGATAAATTTCTAAAAACATATAATTATAAAACGGCATTCATTTTTTGATGTCGTTTTTTATGCCTGTATATGAATGTATATTTAGGTACAATCTTATTTAAAAATCACAAATGAAAAAATCTCATTTCGTACTTGTTATCCTTTTCATTATTTTAAGCTGTCAAAAAAAAGATAATTATTCACAATTAACTTATAATCAAAAAGCAAATGAATTAATTGAGCAAGTACTAAAAAATGATTCATGCAATTGTCTATTGGAAATCCCACATGAATCAATGATTAAAATAAGTATGACCGAAAGTCCACGATTTGATATTATTAGAAAAAAAATTATGGAGAAACTTAATCTGGAGGGTGAACATCAATTGGATAGTTTAGAAAAAGTTTCAGAAAATTTTGTTTTAGATTCTCTACTTTTAAAAAAAAATAATATTACTATTTTTAGAATAGACTCAATCCATGAGTTAACTGAAGATCGAAGTACCAAGCTTATTAAAAAATGCCCAAATGGAATTTTATATTGTACCAAACCAATTTTAAACAAGGATAAAACAGCAGTACTATTTTATGGTCAAGCGTTTAATTGTTTTGGACCACAATTGAGGGTTTATAATTATAAAAATGAAAAATGGGTTTATGAGAAAAATTAAAATAATATTTTAAAAGCAAATTCAATTTTTAATCAATAAACAAGTATGCAAAAGGGCTTTTTATTAGAAGTGCTTTTATCAAACATTTAAGCGAAAGCGGAAGCGGAAAAATTCAAGAGTTTGTTGGAGAGATTCGATAAATAAATCTAATTAAAAATATAATATCCGTTTAGTTTGTCATTTCGACGAAGTAGAAATCTTTATTGCAAAATCGACAAAGATTGGATTTCACTTTACGGAGCCACTTGTGGAGATTTCTCCTTCGTCGAAATGACAATATTGCGAAAAAAGCCTGAAAACTCTATTTTTCAGGCTTTTTTATTTTAACTAATCCAGAACAAATTAACATAAATTATCGAAACCGTTTTATGTTAATATTGTGTTAAAACAAAATTAAACAACTGTTTAAATTAAACAAGTGTTTAATTTTGCATCCGATTAGAAACACTATCATGTCAAACATCGAATTAAACGACAAAAAGATTCAGATTCTTACAGTGGCTGAAAGGTTATTTTCTGAAAAAGGATTTGAGGGGACATCTATACGAGACATATCAAAAGAGGCAAAAATCAATATTGCGATGGTCTCCTATTATTTTGGTTCAAAAGATAACTTGCTGGAATCCTTAATCATTTATAAAACTTCTGATTTAAGATTAAAACTTGAAAATCTGCTTCAGGAAGATTTAGAACCTATTGAAAAAGTCAACAAACTGATTGAAATCTACATCAACAGAATCAGTTGCAACAAAGGAATTTTCAGGGTTTTGCATTTTGAAATCAACTCCAAAAAGAAAGAGAAAAGCATGGCCGCTTTTACAGAACTGAAAAAAGGAAACTTAAAATCTGTAGAAAGCATTATTGCACAAGGGCAGTCTAAAGGCGTTTTCAGAAAAGATGTCATTATTCCGCTTATTACTCCCACTATTATCGGAACGTTTTTTCATTTCCATATGAACAAACCTTTCTTTGTAGAATTACTGAATTTAGATACAGAAGAATTGTATAACAATTACATTAAAACCAGTCTCACAAAGCACATTCAACAAACTATAAAAGCGCTACTTGTTTATGAAAATTAGTCAATTAATGCTCTTTGGAGTTTTCTTTATCGGAATATCTTCAATAGAAGCACAAGAGAAAACAAGTTTAACTTTAGATGAAGCCGTAAAAATGGCTTGGGAAAAGAGCAATGAAGTTGCGCTTGCCAATACTAAAGTAAACTCAAAAAAATATGAGCTAAAGTCGGTTAAGAACAACCAATATCCAGACTTGAAAATTTCGGGCCAATACCAGCGATTAACAAAAGCTTCTATTGACATGCATAACAGCGATCAATCGAGTTCTTCTGAACCAATGCCGTCTCCGGATCAAGCTATGTTAGGAATGGCAAATCTTAGTCTACCAATCTTTTCTGGATTTAAAATCCAAAATAGCATCAATGCTTACGATAATTTATACGAAGCAGAAACTGCTAATGCGGCTAAAACAAAAGAAGATGTTGCTATTCGTGTAATCACTTATTATACTGCATTGTACAAAGCACAAAAGACATTAGATCTTTTAAACGAAAATCAAAAGCAAGCTAAACAGCGTGTTACTGATTTTACGGAATTAGAGAAAAACGGAATTATTCCGAGAAACGATTTATTAAAAGCCCAATTATTAGTTTCAAAAACACAATTATCTATTGATGAAGCTAATAATAATATCAATAACATCAATTTTTATCTAACAACATTGCTTAAATTAGAACCGTCTGTTAAGCTAGAAGTTAACGAAGCGGATTTCTTTAATCTAAAAACAAGCAATGCCCCTACATCTGATGCTTTGGCGCTTGAAAACAGAAAAGATTTAGAAGCTTTGCGTTTTCAGTCAAAAGCCAGCGAAGCCAATATCAAAATTGCGAGAGCAGGATATTATCCGTCGCTTGCTTTATTGGGAGGCTATACCGCTTTGGATTTGAAAGATTTTATTACGGTTAAATATGCTATGAATTTCGGAGTTGGTTTATCGTATGATTTATCTGGAATCCTGAAAAACAGTGCGCATGTAAAAGAAGCTGAAAGCAAAGCTCTTGAAGTAAAAAATTCGGAAGCTATTTTAACAGACCGTATTAAAGTTGAGGTTCAGAAATCTATCGAAGATTATGATTTAGCGATTAATCAAAGCGTAGTTTACGATGAAGCGCTTCAACAGGCCGCTGAAAACTACAGATTGGTAAAAGACAAATTCGACAACGGTTTATCTGATACCAATGATTTGGTTGAAGCTGATGTTGAGCATTTAAGCGCCAAAATCAATACGGCTTTATCTAAAGCGACCATTATTCAAAAATATTACGAATTACTTTCAGTATCAGGACAATTATCACAATCATTCAATCTTTCAAAAATATAATCTATAGCTCTCATGGAAAAGAAAAAAACAAATAAAAAATTCATTATCATACTAACCGTTTTGGTTTTAGTGGGCGGAACTTACGGAATCTCAAAATATACGCACTCATTGTCTCATGAAGAAACAGATGACGCGCAGATTGAGAAAAAAATGAATCCGATTATCCCGAGAGTTTCAGGATATATCAGTAAAGTTTATGTAAAAGATAATGATTATGTAAAGAAAGGTGATACGTTGTTTACAATCGATAAGAGAGATTATCAGTTGAAGATTGATGAGGCAAACGCTGCACTTTTAGGAGCTGAAGGACAATATGAAGCAGCAAAAGCAGATATTGGAAGTGCGAATGCAAGCATCTCAGTTTCAGATGCTCAAATGAAATCTGCTACAGGTTCTATTGAAAGCGCAAAAATTAGATTAAGACAATTAACAAACGACTACAATCGTTACAATAATCTTTATAAAACACATACTATTACAAAACAGCAATATGAGCAGGCTTTATCTGCAAAAGAAGAAGCTGAAAACCAAGTACGTGTATTAGAACAACAACAGAGAGCAAGTTCTTACCAGAAATCGGTAATTCAGTCAAAATCTAGAGTTTCTGACAAACAGACAGAAGTTGCTGCAGCAAACATCAAAAAAGCGCAAACGATGCTTGATGTCGCTAAATTAAATCTTACTTATACTGTTGTAACTGCTGCAATTGATGGTCAAGTTTCTAAAGTTGATATTCAGCCAGGACAATTGGTTCAACCAGGACAATCTTTATTTTACATCATCAACAATAATGAAGCTTGGGTTGTAGCCAACTTTAAAGAAACCCAATTGAACAAAATGGTAATTGGCCAAAAAGTAAGCTTAAAGGTAGATGCATATCCAAATTACGAATTTAAAGGAACATTGACTTCTTTTTCTCCTGCAACTGGATCACGTTTTTCTTTATTGCCTCCTGACAATGCGACAGGAAACTTCGTAAAAACAATTCAAAGATTACCTGTAAAAATTAGTCTAGACGAAACAAACGATCCTGAAAAAGTAAAACTTTTGAGACCAGGGATGAATGTTGATGTAGACGTACACTTGAAATAAGATTAAATGGCAACAGCAGTACAATCAGAAGATGATTTAGTAGAATACGGTTTCAGACGTGTTATCATTACGATTACGGCGGTTCTTTGTGCACTGCTAGAAATTGTAGATACCACGATTGTAAACGTAGCGCTGACACATATGCGAGGAAGCCTTGGTGCTACCCTTACCGATGTGGCGTGGGTAATTACGGCATACGCTATTGCGAATGTTATTGTAATCCCAATGACGAGCTGGCTGTCGCAGCAATTTGGACGACGTAATTACTTTGTAGCTTCTATTATAATTTTTACAGTCTGTTCTTTTTTATGCGGTAATGCCACAAATATATGGGAACTTGTAGCCTTTAGGTTTGTTCAAGGAATGGGTGGTGGTGCCCTTTTGGTAACCGCTCAGACCATTATTACCGAAAGTTATCCTGTCGCCAAACGTGGTATGGCTCAAGCAATCTACGGAATGGGTGTAATCGTAGGACCAACTTTAGGACCGCCTTTGGGAGGATATTTAGTAGATACTTATTCTTGGCCGTATATATTTTATATTAATATTCCGCTTGGTATTATTGCTACAATTCTGGCAATAAGCTTTGTGAGAAGTCCGAAATATGGAGAAAAGCTAAAAGCAAATCAAGTAGACTGGTGGGGAATTATTCTACTGATGGCATTCATCGGATCTCTTCAATTCGTTTTAGAACACGGACAACAAGATGACTGGTTTAACGATACTACTATTATTGTTTTAAGCGTTGTGTCGGTTCTTGGACTTTTGTTGTTTATCTGGAGAGAGCTTACTTATAAGCATCCAATCGTAAACTTGAGTGTTTTAAAAGACGGAAACTTAAGAATCGGAACCGTAATGTGTTTTATTCTTGGTTTTGGTCTATACGGATCGACTTTGATTATTCCGATTTATACACAGTCAATTTTAGGATGGACTGCAATGGAGGCTGGTTTATTGCTAATTCCAGGATCTATCACCACTGCGATTATGATGCCGTTTGTGGGGAATATGATTCAGAAAGGCGTACCGCAAGGCTATATGGTTGGAGTCGGATTCTTGGTATTCTTTTTCTTTACCTTCCTAATGCACAACAGAATGACTCCAGATACAGGTGCAGAACATTTATTCTGGCCATTGATTTTGAGAGGAATTGGTTTAGGATTGCTTTTCGTTCCGATTACAACTCTTTCGCTTTCAACGTTAAAAGGAAAACAAATTGGTGAAGGAGCCGCTTTTACTGGAATGATGCGCCAGTTAGGAGGTTCATTTGGTATCGCAATCATTACCACTTATATAACAAGATTAAGCCAGGAACACAGAGTTAACTTATTAAGATACTTAGATCCTGCAAAATTTGAAGTACAACAAAGAATCACTGGTATGCAACAAGCCTTTATGGCAAAAGGATTCAGTGCAGATGTTGCGCTCAAAAAAGCTCATCAAGCAATAGATTATTCAATTTTAAAACAGAGTACCGTTTTATCCTACATGGACATTTTCATGTATTTAGGAATTATGTTTTTATGCTGTATTCCTATTATCCTTTTAATTAAGAAAGGAAAGAATAAGATTAATCCCGCAGATGCGATGCATTAATATTCAATAATTATTTATAATACGAAAAACGCCGAGACATTCCTGAACTCGGCGTTTTTATTTTTGTTTTAGGTTTCAAGTTTCAGCTTGAAAACCTTTGAATCTTTGAATCTTTGTCACTTTGTACCTCAAAAAAAATTATCTCGTAAAAACCAGATTATTTCCTTTTGAAAGATTAGCATCAAATTGATAACCTTCGTAGTTAAAACCTTTTAAATCATCAATAGTTTCAGCGTTGGTGTCAATGATATAACGCACCATCATACCTCTCGCCTTTTTCGCAAAGAAACTGATTATTTTTAGTTTTCCGTCTTTGTAATCTTTAAAGTCAGGAGTAATTACAGGCACTTTTAAAGCTTTTATATCAACCGCAGAAAAATATTCGTTGCTTGCTAAATTCACGAATAATTCATCTTTCTTCAACTCTTTGTTTAAAGCTTTAGTTACAACAGGTTTCCAGAATTCATGCAAGTTTTTCGATTCGCCAACAGGCATTTTAGTTCCCATTTCTAAACGATAAGCTTGCATTAAATCAAGTGGTTTCAAAAGGCCATAAAGTCCTGATAAAATTCTCAATTTATCTTGAAGAACATCCAATTTTTCTAACGGAATTGTATAAGCATCCAGACCTGTATAAACATCACCATCAAAAGTATAAACCGCCGGACGAGCATTTTCTGCTGTAAAAGGTGTTTTCCAATCCTGATTTCTTTTCCAATTTAAATCGGCTAATTTGTCTGAGATTGACATTAGTTCTGATAATTCAGTTGGCTTTTTTGTTTTTACTACTTTATGAACCACTTTAGCTTCTTTTAAGAATGAAGGTTCTGTATATTGAGGAGTTGGTAATTCTTTTTCGAAATTCAATGATTTCGCAGGAGATATAACAATTTTCATGAGTGCTTTTTTCTATGATTCAAAAATACAAATTGCATTTCTAAAAATTGATTATCGTAATTGATTTGTTTTATTGTTGCATAAATGTTTTTTAACCACAAATTACACAAATTTCCACGAATTATGTTTTGCACAAATTCCTATACATTATAGGATTTAAAGGATTTAAAAAATCTGTGCAAATCTTTTTAATCTGTGGCTAAAAAATAAATTTGTGAAAATTTGTGTAATTTGCGGTAAATCATATTACCTATAATAGAGTAAGATTTCCACAGATTTTTAATCATTCTTATCCTAATAATCTGTGGCTAAAAAATAAATTCGTGGAAATTCGTGCATTTCGTGGCAACCATTCCCATTTTAATAAAATTCTATACGACAAAATGTGAAATTGTTCAAAAAAGTGAGCTCTAGATTATAATAGGCATTTTCTATGTTGTAAATTTGCATGCATTTTATTTCTACTGAAATTTGAAATGCGTTTTATTCAAAAATTGGAATTCGTGGCTATACAAACAAACTATAAAACTGCTTTACAAAACAAAATCTTCGATGTTATTTCGAAAGCTTCTCAGGAATTAAATGTTGACTCTTATGTAATAGGAGGATTTGTTCGTGATTTGCTTTTAAATCGAGGTTCAAAAAAAGACATTGATGTAGTTGCTGTTGGAAGTGGCATCGAATTGGCTCTTAAAGTTTCCGATTTACTTCCGAACAAACCAAAAGTGCAGGTTTTTAAAACTTACGGAACCGCAATGCTTCGTTTCGAAGATACCGATATCGAATTTGTCGGAGCCAGAAAAGAATCCTACACTCGTGACAGCCGAAATCCGATTGTAGAAAACGGAACTTTGCAAGATGATCAAAATCGTCGTGATTTTACCATTAATGCTTTGGCACTTTCATTAAACGAAAATAGTTTCGGAGATCTTTTAGATCCGTTTGACGGATTAACGGATTTGGAAAACAAAACAATCAAAACGCCACTAAATCCAGACATTACTTATTCTGATGATCCATTGCGAATGCTTCGTGCGATTCGTTTTGCTACTCAATTGAATTTCGAAATCGAAGAAAATTCATTGAATGCCATCACAAAAAATGCAGATCGTATCAAAATTATTTCTGGCGAAAGAATTGTAGACGAATTGAATAAAATTCTTTCGACTCCAAAACCATCAACTGGATTTTTGCTTTTATACAAAACAGGACTTCTGGATATTATTTTACCTGAATTAACAGCTTTGAATCAGGTAGAAGAAATTGAAGGTCATACACATAAAAACAATTTCTACCATACATTGGAAGTGGTCGACAATATTTGCCCAAATACCGATGACGTTTGGTTACGCTGGTCTGCCTTGTTGCATGATATTGGGAAAGCGCCAACAAAACGTTTCACTAAAAAACAAGGTTGGACTTTCCACGGACATGAGTTTTTAGGCGGAAAAATGGCGAAAAAAATATTCGAACGTCTGCATATGCCTTTGAACCATAAAATGAAATTCGTTCAGAAAATGGTGATTATGAGTTCACGACCGATTGTTTTGGCGCAAGATATTGTGACAGATAGTGCGGTTCGCCGTTTGGTTTTTGATGCTGGAGAAGATGTAGAAGATTTAATGACTTTATGCGAAGCTGATATAACGACTAAAAATCCAGCGAAATTCAAAAAATATCATAAGAATTTTGAAGTTGTCCGCAAGAAAATCGTTGAAGTTGAAGAACGCGACCACGTTCGTAATTTCCAACCGCCAATTACCGGAGAAGAAATTATGGAAATGTTTGATTTGAAGCCTTCACGTGAAATCGGAATTTTGAAAGAAGCGGTGAAAGAAGCTATTTTAGAAGGTATTATTCCGAATGAATATCAAGCGGCTTATGAATTTGTAATTAAAAGAGCTGAGAAATTAAACTTAAAACCTAAAAAATAATGGGTATTTCCGCAGTAGCAATTTTTAGAATTCTAGTCCTAATTGTAGTAATATTTCCCAACTATCTTTTTTATAAAAAGTATAATAAAAATAAAAAAAGATATTTTATACATGCGTTTGCTTTCTTTTTTATCAGTATTACCGTCTCTCTTTTGGTTATGCTTTTTATAGCAATTTCGAAAGAATTAATATCTGGTTTTTTAAATATAGATATTGACGACACTACTAATACTTACATGATATTTTTTGCTATCATGACAATACCAAGCAGCTTTTTAGCAAACTTTTATCTATTAAATGCTTACTTAAGAAAAAACAACAAATCAAACGAAATCGAATTAATCGGAAAAGAATGAAAAAAGAGAATAAATCAGTAATCATTTGGTTACTATCGGGTTGTGTTTTATTATTTTTAATGGTTGTTGTTGGCGGTATCACACGTCTAACCAATTCAGGTTTATCAATGACCGACTGGCATTTGGTGACCGACACTTTCCCACCTTTAACAGAAGCCAAATGGCAGGCTGCTTTTGATGAATATAAAAAGTTTCCTGAATATCAAAAAATCAATATTCATAACGATTTCCAATTAGCCGATTATAAATTCATTTATTTCTGGGAATGGTTTCACCGTTTTATTGGGCGTATTATTGGTTTGGTTTTCTTTGTTCCATTTGTTTATTTTTTAGCCAAAAAGAAATTAGATACTCCAACCATTAAAAAGTGTATCGTGCTTTTAGCGATGGGTGGTTTCCAAGGATTTCTAGGATGGTTTATGGTTCGCAGCGGACTGATTGATAATCCAGATGTAAGCCACTTTAGACTTTCATTACACTTGACTTTTGCTTTTATCACTTTTGCCTACACGCTTTGGGTTGCTTTAGATTTAATTTATCCTGAAAGAAATATCAACAAGATTTTACCTTTACGAAATATTGCTCGTTACGCTTTAGTTGCTTTATTAATCCAGATAATTTACGGCGGATTTGTGGCAGGATTAAATGCTGGATTAATTCACAATCATTGGCCTTTAATGAGCGACGGAGAATTTATTCACGAATCTGTTTTTATTGAACAGTCTAGTTTAATCAAAAATTTAATTGAAGGAAAAAGTGGTGTTCAGTTTGTACACAGAACTTTTGCTTATGCCGTTGTGGCGGTTATACTTTTCCTTTTCTTCAAAAGCAAAAAATACACACTTACAAGAACACAGTCAAACGGAATCAATACTTTAGTTGTTTTTGTTTTTATTCAGTTTCTGTTAGGAGTTTTTACTTTATTGTACAGCGTTCCTTTGGCTTTAGGATTAATTCACCAGATTATGGCGTTTTTCCTTTTGAGCGCGATGACGTTTACATTGCATCGATTGAGCAAATAATGTTTTGAACGATACCTAAAAAGAGCTGAAAATTTCAGCTCTTTTTATTTAAGAAATATTGTCTTGAAGATATGAACCGAGCCTACGGCTCTCTAAATTTGGGATGGCTATTTTTGACCGGATTAAAATCCGGCCCTACAAAATGTATCGAACCTATGGCTCTTCTTAAAAAACGAAAAAGTAATTGAGAAAAATTAAAAAATTCCGTAGGAATGAAAATATATTGTAGCAACGGATTTTAATGCGTTGAAATAATAAATCAATTCTACATAAAGTTCCGTAGGAACGAAACATTTTACATTTTACATTTTACAATATACATTTTACAATATACATCATAATTTTGCATTCTTAAAAAAACTATCCCAACCAAGCTTTAAAATCCTGCACTTTTTCACGGCTTACAACTACCTCATCCTCTTTATAACTTGGTAAAATCACTTTTAAACGTGAATTGGTGTAAACCTGAATTTCTTTAATTGCTTTTAATGGCACAATGAATTTTCTGCTTACGCGAAAGAAATCCTTCTTATCGAGTTCTTGTTCTAAAATTTCTAAAGTAGAGTCAATCAGATAATCGCGGTTTTCGAAGGTATGAATGTAAGTTCCTTTGTTTTCACTAAAGAAACACTCAATTTCTTCTGTATTTATCACTTTGAGATGCTGTCCGATTTTAACCGTAAATCTCTTTTTATACGTTTTCTCAAACGGATTGGAAAGCATTTGGCGAATCTGTTCGAAATCCATTTTTAGATTTTGGGATTCGGCATCAGCTTTCGGAATACGGCTTTTAAATTTATTGACTGCCGTTTCCAAATCGTCTTCATCAATTGGTTTTAGAAGATAATCGATGCTGTTGAGTTTAAAAGCTTTTAACGCATATTCGTCATAAGCTGTTGTAAAAATAATGGCGCTTTGAATATCAATTTTTTCAAAAATCTCAAAAGACAAACCATCTGAAAGCTGAATATCCAAAAATATCAAATCCGGATGACTGTTATTCTCAAACCATTCTAGCGATTCTTCTACAGAATGCAGCATCGTTTGTACATTTATATCTAGTTTTTCGAGTTTTCGCTGCAACAATCTCGCAGCTGGTTTTTCGTCTTCTATGATTAAGGTTGTCATGTATTAATACAAAAAGTTAAATTATTTTAAAGTTATTCCCATTTATCAGCTTTAGCTTGTTCTTTACTCATGTATTCCTGAATTTTCTTTTGTTCCCAATCTTGGGTGAAGAACCAATCTCTACCGAAAACAGAAAAGGCATGAAACAACAAACCGATTCCCCAATAAAATGCTGTCGAATAAGTTCTCCAGTCAAATAAACTTGTTTCATAGATACTTCTGGTAAAGAAATCCGAATTTACACTTGCCACAATAATAATAAAATTAACAATGATATAAACTCGTAAGTGCGAATAAAAACCTTTAAGCCTTTTTACCTTTTTGTATGCGATATCAAATTTTTCATCTGAACCGAATTCTGATCTGTAATTCTGATACATACGATTTCTAAATTCTCCCATTTCTTTTATATTTTAAATTATTGCCATTTTTCTTTATTATCTCGTTCTTTTTCCATCAGTTCCCTGATTTTTCTTTCCTCCCATTCTTTTCCAAAACAAGGAAGGATATTAAAGACTTTCATTCCGTGAATCACTACTCCTATTCCCCACCATAACAAAGGCCAGTAAAACCATAAATGATGCGGCGATGTGTACAAATTAATAAAAACCAACAGTATATTTACCAATATATAAGAAGTCAGGTTTCCATAAAATCCTTTGATGTTTTCTACCTTTTTTTTTGCCTGAAGATATTTTTCTTCTTCGATATAATCTCTTTCCATAATTACTCCCATTTTTGATTTTTTCTTTCTTTTTCTAAAATACTTTTCACTTTACGTTGTTCCCATTCCTCTCCAAAAATCTTGTATGAGGCAAACTGCTCAATGGCCTGAATTAAAAACGCTGTTGTCCAGATACACATTACAAATCCGTTTATATATCTAATCGGAAAAAAATTAAATCTCACGTCAAAATAAACATTTAAAATATAAAGAAGCAGCGCCACGACGTAAATAAGCGTATGTGAGTAAAACGATTTAAGTTTAGCTACTTTTTTGGCTGCAATCTCATGAAGTTCTGATTCGTAACTTCCGTTATAATTTGTTTCCATGCTATTCCCAATTTTGTTGGTTATTTTTTTCTTTCTCCATGATTTCGTTAATTTTTCTTTCTTCCCATTTTTCATCAAAAAACGGAGGCAGATTGAAAACCTTTAAACCATGTATTACAATTGCCAATCCCCAGCCCATAAGACACCATAAAAACCAAAAATAACCTGGAGATGTCATAATATTTACCACTATCACAATCGGATTAGTAATTAAGTAAAGCATAACGTGTTCGTAAAATCCTCTTATCTCCTTTACTTTTTTCTGTGCGCTGTAATAACGTTCTGCTTCCGTAAAATCAGTTTTCATTATTTCCAGTTTTTTTGGTTGTGTTCTTTCTCCAGAATCTCTCTGATTTTTCGTTCTTCCCAGTTCGAACTGTACCCAAAAACCTTAAAGGCATGCATTACAACTCCAAATCCCCAGCCTATAGCAGAAAACCAAAACCACTGGAATTTAGGAGAATAGGTCAAATTTATAAAAATTAAAAAAGGTATTACACAGCAGTATGAAATAATGTTTCCATAAAACCCTTTTAATTCTTCAACTCTTTTTTTAGCTCTGAAATAAGCTCTATTTTCGTCATTATTATAATCTAAACTCGTTTCCATAACTGTAATTTGTTTGGTTAAAATCGGAATTTTAACGGTGAAATTTTTCTCGTCCTGTTCAACAATTACTTTTCGTTTGGTGACAATTCCGTATCGATCAACGATGTTTTGCAACCCCACTCCTTTTCTGTCCCGAAGCACTTCTTTCTTTTGAAAATCGTTCTGAATAACCAGATAATCCTTTTCAATAAAAATCCTGATATGCAACGGTTTCTGTTCACTTACCACATTGTGTTTTACCGTATTCTCGAGCAGCAATTGCAACGAAAGCGGTACCACTTTTGCGTCTGGATTTATTCCTGCTGTTGGAACTTCGTAAAACAAACTGTTTTCAAAACGCATTTTCAGCAGGTTCATGTATGTTTTTGCAAAAGAAAGCTCATCTTCTACCGAAACCAATTCTTTATCGCGCTGTTCCAAAACATAACGGTAGATTTTAGATAAAGAAGTAGTAAATCGCTGGGCATTATCCGGATTTTCTTCAATCAAAGAACTTAAAACATTTAGGCTGTTAAACAAAAAATGCGGGTCAATCTGATTCTTTAAACTTTCGAATTTTGCGTTGGCCGTTCCGGCAATAATCTTCTGTTGTGTTACCTTGTTTTCCTGATACAGTTTGTAAAAATGCAGCGAGTGAAAAACCAGCAGCACAATAAAAGTAAGTATAGAAGATGATACATAATCGGCGGCGCTTTCGTTGGCCAGAAAACTAATTATGGTCTTCTGTTCAATTACAACCTCAGTAAATAAACGAAGGATGAAAATAACAAAAAGCGAAACAAAAAAAGAACTTACAAAACCAACGCTAATACGTCTTGGCGAAAAACGGTCTTCTTTAAAAACCCGGTCTAATAATTCAAATAACGCAGCATTGACAATATATAAAACCACGCTGTAAAGCATACAGTAAAAAAAGTAGATGAAGAGATTCTTTTGGAAAACTTCAAGTCCGTAGGTCGCAAAGCGAATCAGGAACGTAAAAAGAAAAACAATTCCTCCTACTATAAACGCTTTAAATAAATTTGGTTTTAGTGTCATTACTGTAATTTAAAATATTAGCTTATTTGCAGGTTTTCTGAACTTCTAATGCTCTATCTAATCCCCATTTTGGAGAAAATTGAGTTTCTGGTTTAAAAGTACCAAAAAGTTCAATAGCTTTATTTACTTCGGCGCACAAAGGTTTTGTGTCAACTCCTGTCCATTTCGCTCCGCCTAATTGGTAATCTGCTTCTCCAAAAACAGCTCTCGGATTATTTGGATCAAGGGCTTTTGCTTTCGCGTAAGCTTCCATAACTTTTGCAGAATATTTCATTCCGTTTGTCATTGGATCTTTAACAACATAAGCCGTATAAATCAAAGCCTGCAACACATAGAGTTCCGAATTGGACTGGTCTTTGATCAATTCTACATCAAGAGCTTCTTGCGCTTTCGTCAACATTAGATCAACTTTTGTTTTGTCTTTTTCAGAAAAAGATGCAGTTGTATTTACCAAAGCCACATAATAATTTGGCAACCAGCTTGATTTTTCTGCAGAAGCGATTCTTTCAAATAATTGAGAAGCTTCTGTATTTTTTCCTTCTTTCCAAAGATCAAAGGCTTTTCCCATTCCTTGTTCAAATTTTGTCTGTGCAGAACTTACTACGGCTATAAATAAAGCTATTACGGTAATAAAATTTTTCATTTTCTTATTTTTTTAATGGTTGTTAATCGGTTATATTTTTATTTAAAATTAATTTTAATTTTTGAATTTCCACTTACAGAAAATTTAGCATCTTGATAAGAAGGAGGCCCCATAAATCCTTTTGCATTGTTTGAAGCAGCATAATCCTCAGACGGAATTCCCATCATGTTTTTGTCTAAAATTCCGTTATTGTTTTCGTCATGAAAAGTTGAAATCGCATATTCTCCAGCAGGAACTCCTACGAATGTTACTGTCGCTTCATTATCTTTAATTTCTGAAACTTGGCTTTTGTACGTTGTTTTAAGAAAAGTTCCTTCCGAATTATACAAACCAACTTTTACAATTCCGTTACTGTTTTTCAATCCTGAAACAGAAACAGTAAGATTAGCATTTTGAGCAGACATTAAGCTGCAGATGAATAACAATGTAAGTGTAATAATTTTGCTCATGATTTCTTTTTTTTAAGATGATTAGTTTTTTTAGGTTCAAAGGTTCAGAGTGGCAAAGGTTTTATTTTCAATTGTTAATTCAACTCTGATACTTTATCACTTTGTTACTCTGTTACTTTTAATTTACACTTCAAAAGTATGTTGGTTTTTACTCTTTTAAAATTAAATGCTACCGAGTTGTTGATTTTTGATGATGAATTGTTTCTTTTTAAGATACTAAGATTCTAAGTGGCTGAGATTCTAAGTTTTTTGAATACTTTTCACTTAGAAACTTAGTGTCTCAGTATCTTAGAAGCTTTTTTAAAGATTCTTCAACTGATTCTCATTTTTATTCTGGCTGATGGTCCAGAAGAAACCTACGAAGAAAAAACGATCGGCAGTTGGCACGATGGCTTGTCTATTATAGACTCCTGTTGCATCTGGTGTTTTAGCATAATCGTATCCGAAAATGTTTTGTGTTCCTAAAATATTCGATACAGAAAAATAAATGATCTTTTGTGTTGTCAGCAGATAAGCCCAGTTAAAACTCAAACTATTATATGCTTTTGTTTTGCCATTCATAAACTGTGTCTGATTTGGATCGTTGTACGGACGTCCTGTGCTGAAACTGTTTGTAAAACCAATCTGAGATTTCCAGTCTGTAATAAAATATTTGGTCACAACAGATAAATTATGATTCGCTACAAAACTCGGCGTTGCCATATTCGGAAAGTTTTTATACTGTCTTTCAGAATCTATATAAGAATATGAAATCCAATATTCAAGGTTTTTATACAAATTGCTATCTCTCCAAAATATATCCAGTCCTTTTGCATAACCCGAACCGTTATTATTGAAAACCGAATTATACCGAATATCTCTTGTATCGTACTGAACCAGATTGCTATAATCTTTGTAATAAGCCTCTGCTCTAAAAGTCTGCCCTGGTTGGGTAAATTGATAATTCAGTATATAATGTCTTGCTTTTTCGCTTTCAAACTGATGGAATTTTGAATATTTAATATAATCAACTACAGGAGCTTGTGTAAAATCTCCGTAAGCAAATGAAAACTGGCTGCTTTTAGAAACTTTGTACGCTAGCGAAGCTCTTGGAGCAATTGCTGTTTCATCCAAAAGACTGTTGTAAGACAATCTGAAACCTACTTTTGCTGCCAATTTTTTAGAAAACTGAATTTCGCCTTCGGTATAAAAAGCCACAATATTTGAATCGTAACCATTTGAAGCCTGAATTGAAACATTGTCATCAAAATTTTCATTGAATTTGGTAATGAAATAATCAGTACCAAAAGACAGTTTGAAACGATTTGAAAAGCTCTTTCTCAATTTCAATTTCAGCTGAGCCGCATTCTCATCATTATTAATATCGTTGATGTCGTATTTTAATTTGTTTTTGCTGTATCCGTAGCTTAAACCAGTTGTCACTTGCCATCCATCGCCGAAAGTACCTTTGTAAGAAGAATTCAGATAGAAATTATTATTATTCATGTCCGTTCTTATCGGATTTTCAAAATTGATGTTTTTCTGATTCAAATCGAATTTTTCTGAGTCGAAAGCGGCATACATTTTAAAAATTCCGTTTGTAAAATTATAACGATAAACGAGTTCTCCGCCAAGCGACTGGTAAGGACTATTCCAATCAACATTCTGAGGAATCACAGCCTGATAAGGAGCCAAGTTGATATAAGCCATATTTACGCTCAACGAACTTTTTTTCCATTTTTGAGTATTTCCTAAACTTAAACCAACAGTCATTAAACCAATATCTGTTTTGTTGTGATCTGGTTCGTCCTGCGTATTCAAAAGCAAAACACTAGACAATGCTTCTCCGTATTCTGCTGAATATCCTCCAGTTGAAAAAGCAATTCCGCTGAATAAAAAAGGAGAAAAACGGCTTCTTGTTGGTAAATTATTTGTGGTTGCGCCATAAGGCTGCGCTACACGAATTCCGTCTACAAAAGTCTGTGTTTCGCTGGCTTCTCCTCCACGTACAAACAAACGTCCGTCTTCGCCCACAGATTGCGTTCCAGGCAATGTCTGCAATGCGGCAATAATATTTCCAGCAGAACCAGCAGTTGTTACAATGTCCAAAGGTTTTAAAACCGAAACCCTAGCTTTTTCTCCAGATTCCATAGTTCCGGCAGTAATTACAACAGCATCCAGAGAATTTACATTTTCTTTCAGTTTTATGGTTTGATCTTTAAAATTTGTTACATCAATTTCTTTGGTAAACGTTTCAAACAATAAAAAACTAACTACTATTGTCTGATTTCCAGAAGTTGTGGTTTCAAAAGAAAATTCTCCTGTTTCAGAACTTGAAGCCCCATCATAAGTTCCGTCTAGATAAATGTTTGCTCCGGCAACCGGTTTTCCTTTCTGGTCAAGAACTTTTCCTGAAATAATGTTTTGAGCGAAAGTAAATACACTCATTAATAAGAAAATAAACGTAATTCTGGTTTTCATACCTACTGATTTTATTTGTTATTGGGTCTTGTATGGTATCGCTTTTTTTGGCGATGTTATATTTTGGTTTTTGATGAAGCAAATGTATCTTAACATTTCTTGTTAAAAAATATATAATAACCCAATTGTAGAATTTTGAGGATGAGTTGTAAATTTCTAATTTGTATCTTAGCTAGGAATTCCAAAAACCACCGATTATGTCAGAAAACAAAAGAATCTCCGATTTATACCAGTCCGTTTATAATGGAAATCCTTGGCTAGAGGTTACTCTAGCAGGCACATTAAGTAATGTAACGGCCGAACAAGCTTACAAAAAGATAAATCCGAATCTGAATACCATTTGGGAGATTGTTAATCATCTAATTCAATGGAGAAGAAATATTTTGCAGCGCATGCAGGGAGAAACCATCATAACTCCCGACCACAATTATTTTGTACCCGTTCTAGATCCATCAGAAGTTGCTTGGGAACAATCGCTGCAGACACTGGCAAAATCTCAGGAAGCTTGGAATACTTTTTTTGAGGATTTTGATGATACTGATCTGGCAAAAATATATATCAATAATGGACATACCTATTACGAACATATTCACGGAATTATTCAGCACGACGTTTATCATTTGGGGCAGATTGTAATTTTGAAGAAAATGCTTTAAAAATTCATTTATGAAAAAGCCGTTTTTAATTTTCGCTTTTTTTATGCTAAATGCAGTCGGATTTTCTCAGGAAACTGAGGCAAAATACGATGAGAATTTAGCAAAGTCTCTTCATGCCGATGAATACGGAATGAAGAAATATGTTTTTTGTCTTTTGAAATCAGGAAGCAATACCACAGTTTCTAAAGAAGAAAGCAAGAAATTATTTGAAGGACATATGGCCAACATTAATAAATTGGCAAAAGAAGGAAAACTGGTCGTTGCCGGACCTTTCATGAAAAACGACCGAAATTATCGCGGCATTTATATTTTTAATGTAGAAACCATAGCTGAAGCTGAAGCGCTCGTTGTCACAGATCCAGCCATAAAAGCAAAATTACTCGAAGCCGAATTAACGCCTTGGTATTGCTCTGCTGCATTACAGGAAATTCCAAAAATGCATGAAAAAATTGCCAAGACGAAAATGTAATCTTAGATGAATAAAATAAACTTGAAATCGACTCTGTATTTTTTTCTCGCAATTCTTTTTCTATCAATTAAATCATACGCGAAAAACGATTATGATAGCTCGAAAATTTCTGAACAAACAAAAGAAATTGTCAAAAGAATAGAAAAAATAAACATTTTGATGGGGGAATTTGTAGGTCAAGCACCTCGGAGGCCTCAACAATATGAGAACTTTGAAGAATTAAAAAAGAAAACTTCTTTTGAGGAATTAAGAATGTTAACTGATCACCCAAATGGTGTTGTGAGATGTTATGCATTTTGGGCACTTGCCCATAACGAAAATGTAGATTTATTCTCGATAGTAAAAACTCATTTAATTGATGATGCGACAATAGAAACTCTATTTGGTTGCACAGGATCCGTCGAAAAAGTAGGAGATGTTTTCATTAATATAGTTACACCTAAATATTTTGACCTAAACATCAAAAAATTGAATGAAAAAGAGTCAAAAGCATTAGATAGTCTTTTAATTTATAAAAACAACAATCTTGATTCAAGGTTTACTGCTATTGAAAATGTCGAAATTAATGAATTATTGTATCCAAGAATTAGAGAATTAGTAACAAAATTTCACAATCAATCTGCTTTAGCAACTTTATCAAAATATAGAAAGGAAAACGATATACAATTGATTTTAAAGAACAAAGGAGAAGACAAAAGTTTTTTTTACACCTATAAAGCAATTCAGAATTTTCCAGACTCAAAGTTTTTTCCTCTACTAGAGAAAAATTTAATGCAAACCTTAGATAATGATCATTTTGATTATGATTGGAGAGAGTTATATAAAGCAATTGCAACTTATAAAAATACAAAAGCAGTTGATTTACTAACTATACCATTTACAAAAGTTAAACATCAAAACATTAAAAAGTATCATATTGATTTTATTTACGATGCAATATTAGTCAATGAATCCAGTCTTTATGATGACCTATTATGGAAAATCTGGGAAGAAGAAAATATCATTACTCTTAAAGGTTTTAAATATCTTTTAAAAACTAATCCATCCAAAACCTACGAATTAAGCAAGCAAAATCTTTTAAAGAATTACAACGGAAATCATGAAAATGTAACACCTTTTATTGATGAAAGTATTTTTGCAGATGGATTAAAAGAAACTATGCTGAATTTTATTTTAGCAAATGAGAGAAATTTGGCCTATAATATAATTTCAAATCAAATTCTAGAAAGTGATGTACACGATTTTGAAATGTACTGCAAAAAAGTATTAGAACTAAAAGAAACAACTTTTGTTGAACCTTTATTCAAAAGATTACAAACCGAAAACAATCCTAATGTTTATCTCCAAATCGTAGAAACTCTTATTTCGTTTAAAGACAAAGACATCAACAAAAGAATTCTGGAAACTAGGAAAGAAAATAAAAACATGAATCAGAATTGGGGAAGTGACTCTTTAGATCAAATCCTCGAAAAAAACAACATTAAATAATGAAAACAGAAAAAGAAAAAATGATTTCGGGCGAATATTACAACGCCTTTGACCCTGAATTGCTAAAAGGACGTCGTGCTGCCAAAAATCTCCTTCATTCTTTAAATGTAAAAGAATACAGAGTTACCAAAAAAGCCAAAGAAATTTTAAAAGAACTGATTCCTAATGCTGGAGCTGGACTTTATATCGAACCGCCTTTTCATTGTGATTATGGCTACAACATATTTGCCGGAGAAAATGTTTATTTTAATGTGAATTGTGTTGTTTTAGATTGTGCACCCGTTACTATTGGCTCAAATGTTTTTATTGCACCGAATGTGCAGATTTATACCGCTTCGCATCCGCTTGAAGCTGAATTAAGAAAAACGCTAGAAAATGCTTATCCTGTTACTATTGGTGATGATTGCTGGATTGGCGGCAATTCTGTTATCTGTCCAGGCGTAACAATCGGCAAAGGCTGTGTTATTGGTGCCGGATCTGTGGTCACAAAAGATATTCCAGACAATTCATTAGCCGTTGGAAATCCGGCGAAAGTCATTCGAAAACTAAATCAGGAACCTGAATCCCAAAAATAATGCTTACTCTAAACAAAGTTCATCATATTGCTATTTTATGCTCTGATTACGAAAAATCGAAACATTTCTACACTCAGATTTTAGGTTTGACAATTATTCGCGAAATTTATCGCGAAGAACGTCAGTCTTATAAATTAGATTTAGCATTAAATGGTTCTTATGTCGTCGAATTATTTTCATTTCCAGATCCGCCCAAAAGACCTTCTAGACCAGAAGCTGTCGGTTTGCGCCATTTGGCTTTTGAAGTGATCAATCTCGAAGAAACCATTTCTTTTTTATATTCTAAAGGCATTGAATCGGAACCCATTCGCATTGACGAAATAACAGAAAAACGTTTTACATTTATTTCCGATCCTGATTTATTGCCGATTGAGTTTTATGAGCGATAATATTTTGCCACGAAGACGCTAAGGCACAAAGTTTTTTTGGTAGCCACCAATTAAAAAGATTTAAAGTTTATCTCTCGCAGATTTGGCAGATTATGGAGATTATTTCTTGTCTTTTTTATCAAATCTGCTCAATCTGTCAAATCTGCGAGAAAAAACTTTGCGTTTCTGCGACTTTGCGAGATTCATTCTGCACGCCGTGCTTGCAGAAACACATTGAACGAATTTTCTTCTTTATATTGCTTTTAACACACTAAAATGAATATTTTCTAGAAAAAACCGAATTTCATCCTTAATTTTGTAACCCGCATAAAATAAATGCGAATTCTCAAACTTATAATGATGAACAAAACGGCGCAAATCAAAAAAAATCATCAATTAATCAAATTCCGAAAATTAGTTATTGTTTCTATCTTAATCGGCTTTCTTTCAGCCTTTCTCGGAATTTCACTAAAAAAAATCACAGAATATTACGAAGAAATATTTTTTCATGAAGTTACGGTCCATCCGATATTCTATATTATTTTTCCAGTTTTTGGATTATCCGTAATTTATTTTCTCAGACAATATTTATTTAAGAAAAAAGAGAACAAAGGAATTAAAGAGGTCTTTGAAAGTACCGCATCAAAATCTAAAAATCTTCCTTCTTATAAAATTCCGTCACACTTTATTAACGGATTAATAACTGTCATTTTTGGAGGTTCAACTGGAATAGAAGTTTCTACAGTTGTCGCAACCGCAACAATCGGATCTGTTGCTCACGAAAAAGAAAATGTTTTCCGTCAATACAAAACCGAATTAATTTGTGCGGGAGTTGCCGCCGGAGTTACAGCACTTTTCAGCAGTCCGATTGCGGGAATTTTATTTGCTTTTGAAGTGATTTCTAGAAAAGTAACCCGAGCTTTTGTCATTTCAAACTTAATTGCGGTTTCAATTGCTTTTGGTTTATTAACCATTTTAAAAGAACAACCTTTATTTGCTGTTTCGATTACAACTTGGCATTTAAAAGCCATTCCGTATTTCATTCTTTTAGGAATTTTGGCAGGAATGAACTCGGTTTACCTTACACGTTGCGTTTTGTTTTTTAAATCACAATTCGGAAAAATAACTACACATTATTATAAGATTATTTTAGGTTCTGTTGTTTTAAGCATTTCACTTTTTATTTTTCCACAATTGTATGGAGAAGGATATCATGCGATTAAAACAAGTTTTATTGCGCCAAACCAAATCATGACAATGACTTTGGCTTTAACTTTTATTGGAATTCTGATTTTAAAACCAATCGTTACTTCTATAACGCTGGCTTCAGGGGGCGATGGCGGTGTTTTTGCTCCGAGTCTTTTTATTGGTGCTTTTTTAGGATTACTGTTGGCTACAATCTTAAACAGCTTTTTTCATGTAAATGTAATTCCGATTAACTTTATGATCATCGGAATGGCGGCTGTTTTAAGCGCCAGCATTCACGCTCCTTTTACCGCAATATTTTTGGTTTGTGGCTTAACAAACGATTATACTTTGTTTTTACCCATTCTTGTAGTTTGTCTGATTTCAAAATACACCGCAAAAGCAATTTATCCTTACACCGTATATAGTTACGCTCCAAGCTTGACGAAATAAATTATTTAGCCACAGATTTAAATGATTCAACAGATTTTAATCATTTTAATCTGTGAAATCTGTGGCAGAAAAAATCCACATATAAAATATCATGCCAACTCAAAAATTAAAAAGAAGCTACAGAAAAACCCGTTACATTCTTTACAAAGAAACATTAATTGATTACAAAGAACATTTCTGGTCGTTTTTAGGATCTTTTGTCGGAATTGGGATTCTGGCTTATGTCCAGTCAATTCATTTTTCGGGGCCAGATGCTGTTTATTTAATAGGTTCTTTTGGTGCTTCGAGTGTTTTGGTTTACGGAATCATCCAGAGTCCGTTTTCTCAACCGCGAAATTTAGTCGGCGGGCACGTAATTTCTGCCCTAGTTGGTGTTACTGTCAATAAACTCGTTCCAGATATTATGTGGATTGCGGCACCTTTGGCCGTTTCTTTTGCCATCATTCTAATGCAGATTACCAAAACGCTTCACCCGCCTGGAGGCGCAACGGCTTTGATTGCAGTTATTGGTACAGAAAAAGTAAAAGCCTTGGGATATATGTATGTTCTTTCTCCCGTTTTTACAGGAGTGTTGATTTTACTTTTAACAGCTTTGATTTTTAATAATATGACTTCAAGCAGAAGTTATCCGAGTCATAGCACTTATCACAAGCATTATCATAAACTGAGAAAAAGATTGACTAGAAAGTAACGGTTTCGTAATTCCTGCAAGATTTTGAAAACCTTGTAGGTATAACTTTAAATATAATTACAAACCTACAAGGTTAAAAAAACCTTACAGGAAGGCCAAGCGAAAACCACAGTAAATCAAAAGATTAAAATCTTTTCAACAAATCGTAATTCACGATTCATATTTCGTTTTTTATATTTTACCTTTGACCTCTCAATAAAAACAAAGATTATGGTTTATAAATTTAGAGTAATTCTAGACGCCGAAGAAGATATTTTCAGAGATATTGCAATTCTTGAAGACGATACACTTGAAGATTTACACAATGCTATCTTCAATGCTTTTGGTTTTGACGGATCTGAAGTAGCTTCATTTTATACTTGTGATGATACTTGGAATCAGGAAGACGAAATTCCGCTTTTTGATACCGGCGATGTTCCAGGCGAACAAAGAACCATGAACGATTACCCTTTGTCGAGCATCTTAGACGAAGAAAACACTAAAATTATTTACGTTTACGATTTCATCAGCATGTGGACATTCTTAGTTGAATTGGCCGCTATCGAAGAAGAAACCGTTGGCGCAACTTATCCAGAAACATTGTTTTCGCACGGAGAAATGCCAGACGAAGCAACCGAAAAAAGCTTTGAAGCAGACATGCACGATGATATCTACGGAGAATTTGAAGATGATTTAGACGAAGACGATCTTGACATGTTTGAAGGCGACGATAGCTTTGAAGATTACGGATTTGAGGAGAATTGGAATTAGATTAAAGGTTCAAAGGTACAGAGTTACAAAGGTTCAAAGGTTTTAAAAACTCATGTTTTTAAATTGTAGTATTTTTCTTAGTTTTATATTTTACTTTAAATATAAAAATATGAATACTTTCAGAGGTCTCTTTGTATGGCAAAAGTCTATGCAATTTGTAACAGAAGTTTACCAATTAACAACATCTTTTCCTAAAGAAGAAATCTACGGATTAACTTCTCAAATTAGAAGAAGCTCAATATCAATTCCCAGCAATATTGCTGAAGGTTACGGAAGAGATGGAGATAACGATTATTTACGTTTTTTAAATATTTCTATGTCATCTTTGTTTGAAATACAAACACAGTTAGAAATTTCTTTTAACTTAAAATTTATAACAGAAAATCAATTTAATAAAATATATGGAGAAAGCAGAGAGATAGAAAGAATGTTGAGTTCTTTTATAAGAAAAATAAAAGATCACAAATAACCTTTGACACTTTGCAACTCTGAACCTAGAAAATATGATCAATTTATTCAACACCCACATCGACACGCTGGCGATACACCGCGTAGGAAATAAAAGCCGTAATGAGGCAATTTTTTTATCAGAGCAGCCATTTAATCTTAATGACGAGATTGTTCCTTTGATAAAAGAATTCTTTTTTAAGCCTTTTAGAGAAAAAGAAGAAAACTATTATCAGTTTGCGCACGAAGTAGATTTGGACTACAACGATATGTTTAAATATGCAACTGAAATTTTTGCCAATCCAGCGAATGTTCATGAGGTTTCTAAAAAGATCACGAAACATTTATACGAGCAGTCAAATCATCCGCATATTAAAAACGGAGAGGTTTATGTGACTTATTTGACCAACTTAAGCATAGACAACAATGTCGTTGATGCAATCGGAATTTTTAAAAGCGAATTACAAGCAGATTTTTTACAGTTTGAAGAAAACGGAAGTAATCTTGAAATGATTTTGCAACAAGGAATCAACTTGAGTAAACTAGACAAAGGCTGTTTGATTTTTAACTACAAAAAAGAAGAAGGATACAAAATCCTTACTGTAGACAGCAACCGTTATGATGCGCGTTACTGGCTAGAGCACTTTTTATCTGTTGATGCTTTTGAAGACGAAAATTTCATCACTAAAAAATATTTAAAATTCTGTCAAAACTTTGC
This sequence comes from Flavobacterium procerum, assembly GCF_042431625.1. NCBI lineage: Bacteria > Pseudomonadati > Bacteroidota > Flavobacteriia > Flavobacteriales > Flavobacteriaceae > Flavobacterium > Flavobacterium procerum. The sequence goes on along the minus strand of NZ_JBHLYW010000029.1, from coordinate 196,589 downwards.
AAAAGACGTGGTTTTGCCAGCAGAAGACAAGAAAGAGGAAGTAATGTTTATGAACCGATCTGTGAATTATTTCGCTAAAAATGATCAGTTTGAAGAACAGAATTTCTTGAATGAAGTACTAGACAATCCTGAATTAATTCCTGAATTCAAAAACTATAAAGTGGATAAAGGAGAAAAATACAGCATCGAAGATGTAACCTCATTCCCTATTGCCAACGCAGCAGTTTCTGATGCTAGAAAATCGATTAAAAACGTTATTAATCTGGATACACATATTCAGATTAAAATGGATTTCATCAATCCAGAAAGTGCAGAAAAATTTGTTGAAAAAGGCTGGGATGAAGAAAAACAAATGTATTACTACTTAGTGTATTTCAATAAAGAAGAAAAAAGCTAAGAGTCATTCATTTTCAATTACTTACTTACACAAACAGAAAACGGCAGTTACAAATTGTAATTGCCGTTTTTTTTATGATTGATAATCTGTTTGATTTGACAATCAGATTTTTTATATATTCGCCTCGTTAATTTTAATAATTAATTACCAAAGCCATTCCCAAATCTAAACCAGCAAACAATGATAATCTACGGTCACAATCATTTTAAAATTAAAGAAATACATCCGAGCGAATTAGGTTTAATAGATGATGATTATCATATCGAAATTCGTCAAAAATATTTTCATATCTACTGGATTCCGTTTTTTGGGTTAGGAAAAATATGGACAATCAGGCGAAATGGCGAATTGTATGATCTTCCAGAGGTTTACGTTCAAGAAATAAAAAAGAATAATATAAAAATCAGAAGTCCTTGGTACACTTATTCTCTTCCACTAATTCTTTTGGTTGGTTTTCTAATTTTTACAGGTGTTGAAAAATTCAAAGATCATCAGCATGAAAAGCTGGACATGCAGTATTTTACGAGAGATGTTCAAGCATTATATGAAGAGATTGAGCATGTAAAATCAAATGAATTTATTACGCTGGAAAATACCGAAAAAACGGACTCCGAATCTACTATGTATTTAAAAGTGGAGAAAGTATATGCTGATAAAATTCTTTTTACCTTAATTCCGGGCTTTTTTCTAGAAGGCTCAAAAACAGATTTAGAAGAGTGTTACAATGCAAACAAAGCAAATTTAGATACCATTACAATATCAAAAAAAGATTTAAAAAGCGCTGTTAACAATGATTATGAAGCTTATAGAAACTATAAGTATAAGGGCCAAACGATATTAAATTCAAACAATCCGTATCGATTGTCTAAAATTGAGAAAAAATTCGAACCTAAAATAGATGTCGGGCAGACTTTTATTGATTACAAAACAATCAAGATTATGCTAACCAATAGCAGTGTTGGTTTTAAAATTGTATCGATTAAAAACATTACTAACTCTATTCCTTGGAATACCAAATTGCCACTTGAAGTAAAAGCGGGAACACATTCAAATCCTTCTTTTTTTATGCTGGAAAATACTGAAGATGAAAAATTCAGTTTTTACGGAAATCAGAAGTACAGCGCCGAATTAAAAATTGTCGATGATAATGGCATCGAATATTCCTATTTTCTAAACGGTGAAGGAAATACGAACACTATTACAAAACAACAATAACTAGACAGAAGCATAAAAAAAACGGCCGTTGCAAATGTAACGGCCGTTTTTCTTGGTACGATTTTGTATTCTAAAATAAGGAAAAAATAGCTTTGAGAATATCGTCATAGACTGTTTTGTCTTTTTCGCCACCACGAGCCAGAACTCGAATTCCAGAATAATTATTGAAAACAAAACGAGCCAGCATCTGCGCATCGTTCTTTGTAGAAATCTGTCCTTTCTCCTGCCCTTTTTTAATTGCATTAAAAAAAACTTCTTCCATAATTTGTCTGTTTTCAATTACAATCTTTTCAATTTGAGGTTCGTGCATTGCGAGCTCAACAGCAGAGTTTACCATAAAACAGCCTTTTGTAATTCGGTCATCAAGACTTTCTAAAACAGCTTGTTTAAATATTTGCGAAATAGCATCTTTAACATTTTCACTGTTTTCCAAAAGTTCTTTTACTGCGTCTTGCCCTTGTTTTTGATATCTCTTTAAGGAAGTCACAAACAATTTTTGCTTGTCGCCAAAAGTATCATACAAACTCGAACGGCTTAATCCTAAATGATTTACTAAATCCTGTGCGGATGTTCCGTTATATCCTTTGTGCCAAAAAATCTCAACTGCTTTATCTAAAACCTGATCTTCATTAAATTCTTTCGTTCTAGCCATAACTTTAAAATTGAATTCTCCTCAAAAATACAAAAAAATACGGAACAATCGTTCCTAAATTAATCAAAAAAATTATAATACGGTATTTACGATAAGTCCGCCGTCAACTACAATTTCAGTTCCGTTGATAAATGAAGCGTCATCTGAAGCTAAGAAACTAACTGTTTTTGCAACTTCTGAAGCCTGACCAAAACGTTTCAATAAAATCTTTTCGCTTAAAGCGGCTCCTAAACCTTCAACGTCTGCTTTTTCTAAACCAACTTTTCCGTAAAGCGGCGTTTCAACAGGACCAGGAGAAACAGCATTTACTCTAATTTTTCTCGATGCCAATTCTACAGCAAAAACTTTATTTAAAGACAATACCGCCGCTTTACTTGCCGCATAAACACTAGAGTTTGGCATTCCAACATGAGCATTTACAGAAGTATTGAAAATGATTGAACCGCCATCATTTAAAATTGGAAGCACTTTTTGTACTGTAAAATAAACTCCTTTTACGTTTACATTCATAATGCTATCATAATGATCTTCTGAAGCTGATTCGACTGGAGCAAAAGAAGCGATTCCGGCATTCAAAAATAAAATATCAACTTTTCCGAATTTTGCTTTTACCTCTTCAACTAAATTGTCAATAGATTTTAAATCTGATTGATCGGCTACAATTCCAGTAACATTCAATTCTGATTCTGCTTTTGCCAAAGCTTCTTTATTTCTTCCAGTTACGATTACTTTTGTGCCTTTTGACACTAAATCGGCTGCAGCTGCGTATCCGATTCCGCTATTACCACCTGTCACGATTGCTACTTTGTTTTCTAAATTTTTCATTTTGTTTATTTTTTTAAGTTATTGATTATTCAATTATTATGACACAAAGATATAATAACGGAACGTTCGTTCCATTATTTAGAATGTTAATTTTGAGTTAAAAAAATAATCTTCATTCGAAAAACCTTTATTTACAAGGGAATCAACTATTTAACTATAGAGGAAAGAAATTAAAAAATGTCGGAGATGCTTAATTTATCATTAATTTTGCATTAAAAATAAACTAAGATGGATATTCAGTTTTTCAAAGAAAGTCCTTTCACCACTATAATTTCATTTCACAAGCTAATTGAATCTTTTGAGGAAATTGCTTTGTCTGATATAGATTACCGATCCAATTACGCAAAAGCGATTTTGAAACAAATCGAATTAATTCCAGAACTAAGAACTGGAATTCTGGATTATTCAGTAATTAAAGAAAATGAAGGATTAATCAAAAACATCGTAGCCGATTTATTCCCGACGGCACTTACACATAACGAAATCAAGGCGATAACGATTCCGTTTCAGAATATTTCCTTCAATTATACAGAGCGTTTCAAAAAAATCCTAAAAAATGCAGGAGACGAATTTTATATGGAAATTCGTGATTTTAGCGAGCATCAATTCTATATCAATAACTGCTGTTTGATTTTAAGCTATTATTACAAACAACATATAGACTTTAATCAGCCTTTTTTTTATGACATTCCTGATGAAAACGGCGTAGAAAGACATTACCGCATTCTGTACAATGCCGATTTCATGGAAATAATTCCAACAGAAAATGCCGTTACGTTAACACAGGAAGATATTGATCAATTGATTGACAACTACAATGATATCAACTTATGGAAATCTAAATTCCCAAAAGGAAGCTGGATTTTAAGAGGTTTCGGAATCGTTTCGTTGTTTGATGCTACTACAGAAAGCGCCATTTCTACCTTAAAAAGTAATTTGCTCAAACCTAGCGCAACAACAGCAACATCTGGCGAAGAAATCTCTAATATTTTTCAATCCATTTTTAATCTTACAAATCTAAAAGTCGGGTTTATTATTTATAATCCGGAAGAAGAGAAATTTTTGAGACCCGAAAAATATGATACGCAACTTAGAAGTTTTTTACTTTCATCAGAACAAGAAGTAGATTGTAAAAATGCTTTTTTTGGTTGTTCTTTTGAAAACTTATTAGATAACAAAGAGCCTTTTGTAATTTCAAACGTCAAAAAATTCACAGAAGAATCAACAAACAAAAGACTTGGCGAACATTTACTGCTGCAGAATATTCAAAGCTGTATTTTTGCTCCTGTCATCAAAGACGGACATTTATTGGGAGTTGTCGAATTAGTTTCTGAGAATCCGAGAGATTTAAACACTGTCAACGCAACAAAATTAGATTTGGTGCTTCCGTATTTAACAGATACAATTGATCGCTACAATACTGATATGCAACATCAGATTGAAGCTATTATTCAGCGTGAATATACTACAATTCACCCAAGCGTATATTGGAAATTTAAAAGAGAATCGCTGAATTATTTCCAAAACAATAATCCATCAAAAGATTATATTTTTAAGGAAATCGTATTTAAAAATGTTTTCCCACTTTACGGACAAATTGATATAAAAGGTTCTTCTGAACATAGAAACGATACGGTTAGAAAAGATTTAAAAAATCAGCTGACAACTATTTTGGAGATTTTTGAAAATCAGAAGCCAAACAGCAGTCTGATGCTTTTGGAACAAAGAAAATTTGAATTGGAATCGCTTCGAGACGAACTCGATCAGCCTTTAAAAGCCGATACAGAACAGCATATTCAGCGTTATATCGAAGATGAGATTCATCCGATTTTAAAAAACACTAAGGATACATCCAAAAATCAGAAACTGGAAGAAGAATATTTTGAAAGTCTTGACGAAAAGACTGGCATGTTTTATCAGGAAAGAAAGAAATTTGATAACGCAATGTCAATCATCAACAAGAAACTAGCTTCTGTTTTAGATAAAAAGCAACTCGAAGCGCAACAGATTTATCCGCATTATTATGAGCGTTTTAAAACCGATGGTGTTGAGCATAACTTGTATATTGGAGCTTCAATAGCGCCAACCAAGCCTTTTGACATTATGTATCTGCACAATCTGCGTTTATGGCAATTGCAGACTTTATGTGAAATGGAACTTGAACATCATCAGCTTAAAGAATCGCTTCCTTATGAATTAGATGTTACTTCGCTTATTTTGGTTTTCAGCGCTGCTTTATCTATTCGTTTTAGAATGGACGAAAAGCGTTTTGATGTCGACGGAACTTATAATGCAAGATATGAGGTAGTTAAAAAACGTATTGACAAGGCTCACATCAAAGGAAGTAGTGAACGCATTACCGAAAAAGAAAAAATTACGATTGTCTATTCACAAAACAGTGAAGAAGCAGAATATTTAAAATACATTAAATACCTGCAGCACAAAAAAATATTAGAACCTTCTATCGAACAATTTGAAGTTGAAGACCTTCAAGGCGTTTCTGGGTTGAGAGCCATTCGCGTAAAAGTAATCAACAACATTACGAATTCGAATACTAAAAAAATTACTTATCAGGATCTTTTAGATGAGTTGAATTAACTATAAAAAGCTTTGCCAAAGTTTAAATTTGACAAAGCTTTATTTTTTCTTTTAAAGCGTAACTCCCTTAAAAGCAATCACAAAGGATATTACGGTTATAATAATTCCAACCATAAAAAAGTTATAGGCTATACGGAGCAGATTGTATTTTCGTTGTAAAACCAATCCAAGATAATACAAATCTTTGATCATTGTCGAATACAAATAATCGCGGTCTTTCATCATTTCATTCATTGCCCAATCATAATCTTCGAGAGGCATTTTATAGAAATTTCCAAAAAACATTAAATTCACTTTTTTAGCTTCTACATCTCCCCTTGTAAAAAAACCAGAAGTGACTTTTGGTCTGGTTGAAAGAATAGCAAAAATAATCGTGATAACGCTCGACATCAGCATAATAAAAGTCGGAACCACCAAATGCGCATTTTTTGGACTGTCTAATTTCGGAATAATCGACGATAATGCAATTGAGATAATAATCGCATTTACTGACAACAAAATATTGGCTTTACTGTCTGCAATACCGCTTAATCGAGTATGATTTCCAAGCGTAACACGAAATAAAGTATCAACACCGCGTTCTGTTTTGTCGCTTTTATCCTTTTTGCTGTTTTCTTCATCAATAGCGGTTGCGGCTTTTAATTGCTGCTTATTAATTTTTTTCTGAATTAGAAGTAGGTTTTTTTCTTTCAGTGGCTGCCATTTTCGCAGCGCATAATCGGTATAAAAACGATGTTTGTTGAGTAAAAAATTCAGGTTTTCTTTTGTCCATTCTGCATTTGTAAAGCTGGCAAGTCCAGTATTTTTTAATTCTAAACGGAGTAATTCGCAGGTTGTTACATATTCTGTTCCCATCAAATGGGCATAATCTGCATCTTTAATGATTTTTTCAAGATGTGTTTTCGGCTGGTATTCTTTGGCAGTAGCCAGAATCAGACTAGAAACAAGAGAAATAAATTCTTCTGACTTCCCTTTTTCTCTCAAAAATTTGTCGGCAATTTTTACACTTTCTTCTTCATGATGTTGATAACCCTCAATATAACCAGTGTCATGGAACCAAGCGGCCGTCAAAAGCGCCTCCTTATCACCTCCCTCAACATCCTCTTTTTTACACAGCTCTTTTACCGCTGTAACTACAGTTAAAGTATGGTTAAAATTATGATAAGAATATAAATTAGAAAGTTTATCTTTGAGTAAATTACTGACGAAATCCTCGGATTGTTCTATTAGATTCATAAAGAATATTTTTATACCACTAAATTATGAAATTGTTTTTGGATAATCATTTTATTGCGAAAATTAAAACCGGCGCCACAGCTGTCATTATACTTTTTCTTGTTTTTTCATGTGCTACCAATAAACCACAATACGGAAAAAATGTAAGCGCGAACGAAAATGAAAACGCAACTGACAGCATAAAAATTGCGCATACTTTTTATCTTGTCGGTGATGCCGGAAATGCCGACGAAGATCAGGCACAAAAAACACTGGAACTTTTGCATCAAAGGTTGCAAAAAGCCAGCAAAAAATCTACCCTTTTATTTTTGGGTGACAACATTTATCCTAAAGGTTTCCCTGCAGAAAAGAAAAATGCAGATAAGGCTTTAGCCGAAACAAAATTGAAGAATCAATTAAAACTTGCAGAAGGTTTTAAAGGAAAAACAATTGTAATTCCGGGGAATCATGATTGGTACAGCGGCATAAAAGGATTAGAAAATCAAGCCAGTTTTGTAACTAATTATTTAAATGATAAAAAAGCTTTTCTGCCAAGAAAATCCTGCCCGATTGAAGATGTTAAAATTGATAGCACTACGACGTTAATAGCCGTTGATAGTGAATGGTTTCTCGAAGATTGGGATGATCATCCAACTATGAATGACAATTGTGAAATTAAAACTAAAGAACAGTTTTACGAAGAATTAGAAAGTCTTTTAAACAAAAACCAAGAGAAAACAGTTGTTCTTGCAATTCACCATCCTTTATTAAGCAACGGAACCCATGGCGGACAGTTTTCATTAGAAAAACAATTGTTTCCACTGGAGAAAAAAATCCCTCTTCCGGTTATCGGATCTTTTATTAATCTGCTTCGAAAAACCTCTGGAATAAGTCCACAAGACATTCAAAATAAACAATATACAATTTATGCTAAGCGAATCAAAACGTTGCTGCAGAAACAAAAAAACGTGATTGTAGTTTCGGGTCATGATCACAATTTACAATACATCAGCAAAGAAAACATTCAGCAGATTATCAGCGGTGCGGGATCAAAATCTGAAGCCGCGAGAGCTATTAATCCGTTTGATTTTTCGTATGGCGGAAATGGCTATGCTACTTTAACCATGTATAAAAGCGGTGATGCCAAAGTAAATTTTTACGGAAATGTAGAAAATAAAGAAAAAATGCTTTTTGAGCGCGAAATCATTAAGGCTAAAGAAATTAACTGGGCGCCTTCAACTTCAAATAATTTTCCGCCAAAAACCACGACTTCAATTTATTCTTCAAAAATGACCGATAAAAGTTTGTTTCATAAATTTTTATTCGGGCAACATTACAGAAAATATTACAGCATGCCAATCGAGGTTCAAACTGCTACTGTAGACACTCTAAAAGGTGGTTTGAAACCTATTCGCGAAGGCGGCGGACATCAGTCAGTTTCCTTACGAATGTCAGATCCAAAAGGGCGAGAGTTTGTGATGCGTGGCATGAAAAAAAGCGCTTCTGTGTTTTTACAGTCGGTTGCCTTTAAAGATCAATACGTTGTAAATGATTTTCAGAAAACCTATACCGAAGATTTTTTATATGATTTTTATACTACCTCGCATCCGTATGCACCTTTTGTAACGGGAAGCATGTCGGATAAGATTGGTTTGGCACACACTAATCCGATTTTATATTATATTCCAAAACAAAATGGTTTGGGAGAATTTAATTCCGGTTTCGGAGATCAGCTATATATGGTTGAAGAAAGACCTGCCGATAATCATCTTGACGGAAAAAACTTTGGAAATCCAACTAATATAATTGGTACTGATGACATGATGGCAAATCTTCATAAAGATGAAAAATATGTTGTCGATGAAAAAGAATATATAAAAGCGCGTTTGTTTGATATACTAATCGGTGACTGGGACAGACACAGCGATCAATGGCGCTGGGCTGAATTTAAAAAAGACGGAAAGGTAATTTATAAACCTATTCCGCGTGACCGTGATCAGGCATTTGTTAAATATGACGGGGCTTTATTGTCTATTTTAATGAATATTCCAGCTTTACGTCATATGCGTACTTTTAAGGATAAAATTGGAAATGTGAAATGGCTCAGCCGAGAACCTTATCCTATGGATCTAGCATTCTTAAAAACTGCTGAAGAGAAAGATTGGCTAGAACAGGCAAAATACATCCAAGAAAATCTAAAAGACGAGGATATCGATCAGGCTTTTAAAAAGATGCCGAAAGAAGTACAGGACGAGACTGTTGAGGAGATTAAGCGAAAACTGAAAAACAGAAAAAAAGACCTGCAGAAATATGCCAAAGAGTATTCTGATATTTTGAGCAAAACCGTTATGATTGCGGGAACCGATAAAAAAGACAAATTTGTTCTGAATCATAAGGCAAGAAAAAATATCGAAATTCAGGTTTATCGAGTGAAAAAAGAAGGAGACGAATTGGTGTACACGAAAAATGTCAACGATTCTAAAACCAAAAATCTATGGATTTACGGTTTAGATGATAATGATATTTTTGAAGTAAAAGGTAATGAGAAATCGAAAATTAAAATTCGTTTAATCGGTGGGCAGAACAACGACACCTACAATATCGAAAATGGAAAAAAGGTTATTGTTTATGATTTCAAATCAAAAGAAAACACCTATAATTTAGATTCTAAAACTCAAACACAGTTAACAGACGATTATGATGTTAACTTATACAATTATGAAAAACCAAAATACAATGTAATCTCAGGACTTCCGAACATCGGATTTAATCCTGATGATGGCGTAAAAGTGGGTATTAACCTTAATTATACCGTCAATAATTTCAAACAGAATCCTTATACGCAAAGACATATTTTTAATGCTTTTTATTATTTTGCGACAGGTGGTCTAGAATTTAATTACGCAGCACATTTCCCAGGATTATTAGGAAAGTGGGTAATCGATGTAGAATCGTTATATACAACTCCAAATTTTGCGATGAATTATTTTGGTTATGGAAATGAAACACCATATGAAAACGACCTAAGTCTAGATTACAATCGCGTCCGTATCAGAAAATTTAATGCTTCGGGAGCCATCAGACATGTAGGCAGATATGGAAGCGAATTCAGCATTCAGCCTATTTTTCAGAGAATGACAGTAGAACGAACTGAAAACAGATATATAGATCTTACAAATGTTGTAAATCCAGACATTTTTGAAAGTCAGAATTTTGGAAGCTTAAAGGTTAAATATCAGTTCAAAAATTCTGATTTTGCAGCAAAACCAACTTTGGGAATGTATTTTATGATTTCTGGAACTTGGACTGCAAATCTTGAAAACACCAAGAAAAACTTTCCGACTCTGGAAAGTATCTTAGGTTTCACGCATAAACTTGATCATAACGGAAAACTTGTTTTGGCCACTTATCTAAAAGGAAAAGCAATCTTAAACAACAATTATGAATTTTATCAAGGTGCAACTTTAGGAGGTGATACCGATTTGAGAGGTTACAGAAACGAACGTTTTTTAGGAAACTCTTATTTTTCTCAAAGTTCTGATTTGCGCCTGAGCCTTGGAAAAATACAAAAAACAATTGCTCCCCTCACCTACGGAATTCTAGGAGGTTTTGACTATGGAAGGATTTGGCTTGACGGTGAAAATTCAAGAAAATGGCATCAGGATTATGGAGGCGGTCTGTGGCTGAATGCAATCAATATAATTACAGCGAGGATTTCATACTTCAAATCTCCTGACGAAATTGGAAGGGTTATTTTTGGAGCGGCTTACAGCTTCTAGCTGAAGGCTCAAAGTAACAAAGTTTTTTTAGCCACGAATTTCACTAATTTACACTAATTTTATTTTAATATAATTCGTAGAAATTAGTGTAATTCGTGGCTAACTTTTTTTCTTAGCAACTTAAATCTTAGTGGTTTTCAAGTTTAAATTCATACACGTTTCCTCCTACTTTGTTTGTTTTTTCGTCGGCAATCAGCAGGGTGTTGTTGTCTTTAAAAACGATGGCTTCTTTTTGAGAAAAATGATTTAATTCTATTTGGGTATGAGTTCCTTTGTGGAATAAATCTCCTTTAAAATCTTTAAACAAAAGCACTTTGTCATGACTTAACAAAGCTACTTTTTTACCATCAGGACTAATTGTGGCGCTTGTTAAAACACAATGATTGTAATTATTGCAGGTTTTAAATTCTCCTATTCTAACTGCATTTTGCTTTCCAGAAGCATTTTTGATTTTGTAGATAAAAGCGGTTCCATCAAAACCTTTGCTTCGATTTTTGGTAAAAAGATAGAAGTAACCATTTTGTTCAAAGAAACCTTCAACATCATAGAACATTTCTTTTTTCTTTGGAGGAAATTCAGTTTGTTCCGGATATGAAAACGAAACTTTGTATTCTGCAGAAGCCTGATCTTTATTCAACTGATTTTTGGCCACTTTATAAATACACAAATCCTTGCGTTCGTTATCGTTATTTCCAAAATCACCAATATAAATATTTCCGGCTTTATCTTTTGTAATATCTTCCCAGTCAACGTTTACGGCATTTGCAATTGTAATTGTTTTGGCTATTTTACCTTTAGCATCAATAGCATAAATAGCGTTTTTATTTCCACTATCTTCTAGCGTATAAATAGTGTTGGTGTCAGGAAAATAAGTAATTCCTGAAACTTCCTTTAATTTTTTTGGAAGCGAATAAAGTTCTTTTAAATCAGAACCAGATTGCGTTTGGCAAGCCAATAAAACTATCGAAACGGCTATTAAAAAAGATTTTTTCATGATACTATTTTTATTTTGCCACAGATTAAAAGGATTACAATTATTAAAAAATCTTTTAAATCTGTGAATGTGTAGCTAAAACTTTAAACTAGATTAGTATTCTTAAAATTACGGGTAATAAACTCAAATGCGGCGTGCATGATGTGTCCCATCGATTTTGCATTTTTGAATTTCATATCATTTGTATAACGATACAATTCCATTTTTAGCTGCAGCAAATGCTCTTCTGTCGAGATGGTATCGTGGCACATAATATTCAGCAGTTTTTTTATTCTATTTTCGGCAGAATGAATACGTTTGGCTAGAATTGCCCTTTCTTCATCTTTGTACTGAATAATAGAACGTTCCTCCAATTTTTCTTTTATCAATTGAATCATCGGAAAATTTTCCTTAAAAAACTGTGGGCGATAAACTTTAAAATTTCCTTCGTAACATTGCTGGTCAAAATCAATCGGACGAATTTTATACACCACCTGATCAAAATCGTGAATCGGAACAATTACATAATTGTAAGCTCGCATATCTCCCAAAAGACGAATCATACAGCGCTCGTTAAACTTAACAAACTCTTTTGCAATCTGAGCTTTTTCCATTTCTGTACAAGAAACGAGAAGCGTATCCATAAAAACGTCGCCCGGAATTCCGATAATATGCTCTTCAATCAAAGTATCTTTATAAACCAAAAAATTGATTTTATCTGGCGAAAGAATATCTTCTAACTCTAAACCATAAATTCGCGAAGCATCTGCTTTTTTGATGTAAAAATGAACATAGTTATCGTTTAGAATATTTCGGACTTTTATTCTGAAAGGTTTCGAATTTCCGAAAGTACAATAATCAATCGCATCGATGTTGAGAAACTGAATAATTTCGCTATTTCCGTCAGAATGCAGAAGCGAATAAATTCTTTTTAAATTTAAATCGATTTCATTTCGCTCAAATTCATTGTAATAAACCCGAATCCAAAGCGTATCGTTGTCATGCTTATCAAAAACATTTATTGAACCCGAAAAGCGAAGCAAATCATCATAAAACACAGAAACTTTTGAAATGCGTTCATAACGCTCCAAATAACTTAAAAGAGGCTGTGTTAAAGGATACGACGGTTTTTTTAAAACCATTAAAGGTTCGCTCATTTTGAATATCTTTAATACAAATTTACATCAATACGATTGAATGTTAGAATTTAAAGTAACAAAAATCGAATTGGCTCGTCCTATTAAAAAACTAAAACCAGAAAAAATTTGGAAACCATTTTAACCATTGAAAATTTAAGTAAAAGATACGGCCGGATTCAGGCTTTAAAAGATGTATCGTTTAGAGTACAAAAAGGACACGTCTACGGTATTCTTGGGCCGAACGGCAGCGGAAAATCAACCACTTTGGGAATTGTTTTAAATGTTGTGAACAAATCTTCCGGAAATTACAGTTGGTTTGATGGAAAAATGCAAACACACGACGCCTTAAAAAAAGTTGGAGCCATTATCGAAAGACCCAATTTTTATCCTTACATGACGGCAGAAGAAAATCTGAAACTGGTTTGCAAAATCAAAAACATAAATTACTCTAAAGTAAATGAAAAGCTTGAACTTGTGGGTTTGATTGAGAGAAAGATGAGTAAATTCAGTACTTTTTCTCTAGGAATGAAACAGCGCTTGGCAATTGCATCGGCACTTTTGAATGATCCGGAGATTTTGATTCTGGATGAGCCTACCAACGGATTAGATCCTCAGGGAATTCATCAGATTCGTGACATTATCAAGAAAATTGCCTCACAAGGAACGACTATTTTATTGGCTTCTCATTTATTAGATGAAGTAGAAAAAGTATGTTCGCAGGTAATTGTTTTACGAAAAGGCGAAATCTTGTATTCGGGTTCTGTTGACGGAATGTCTTCTAATGAAAGCTTTTTTGAACTTCAGGCAAATGATAATCAGGCATTAAAATCGGTTATAGAACAACATCCAGCTGTAGCAAAAACGACTGAAGAAGATGGGAAAATCTTAGTTTACCTGCAATCCGATTTATCAGCTTCAGAATTAAACTTGTATTTATTTTCTAAAAACATCGCTTTAAGTCATTTGGTAAAACGCAAAAACAGCCTAGAAGCGCAATTTTTAGAATTAACCAAAAACGCAGCCATTCAAAAAAACTAAACCATGAAAAGACTTCTCTCTATAGAATTGCAAAAAATCTGGATGAATAAAGCCAGTCGAATCCTTACTCTTATTTATTTTATATTACTCTCATTCATAGCATTAATAGCTGCAATAAAATTTGATATAGGTCCCTTCAAATTTCATTTGGCAGAAATGGGAATCTTTAACTTTCCGTTTATCTGGCATTTTAATACTTTCGTTGCTGCTTGGCTAAAGTTCTTTCTGGCAATTGTAATTGTTTCTATGATGGCCAACGAATACAGTTACGGAACATTAAAACAAAATCTAATTGATGGATTAAGTAAAAAAGAGTTCATCCTGTCCAAATTCCTAACTGTTGTTTTGTTTTCACTTTGCTCCACAGTTTTTGTTTTTATAATGAGCTTGATTCTCGGATTGACTTTTTCTTCCTACACTGAAATAGATGTCATTTTCATGGATTTGGATTATCTCTTGGCATTTTTCATAAAACTGGTTGGTTTCTTTTCTTTCTGTTTATTTCTCGGAATTTTTGTAAAACGTTCGGCTTTTGCACTAGGCTTTTTATTAGTTTGGAGCATTTTTGAAGGAATGATGAGAGCATTTCTAGCCTTTAAGGTTTTCCCAAATAGCAATACAGATTTATATGTTGCACAGTTTTTTCCTTTAGAAGCCATGTCGAACTTAATTGTTAATCCGGCTCCGAGATTATCCGTTGTAAAAAATATCGGCAAGCAAATCGGAATTGAAACCGACAGCGCATACAGCGTTGATTATTTAGCGTGCTTTATCGTTTTAATCTGGACTTTTTTATTCATTTATTTTTCTTACAAATTATTAAAGAATCGAGATTTGTAGTATATTTGATACTATGAGCTGTTTTAGAGTTTTGGGATTAATTTTTACGTTGTGCTTTTTTTGTAATAAAATCAAAGCACAAAATATTGTTGTTGATCCTACTAAAACACCTGTAGAGCTTGTAAAAAATGTTCTGATAAACAGCTCATGTATCGATACCGAAACCGTAAATGCTACAGGAAATCCAACAGCTACAGGTCAGAGTTATGCTGCATTTAGTTCTGCGGGCAGTACTTTTCCGTTTGCCAACGGAGTGGTTTTAACCACATCACCAAGTAAAAATGCCGAAGGTCCTTTTAATCAAGCCACCTCTGTAGGTGTAAAAATAGAAAGCTGGGCTGGTGATGTCGACTTAAACAAGGCTATAAACACAACAAGCAGCACACAAGCTACCGTTTTAGAATTTGATTTTACAGCATTGACAAATTCGTTAAGCTTCAATTACATTTTTGCGTCAAACGAATACCAATCGTATTATCCTTGTTTGTATTCTGATGGTTTTGCTTTTTTAATTAAAGAAAGTGGCAGCACAGAAGAATATAAAAATCTTGCAGTCCTTCCCAACAGTACAACAGCGGTTTCTGCTACAACTGTACATCCAAAAATAGAATCTGTAATAGTTTCTGGAAGTGTCAAAGACGGTTGCGATGCTAGTAATGAAAATTACTTCAACGGATACAATACCGCAACAAGTCCCATTAATTACGCGGGGCAGACTGTTGTTATGAATGCGCATACTGCTGTGGTACCCGGAAAAAAATACCATTTAAAACTTGTTATTGCCGATGACGATACACGTAAATACAATTCGGCTGTATTTATAGAAGGCGGAAGTTTTGTAACCAATATCAATTTTGGAGAAAACAAGACCGTTGCCAATAATAGCGCACTCTGTTTTGGAGAAAATTATTTGCTGGACACCAAACTTGACCCTGCTATTTATACCTTCAAATGGTTTAAAAAAGACAGTTCTAATAATTATGTTCAGATTGCAGGAGCTACAGGTTCTTCATACAGTGTTACTGCTACAGGAACGTATAAAGTGGAAGCCAATTTAAGCAGTACAACCTGTATCAATATTGGTGAAATTACAATTGAATATATGCCTGAAATTGCCTCGTCTGACACTACATTCCTGCAATGTGATGACAACAGCGATGGAATAACCATTTTTGATTTAACTAAGGCAACAAATATTGTAAAAAATAATGTTTCACAAATTTCACTGCAAGGTTTTTATGAATCATTGGCCAATGCCCAATCAAAAACAAACCCAATTGCAAATCCGCAACATTATACCAACAAAACGCCTAATCAGATTGTTTTCGCTCGAATAGAAAACAGCATTAATTGTTATAAAACGGCACAAATCACACTTCAAATTTCAAATCACGTAATTCCGAAT
Organism: Flavobacterium procerum; assembly: GCF_042431625.1. NCBI lineage: Bacteria > Pseudomonadati > Bacteroidota > Flavobacteriia > Flavobacteriales > Flavobacteriaceae > Flavobacterium > Flavobacterium procerum. The sequence goes on along the minus strand of NZ_JBHLYW010000029.1, from coordinate 180,513 downwards.
CAAGCTCCAATTGCAACCTGCGATGAAGATGTTTTACAAGACGGCTTGTATCAATTTGATTTGAATCTTCAGGTCACGCCTCAAATCATGAGCGGCCTGCCATCTGGCTTGGTAATAGAATATTATTTGACAGCCTCAGATGCAGTACAGACTGTAAATAAGCTTCCAAACATCTTCAAAAATAACATTCCATATCTCCAGACCATCTACGCAAGAGCGGTAAACGGATCCGACTGTTATGATATTGTTCCGATTGAATTGGTCGTAAACACTTTCGATCCTGCCAATTTTGAAGATGAAAAAGTATTTTTATGCAAAGGAGATCAAGAAACTCTTGAAGTTGCTTCTGGCTTTAAAAGCTATTTATGGTCAAATGGAAGCACCTCAAATTCCATTCTTGTTACTGCTGGAGGAGATTATTCTGTAACCGTCACCAATGGAGATGATTGTCAAAAAACTAAAAAATTCAACGTAATCTCATCGGAGCCAGCAGTTATAACAGGCGCTCAGGTGAAAGACTTTTCTGGAATTGATAATTCTATATTGGTAGAATATACTGGAAATGGCGATTATGAATTCTCCCTAAACAATTCTGATTTTCAAAACTCTGCTTTATTTAGTTCTGTTGTGCCAGGAGTTTATCGAGCTGTTGCAAGAGACAAAAACGGTTGTGGCTTGTCGAATTCTTTCTTAATATATGTCTTAGATTATCCTAGATTTTTTACACCAAACGGAGACAATTATAATGATTTGTGGGCGATAAAAAACATTGACCAAATGCCTGATTATACCATTTCAATTTTTGACCGTTACGGGAAATTGATAAAACAAATGAATCAGAACAGTGCGGGCTGGAACGGTTTTTTTAATGGCCAACAAGTACCTGCGGGTGATTATTGGTTTACTTTATTGTTTATCGATGGTAAAAGTACAAGAGGACATTTTAGCTTAAAAAGATAAAACTTTAAAATTCCAAATTAAAAAAAAACAAATTCCAAATACCAAATACCAAATTAAAAAACACTAAAAAAAACCCAAACTCCTAATCGGAATTTGGGATTTCTATATTGAAATTTAAAACGAATTAGATTTTAAATCTTTTTCTATCAGTTTCTGTCAAATAAATTTTTCTCAAACGAATAGATTTTGGAGTTACCTCTACATATTCATCTTTTTGAATATATTCTAAAGCCTCTTCAAGAGAGAAAATAATTGGTGGAATAATTCTCGCTTTTTCATCAGCTCCAGAAGAACGAACGTTAGATTGCTTTTTCTCTTTCGTTACGTTTACACACATATCATCACTACGAGAGTTTTCTCCAATTACTTGACCTTCGTAAATTTCAGCATTTGGCTCAACGAAAAACTTACCACGATCTTGTAATTTATCGATAGAATAAGGAATGGCTTTTCCTTTCTCCATAGAAATCAGAGAACCTTTGTTACGTCCAGCAATTTCCCCTTTGAATGGCTCATATCCAATAAAACGGTGTGACATAATAGCCTCACCAGCTGTTGCAGTAAGCAATTGGTTACGTAATCCAATAATTCCACGAGATGGAATATTAAATTTAATAATCATACGTTCTCCTTTTGTTTCCATGCTCAACATTTCACCTTTACGAAGTGTAACGAATTCAACTGCTCTACCTGAAAGATTTTCCGGTAAGTCGATTGTTAATTCCTCGATTGGTTCACATTTTTTACCATCAATTTCCTTAATGATAACTTGTGGTTGTCCAATTTGAAGTTCGTAACCTTCTCTTCTCATTGTTTCAATAAGAACGGATAAATGAAGTACTCCACGACCAAAAACCATGAATTTATCAGCAGAATCAGTTTCACCTAACTTCATAGCTAAGTTTTTCTCTAATTCTTTTGTCAAACGCTCTCTAATATGGCGAGAAGTTACAAACTTACCTTCTTTACCAAAGAAAGGAGAATCATTAATAGTAAACAACATACTCATTGTTGGCTCATCGATAGCAATAGAAGCTAAACCTTCTGGATTTTCAGCATCAGAAATAGTATCTCCAATTTCAAAACCTTCAATACCAACAACTGCACAAATATCTCCAGCAATTACTTCTGTTACTTTTTTACGTCCAAGACCTTCGAAAGTGTGTAACTCTTTAATTCTAGATTTTGTTACCGAACCATCTCTTTTTACCAAAGAAATTGGCATTCCTTCTTTCAAGATACCTCTTTCTAAACGACCAATAGCAATACGTCCTGTAAAAGCAGAGAAATCTAAAGATGTAATCAACATTTGAGGATTTCCTTCTGATACTTTAGGAGCTGGTACATTTTCAACAACCATATCTAATAATGCTTCAACATTATCAGTTACGTTTTCCCAATGATCAGACATCCAATTGTTTTTAGCAGAACCATAAACAGTAGGAAAATCTAACTGCCATTCTTCAGCACCTAATTCAAACATTAAGTCAAAAACTTTTTCATGAACTTCTTCAGGAGTACAGTTTTCTTTATCCACTTTGTTAATAACTACACAAGGCTTAAGACCTAAGTCAATCGCTTTTTGCAATACAAAACGCGTTTGTGGCATTGGTCCTTCAAAAGCATCTACTAGCAAGCATACACCATCGGCCATGTTCAATACACGTTCAACTTCACCTCCAAAATCCGCGTGGCCAGGAGTGTCAATAATATTGATTTTTGTTCCTTTATATTGAACTGATACGTTTTTAGAAGTAATTGTAATACCTCTCTCACGCTCTAAATCGTTATTATCTAAGATTAAATCACCTGTGTTTTCGTTTTCACGAAATAACTGACAGTGATACATAATTTTATCAACCAAAGTTGTTTTACCGTGATCGACGTGGGCAATAATTGCAATGTTTCTAATAGATTCCATCTGTGATTTTTAATGGGCGCAAAGGTACACTTTATTTTCTAAAAAAAAACGTTTCTATCATAGTTTGCGTATATACAATCAATTAGTTAATATGAAACGCCAAAATATCGGCTCCAAAATAATATTAACATATGTTTAGTTATAGTTAATTTAACTATATTTGAAGTAATGAAAAGTAAAACCCTTAAAATTACTCTAATCTATATCAGCATCTCAATAATCGTGGCTGTAACATGTCATAAATTATTTGCTCTTTACTTTTCAGGCCTACAATATCTTTCGCTCTCACTAGTAAAAGACATTTTTTTTATTCTTGCAACTGGATTGGTTTTTAGATACATTCTTTCCAAAAATGAAAACCGAAACAATACTGTTTTTGAAAAACTAAACCAGACCAACGAAGAAATAAAGGAATCAAACGAGAAGTATGACATTGTAGCAAAAGCAACAAGCGACACGATTTGGGACTGGAAAATTCAGGAAGACAGCATAAACTGGAACAAAGGAATTGAAAGTGTTTTTGGATACAATCCAGAAGATGTTGGAAAAAGCTCTAAGTGGTGGTTTGACAAAATTCATCCTGAAGACAGTATTCGAATGTCAATAAAATTATATTCTTTTATTGAACAGAAAACTGAAAAATGGCAAGATCAATACCGTTTTAGATGTGCCGACGGAACTTATAAATATGTCTTAGACAGAGGCTTTTTATTAAAGGATGAAAACGGAAAAGCAACCAGAATGATTGGTGCAATACAAGATATTACTAAACAAAAAGAAGAAGAGCAACGTTTAAAACTTTTAGAAACAGTAATTACACAATCAAAAGATTCTATTTTAATCACAGAAGCAAATTCTCTTGATCGCAAAATTCCTAAAATTGTCTATGTCAATCCTGCCTTTTCTCAAATGTCAGGATATCGATCACATGAAATAATCGGAAAATCAACAAATATATTTAAAGGACCAAAATCCGACTCTGAAGAATTAAAAAAACTTCTCAGAGCTATTAAGAACGAAGAAGAATGTGTAATAGAAACCATAACATACACTAAAACACAAGAAGAATACTGGGTAAGATTTTCAATGATTCCAATTTTCAACAATGAAGGCGTTATCTCACATTGGATTTCAATCCAAAGGGATATTACGGATGAAAAAAAAATGGAGACAGAAAAAGAGCATCTAATCAGAGAATTAACCCAGAACAACAAGGATTTAAAACAGTTTTCTTACATCACATCACACAATTTACGCGCGCCGTTGTCTAATTTGATTGGCCTTCTAAATCTTATTGAAGATCTTCCAATCGAAAATGAAGAACTTGAGGAAATACTGGCAGGCTTTACCAAATCGACACATTTATTAAATGAAACCATTAATGATCTTGTAAAAGTTATCATCATCAAAGACAATCCTTCGATGCAGAAAGAAGAGGTTTCTTTGCAGGAAGTCTTTGAAAACGTATTCAGTCAGCTTTCTTTTCAAATTGAACTTCATAAGCCAATTATAAAGCTTAAATTTGACAAAGTTCCGCAAATTATCACGAACAAAGCATATCTTGAAAGCATTCTGCTTAATTTGCTTACTAATTCTATAAAGTATAAATCTGAAAATAGAAAACTAAAAATCTCTATAATTGCAGAACAAATTGAAAATAAAACAATATTAAGCTTTAAAGACAACGGAATCGGAATTGACTTAGAACGAAACCGGGATAAAATTTTCGGACTTTATCAAAGATTCCATAATTATCCCGACAGCAAAGGACTCGGACTGTACCTTGTTAAGTCTCAGGTCGAAACTATGGGCGGGACGATAAGTATTGACAGCGAAGTCAACAAAGGGACTACATTTACAATAACATTTAAAAACTAAATTATGCTTGAGCAGATTTTATGTATTGATGATGATCCAATCACATTAATGTTATGCAAAAAAGTAATAGCCAGATCATCATTTTCGAATGAGATAATTACTGCACAAAATGGAGAAGAAGCACTGCATTACTTCAACACTTTAAAATATGCCAATACAAAAAGCAACATTAAGCCTGAGCTTATTTTTTTAGATCTCAACATGCCAATAATGGGCGGATGGGAATTTCTTGATCATTTCACCTCTTCTGCTTATTCAGACTTCAATAAAGCAAGCGTCATTGTATTGTCTTCTACCATTGACCCCGATGACTTAGCAAAAGCAAAAAAATACCCCATCATTATAGATTTTCTCTCCAAACCTATTACACAGGCAATGCTAGAATACCTTAAAAAGAAAATTGGTTTACAATAAATTTATAAAATTCAATTTTAAAATTCCAAATTCCAATTTACACAACTGTTGGCATTTGGAATTTATTTTTTCTATTTGAATTTCTTTAGATTCAAGACAAAAAAAAATCCTCTTAAAAAGAGGATTTATTATATCTAATAAATTGTATTAATTACAATTTAGCAACATGTTTAGTTAATTTAGACTTCAAGTTAGAAGCTTTATTATCATGAATGATGTTCTTTTTAGCTAATTTATCAATCATAGAAATTACAGTTGATAATTTTGCCGTTGCATCAGATTTATCAGTAGCTAATCTTAACGCTTTAATAGCATTACGAGTAGTTTTATGCTGATATCTGTTAAGAACTCTTCTCTTTTCGTTGCTTCTGATTCTTTTTAATGCTGACTTATGATTTGCCATTTCTTTTAATTTTAGATGTAATAATTATTATAAATACTAGTTAAAAAAGAAAAACCTCCCACAATTGTCAAAACAATCACTTTGGTTTTAACTAATAAAATAAAAACCGAGACACCAATTTTTATTTTATAAAACTAATTTACAACTAATTTTTTGTAGTCCGTAGGGGAATCGAACCCCTGTTACCAGGATGAAAACCTGGCGTCCTAACCCCTAGACGAACGGACCTTAATTCTCCTAAGTTTGGAAATTTTCAATATGTAATATAACTTGTAGTCCGTGGGGGAATCGAACCCCCCTTACCAGGATGAAAACCTGGCGTCCTAACCGATAGACGAACGGACCATGGTGCTTTTCTAATGCGGATGCAAAGATACATCTATTTTTTATTTGTACAATAGCAAACACAAAAAAAATACACTTTTTTTAATATGCCTTAGCAAACAGCACCCTTTTCGAAGACGGATTCCCAGTAAATACACAGGTTCCCGCTTCTTCGACAGCATCCAAAGGAATACAACGAATCGTAGCTTTTGTTAAGTCTTTTATTTTTTCTTCAGTCTCTGCGGTTCCGTCCCAATGAGCAGAAACAAAACCACCTTTACCGTTTAAAACTTCTTTAAATTCCTCAAAATTATTCACTTGCGTAATATGAGTATCGCGATAATTTAAAGCTTTAGCAAACAAATCATTTTGAATTTGCTCTAATAAGTCATTTATATAATTTTCGATTCCGTCTGCAGAAACCGTTTCTTTTGACAAAGTATCGCGTCTTGCAACCTCAAAAGTTCCATTTTCTAGATCTTTTGGCCCAACTGCAATTCGAACCGGGACACCTTTCAATTCCCATTCTGCAAATTTAAATCCTGGCTTTTGAGTTGTTCTGTCATCAAACTTAACTGTAATTCTTAATTTTCTCAATTTAGCAGTCAAAACACTTGCAGCTTCACTTATTTGAGCCAATTGTTCATCCGTTTTGTAAATCGGAACAATAACAACTTGTATTGGAGCCAAATTTGGAGGCAACACTAGTCCTTGATCATCAGAGTGCGTCATAATCAAAGCCCCCATCAATCTAGTCGAAACCCCCCATGATGTTCCCCAAACGTGTTCCTGTTTACCTTCAGCATTTGCAAATTTCACATCAAACGCCTGAGCGAAATTCTGCCCTAAAAAGTGAGATGTTCCAGCCTGAAGTGCTTTTCCATCTTGCATTAAAGCCTCAATACAATAAGTTTCATCTGCACCTGCAAAACGTTCTGATTCGGTCTTAAAACCTCTCACCACCGGAATCGCCATAAAATTCTGTGCAAAATCAGCATAAACATTCATCATTTTTTCAGATTCCTCCAAAGCCTCCGCTTTTGTAGCATGCGCTGTATGGCCTTCCTGCCATAAAAACTCAGCAGTTCTTAAAAACAAACGCGTACGCATTTCCCAACGCACCACATTTGCCCACTGATTAATCAACAAAGGCAAATCACGATAAGACTGCACCCAACCTTTATAAGTAGACCAAATAATTGCCTCACTAGTTGGACGCACAATAAGTTCTTCTTCTAACTTAGCCTCTGGATCCACCATAAGTTTTCCTGGCCTGCTTTCATCATTTTTTAATCTATAATGTGTTACGACAGCACATTCTTTTGCAAATCCCTCAGCATTTTTTTCCTCAGCTTCAAACATGCTTTTCGGAACAAACAAAGGAAAATAAGCATTCTGATGCCCTGTTTCTTTAAACATTCTATCCAACTCAGCCTGCATTTTTTCCCAAATAGCATATCCGTAAGGCTTGATCACCATACACCCTCTAACTCCCGAATTTTCAGCTAAATCTGCTTTGACAACCAGTTCATTATACCATTTAGAATAATCTTCTGATCTAGTAGTAAGGTTCTTACTCATATTATATAGTTTGGCACAAATTTTGTTTTAAATATTTTTAACTAAATAGTTTGACAAAACTAACTATTTTTGTAATGTGCAACAATAAAAAACACCACAGATATGAAAACTTCTATTTTTCTTCGCCAAAACTCAAATCATTTTTACTTATTAGGATTACTGAGTTTTCTGTTAGCGTCGTGTGGTTCTTACCAAAATACATCTTATCATGATAATGATGGCGTATATGGTAATTCAACAAACACTTATGTACAGAATAATAACTCTAACAGCAATCAATACAAAGATTACTTTAGATCATTACAAGACGACAATCAACCTACCGAAATTTTTACCGATGTAGACAGTTATGGTAATTATCAGGAAGGAGACAGTACACAAACCGCAGATGTTGCATATCCAGCTTGGGGAAGCAGCAATTCTGAGGTCTCTGTAAACGTTTATTCTAATCCAGGATGGTCAATGGGATTCGGATTTGGATACCCTTACTACGGATGGGGATATGGTTACGGCGGCTACTGGGGAGGTTACGGAGGCTGGGGATACCCATACAACAACTGGGGCTGGGGATATCCAGGCTACTGGGGAGCAGGATGGGGATATCCTGGCTACTACTGGGGAGGTGGTTATGCATACAACTATGGCAACTACAATTACGCTTACGGCAGAAGAGGAGGCTCTTCTTCTTACTATGGAAACAGAAATTACACTTCAAACAGACCATATAACTCAAACAGAGCTTATACTACAAACAGAGGATATTCTAGCGATAGGAACTACGTAACCAACCGAGGAAATTTTTCTTCTAGAGGAAACAATACTACTACAACTAGAAATTACAACACAAATAGATCGACAAACTTCAACGACTATAGAAGAAGCTCTGGCGTAAATAACAGAAGTTATAACACTAGTCCAAATTTCACAAACAGAAGAGGTTCATCACCACAAGGCCAAAACAATACGTATGATTACTCTAACAGAAGATCATCAAATAGTACTGCGCCAACGACAAGAAGCTACAACAATAGCAATAGCAATTCGTCTAGATCATACTCATCTCCTAGCCCTTCACGCTCTATGAACAGCAGCGGTGGCGGTGGCGGAAGCAGATCTTACAACGGCGGTGGCGGCGGTGGCGGAATGAGATCTGGAGGAGGTGGCGGTGGCCGAAGATAATACTCATTCACCAAACTAAATTCTATTTTAAAATTCATTCAAATGAAAAAAATATTTTTCCTACTAATAGCAGGACTGAGCGCCAGCGTTTCATATTCGCAAGAAATCTCAGATGCTGTACGTTTTTCACAGAATAACTTAACTGGAACAGCCAGATTTAGAGCAATGAGTGGCGCTTTTGGCGCAGTCGGCGGTGATTTATCAGCAATCAGCGTGAACCCTGCGGGATCTGCAATATTCAACAACAATCAGGTCGGAATCAGCTTTAGCAACCTTAACACTAAAAACAACTCAGAGTATTTCAACACCCAGACTTCAGACAAAGACAACTCTTTTATTCTGAATCAAGCTGGAGCAGTTTTTGTTTTCAATGATAGAAATCCAAACAGCAAATGGAAAAAGATTTCAATTGGAGCGACTTACGAAAACACAAATAACTTCAATAATGACAGTTTTTCAGCCGGAACCAATTTAGGAAATTCGGTAGCGAGTTATTTTTTAGCTTACGCGAATGGAGATGCTTTTAATAGCCCAGTTGCTTTGGGAGACATAACAGGAATTGATTATGAAAATCAATTTTACAATGAGCAACAAGCCTATTTCGGGTATTATGGATTTGTTATCAATCCTGTAACAAACAACAATAATAATACGCAATATACTTCTAATGTACCTGCAGGACCAAAATATCAAGAGAACGAAGTTCGCGAAAGAGGCTATAACAGTAAAGTAAGTTTTAACATCGCTACGTCTTATATGGATCGTATTTATTTCGGAGCAAACTTAAACGTTCATGTCACTGACTACAGAAGAACAAGTAGCTTCTACGAAAGCAACAATAGCCCACTAGAACCTACTGCGACAATCTCCAATTTAAGATTTAATAACGACCTATACACATATGGAAACGGATTTTCATTTCAATTAGGAACAATTGCTAAAGTGACAAACAATTTCAGACTTGGAGTTTCTTACGAATCTAACACATGGTACGAGCTGTATGACGAGATTTCTCAAAGCTTATACACAACCACCCAAGCAGCAAACGGACCAGAAAACTACGCAGATGTTAACCCTAATTTGGTAAACGTTTACGAGTCTTACACATTACAAACGCCTGCAAAATGGACATTTAGTGCTGCGTATGTATTTGGCAAATCCGGTTTATTAAGCATAGATTACGGAATAAAAGATTACAGCAATACAAAATACAAACCAACTGACGATTCTTATTTCAGAAATTTAAATTCACGCATTAGCAATACGCTAACCAGTGTAGGCGAATTGAGAATCGGGGGTGAATACAAAATAAAACAGCTAAGCCTTAGAGGAGGATACCGTTTTGAAGGAAGTCCGTACAAAGACGGTTCAACCATTGGAGACCTTACTAGTTATTCAGGAGGTCTAGGTTATAATTTTGGAGGAACAAAACTAGATTTAGCCTATTCTTACTTCGAAAGAAAGTCTAATCAAGATTTTTTCAGCAAAGGCCAAACTGGTGCTCCTAACATGCTGACGAAGATGAACAACGTGACCCTAACCCTATTATTTGAATTGTAATTAAAAATTAATAGATGAATGAAAAATTCCGTCAGACTTATATCTGACGGTTTTTTTTATTACAATAAACCACTTTTTCTATTTCTTACGATAAATCTGAAAAAACAATACACTAAGGCAAAAGTTACTTCATAAAAAACATCTAAAAGCAACCGAAACTAGTGTGATTGAATAAAAAAAGTGTAATTTTGCACTCCAATTTATAAAAGTATGAGAACCAAGTCTTTAAAAAAGAATAAAATCAATGTAATCACTCTTGGGTGTTCAAAAAATGTTTATGACAGCGAAGTGCTTATGGGACAGCTTCGCGCAAATGGAAAAGAAGTTGAACACGAAGCTCCTGCAGAAAAAGAAGGAAACATTATCGTTATAAATACCTGTGGATTTATAGACAATGCTAAAGCAGAATCTGTAAACATGATTTTGGAGTATGCTGACAAAAAAGAAAGAGGAGTTGTAGACAAAGTTTTCGTTACTGGATGCTTATCTGAGCGTTACCGTCCAGATTTAGAAAAAGAAATTCCAAACGTTGACCAATATTTCGGGACAACCGAATTGCCGCAGTTGCTAAAAGCGCTTGGAGCCGATTATAAACATGAACTTTTAGGAGAACGTTTAACCACAACTCCAAAAAATTATGCCTATTTAAAAATTGCCGAAGGATGTGACCGTCCATGTAGTTTTTGCGCTATTCCGCTAATGCGAGGATCTCACGTTTCGCAGCCAATTGAAAAATTAGTTAAAGAAGCACAAGGCCTAGCTAAAAACGGAGTAAAAGAATTGATTTTAATTGCACAAGACCTAACTTATTACGGTCTTGATCTTTACAAAAAAAGAAATCTTGCTGAGTTACTAGAAGAACTTGCTAAGGTTGAAGGAATTGAATGGATTCGTCTGCACTACGCTTACCCAACCGGTTTCCCAATGGATGTCTTACAATTAATGAAAAGAGAGCCAAAAATCTGTAATTATATTGACATTCCGTTACAGCATATTTCCGATTCAATCTTAAAATCTATGCGACGCGGAACAACTCAGGCTAAGACTACACAACTTTTAAAAGATTTCCGCGCTGCTGTTCCGGGCATGGCAATTAGAACAACCTTAATTGTTGGATATCCAGGCGAAACACAGGAAGATTTTGAAATTCTGAAAGATTTTGTTCAGGAAATGAAGTTTGACAGAATGGGATGCTTCGCTTACTCGCACGAAGAAAACACACATGCTTATCTTTTGGAAGATAATGTTCCAGACGACGTAAAACAAGCTAGAGCAAACGAAATCATGGAATTGCAGTCTCAAATTTCATGGGATTTGAACCAAGAAAAAGTAGGCAAAACTTTTAGATGCATTATTGACAGAAAAGAAGGTGCGCATTTTGTAGGCAGAACCGAATTTGACAGCCCAGATGTTGACAATGAAGTTCTGATTGACGCTTCTAAACATTACGTAAAAACAGGCGAATTTGTTAATATAAAAATAATTGAAGCGACAGAATTTGATTTATACGGAGAACCTGCTTAAATTTACACGTAACAATTGTTAACTACTGATAAACTACTTTTATGAAACCAATTCAAACCTTATTTCTATTAGCTTTAAGCTTATTCTGTTTCAATTCTGTTTCTGCACAATATGGAAACGGATACTACAATAATGGCTATGGAGGCGGTTATGGAAGAGGTGGCGGAATGGGTATGGACAGAAGCATGATGTCTGGTCCTCAGAGCTCACCAAGCAAGCCCAAAGAAATTCCGGCAGAGGAAACTGCGGCACAAATAGTAGAACAAATGAAACCAGAAGTCAACCTTGATGAACTTCAAGCAATTGCCATCACGAATGTTTTGGCTGACAGCATGAAAGAACAAGGAATTTTATTAAAAAATGAAAGCAGCAGCCAGGATGAAAAAATCGAACAGATTAAAGCTTTAAGAGAAAGCACGAATAAAAAAATCAATTCATTCTTAAATCCTGACCAGATAGCAAAATACACTGCTTTTATGGAGAATTTCAAAGAAATCAAGAAGCCAAAAAACAAAAAGAAAAAAGACAAAGACTCTAAAGCAACTAAAGAAGTAAAAGAAAATCTAGATACGAAAGATCAATTATAGCCGTTTAAAATAGTATAAAATAAAGAATTTATGGCAAAGAAACACTTTTGTTATCTGATTTTAGCAGTTATAATAAGCGCTTGTTCTACAAATCCGTATAAGTCAACTGAAAAGGCTTATGACCAACAGCTTAAAACGCTTGAAAATCAAATCACAAACAAAGAGGCACAGGCAATTCCTGCCGTAAGTCCAGTAGTGATTGACACTTCATATGCACTTCAATTAGGAATTGTAAAAGATACATTGTCTAAAACTGGGTCAACTTCTCTGGTAAACGGAATATCAACAGAATGGATTGGAACTGTAAATTTCAATCTTAGAAAACCAAGCTTTGTAATCATACATCACACTGCACAGGATTCGCTGCAGCAAACTATCAACACTTTTACTAAAACCAGAACACAGGTTAGTTCTCATTATGTAATTTCTGAGAACGGAAAAGTTGTACAGATGCTAAATGATTATTTAAGAGCTTGGCATGCAGGAAATTCAACTTGGGGAAAAAACACAGACCTAAACTCCAGTTCAATCGGAATTGAATTAGACAACAATGGCTTTAAACCTTTCACAGAAGCACAAATCAGCAGTTTGGTTGCTTTGTTGAGTAAGTTGAAAAAAGACTACAATATACCGACCCAAAACTTTTTAGGACATGCAGATATTGCACCTGGAAGGAAACAAGACCCAAGTGCTTTATTTCCTTGGAAAACTTTGGCAGAAAAAGGCTTCGGAATTTGGCCGGATGAAGTTCTGGAACCCGCTCCTTTTGATTTTAAAATTGAGACAGCTTTACGAATTATAGGTTACAACACCAAAAATCTAACTGCAGCAATTCAAGCTTTTAAGTTACATTATATTCAAACTGATGTAACTTCAGTTTTAGACAGAAAAACAATCGATACTATTTATTCGATTTATAAAAAACAGGTTCAATAAAACCTCATCATTTAAAAATCATAAAGCGCTTCTGGAATACAGAAGCGTTTTTTTTTGCTTCTAAAAAAAAACGATTTTAACCTTTCTAACCAAACGAGCTTGCATTTGAAAAATAATACTTATACACATTTCAATCAAACGTTCCTACGGAACATCTAATCGCAATCATCTATAATTTTTTCTACCGACGAAACATTCCTACGGAATGAAGTAGCTTATAAAATAACAGATTCTGACAGCTTTTTTTTAAACTGTACGATTTATAATGTTTTTAACTTGAAATTTGAGCTCAAACTTCAAACCTGAAGCTCGAAACTCGAAAACTGAAACTTCAAAAATCCATAAAAATAAAAAAGCTGCCAAAACATAAATATGTTTCGACAGCTCCAAAAAAAAAAAAAAAATATCAATCTTTATCTCTAGAAAGAGTATGTTGTTGCAAGTAAACCGAAGAACGAACCTCCTGTCGGTGCTGCATCTTTGTCTAAGAAAATATCATTAGATGCTGCATCATATCTCAACTCAGGAATGATTGTCAGCTTTCCAACTTTATAATTTAACGAAACTGTATTTGCGAACACGCTTGACCCTGTTAATGTCCCTAAACTAGGGGCTGCATCTTTGGCATCAAAATATTCAATTCTGTACGCCAGTAACAATGATGGGCTGAATGAATAATTAGCATATCCTACTACAGAAAACCATTCACCGTCTAAAGTACTGTCAAAATCATTCTTAGTTTTAGCATACGTAGCATTTAAACCAAGCCCAAAACTATCTGTGATAGATTTAGAAGCTGTCAAATCAAACTGAGTTTTATTCTCGTCAGAGGCAGGATTGCTGCTTCCTGATGTAAAATTCAAATAAGCGCTTCCTGTATCTCCAATATATCCAACTTGTCCGATATATGTTTTTTGACTTGAACCAGCATCCATAGCCGATTTAAAATCGGTTGGGTTTGTAATCCCCAACATAGCCGTAAATTTTCCTGATGTGTACTGAGCTTTCACTCCCGTATTAAAAAACGGCCCGTAAGAAAAGGCATAAGACATACTGTAGTTTTTATTGTCTACAGCATCTAAAACCTCGTATCCAATATGCGTACCGAAACTACCTGCCACAACTTTAAATTCATCAGTCAAATTGTATGTAAAATATAATTGTTTAATTAAAAATTTTGCGTTAATATCTTTATCTGTTGTTTCATTATATGAAAATTCTCCTGCTCTTTTTCCGAAACCTAAGTCTACAAAAACGGAAGCTTTCCCGAAAGTATGACCTGCTTCTATAGAAGCCATCCCTAATTCGAATGAATCTTGTGAGTTGGTAAAGCTCGTCAATCCATTCATTTGTTTAGAAAAATCATATTTATAGTACATGTCTGCAGATCCCCCCCAAGTTGTTGCTGGTGGTGAGGCAGCTTCTTCATCTTGGGCAATAGCGAAAGAACTTGTTAACATAGCGGCTAAAACGTGAAATACTTTTTTCATGGTTTAAATTGGTTTTTAGTTATTAATTGATTCTGGTTAGTTAATCTTTTATATATCTATTTAATAGCATAGTCATTCTAAAACCTCAAAGTCACCCCTTTATCTCCTTCATTTTCATTAGCGAATTTATTAACTTTTGTATCAGTAGAATAATCCAAAACCACTTTTTTGTCGTTTTAGATGAAGAATTACGGATTACAAAAATTAACATCTCAATAATCGTTATTTGATATTATTCAATAATTATTTTTGAAAATTCAACAACTAAAAAAACACCAATAACACCAAATTTTACATAGCAAATTCAAAATAAGTAGTAAAAAACAGCGTTTTTTAAACACAAAAAGATTTAAAAAACCAAACATACCCTATTTATTTAGGGGGTAGATTAAAAAACAATAAAAACAAATCATTTAAACACTGATTTTAAAACCCACATAAAACAACGATACGGGCTGAATAAAATTCCTACAAAAAAAAACCACACAAGCAAGCTTCTACGCATCGACTTACACCTGTTCCTAAACACTCAAAAACAACAAAGCCTGTTCAATTTTGAACAGGCTTTGAATAGCTAAAAAGAAATATTCTTATTCTTTATTATATTTCCTTAAATACTCCCGAATCTTAATTCCTGATTCTTTTAAATCTTTATCTTTCCATTTACCTTCAGAATTTGCAGATTTATTTAAAATAGAGCAAGTTTCGTCTTTATCAGAAACAGACCATGTAATCCAACTTAATTTATGATTTTCCATCCAATCTATATATTCTTGCCAAGATTGGTAGTTTAAAGGACCGTCTCCAGTAGCCTCCATACCGGCAGATTCAGAAATAAAAATCGGAAGACCACTTTTTATTGCTTCGTCAGTACGGTCTCTTAATTCTTTGCCGTGTGTAGCCGCATAAAAATGCATTGTGTACATTATATTGTTATACCCAAGTATTGGATCTGAGGCAGGAAGATTTATATCTTGATCCCAATGCGGACATCCAACCAAAATAATATTATCTGGATCGTTTTGTCTGATTATACGAATTATCTCTTCAGCATAGCTTTTTACTTCATTCCAAGTTTCATAATCAGGCTCGTTAAACACTTCATATATTATATTGGGATATGTCGCATATTTCTTTGAAATTTCAGCAAAGAACTCTTTTGCTTCTTTTAAATTAACATTATGACTATGCCAATCGATAATAACATAAATATCAGATTGAATAGCGCCATTTACCACAGCTTCAATCTTTTCTTTAGAAAATTGTGGATTTTTTAGGTATGAAAACTCTCCAAGTTCAATTCCCATTGCAGCTCTGACTACATTACAATTAAAATCTTTTTTGAGCCAGTGTACTGTTTTTTCACTGTAAAATCTCGGCCACATACTGTGCCATCCAAAACTCATTCCGCGTAAAACAACCGGATTTTTATTCTGATCTATTAATTGCGTTCCTTGCACACTCAATTTTCCGTGTCTTTGTACAAACTGAGCATTTGAGACGAACGACATCCAAAAAAGCAATATAAAGATTGTGCTATTATACTTCATTATTCTTGTATTTACGGAATTAGCTTTAAAGTCACAACATCATGCGAATCGATTGCAGCAGTAAAAACTTTTTTTGTGTTTCCCGTTTCTTTATTCTTCCATAAATCTTTAATTTTAAAAACGGTTGTGTTAAAAACTGCTTCATAACCAAAATCAGCATCTTTAAAAACATTCTTTTTCCAATCAAAAGTAATTTTCTTAAGACTGTCTGTTCTGTTTAAAAACGAAACTGCCCAGGCGCCTTCTGAAAGAGGTTTTACCCAGACCTCCACCCCATCGACAACAGCATATTTAAATCCCTGAACACCTAGCTTATCCTGATTTACTGCCAACATTTCTTTGTTGGTCAGAATCGCTAAAGTTTCCTTAGACATTTTACGATAATCATTTCCGGTAAATAACGGAGAAGCCATCATGCACCACATGGCAAAATGCGATTTGTCTTCGGTGTCATTCATTTCGTTTCCAACCTCCATCATATCAAAATCATTCCAATGATCTGGACCGGAATATTTACGAATATCTTTTCTCATATCAACAATTTTCATAAATCCCCACGAAGACCAGTTTTCGGGATGTTTGAATTCGCAGTCAAAACAAGGATAAATATCGCCAGAAATTCTCCAAAGATTCCCAACCGGTTTTCCCCATTCCCAAGGCTGATTATCACCCCATTCACAGAGGCTGAAAACAATTGGTTTTCCGGCAGTTTTAAGAGCATTACTCATTGTTGTATAGGCTTCCTTCGCAGTAATTCCTTCCGTATTACACCAATCGTATTTTAAGAAATCAATTCCTAATTTGGCATAAAAACGAGCATCCTGATATTCGTAGCCACGAGTTCCTGGATATCCAGCACAGGTTTTTGTCCCTGCACAGTTATACAATCCAAACTTTAAACCTTTACTGTGCACATAGTCAATCAAAGATTTCATTCCGTTAGGAAATTTCACAGGGTCTGGAACCAAGTCACCATTTGCGTCACGATTGTGTGTCATCCATCCATCATCCAAAACTATATAATTGTAACCCGCAGTAGCTAAACCAGACGAAACCATAATATGGGCGGTTTCTTTGACCAATTTCTCATCGATATTGGTTGCGAAAGTATTCCACGAGTTCCATCCCATTGGAGGAGTCATTGCCAGACCTTCAAATTTTCCTGCCTGCTGTGTATGCATATTTCCTTGTCCAAAAGAAATTATCGAAAAACATACCGCTAACAACAAAGTGATTTTCTTCATTTTTTATTTTTTTTAAATAATGTATAAATAATAAGCAGCATACTTAAAATGTATGCTGCTATGGCATATAAAGGATTTCAATAGAAATACAGATTAAACTCTCTGTAAAAGCTTATTAATTCACAATTAGATTTTTAGACCGCGTATTTCCGTCTGCATACATCACTTGGACAACGTAGACTCCAGAAACTAAAGACGCACCAACCGCACTTCTTAACGCATACGAAGTTGAAGTGCTCGACGTAGAAAGAGGAAATGTCGTGCTTAATGTACCGCTTGTATTGTAAATACGGCATACAGATGGATTTCCGAAAGAAGTTATCACAGGCGCAACAATAGTCAAGTATCCATTAGAATAAGGATTTGGTGCAACTGAAAAATCATAATTTGTCGATACCGAATTATTAGCGCAGTTTGTCAAATTTAACGAAACTGCATTTCCGTAAGAAGTTGTAGTTACCGAATTAGACGCACAACCCGACGATCCTGTTGTGCTCGTTATATTGTATATAAAATAATTTTGTCCGTTTAATGGTAGTTTTAACTCAAACACTCTATTCGTAATTGGCGTAACAATCACGCTCGGATCTGCTACTGTAGGCGAAATCGAAAAACTAGTGTTAGGACTCGGATTAGGATTTGTAGTTACGGTAAGATTTATAATATGATATTGTGTCGTACAATAATCTGTAGTTTTTGTAACCGAATAACTTGGTGTTACTGGTGGTGTTACTGTTTGAAAATTGAAATTCGGCGTCACGGCAACCAGAACACCATCTAAAAAAAAGCTCGCATAAATATAATGGGGAGATGATATAATATTTCCTGACTTCATTACTACTTTCGTTAATGCTGTTGGAGAAGGATTTCCTGCAAAAGTTATCCCAGAATTAGGAGATGCTGTCCAAACTATATTATTATAAGTGCCTGCTGCCGGAGGATTGACAATGGTATACGTAGGATTGCTTGCAATGCAATAAGGATTATTACCAGTAATATATTGTGCATGTCCGATTGAGATTAACAATAGAAAAAAAGCGATAGTTGAATAAAATTTTCTTCTAAAATTAGCAACGTTTAAAAAGTAATTGTTCTTCATAATTATAATTTTTTAGGGTTAAATAGTATCCGTAAATTTAAGCATCGGCATTACACAGTTTTGATACTATTTTATTAAAAATCAATACTATATCTTCAGTTTTAGAAAGAATTTTCTTTAATAAAAAACTCCATTCCGAATCAAATCGAAATGGAGTCTTAATTACAACTTAAACTATATTATTCCGCTTTAAGCACAAATCCTATATTGTCAATAGAGAATGTATTTTCTACACCATCTCCTTTATCATTTGTGGTTCTGTTTTGAAATGAGATATTTTGAACACGATCCGTATTGGTCAGAACCGACCATGGAAGATAAAACACTTTCCACTCTGTAGTTACATCCAAAATCGGCGGGTTATTTTCCCAATTACCATTAAATATAAAACCTATTTTACCTGGAACTTTTGCTTTAATCGCCAAACGCAATCCTGAAAAAGGAGTAAGCTGATCATACCAAGACCAATCACTTTGCAGATTGCCCCATGCATCCATCTTTTTCTCAATATGCGTTAATCCTTGTTCTGCTGTGCCGTTAGTCACAAAATTAAAATTGTTCCAAGAAGGGAAAGTTAATCCATAATAAGAAACATCATCAAATATTGCCGTTCCGATTGCGTAACCCGAATTGGTTTCTCCAGATAAATTCGCTACGCTTAAATATCTCAAATCTGCATTTTCTGGAACTTTGATTACAATTTTCTCTAAAGTTGAAGAAACTACAGTAACTGGAACAGCAGGCAGCGTTTTAGTTTTAGCCAATGTCACTACAGGATTCAAAAAGTATTTACCTGTAATAGTTATTTCCTGTCCAGCTGTTGCATTAACTGGATAAAATTGCGAAACTGTAGGCACAGGCGGCGCGATGACAAAATCAAATTCAGCTGTACCATTTTCTGTTACTACTTTAAGTTTATTTGACGCATTTGCATAAGGCGTATTCTCGTCAATCAATATTACGATATCAGTGTCAGTTACAAATGAAGGCTGAAAATAACTTTCGTAATCATTAAAATAGACCTTTGTTGTTGTCAGTAATCCTTTTCCATGAATAATATAATAGTTTTTAGGATACCCGATAGTCACAGGTTCAAACGGTTTAAGGCTTCCATCGGTTTCGTAACCTGATGGCTTTACAGACTCAATAGCAGGTGCACCCGAACTCGACGAAGTACTATCATCACTCGAACACGAACTGATGAGTATCAAAGACAATACCCACATTATGCAAACTGCTAACGAAACAATTCTTATCTTTTTCATATTATAATTTTTTAAAAATTATTTAAAAGTATATGGTACTACTTCCTTCAATTTTGGGTTCTTAATTAAATCATCTGCAGGATAAGGCAGCAAAAGGTTGGTTGCAGAAATTGTGATATGTTTTTCAACTTCTCTGTTTCCTCTGTTTTGCGCTTCCAATATTGCTTTCGCTTTCGCGAAAGGAAGGCGACCTAAATCAAAATAATAATCTCCCTCGCAAGCCAATTCTGCACGTCTTTCTTTAAAAATATCATCAAAAGAGATAGAAGCTTTTTCAGGAACACCCGCTCTTCTTCTTACAGCATTAAAAGATGCCAAGGCTGCAGGATTTGTAGTGCTTCCTGACTGAGAACCTAAAACTGCTTCTGCATGAATCAGCAGCAATTCTGCATAACGCATCATATAGCTGTTCATACTGCTTTCTCCGTTAAACTGAGGATTAAAAGGTCCTGTAATTGGCAGATTTTCTTTTCCGATTACATATTTTTTCAATCCTGCGCCTGATTTTTGCGCTTCGTATTTGATATCAAAAGTATAACCCAAAATAAGTTTAGCATTGACCTCAAGTGTTTCAGCGTAAGTTAGATTAGGATAATAATCTCCCGGCAACATAAAGGTTTCTATTCTACGCTTATCATTTTGTTCATAGACATTATGAATCAAATCCTGAGAAGGTGCAATCTGACCAGAATAAGTTGTTTCTACCAATCTGTTTTCTGGAGCAAATAAGGTATTCGAAAAATTACCATCAAAATAAGTCCCCGCACCATTCCATTGCCATGAAAAGATAGATTCTTCGTTATTATTATTTTTTTGCAACCATAAATCAGCGAAAGATTTAGTTGGCAACGCATCTCCTCCCAACAACTTAAACTCACCGCTATTAATAACTTCCTGAGCCAATGCTCTCGCTAAATCATATTTCTTCTGATACAAATAAACTTTAGCCAGAAGCGCTTTTGCAGACCCGCTCGAAACGTGTGCGTTTGCTGCATAATCTGAACCTCTATTTTTAGTTCTCAAATTTTCGATGGCAAATTTCAAATCGTTTTCAATAAACTTATAGACATCTTCAGTCGGGTTGCTTGGTATTACAAAGTTTAAAGAATAATCGCTGTTATCTTCTATGATTGGCACATTTCCCCAAAGTCTTACCAAAAAGAAATAAGAAAAAGCTCTGATAAAATGGGCCTCTCCTAAAGCATTATTCAATGCTACTTTACTCACATTTGGCCCAACACTGTTTGGAAGACTGTTGATATAAGCATTTGAATTTGCGACAGCTCCGAAGCATGACCTCCAGGCATCAGAAACAAATGCCTGTGAATTTGTAAAACTCAAATCTGTAAATTTTCCAAAATCATTATAAACATCCGCATACATATTTCCAGAAATCACATCTGTAATTCCGTAAAATGCAGATTTATTCATATTAAACCAAACAAGACCGTATAATCCGTTGGCAGCATTATCGAGTTTAACATCAGAATCGTAATAGTTTCCTATTGTCGGCGCAGCTTCTGCAGGCACATCAAGAAAATCCTGAGAACAAGAAGATGAGACCAACATTAGTACTGCTAAACTAAAAACACCACTTCTTTTTATTATATTTTTCATATTAATTCGTATTAAAATTCAACATTAAAACCAAAAGTGATTTGTCTTGGAACAGGATAACGGCCGTTATCGACACCTGTTAATAATGCATCCTGATTGTAAGCACCTACTTCAGGATCATATCCTTTGTATTTGGTAAACGTAAATAAGTTTTGCCCTGAAGCGTACAATCTTAATCTTGATAATTTTATTTTTGAAATGATATCAGACGGAAGAGAATATCCTAAAGTAACATTCTGGATTCTTAAATATGATCCATCTTCAATAATACGAGTTGAAACTGCATTATTAATATCATCATAAGTTGAAGGTCTTGGCAGAGAACCATTAGTATTAGACGCTGAATAAAAATCTGATGCTTCAGTCAAATAGTTCGTTCCTAAATTACTGTTCAAGGTACCTGATAAGCGGGTTAAGTTCATCAATTTGTTACCAGCACTTCCTTGCAAGAAAATAGACAAGTCTACATTTTTGTATTTAAAGTTATTGGTAAATCCGTAAGTAAATTTCGGGTTCGGATTACCAATAGCCTTAATATCATTCTGATCAATAACACCATCGTTATTCTGGTCTTTATAAATTACATCTCCTTTTTGGAAATTCGGCATCAAAGAGTTTGTTCCGTTTTTCAAAATCACTCTATTTCCAGATCCGTCTGTGTGACCGTATGTAAGCAAGTCTGCATCAGTTCTGTAAATTCCCAATGCCTCATATCCAGCAAAAGAACCAATTGGCAAACCTTCTACCGTTCTAGAAACCGTTACTGTATTATAAGCAAGAGTTCCCATTGTTTTAACAATATTTAGTCCAGCCATATTGGTAACCTCATTTACATATCTGGTAAAATTCAAATTAGCATTCCATGAAAAATTCTCTGTGAATTTCTCCGTATAACCAAGCGTCACCTCGATACCCTTGTTTTTCATGCTTCCAAGGTTATAATAAGGAGGATTTACACCACCTTCATAATCGCCGCCTCCTGAAAGAAAGTTTGGAAGTGGCACCTGATACAAGAAATCCTTAGAAACTTTTTGGTACAAATCTACCGAAGCAGTCAGTTTAGAACTAAACATAGTAAAATCTAAACCTAAATTAGTTTGAGTCTGAGTTTCCCATTTCAAATTTTGATTTGCCGTATTAGAAGGCAAATAAGAAGTTCCCATCGAACTGTTTACAACATGCAGATTTGACTCATATAAATTATTACCAATCTGATTGTTACCTGTCTGCCCCCAACCTGCTCTTATTTTGATATTATCAACATACTTGCGAGTACTTTCCATAAAAGTCTCGTTAGAAAGCTTCCACGAACCGCTTACAGAACTGAAAACCCCCCATTTGTTGCCAACATAAAATTTAGAAGACCCATCTGTTCTTATAGAAGCTGCAATTCCATATTTATCAGCATAATCATAAACCGCACGTCCAAGATAAGAAGCCAAAGTCTGCGTACCAGAATACACTCCGCTAGTTACTGCTTTTGTCAAATCAGATGCTGCGAGAGTCTTGTTGTTGTTATCTGTATAGCCTTCTGCAGTTATAGAATAACCTTCCCAATGTGCTCTGTTTGATTCCTGCACTGCTAAAATGGTAAAATTGTGTTTCCCAATTGTATTTCTATAAGTAAGCATGTTTTTTAAGTTCCATGAATTACCTGAAGATGGGTTGTAATACAGGTTTGCGAAACTTTTTACTGCATTACCCAACGAATACATCGGGTCGAATCTCTGTCCTAAATTGTCATAAATATAACCACCTGCTTCAAAACGATATTCCAGACCTTTTAAAATATCTACTTGCGTATAAAAATTTCCAGAATAGTTTTTTCTAACTAAAGCATTTGAACCTAATAAAGAAGTCGCAACCGGATTTACAAATGATGTATTCCCTCCAGAAGGCGGTCCCGCAAAAGCACCCGACAATTCTCTAACAGCAACATCTGGCGTAGCTAGTAACGAAGTCGCTACAACTCCATTAAATTGTCCGTTCAAAGTCAGTTTTTCGTCAGTAATGGCGCCACTTACGTTAACTCCTACTTTTATAAATTTATTGACTTTCGCATCAATATTAGATCTGAAGTTATATCTTTTAAAACCAGATTCGATAACGATACCCTCCTGATTTAAAACACCTCCCGAAATATAATAGGTAATTCCTTCTTTACCGCCAGAAAACGACAACTGGTTTGACGACATAATTCCGGTTTCATAAATCGCATCTTGCCAGTCTGTCCCTTTTCCTAAAACTTCAGGATGGGCAAACTCTGGTCTTTTTGAAGTTGGGTCGTAAACGTCTGCCAATGCATTTTGATGAATTGCATACTGCTGCAAATTCATAGAATGCAGTTTTTTAGGAAGATTACTAATTGAGTAAGAGTTTTCAAAAGACAATTTTCCTGTACCTTTTTTCCCCGATTTAGTCGTTACAATGACTACACCATTTGCACCTCGTGATCCGTAAATAGCTGTTGCAGAAGCATCTTTCAAAATATCAATAGATTCAATATCACTCGGATTGATTAACGCCATTGGACTCTGTGTAATATTACCATTGTTGGAAAAATTAGAATTTCCCTGAGCATTTCTTCCTGAAGTAGACGAATTACGGGCATCTCCCGAAATTGGCACACCATCAATAACATATAATGGTTCATTGGTTCCTGTCAAAGAAGAAACCCCTCTAATTCTCACCGAAACGTTACTTCCCGGCTCCCCAGAGTTACTGTTGACAACAACACCGGCAGCTTTTCCCTGCATCATCTGATCGAAAGATACCACTTTCAAATTCTCAATATCTTTGGAAGCGATACTTGAAATGGCACTATTTACATCTTTTCTTCTCTGAGTTCCGTATCCAATTACCACTACATCTTTCAAATCTTCTGCATTAGATTTCAAGATTACATTAATACTTGTTCTTCCGTCTACTGCAATTCTCTGTGTGGTAAATCCGATAAAAGAAAATGATAAGGTTGCATTTGCAGGAACATCAATAGAATATTTTCCATCAAAATCTGTAGAAGCAGACACTTTAGAACCCGCAACTGAAATATTTGCCCCTGGAATCGATAATCCCTTTTCATCAGATACAGTCCCTGACACTTTTACCTGTGCTGTAATGAAATTACCGGTCAGTAACAAAAATAAAATCAAAGGAACCAGTCTGTGGTTAGCGTTCCAATGAATAAAGTTAGTCATTAGTTTTTTCATAATAAATGTTTGGTTAGTTTAAAAAGTAAGTTTGTAATCTTAAATCATAAAAGGGACATTTTATCTTTAAAATTATTTAACAAATCTATAACAGAAGGAAATATCAAATCGATAATATTATATCATTTAATGATAATATTTTTACTATACCGCCTCAAAAAAACATATATCAAAATAAAACATAGTAAAAATTATATTTTTCACAATAAACACCCCGTAAGAAGCAAAAACTATACACAAATGCTAACAAAATCATAAATATCAAACGATTTCGTTAAAAATAATACATTCAAATGCTAAAAAAGTATCACTACAAAATACGCTTTAGACCAGAAAAATCTTCGCGGTACTGACTAGGAGTACAGTTTTTTGTAGCTTTAAAACTGCGGTTAAAGTTGGCGATATTATTAAACCCTGACTTAAAAGCAACCTCAGAAACACTCATATCTTTTTCTACCAGCCAACGCGCGGCATAACCGATTCTGATATCGTTTATATAATTGACAAAGGTTTTCCCAGTTCTTTTTTTGATAAATCTGTTGAAAGAAATAATAGACATGCTCGCGACACCCGCAACATCTTCAAGTGTTATTTTTTCAGCGAAATGTTTTTGCACATATTCATAAACCAGCTTCATTTTATCGTAATCATCAAAAGTATCATAATCGACTGTATAAGTAGAAAGCAGTCGCTGATTTCGAGAATTTGCCAAATCATATAATAAGGAAGTTATTTCGAGAAAATAATCCATACCATCTAGTTTAGAAAGACTTACAAGTCTTGGCGTAAGCTCTTCTGCAGTTTTTTTAGAAAAAAGAATGCCATGAATAGAACGATTAAACATATCGCGTATCGGATTCATAATCCTTCTCGACAACAACGATTCGTGAAACAAGTCATTATGAAACTGAATCGTAATCTCATGTATTTTCTTGCTCGAACATTTATGAAGTTCCCAACCATGATATAAATTTGGACCAATCAGAACCAATTCTACATTATCGATTTCTTCAATATTATCTCCCACAACACGCTTTACTCCTTTTCCATTCAGAATAAAATTAATTTCAAATTCGGGATGGTAATGCACGGGAAAATCAAAACTGTCTTTTACTCGGTCAAAAACCAAAAAGCTGTCACCCGCTGCTAATGGGGCAATTTCTCTGTAAAAATTCTTAGCATTACTCATCTTGTGTATAATTTTAAGGAAAGGGTTATCTGTTTTTTGTTTGCAATAATATGATATATAATTGATAAAATAATATTAATTACTACATAAACATACATTTATCTTTGAAAAACAGAATTATCGATTACACAAAAAGTAAGTCAATAATAAATATTTATCATTTTTAAACGATTATCTTTTTATAGTTTTAATAATTTTAATCGGAAATTATTAAAAAACCATACAAGCCAAAAAAAGAAGAACTATAACGATTAAAACCCTTTAACAAAAGGCCATGGCCAATTATTAAAAAATGACGAAACAACTTTTAAATTTTATAATTGCAATAACTGCTGTAGGCAATCTTTCGTGTGCCGCAAGCAAGACCAATACAAATTTGTCACTTGCAGATAAAAATGCGACCACAGAAACAAAAGCATTATACAAAAAACTGAATGTGTTAAGCCAAAAAGGTTTTCTTTTTGGGCATCAGGATGATTTGGCTTATGGTGTTAACTGGAAATACGAAAACGGCCGAAGCGATATTAAAGACGTAACCGGAGATTATCCTGCTGTTTACGGTTGGGATATTGCTGGTTTAGAAAAAGACGACCTTAATAATATCGACGGCGTTCCTTTCGAAAAAATGAAACAATATATTATTGAAGCTAATCAGAGAGGCGGCATTTCTACCATCAGCTGGCATTTTGACAATCCAGCAACTGGAAAAAATGCTTGGGACAATACTCCAAATGCTGTAAAGACCATTCTTTCGGGCGGAGAAAATCATAAAAAATATATTTTGTGGCTCGACAAAGCGGCAAATTTCTTTTTGTCTCTAAAAGATAAAAAAGGAAAAAACATTCCAATTCTCTTCAGACCTTTCCATGAACTTACTGGAGGTTGGTTCTGGTGGGGAAAAGGAAACTGCTCGCCTGAAGAATTCAAATCGATATGGAAATTTACGTTTGATTATTTGCAACAAAAAGGAGTTCACAACCTTATATATGTCTATAATACCGGAAGTTTCAACAATCAAGAAGATTTCCTTGTCAATTATCCTGGCGACAACTATGCCGATATTTTAAGTTTTGACATTTACCAGAACAGTAATGATGCAAACGGAAGCAAATTCGTTTCCGAATTTCAGAATCAATTAAAAATTTTGAACGATATTGCTTACCAGAAAAACAAACCTTTTGCAGTTGCAGAAGCTGGTTTCGAAGCTGTTCCCGATTCAAAATGGTGGACCGGAACATTACTCAAAGCAATTGGAGATTATAAAATTTCTTATGTTTTATTATGGAGGAACCACGGCTGGCAGGAAAAAGAACAAAAAATGCATTATTACGCTCCATTTCCAGGACAGGTAAGCGAAAAAGACTTTGTTGATTTTTACCATTTAAAACAGACTTTGTTTGAAAAAGACATTAAAAAATAAAATCCCAATTATATTCAAATTTTAATAAAAAATCGAATGCACGACAAAATTAGCTTAGAAGAAAAAATAGGTTACGGTCTCGGAGATGCAGCCTCTTGTATGTTTTGGAAAATTTTCAGTATGTATCTGCTGTTTTTTTACACCGATGTTTTCGGACTAGCGCCCGCTGTAGTTGGAACCATGTTTTTGATAACTAGAATTTGGGATTCCTGCTTTGATCCAATTGTCGGAATTATGGCTGATCGCACCAAAAGTAAATGGGGAAAATTTAGGCCTTATCTCCTTTGGGTTGCCATACCATTTGCATTAATCGGCGTTTTGACTTTTTACACACCTGATTTTGATGAAAAAGGAAAAATCATTTATGCTTATATAACCTACTCTGCCATGATGATGATTTATTCTCTAATAAATGTACCATATGCTTCACTTCTGGGCGTAATGTCTTCTGACCGAAAAGACCGAAATACGCTTTCTTCTTACCGAATGGTTTTTGCTTTTGGGGGAAGTCTTCTGGCCTTATGGCTAATTGAACCTCTAGTAATTTATTTTGGTGGAGATTTAAGCTCGAAATCCGGCTGGCTTAAAGCAATCGCGATTTTCGGAGTAATAACTACTATCTTTTTCTGGCTTTGCTTTTTTTTCACTAAAGAAAGAGTAAAACCTATCGAGAATGAAAAAAACAATTTAAAAGAAGACCTAAATGATCTTTTAAAAAACAAACCTTGGTGGATATTGCTTGGAGCCGGAATAGGTGCCTTAATTTTTAACTCTATACGAGATGGCGCAGCAGTTTATTATTTTAAATATTATGTTACAAGTGCCATAAATTTTGATGTTTCAATTTACGGAATCCATTTTCAGATGACACCTACATCGCTTTATCTGGTTTTAGGGCAGGCTGCAAATATAATAGGAGTTATCATTGCAACTCCGATTGCCAATAAAATTGGTAAAAAAAACACCTTTTTGGGTGCCATGTTTCTCGCCGCAATCCTAAGTCTGGTTTTTTATTTCTTCGGAAAAGAAGACGTATTACTGATTATGGTTTTTCAGGTTTTAATCAGCATCTGTGCGGGTTGCATATTTCCGTTAATCTGGTCAATGTATGCTGATAGCGCAGATTATTCTGAATGGAAACAAGGCCGAAGAGCTACTGGTTTAGTATTTTCAGCCTCATCTATGTCGCAGAAATTTGGGTGGACGATCGGCGGTGCTGGCGCTGGCTGGCTTTTGGGATATTATGGTTTTCAAGCCAATGTCGAACAGACTGCAGTAACCCTCAATGGAATCCAGTTAATGTTAAGCATACTTCCTGCAATAGCTGCAGTACTATCAGTAATATTCATATTTTTCTACCCTTTGACAGAAGAAAAACTGCAAACCATTGAGCACGACTTAAACATACAAAGAAATCAGATCAATTAATTCATAGACAGAAAATACTATATATGACAACAATAACATCTTCAGCCACTTTTTTAAAACGAAAAACGGCATTAGAAAAAGAACATAAAACACTTATTGAACTTAAAAATGAACCTCAGGAAAATGCTGGGAATGGTATTTTTGAACGTTATAAAAATCCTGTCGTTACTGCGGCTCATGTTCCTTTAAACTGGCGTTTTGACCTTAATGAAGCAACAAATCCGTTTTTGCAGGAAAGAATCGGAGTAAATGCCGCTTTTAATGCTGGTGCGATGAAATGGAATGGAAAATACGTGCTTGCTGTTCGTGTCGAAGGAATCGACCGCAAATCGTTTTTCGCTATAGCGGAAAGTCCAAACGGAATTGACAATTTTAAGTTTTGGGATAAACCTTGCGTGATTCCGCAAACCGAAGATCCGGATACAAATGTTTACGATATGCGTTTAATACATCACGAAGACGGCTGGGTTTATGGAATTTTCTGCACCGAAAGAAAAGATCCAAAGGCACCAAAAGGCGATACGAGTTCGGCTGTCGCCAATGCCGGAATCGTCCGTACAAAAGATTTAGTCAACTGGGAAAGACTTCCTGATTTAATTTCGAACACAGGCCAGCAAAGAAATGTAGTATTACACCCAGAATTCATAAACGGGAAATATGCCTTATACACCCGTCCACAGGATGGTTTTATTGATGTTGGTTCTGGCGGTGGCGTTGGCTTAGGATATGTAGACGATATGACAAATCCTGTTGTTAAAGATGAAAAAATCATTTTTGGAAAGCAATATCATACTATTTACGAATTAAAAAACGGTCTTGGCCCCGCTCCGATAAAAACAACAAAAGGCTGGCTCCATCTTGCACACGGCGTACGTAATACTGCTGCAGGATTGCGTTATACGCTGTATGTATTTATGACCGATTTAAACGATATTTCGAAAGTTATTCATGTTCCTGCCGGACATTTTATGGGACCTGAAGGCATCGAGAGAATTGGTGATGTGTCAAATGTGTTATTCTCAAACGGATGGATTGAAGATGAAGACGGAACTGTTTACATCTATTACGCTTCTTCAGATACCAGAATGCATGTTGCTGTTTCGTCTGTCGAAAAACTGATTGACTATGCATCAAATACGCCTGTCGATACTTTTGTCTCTGCAGGTTCTGTAAATACAATTATTAAACAAATCGAAAAAAATAACGCAATCTAATCGTGTCATTAAAACTAAAGCTTTTAAAATCTGAATTGACCGCAGAACTAGACGAAATCTTAAAATATTGGTCTAAGCATACTGTCGACGAACAAAATGGCGGTTTTATCGGTCAGATAGATTTTGAAGATCATATTATTGCAAATTCAGAAAAAGGTTCGGTCTTAAATGCCCGAATTCTCTGGACGTTCTCTGCCAGTTATCAAACAACTAAAAACGAAAACCACAAAAAACTGGCAAAAAGAGCGTTTGATTTTTTGGCTGACTATTTTTATGACAGTACTTTTGGAGGACTTTTTTGGAGTATCAACACTGATAAAACGCCAAAAGACACCAAAAATCAGATTTATGCACTGGCTTTTGCAATTTATGGACTGTCTGAATATTATGTTATTTCTGAAGATAAAAAAGCACTTGAAATAGCTTTAAACCTGTATTCTAAAATACAAGATTATAGTTATGACCCTGTAAACAAAGGTTATCTAGAAGCTTTTACGAGAGATTGGAAGCCTATCGAAGATCTTCGTCTGAGCGAAAAAGATGCCAACGAGAAGAAAACCATGAATACGCATCTTCATATTATTGAAGCGTATGCTAATTTATTTAAAGTATGGAAAGACAAGACGCTTCAAAACATTATGATTGAGCTTCTTGAAACCATTGAAAAACATTTTATAAATACAGAAACAGGACATTTGAAATTGTTTTTTGATGAAAACTGGAACGAAAAACCAGACATCATTTCATACGGACATGATATCGAAGCTGCTTGGTTATTACAACAGTGTGCTGAGATTTCTGGAGACGAGATATTAATTTCAAATTATAAAAAATATGCGCTTCAGATTACAGAAGCTACAAAAGAAGGTTTTGATTCAGATGGTGGTTTATGGTACGAATTTGACCCTCAAAAAAAAGAGCTGACCGCTGAAAAACATTGGTGGCCACAAGCAGAAGCTCTAATTGGTTTTTATAATGCGTACCAGTTAACTGGAAATGAAGAATATCTGGAAATTGTTTACAAGAACTGGAAATTCATAAAAAAATACATGCTCGACAAACAAAACGGTGAATGGCATTGGGGTATTTATCACGATTATTCTTTGATAAAAAAAGACAAAGCCGGATTTTGGAAATGTCCTTATCATAACAGCCGCGCCTGTTTAGAATTAATGCATCGAATACAAGATTAGTTAGTATTACCTTAAATATAAAATGATTATGAAACAGCTTTTTTTTCTCGGCTTATTATTACTGATTATCCCTACAAATGCGCAAACCAACCTCATCAAAAATGGAGGGTTTGAAAACGAATTTATTGATTGGCGCGGTGAAGAAAGTGCCATGATTTCTCCTTACGAAAAAAAATCAGGAAAAAACGGTGCCAATATTACGCAGTTTGTAGATGCCGAATGGAAAGCTCTTGATCAAATCATTTCGATTCCGAAGAATACTTTTGCCGTTGAATGCTCCGTTTGGATGAAAACAGATGAAGTCAAAACACAAAAAGAAGCTTATAAAGCAGGTGTAGTGATTCTGGAATTTACCGACGCTAGTGAAAAACAAATAAGCACCGAAAATGTTGGCCAAGCAACGAGCAGTACAGATTGGACTCATTATAAAAAGATTATAAAAATTCCTGCCGATGCCAAAAAAATCAGGATTATGCTTGCTTTGGCTCAGACCAGCGGCACTGTATTTTTTGATGATGTAAAACTGGTCGCTCTCACCGAGCAAGAATATTCAAAACTGAATTTGGATTCTAAATAAAAAGCATGAAAAACTATCTAACCAAAACCATAATATTAAGTTTCTTTATTTTAGCAGGCTGTTCTTCTAATGATGACGCATCTCCTGAAGTAATTATCGACCCAACAGTGCCACCAGACGATGCAATGACCACAGCAAATGCTGCATCATTTATGGTCGATGTCAACGCTACAAAAGAAACTACAGCCTTATTCTATAACTTAAAAAGGCTTTCAAAATACAAAACCGCTATTGGCCAACAAGACGCCTTTAATAGTTTTTATCAAGATGCAGGTGGTGAATCTGATATTAAAAAAAATACTGGTTCTGACCCTGCTGTCCTAGGTTCTGATTTTATGTTTATCACCGACAAAAACAATAACGGACAAAGCAATAACTGGTTCTATCAGCAGGAACTCAAAATTATTTCTGATGTTAAAAACGCTTACGCGAAAGGCATAATCAATACCTTCAGCTGGCATTTGAGAGAACCTAATAAAGAAGAATCTTTTTATGTTGCTGATATGACTTCTGATCAAAAAGCAACTGCTTTTAAAAGTATTTTACCTGGCGGCGCCAACAACGAATGGTACAAGAAAAAATTGGATAAAGTTGCGAGCGTTATTTCGAACCTAAAAGGAGCAAACGGCGAATTAATTCCGATAATCTTCAGGCCTTTTCATGAATTTGATGGAAGCTGGTTTTGGTGGGGAGCCGATTTCTGCACTGCTGATGAATATAAAAAAGCCTATCAGTTTACGGTTGATTACCTCAAAAACACAAAAGGAGTTCACAATATTTTATATGCTTATTCTCCCGATAATTCGTACTTAACAGTTGAAGATTATCTAACTCGATATCCAGGTGATAAATATGTTGATGTTTTAGGAATGGACAATTATGGCGATTTGAAAAATGGAAATGATGGATATAATAAAGCTAACGCGAAACTAAAAATGCTTTCTATTGCTGCCAAAACCAGAGTAAAAAT
Organism: Flavobacterium procerum; assembly: GCF_042431625.1. NCBI lineage: Bacteria > Pseudomonadati > Bacteroidota > Flavobacteriia > Flavobacteriales > Flavobacteriaceae > Flavobacterium > Flavobacterium procerum. The sequence goes on along the minus strand of NZ_JBHLYW010000029.1, from coordinate 147,781 downwards.
CGCTGCTTTGACTGAGACAGGATATCAGGTTACGGCAACAACACCACCAATAAACAATTGGTTTTCTACCAATTTATACAATGTTTTACATGACAATAGAGTATTTGACCTTCAATTTAACACTATAAGTTATGTATTGTTTTGGAATAATACTAAAGACGGCTATTATGTTCCAAATGGTACGGTGTCAAACGCAAGTGATTTTAAAACATTTGCCGAAAAACCACGATCGGCATTATTAAATTCATTGCCAAAAATGTATGAAATGCCGAAATAACTTTTTTGTTTGCTTCGGCTTTCAGCCTCGATTCAGGTTTCAGGTTTGAAGTTGAAATCAGAACGTCTTAAATAACGTAAAGCCCTAGCCCAGATAGAAGTGAAAATCCTTTTGTGCCGGGGTTCGGCACAAAAGATTGTAACGGATAGCAGGATTAGCTCCTTAAAAATATAAATTATGAAAAACAGATTTTTCAAAACACTTTCATTGGTGTTGATTTTCTGCGCGATAGCCTGTCAGGCGCAGGAAAAAATTACCGTAAAAGGAAACCAGTTTTACAAAGGCGACAAACCTTATGCTTATATCGGAACCAATTATTGGTACGGAAGCATGCTGGCTTCTAAAAAAATTGGCGATCGCAAAAGACTGCTTCTCGAATTGGATTTAATGAAGAAAAACGGAATCGATAATTTAAGAATTTTGGTCGGTGCCGATGGCGGAAAATATGATTTTACCGTTCGCCCAGCTTTACAATACGAGCAGGGAAAATACGACGAAGATTTATTGGACGGATTGGATTTCTTGATTAGCGAAATGAGCAAACGTAAAATGTATGCTGTTTTATACTTGACCAATAACTGGGAATGGTCTGGCGGGATGTCGCAATATTTAGAATGGAACGGAAAAGGCTCAATTCCGGTTCCGAATATCCCACCCAATACTTGGCCTCAGTTTATGTCGTATACAGAGCAATTTCATAGCTGTGAACCTTGTATGGAAGCTTTGAATAATCATGTTAAATTTATTATTGGAAGAACAAATGCTTATTCTAAAAAGAAATACAACGAAGATAATACGATTATGTCATGGCAGGTTGGAAATGAGCCTAGGCTTTTTACGGTAGAAAATGAAGCAAAATTCACTAAATGGCTGAATACCATTGTGAATTTGATTAACAGTTTAGACAAAAATCATTTGGTTTCTACTGGTTCTGAAGGAAAAAACAGTTCCAATGACAGCATGGAAATCTTCGAAAGAACACATCAAAATCCGAATATTGATTATTTAACGATGCACATTTGGCCTAAAAACTGGAATTGGTTTAAAGCTGACAATGCCGAAGCTACAATGCCAAAAACAATCGAAAATGCCGGAAAATATATTGACGACCATATCAAAGTAGCTAATAATCTGAAAAGACCTATTATAATTGAGGAATTTGGACTTCCGAGAGAAAGTGAAAATCTGAACGCTGGAGCTTCTTCGATTTACCGAGATAAATTTTATAGCTATATTTTCGGGAGAGTTGCAGAAAGCGTTAAAAATGGCGGACCGTTGCAAGCTGCTAATTTTTGGGGTTATGGCGGTGAAGGAAAAGCCGTTAACGAAACCGGAAAATGGAATCCAGGAGATCCTTTAACAACAGATCCACCGCAAGAGCCACAAGGTTTAAATTCGGTTTTTAACGGAGATAAATCGACATTGAAAATTGTAAAAGATTATAATTTGAAATTGAAAAAATAGAACAGAATTCATTCCTGTTTTCCTTAGAGACGCACCGCAGTGCGTCTCATGCGTAACGAATATATGCGACGTGAACTGGGCGTAGACGCACTGCGGTGCGTCTCTACAGAATAAACAAAATCAAAACTTCATGAAAAATATATTTATTCTTTTTTGTTTTATACTCGTAAACTTTTCTTTTTCACAGAAGAAACAGGATTTTAATGTAATTTCTCCAAATGGAAAAATCGAGGTTAAAATTACTGTGAATGACAAAGTTTTGTGGTCGATTTCACATGAAAAAGACTTGATTTTAGCACCTTCCGAAATGACTATAACTTTGGATGGAAATGTTGTTTTAGGAAAAAATCCAGTTGTCCTAAATTCAAAAAAAGAAAGCGTCGATACTTCTTTTGAAACACCTTTATACAAAAAGAAAACTGTAAAAGATCAGTACAATAAACTGAAGATTAATTTCAAAAATGATTTCGCAATTGAATTCCGTGTTTTTGACGATGGAGCAGCATATCGTTTTATCACAAAAAAGAAAAAAGAGATTACAGTAAAATCAGAAGAAGTAGTTTTAAATTTTGATCAGGATTACAGTACTTTGATGCCATATGTTCGTGATTTGAGAAACCCAAAAGATCAGTTTATCTCTTCGTTTGAATCACATTATGAAAACAAAAAAGTAAGCGAATTTGCGAAAGATACTTTAGCTTTTTTACCTTTTTTAATTGATTATAAAAACCATAAAAAAGCAGTTTTCCTGGAAGCAGATTTAGAAGATTATCCAGGATTGTTCGTTACAAACAATAAAAACAAGACAGGTTTTGAATCTCGTTTTTCTAAATATCCAATTAAAGAAACCAATGGCGGATTTAATTACCTTAACAAACTAATTACCGAAAGAGCCGATTATTTGGTAAAAACCAAAGGAACCAGAACTTTTCCGTGGAGAGCGATTGTGATTTCTGAAAATGATGCCACTTTAGCGAATAATGATATGGTTCAGAAATTGGCAGAACCGTCCAAAATAAAAGATATTTCGTGGATAAAACATGGAAAAGTGGCTTGGGATTGGTGGAACGACTGGAATATTTACGATGTCGATTTCAAAGCAGGAATCAATACTCAGACTTATAAATACTATATTGATTTTGCTTCTAAAAATAAGGTTGAATATGTAGTTTTAGATGAAGGCTGGAGCGTTGAAACGGATATTATGAAACACAATCCAAACGTAGATTTGGAAGCTTTGATTGCTTACGCTAAAGAACGAAACGTCGGCATTATTTTGTGGGCTTCGTGGATGGCAATACATGATAAAACAGAAGTCGTTTTTGAGAATTATGCTAAATTGGGTGTAAAAGGTTTCAAAGTTGATTTTATAGATCGCGATGATGCCAAAATGGTGAATTCCGTTTATGACATTGCTCAAAAAGCTGCCAATCATAAGTTGATTATCGATTTTCATGGAATGTATAAACCAACCGGAATTCAGCGAACTTTTCCAAATATTTTAAATTTTGAAGGTGTAAAAGGCTTAGAAAACAATAAATGGACTCCAAATGATGATGTTCCACTATACGACACAACAATTCCGTTTATCAGAATGATGGCCGGCCCAATGGATTATACGCCGGGCGCAATGCGTAACGCGACAAAAAGCGAATTCAAGCCAAGTCATTCTACACCAATGAGTCAGGGAACAAGATGTCATCAATTAGCGCTTTACACGATTTTTGAAGCGCCTTTACAAATGATGGCAGACAGCCCAACGGCTTTTATGAAAGAGCAGGAAAGCACCGATTTTATTGCTAAAATCCCAACTACTTTTGATGAAACTGCTGCTCTTGATGGCAAAGTTGGAAAATATGTTTCAATTGCCAGAAAAAAAGAAAACACTTGGTATTTAGGCGCAATCACAAACTGGGATTCCAGAGATATTACAATTGATTTTTCGTTCCTTGAAAAAGGCAAAAAATTCCAAGCTGAAATTTTCTCTGATGGCCTAAATGCTGATAAAGCAGCAGTAGATTATAAAAGAGAAATCATTACCGTTGATTCTACAACGAAATTAAAATATCATTTAGCAAGTGGTGGCGGATTAGCGATGATTATCAAATAAAAAAAATGGAGAACAAATTGTTCTCCATTTTTTTCGTTTTCATTTCTGTAGAGATGCAATGCAGTGCATCTACGTCATGTATTTCGTTACGCATAAGACGCACTACTGTGCGTCTATACGATTATGCATGTGTATAAAACTTTATGCTAATATTTTCTCAATCTCATTTAATTCATCATGCGTAAATTCAGTATTCTGCAAACAATCAATATTATTACATAATTGTTTTACAGAACTCGCGCCAATTAAAACCGATGTAATTCGTTTGTCTTTTTGCAACCAAGCCAAAGCCATTTGTGCCAAAGATTGATTTCTATTTTGAGCAATTTCATTCAGCTGAATTAATTTCTGAATTCTCTCCTGTGTAACCTCATCTTCTCTCAAATGTCCGTTTGGATTATGCGCTCTAGAATTTTCTGGAATTCCGTTTAGATATTTATCTGTCAAAAGTCCTTGTGCCAAAGGCGAAAATGCAACACAGCCTACTCCCTTTTCTTCTAAAACATCTAATAAACCATCTTCAACCCAACGTTGCAACATAGAATATTTTGCTTGGTGAATCAAACATGGCGTTCCTAATTGCTTTAAAACATCAACCGCAACACGAGTCTGTTCTGCCGAATAATTACTAATTCCAACGTATAAAGCCTTTCCGCTTCTAACTGCATAATCCAAAGCCATCATGGTTTCTTCAATTGGCGTTTCCGGATCTGGACGATGTGAATAAAAAATATCGACATAATCGACTTTCATTCTCTTTAAACTCTGATCCAAACTTGACAATAAATATTTTCTCGAACCCCAGTCGCCATAAGGTCCGTCCCACATGGTGTAACCCGCTTTTGTAGAAATTATGATTTCATCACGCAGGTTTCCTTGAAAGTTATGCCACAAAATTTTACCAAAATTAGTTTCAGCAGAACCTGGAACAGGTCCGTAATTGTTAGCTAAATCATAGTGCGTAATTCCTTTATCAAAAGCCTCTACAGCAATATTTTCTGCATTATCAAAATTATCTACTGATCCGAAGTTATGCCATAATCCTAAAGAAATTTCTGGAAGCAGCAGTCCGCTTTTCCCGCATCTGTTATATTTCATTGTTTTAATTTATTAAGTTGGAGGTTTAATAGATTTTAAAGATAGAAAAAAATACTAAGTTTTGTATCCTTTGCCACAAAGGCACTAAGACGCAAAGATTTTTATCCAAAAATGAATTCGTAGCGAAAAAACGAGCACAAATAATTACAATTTAATTCAGTATTAATTTTGTAAATTTGTTTAAACTCAAAAATTATGAATCCTAATTGGCAAAATTTAATTTCAATAAATCCTGATATCAGATTTGGCAAACCCGTGATAAAAGGAACTAGAATTTGTGTTTCAGATATTCTTTCATGGCTTTCAACAGGAATGTCTTTTGAAGAAATTATTGAAGATTTCCCAGAATTAAATAAAGAGCAGATTCTTGCTGCTTTAGCCTTTGCTGCTAATAGAGAAAATATCACAAAAATAATTGCAGCATAATGAAACTGCTTTTAGATGCTAATATTTCCTGGAGAATAACTAAACTTATTGAAAATGATTTTCCTGCTTGTCTTCATTCTAAAGATATTTCCGTAAATCAACCCGCAAAAGATTTAGAAATTTGGCAATATGCTAGAAAAAATGGCTTTACCATTCTTACCCATGATGATGATTTTGAGAAATTATTACTTCTAAAAGGAGTTCCTCCAAAAGTTATCATTCTAAAAACTTTTAATAAAAACACTAAACAAATAGCGGAGCTTCTAACTTCTAAAAAAGAAACTATTGAATCATTTATTTTAAATAATGAATTAATGATTCTAGAAATTTATTAAATAGAAATCGCCACGAATTCACGATTTTTAAATAAATAATTCGTGAATTCGTGGCGAAAAAAAAACTTAGATCCTTAGTGCCTTCGTGGCAAAACCCTTCTATTCTTTTATCTCAAAACCACTTTGCAAACCTTTATCAGAGCTTCCTCCAACCATGATTTTAAAAGTTCCCGGTTCAACTAAATAATTTCCTTCGTTGTCATAAAAACCAAGTTCCTTTTCTGTTAAAGTAAAGTTTACGGTTTTAGTTTCTCCTTTTTTCAGATTCACCAATTCAAAACCCTTCAATTCTTTTATCGGGCGCACAATACTTGCATATTCATCATGAATATATAACTGCACTACTTCTTTTCCGTCATAATTTCCAGAGTTGGTAACCTCAACGCTTACTTGTACACTTTCTCCTTTTGCAAAAGATGTTTTATTCACTTTCAGATTTTTATAATCGAATTTAGTATAACTCAAACCAAAACCAAACGGAAACTGAGGCGTTTTCTCTACATCCATATAATGCGACCAGAAAACATTTTTATCACTGTCAATTGGTCTCCCTGTGCTGTATTTATTATAATAAATTGGAACCTGCCCCACATTTCTTGGAAACGACATTGGCAATTTCCCACTCGGATTGTAATCTCCGTATAAAACTTTTGCAACCGCATTTCCAGCCTGAGTTCCCAAATGCCAAGCTTCTACAATTGCCGGCACATTTTCTGCTGCCCACGGAATACTCAACGGACGTCCGTTATTCAAAACCAAAACGACATTCGGGTTTACTTTGTAAATTTCTTCTAATAATTCCTGCTGTAAACCAGGTAAATTTAAATCGGTTCTACTTCTTCCTTCTCCGCTTTGGAAACCATATTCGCCTAAAACCATTATTACAACATCGGCTTCTTTTGCTGCTTTTTTTGCTGCTTCAAATCCGCTTTTGTCTGTAGTATTGAAAACTGTTTCTGTTAAAAAAGTGGCTTTTTGTTTCAACAAATCGGCACCTTTTTCAAAAGTCAGCTGATTTTCTTTGTATTGCTGCATTCCTTCTAAAACCGAAACTGCGGTATCATCAGAAGCTGCAATTCTCCAGCTTCCCAGCGGACTATTTTTATCATTTGCCAAAGCGCCAATCAAAGCGATCTTTTGTCCCGATTTCTTTAGCGGAAGCAAATTCTTTTCATTCTTCAATAAAACAATAGATTTCTTCGCCATGTCCAGAACGCCATCGTTATTAGCTTTACTTCCCACAACTTCTTTTTCGCGTTTTTCATCACAATATCTGTAAGGATCATCAAATAATCCCAATTCAAATTTTACACGAAGAATTCTTCGGACAGCATCATCAACCAAAGCTTCTTTTACTTTTCCTGATTTTACTAGATCAACCAATTTTGCCACATACAAATACGATTCCATATCCATATCAGAACCTGCAATCACCGCTTTTGCCGTTGCATCGGCTTCGTCTTTCGCATAACCGTGTGCAATCATTTCACGAATCGAAGCGTAATCTGAAATCACAAATCCGTCAAACTTCCATTTTCCTTTCAAAATATCTCTTTGCAAAAAGGCATTTCCTGTTGCCGGAACACCATTCAAAGTATTAAACGAATTCATAAACGTACAAACTCCAGCTTCGACAGTCGCTTCAAACGGAGGCAAAACCGAGTTGTACAATTTCGAATTGCTGATATCTACAATATTATATTCCAAACCAGCTTCAACATAACCATAAGCGGCAAAATGTTTCGCACAAGCCGCAATCGTATTTACTTTAGCCAAATCGGCAACCGTTTCTCCCTGAAAACCTTTTACTCTAGCATAACCCACTTTGCTTCCCAAATACGGATCTTCTCCTGCACCTTCCATCACACGTCCCCAACGAGCATCATTTGCCACATCGACATTTGGGCCAAAAGTCCAATTAATTCCAGATGCCGATGCTTCATCTGCCGCAATCGCCGCCGATTTTTTAATCGCTTCTAAATCCCAACTCGCCGCTTCAGCCAACGGAATCGGGCTTAACGTTTTATAACCATGAATTACATCAAAACCAATAATTAACGGAATTCCCAAACGAGTTTCTTCAACTGCAATTTTCTGTACCGCACGAACTTCTTTTACACCGCGAACTGTCAACATTGAGCCAACTAATCCTTTTCTTAAATGTTCATATTTTAATTCCGCAGTTCCACCTTTTGGAGCTGGTCCCGTCACATCCCAAAAACCGTTATATTGATTCATCTGTCCTACTTTTTCCTCAAGCGTCATTAACGGCAAAAGCAAATCGATACGCTGCTCAACAGTTTTATTCTTATCCAGATACGGCTTTTTTTGTGCATTCATATTTCCAATCGTAAAAAGGGAAAAAATCCCAATAAATAGTATTTTTTTATTTTTCATAGTGTGGTTTAGTTAGTTTTTTTAAAGTTGCTAAGATGCTAAGGTTCTGAGCTGCTAAGTTTTTTTTGGCGTGTCCCACCAAAAAAGGCGGGTCGGGCTTTCGGCTATATCTTTTGTTCCGTTTCACTTCACAAAAGGCTCAATCCCTCACGCAAATCGGTTTCAAAAGAGCTTTTTTAGTTTTTTGTCATCCAGAGGAACGAAGGATCACACTAGAAACTCCACGCAGAACTTCGACAATCTTTGTCGAATCCCGAGTGTGATTTCTCCTTTCAGTCGAAATGACAAAAAAAACTAAAATCTAAAATCTAAAATCACTCCGTAATAAAACAAGAAGCCGGCAAATTCACCTTATTAAACAAATCGGACTGAATTGTATTTCCCCAAGCAAATCTCACTTTTGCAGGGTTTGGTACTTTTTTAGAAACCAAAATGACTTGATTATTTTTTATAGAAGCTTCAACAGGAAAGAAATTTCCATCGATTCCGGCTACTTCAAACTGATTCGAAACTTTGTTTTTGAAATACAATCCATCAGCATAATCAAAAGAAACAGTGATTTTATTTTTCTCAATTTTAATTTCTTTAAAAAGTGGCCCGTTTACCAAATTTGAATTGACTTTATAAGTTTCGGCAAGAGCCAAATTAGCCAAACGAATTCCGACTGCCTTTTTATTCTTTGGATGAATATCAATTGTATCTGAAATATCAGAAGTCAAAACCATTCCGGTTTTAGGAATTTCTTTCAGAATTTTTCTTTGAGAATTTCGAACCGTAACATTGGAAAAATTGTTGCTTCCGGTTTTATAAGGCGCAATCTGAACGAAATAAAAAGGAAATTCGTCATTCCAGGCTTTTCTCCAGGAAGAAATTAAAGCCGATAAAGTTTTATCATAAACCAAAGAACCCACATTCGATTCACCTTGATACCAAAGTGTTCCCGCAATTTTAAATCCAACAATTGGATAAATCATCGCATTATACGCACGCCCGGGCTGACGTGGTCCATATTCCTGTTCGTTTAATTTTTTGGCGTTTTCTAACAAAACAGCATCGTTATTAATAACTTCAGATGACATCCAAATTTCAGCAGGAGTTCCGCCCCAATTGGAAGAAATTAATCCGATGGGAACATTTTTTAAATCTTCGCGAAGACGTTTTGCAAAAAAGTAACCAACTGCACTAAAATATTTCATGGTTTCAGGAGTTGATTCGGTCCAATTTCCTAATAAATTATTCTGTGGATTTTCGGCTGTCAATTTCGGAACCGTAAAAAATCGGATATTAGGATTTGTGGCATTTTTAGCTTCTTCTTCTCCATCGTCAATTCCCCAGCTTGCAGACATTTCCATATTTGATTGTCCCGAACAAAGCCAGACTTCCCCAATTAGAATATTTTTAAGTACTACTTCGTTATAACCTTTTATAGAAATCGTAAAAGATCCGCCTGCTTCAGGCGTTTTAATGGTCAATTCCCATTTTGCCTGATTATTTGCAATGGTTTTATATTCCTGATTATTCCAGCTCGAAACCAGTTTAATTTCTTCTTTCGGATTGGCCCAACCCCAAATTTTCACTTCAGAATTGCGTTGTAAAACCATATTGTCACCAAAAATATTCGGTAGAGAAACGTTTGCTATCATAGTATTGGAAATCAACAGAAAGAGAACAAACTTAAATATATTATTTTTCATTGAGCAGCTTTTTTAAATAAGGGCCATATTGATCTGCCATTACTTTATGATCGGCAAGGTCTGGATGCCACATACATCCTTTTGGAGTCATCGGTTTAAACTTAAAAATCTGAATTGTTTTATGCGTTTTATCATTCGCAAAAGCGGTTTTGACTTTATTGAGACAATCTTCAAAAACAATTCCTTTTTCGCCTCCAACCATCGGACTATTTGTTATCACAATCTGCACATTCGGATTATGGCTATAAAGCATTTTTATAAAATTGATATAATTCGCAACATATTTTTCTGAATTAAAAGGAAATCTTTCCTTTGTGCCGTCTCCATCTGAAAAATCATTTGTTCCCAAAGCAATACTGATAATATCAGGCTGAAAAGCAAAATCATATTTAGGCTTTGAACTGTCTTTTGTCAAATACAAATTTGGATAAGCATCTGGCATTATTACTTCCTCTTTATTCTCATCATTCCAATTGCGATACATTCCGATTCCAGAAACACAGCTCATTAAATAATCAACTCCAATTGCTCTTGAAAGTGTTGGTCCGTAAGCGTAATAACTATTATGATGATCGTAATATTCTCCTTTATCGCAAGGAATATCAGAACCGTCGCTGGCAGCGCCACAAGTAATGGAATCACCGATAAATTCGATTTTCTTTTTCTTTTTAAATGAAATTGAAGTCAGTTTTGCGGTTGTGCCTGCAAACAAAACTCCGCCACTATGTGCTTCTGTATTTTTATAAATTTCTAATCGATGTTCTTTTTGATTTGAAGTTACTTTTATTGGAAAAGACTGCTCTGCTCCTTTTTCAATTCTAATCTTTCCGATATATTTTCCGTCCAAAACTAGCTGAACATAATTATGATGTTCGTAAGAATCGATACTTTTTAGGAAAATTGCACATTCTTTTCCCATAAAATTAAAAGATACCGAAGAAGCTGTACCAATTAAAATAACCCGATCATTTTGCAATTGATCTACTCGGCCTTGGTATAAAAAAGTTTTTTTCGAATTTTGAGTTTGTGCATTCGAAGCAACTGAAATCAGCAAAAACGAAATTAAAACAGCTATTTTTTTGAGAAACATAATTTATTTGTTAAAATATAAATACGATTCACAAATATATTTGAAATGAATTACACAGAAAGATACTAAAATGTCAAAAAGTAATAAAAAAACACCAAAAAACGTTATTACTGTTTTTGGTGCTGATGTCGATTTTTAAAAATGCATCGCCTAAATCCTTTGATAATCGAAAGCAAGACGCTATTTTTATTTTTTTTAAACCCATTACAATGAAATCAATAACCTATATTTTATTTGCATGCTTGATATTATTTTCTTCTTTCGCCAAAAAGGAAAACCAAAAAGTGATTATTAAAACAACCCAGTCACAAATTGACCGCGATTCTATTATTGCTTTTGCAAAAAAACATTTAGGGATTCGTTATGCATATGCCAGTAGCAATCCGCAAAAAGGTTTTGACTGCTCCGGATTTGTGAGTTATGTTTTCAGCAATTTCGGAAAGACATTACCTCGAAGTTCAAGCGGATATAAAAATATAGGTAAAACATTAAAACCAGAAGATTTTAAAGTTGGAGATATTTTGGTTTTCTACGGATATAAAGATAAAAGTGTTATAGGTCACGTAGGCATTATCTGTGAAGCCAACGGAATGCAGTCTAAATTTATTCATGCTTCATCAGGAAAAGCACAACAAGTTACCATAACAGCGCTTGATACAGAACATTACACCAAACGCTTTTATAAATGCGTCGATGTTTTATCGGAATAATTTTTTTTGCCACGCGAATTCACGAATTTTTCTTTCACGCAGATTTAAAAAGATTTAAGCTGATGTGCACAGATTTTTATAATCATTGTAATCCCTTAATCTGTGGCTTTAATTTTTTTCTGCCACTACTCGAGCAATAGCGAACTGGCGAAGCAATTGCACAAATTTTCGCAAATTTATTTTTTTTCCACAGATTAAAGGGATTAACACAGATTTTATAATCATTGTAATCCTTCAATCTGTGGCTTTAATTTTTTTCTGCCACTACTCGAGCGATAGCGAACTGGCGAAGCAATTGCACAAATTTTCGTGAATTTATTTTTTTTTGCCACAGATTAAAGGGATTAACACAGATTTTATAATTATTGTAATCCTTCAATCTGTGGCTTCATTTTTTTTTGCTACGAATTGCACCAATTTTCGCGAATTTATTCTTTAGCCACAGATTAAAGAGATTGGCACAGATTTTATAATCATTGTAACCCTATAATCTATGGCTTTTTTCGCCATAAATTTCACAAATTTAAATTGGTGAAAATTCGTGAAATTTGTGGCAAACTAAAATTTTATTCCTCAGTCAATAATTTGATAAGGCTTTCGTCTCTTCCATAAATATCTTTATAGAAATTTAGATTTCCTTCTCGATCGACCCAAGCGGTAAAATAACCAATGTAAACAGGCACTTTTTTCTTCAAAGTATACCAGCTTTCTTTTCCGGCGTGCATGGCTTTATCAATTCTTTCGGGATTCCATGCTGGATCTGGTTTTAGTAATTCAATTGCTAATTCACGAGGTTTTGCAACACGCACGCAGCCATGGCTAAACGCTCGGCTTTCTCTTTCGAACAAACTTTTTGAAGGTGTATCATGCAAATAAATATTGCTTGAATTCGGAAACAAAAACTTTACTAAACCTAAAGAATTATTTTTACCCGGAAGCTGACGCACCGCACCATTATTCCACTCCAGATTTTTCTGTGCCAAATAGTTTTTATTTTTGGCCATTCCGGGTTTAATCTCGCTTTTAATAATACTCGGCGGAACATTCCAATACGGGCTAAAAACAATATAGCTCATCATACCGCTGAAAATAACGGTTTTATTCATCGTTTTACCAACTACAACTGCTGATGTGAAAGCAATTTTCCCGTCTTCTATCAAATATAATTTAAACTCTGGAATGTTAACTTCAATGTATTTTTGCCCTTTTTCCAATTCAGGGTCAATCCATCGACAACGCTCCATATTAGCGATTATGGTTTTGATTCTTTCAGATACAGGAATATTCAAATCGTTGATATGTTCTTTTAAAATAGTGTTTTTTGGAGTGTATCCGTGACGTATTTCGTAGTTTTTGATTGCTTTAATCAAAGTTGTGTCACAAATACCATTTTTATCATTTTCTTTTAAATCTTTGGTTATAAAAAGCCTGTCTTTAATTTGAGATACAACGCTTGACGAATCTCCAACTTTTATGCTTTTAAAATCTTCATCTATTTCAATAGTTTTCCAACCACCGTCTTTCTCAATTTGTCTGTATTCTTTAAGTGCATCACGCAATTTGTAATACTGACTGAACATCTTTCTCTTTTTATCATCTAGAATCGTCGATTTTTTAAAGATAGAATCAGAAAGCACTTGGTAGTTCAGTTTTTTTCGCGGTAAAAGCCATTCTAAAGAAATACTTGTTTTTTCGTCAAAACCTGTATATACTTTCTCCGCATAATAGTAATACAAATTTGAAATCATCACATCAGTATCTTCTTTTGAAAGCTTATTTTTTGAAGCATTTTCGAGAATAGAATGTAATTGTTCGTTGTACGGAAAATTGGCTTTTAATCCTTCTTGACCTAAATTTTTATATTGATTGAATAAAGTATGACCAAATTCGACAATTCCTTTATTATCCTGCCACAATTGGGTCGATTTATTTTTTTGATATAAAGAAGAAACATCGCCTTTAAATTTAGCGAGTTTTGGATAATTTTCGTAAAATTTATTAATTCTTGTGCTGTCCATTGTTAACTTAAGTTCCGGAATTTCTTCAACTGTTTTTGTCGAATTTTCGTCTTTCTTATCGGCCTTTGAATTACAAGAAAAAAGCACTAAAAATAACACTGCAATAATAGGCGAATACCAAATTTTCATAGCTCATAATTTTGGATAAAAGTAAAAAATATTTTGTTAAATCAAAATCTTCAAAAATAATCTTAACCATTATTTATAAGAACGAATTAATAAAAAAAGCTTCAAACAATTTCTTGTCTGAAGCCTTTGCCATATAACTAACCTAATAAAAATTTTTAGATAACAGTACCTTTTAAAGTAAGGATTTTTGGTGCAGTTTCAGCGCTTGTTGTCACTGTAACTGTTTTGGTAAATGCACCTTTGTTTGCTGCATTGTACGTTGCAATGACCCTTGCTGATTTACCAGGAAGAATAGGCTCTTTTGTATAATCTGTAGCAGTACATCCGCAAGATCCTTGAACGTTTGTAATCACGACAGCCGTTTTTCCAGTATTTTTAAACTCATAAATAATTGCTTTTGGAGTTCCTTGCGGAATTTCTCCAACATCTACAGTTTCTGCTTTCCAAACAATTGCAGAAGCAGTTGTTTCTTTAATTTCATTTTTTGAAATCAAAGATTTTACCGGCGCAACTGCCGAAAAAGACATAAGGCCTAACGCCAAAGCTAACATTGAAATTCTGATTACTTTCATAATGGTATATTTAAAATGGTTTAAAGTTCAAATTTTATATTTCAAAAGTAATTCTGAAAAAATCAAACTGCTGTTAACCACTCTCAAATGTTTGTTAACGACTTGTTAATCGCTTATTTTCAGTATAAAATTGATTAATATTACACTTTCAAAACCCTTTTCCTTGAAGATTAACAAACTCAACAGCATCATAGTTTTAGGACTAATTGCCATTATCAGCATATTGGTTGCTCAATTGCTCTGGACTAAAGAAGCTTTTACGCTTGAACAGAAAAAGCTGAGCCAGAAAGCTCATATCGCCTTATTGGAGGTTGCCAAAAAACTTTATGAAGGAACCAATCACGAGCTTCCAGCTCAGAATCCGGTACAGAAAATATCTAATGACTATTATATCGTAAATGTCGATAACGAATTTGAACCCGATATTTTAGAATTTTATCTTCAGGCAGAGTTCAAAAAAATGAACATCACTACTGATTTCGAATACGCAATGTACAACTGCCAGAGCGACGAAATGATTTATGGTGATTATATTTCGCTTTCGAAGAAAAAAGCAGAATGCAAAAAGACCGTTTATTTTCCAAAACATAAAAATCTGGTTTACTATTTTGCGGTCCGTTTTCCAAATGAAACTACGTATTTGTTTACTTCAATGCGATTCTGGTTTATTCTTTCGACAGCTTTAATTTTTATTTTACTGATTTATGTTTATTCGATATTTAAGCTTTTACAGCAAAAAAAGTATTCCGAATTGCAGCGCGATTTCATCAACAATATGACGCATGAGTTTAAGACTCCACTGGCTTCAATTCTGATCGCATCAAAATATCTGGCAGAACAAAATCCGATTAAGGAGGATAAAAAACTGCATACTTATGCGAATATCATTATCAACCAAAGCAATAAACTGAATGGTCATATCGAAAAAATACTGAGTATTGCCAAAGCCGATCATGCTCCATTAGAATTGAAAAAAGAAAAAATCAATATTATTCTGCTGATTGAAGAAGTTATTGAAAACATTAAATTAAAATACCCTGATGCCGAAATTAAAATTGAAACGTCACTAACTGATTTTTCATTAGAAACGGATATTTTCCATTGCAGCAATCTAGTTTACAATCTTTTGGACAATGCAGTGAAATATTGCAGCGAAAAACCTGAAATTACGATAAAAATTACAGACGAAAATTCAATCCTAAAAATAGAATTCACAGACAATGGTATCGGAATTGCATCAAAAAACATTTCTTTTATCTTTGATAAATTTTATCGTGTACAAAATGAGAAGAGCAATGAAGTCAACGGATTTGGCTTAGGTTTGTATTACGTAAAAGAAATCTGCAGCTTGCAACACTGGAAAATAAAAGCTGAAAACAATCAAGAAAAAGGCATCACGATAACCTTGTCAATTCCATACAAAAAATGAGAAATTTCAAAATACTTTATACCGAAGACGATGAAACTTTAGCGTTTTTGACCAAAGACAATCTGGAACAAAACAATTACGAAGTTGTACACTGCACTGATGGAAAATCGGGCTTAGAAACTTTTCAGAGCGATATTTTTGATATCTGCATTTTTGACATTATGATGCCAAAAATGGATGGATTTGAATTGGCTGCCGCTGTTAGAAAAATAGACGCAGAAGTGCCAATTATTTTTCTTTCGGCCAAAACACTAAAAGAAGATCGTATAAAAGGACTTCGATTAGGAGCCGATGATTATCTTGTAAAACCTTTCAGTATTGAAGAATTATTGCTTAAAATCGAAATTTTCCTAAAACGTTCCAATAAAAACACCATTACGTCAAAAGCGGTTTACGAAGTGGGGAAATATCAGTTTGACACCAAAAATTTTATTCTTTTTAATGGAAATGAAAAAATCGGACTGACACAACGCGAAGCTGAATTATTAAAATTATTTCTAGATCATAAAAATTCGGTTCTAAAACGCGAAGAAATTCTTACCTCACTTTGGGGAACCGATGATTATTTTATGGGAAGAAGCCTAGACGTTTTTATTTCCCGTCTTCGCAAAATCCTAGCCGATGAAAAAGAAATTTCTATAGAAAACCTACATGGAATTGGATTTAGGTTTACTGTTGGGTAAAATATTCAAGAGTTCTATAAACGGACAGTTTGTCATTCCGACGAAGGAGGAATCTCCACGACAATATTCCTCAAAGTTATTCTAATCTTTGGCGAGCTTCTTACGGAGATTCCTCCTTCGTCGGAATGACAAAATAAACTTGAAATACTTTGTTCTTACTATTAGTAATCCAAAAATTCCAAATCGGGATTAATTGTTTTTATAAGTGCTATTTTCTTTTCTCTCCTCCAGCCTTTGATTTCTTTTTCTCTTGCAATTGCTTCCTGAATCCAAGTAAATTTTTCATAGTATAATAAAAACTCTACATTATATTTCGAAGCAAAAGTCTTGTTTTCTAGCAAAATATTGTCTTTATGCTCCATTAATCTCTTCCTTAAATCATTAGTAACTCCAACATAAAAAACAGATTTCGCTTTATTTGTCAAAATATAAATAAAATAGGTATGAAAACCTTCTTGTAAATACATAGCCTTAAATAATAACAACAATGTTAAAAATAAAGAAAAATCTGTAAATTAATTTTGAAAAACTTTGTATTTTTAATATCTAATTTTCCCCGATATGAAATTACATCACTTGCGAAATGCCACTTTGGTTATTGAAACAGAAAAGCATATCATTTTAGTTGACCCAATGTTAGGCAAAAGAAAAACAATTCCGCCTTTTACGATTTTCAGATACAAACCTAAACGAAATCCGCTTGTGGCACTGCCAAAAAACAGCAGGGAAATTTTAAGCAAAGTCACGCACTGTCTGATTACGCATCTTCATCCTGATCATATCGACAAAGCAGGCGAAGTTTTTTTAAGACGCAACAACGTTTCTGTAATTTGCAGTTCGAAAGATGAAAAAGCGTTGATTCAAAGAGGCCTTACTGTGGTTCAGACTTTGGATTATTGGGAACCACAAAAATTTTTAGACGGAAAAATAACTGGAATTCCAGCTGTTCACGGTTATGGATTTATTGCCAAACTAATGGGAAATGTAATGGGATTTTACATCGAACTGGATGACGAAAAATCGATTTACGTAAGTTCTGACACTATTTTTACAGAACATGTCGAGAAAGTTCTAACAGAATTTAAACCTGATATTTCAATCGTAGCCTGCGGTACCGCCCGATTAGATTTTGGACAACCTTTATTGATGCGAATGGACGAAATTTTGAAATTTACCGCACTTGCTCCCGGAAAAGTTTTTGCAAATCATTTAGAAGCCTTAAATCATTGCCCAACTACAAGATTACAGTTAAAAACAGCATTGTCAGATAATGGTCTTTTAGGAAAAACGGCTGTTCCAAATGATGGCGAATGTGTTGAATATTAATTATAAAACCAATAATCCAAATTCTCGCAAGGTATTGATTGGTTTTGAATACCAGAATAATTCAAAATCTTCTAATTCAGTTTCAAAATCATTTTTCACTTCCTGAAAAGTAAAGCTCTTGCTATTTGAAACCGTTATTTTTGATAAAATTGAAAGCAACCATTGGCCTTCTTCTTTATTGGTCTGAATAACAAAACGTTCCTTTTTGTCGTGGAAAGTAAGCGACATTGTTTCCCAGCTTCTTCCTTTTTTTGATTTAGTGAAAATTTCTGTCGCTGGTTTTCCCCCAAGCCATACTACTTTTGCGTTTGGCTTTGTATTGAAATCATTTTGTTCTTGAAGAGCATTAAAAATAAAATCCGGATGAATTTTGGTTTTCGGAATTTTAAAGTCGAACCAATCCTGTAATTCATAATCAAAACAGATTCCGTGCATAAAATTAAAAAGTGATTTCTTCAATCCGAAACTAAATTTGTCATGATTAATTCCTGTTGAATCGCTGTATTCAATATCATTGTTGGCAAAAGTTCCGATTTTTTCTGTTTTTTTGGTTACCCCAAATTGTTCTGGATACAATCCAACCGGACTATGAGCCGTCAAAGCAAACTGGTGCCAGAATCCAGATTGTAAAACTCCAGCTTCAAACAACTGACGAACCATTTCTAAACTATCTACCGTTTCCTGAATAGTCTGTGTCGGATATCCGTACATCAAATACGCATGAACCATTATTCCGGCTTCGGTAAAATTTCGTGTCACTTTTGCAACTTGTTCTACAGTTACCCCTTTATCAATTAATTTCAGTAATCGATCTGAAGCCACTTCTAAACCGCCTGAAACTGCAATACATCCTGAAGCCTTTAAAAGCAGGCATAAATCTTTAGAAAAACTTTTCTCAAAGCGAATGTTTGTCCACCAGGTTACAGCCAATTTGCGTTTTAAAATTTCAAGAGCCAAAGCGCGCATTAAAGCGGGAGGCGCAGCTTCATCAACAAAATGGAATCCGTTTTGTCCGGTCTGATCCATCAATTCTTCCATACGATCGCACAGAAGACTTGCCGCAACAGGTTCGTAAACTTTTATATAATCAAGAGAAATATCACAAAAAGTACATTTTCCCCAATAACAGCCGTGCGCCATTGTGAGTTTATTCCAACGTCCGTCACTCCACATTCGATGCATCGGATTGACGATTTCGATAACCGAAATATATTTATCCAAAGGCAAATCGGAATAATCCGGAGTTCCAACCTGCGATTGTTTGTAATCGTGTTTCAGGGAATTATTTTTATAAATCACTTCTCCGTTTTCTAAAAGAAAAGTTCTTTTGAATGAATTATACTCTGGATTTTCTAAATTGGATATTAATTCTTCAATTGGAACTTCGCCATCATCCAAAGTAATAAAATCAAAAAATTCAAAAACACGTTTATCCGAAAGCGAACGCAACTCGGTATTTGGGAAACCGCCCCCCATTGAAATTTTAATTTCGGGATGATTTTGTTTTACCCATTGCGCCGAACGAAAAGCACTGTACAAATTTCCTGGAAACGGAACCGAAATTAAAAATAAAGTTGGTTTTACCGCTTCAATTTTTGCTTTTAAAAGCGTAATCAAAATCGAATCAATATACGTTGGCTGTTTTTGAAGTTCTGCGTATAATTCATCAAAAGAATTAGCACTTCTTCCTAAGCGCTCGGCATATCGGCTGAAGCCAAAATTTTCATCGATACATTCTACAATAAAATCTGAAATATCTTCGAGATATAACGTTGCCAAATGTTTGGCTTTGTCCTGAGTTCCCATTGTTCCAAAAGCCCAATCGAGTTCTTCTAATTGTGCAAAACGTGAAGCTTCTGGCAGAAAATCTTCCTGACAAATTTGTAAAGCCAACGTTGGATTTTTTCCTTGCAAAAACTGAATTACAGGATTGATCGTTTTGATGTACTCTTCCTGTAACGCAAAAATACGTTTTGAGTTATCCGAAACATCAGAACCAGAATCTTGAAACCTGAAACTTGAAACTTCAAACAAATCAATCAATCCTTTCTTCGAAAACAATTCTAAGATCACATCAATACCCAAATCAGCCTGAACCGATTCGACATTCTTAGTGTTTAAAAAACCTTTTATATAGGCCGTTGCCGGATACGGAGTATTCAGTTGGGTAAATGGCGGTGTGATTACAAAAAGTTTCGTTTTCAAAGGGAATTATTTTTTTGCAAAAGTACGGGTTATTTGCAGACTTTTAAGTAAAAGATTGGGCTCTACATCGTTTTGTATGTTTTACTATTTTTTAGTAATTATTTAATTACATTTGTTATAACCGACCAAACCCTTATGAAACAAAAATTACTCTTTTTATTTTTATTATTTTCCGTTATTTGTTATTCGCAGGAAAACTGTAACAATGGTATAGATGATGATGGTGACGGACTAATCGATTTAAATGATAGCGATTGTGCCTGTAATCAGTCTGCTATAAATTCTATTATTCCGAATCCCTCTTTTGAGACAAAAACAGGATGTCCGAAATCTTTTTCTGAGCTGTATCATGCAACTCCATGGATTCAAGCAACCTCTGCTACAACCGATTATCATAATAAGTGCGGATTTGTTGCAAAAGGAATTACAGAATTAGGTTTAGACACATTTCCTGATGGAGACGGAATTGCATCTGCATTATTTATACAAGACTGGAAAGAGTATTTAGGAGCTACTTTATTGTCTCCTTTGAAAGCCGAAACCAGTTATCAGCTAACTTTTAATGTCGCCGCTTATTTTGAAAACGGAAGTGGTGAATTTACAGGAAAAGATATTTCTCTTTTAGAGCCAGTTGACATCACTATATACGGATGCGCAAATGGTCAAAACCTTCCTCTAAACACTTACAACAGCCCTGATACCGCTGATCCAACATGGGTCGAAATTGGCAAAGCAACTTATACACCACTGTCAAAATGGGGAGAATTGACCATTACATTTAAAACTAATTTTGACGTAAATGCAATTATGCTGGGCGCTCCCAAAGTCCTGCCGGCATCTTACCTCGTAAGAACAAACGGAAATCCTTATTTTTTGTTTGATAACTTGCTGCTTAACACATCTGCCGCCTTCGGTGTAAATATTAGCCAGCAAGGTTTCTTTTGCGAAGAAAATTTAGTTCTAAAAGCAGAAATTACCAAACCTTTAAGCAGCGAAAAAACTTTTCAATGGTACCAAAACGGAATTGCAATTGTTGGAGCCACAGATGAAACGTATAAAGTCCCTTCTTTCGTAACCAGTTTGGGTCAGTATTCTGTAAAAGTAACAGATAAAGGCAGTTGTTTTGTAAGCACAAAAGTTACGATAAACAATACGATTCCAGGTCCTGCTGTAACAAGTGTTCAGCCAAATTGTGTTGTTACAACGGGTTCTATAAAAATTACAACTCCGGCTGCAGAATATAGTTTTGATAATGGGAAAACTTGGCAGTCGAGTCCTAATAAAGAATTGTTAGCTGTAGGAAGTTATTATGTTAAAATAAAAACTTTAAGCGGTTGCATTTCATCTGCCACTGGAGTTAACATTGTTGCTCCCCAATTATTAGCCAATTCAAACCTAACCATAGTACAGCCTACAACTTGCGACGGAAAAGGCTCTATAACAGTAAATGCTCCAAATGCAGTATCTTACAGTTTTGATAATGGAGTGACATGGACCACAAATGCAACTGCAAGTGATTTAGAGCCTGGAAACTATCAAGTAAAAATTAAAGATGCGGTAAGCTGTCAGTCTAGCGCTCAGTATGCAGTTATAAACAGAGTATACTTAAATAATCCTGTGTTTAAAATTGTACAGCCAAGTTGCGGAAAAGGAGGCCAGATAACCGTAACCACAACTGCCGATCAATACAGTTTTGACAATGGAACAACTTGGACAACTGATCCTGTTGCAACAGATTTAAAAGCGGGTTCTTATTTAATCAAAATTAAAAATAATAATGGTTGCCAATCGAATGCTGCATATGCAAATCTTGAGCAGTACTATCTAAAATTTTATCCAGCATATACCAAAGTACAGCCAATCTGTGGAACTGGAGGAACTATTACAATCACTTCAGAAGCCTATGAATATAGTTTTGATGGAGGTAAAACATGGTCAACCGACCCAGTTGCTTCAGATCTTCTTCCAGGAAATTATCAAATTGTATGCAGAAACGAATTGGGCTGTATATCCTATCCCCAATATGTATATCTTGATTATTTCTATCTTCCCAATCCAGCTTTTACATTTACAAAACCAACCTGCGAAATTGGAGGCAGCATCACCATCACAACACCTGCAACTGCTTATAGTTTCGATAATGGAAATAATTGGACAACAAATCCGACAGCAACAAATTTAAAAGCCGGAACTTATTACATAATGATTAAAAATGAAATTGGTTGTACTTCTTCTACTTATCATTATGTAAATCTAGATCATTTTTATCTGCCGAAACCTTCCTATGTAGCGGTAAATCCGTATTGCGGTAATATCGGAAGCATCGAAATAACAACTAAATCAGACCTTTATAGTTTTGACGGTGGTTATACTTGGACGACAAATCCGATAAAAACAAACTTGAAAAGCGGTTATTATTATATTAAAATCAAAAACAATTTAGGCTGTGAATCTAATATAGCAGATATTTATTTGGATTCTAACTATCTAGCCAATCCTAATTATGAATTAACACTGGCAACCTGCGAAAAAAATGCCAGTATAACGATTACAACCAAATCAGATTTTTACAGTTTTGATAGCGGAAATACTTGGACCACGAATCCAACTATTTCCGATTTGCCTCCAAACAGTTATTACAATATCAGAATAAAAAACAGTGCTGGCTGTATTTCTAACTATATGCCCGTTTCCATAAGACCATTTTATTTGGATAATCCGGCGTTTACTGTAGTCCAGCCATCTTGCGGTATTAAGGGAAGTATAACTATAGAAACTGTAGCAGATTTTTACAGTATTGATAACGGAAGTACGTGGACAACAAATCCTGTATTTTCTAATCTAACTCCGAATTCTTATTACTACATCAAAATTAAAAATAAACTAGGATGTACTTCTGAGTACCAATACATTTTTATAAAACCTTTTTTCCTAGACAATCCAAGCTACACCTTCTTACAACCATCTTGTGGCGTTGCAGGAAACATAACCATTACAACTCCCTCAGATTATTATAGCTTTGATAATGGAAGTACATGGACAACCAATCCTATTCTTTCTAGTCCAAAACCAGGAAGCTATTATTATATTTTAATAAAAAATAATTTAGGCTGTACTTCAAGTCCTTTGTATATTTACGTCCCACCTTTCTATATAGACAATCCTGAATTTACAGTAGAACAGCCTTCATGTGGCAAAGGCGGTGTTATTGCTATAACCACACCTGCAGATCAGTATAGTTTTGATGGTGGAAATACTTGGACGACAAATTCGGTGGCATCCAACTTAAAGGCTGGTTATTATTACATAATGATTAAAAATAAATTAGGATGCGTTTCAAATAATCAGTACGCTTACATGCAGGCTTTCTATCTTGATTATCCTAATTATGATGTTGTACAGCCAACTTGCGAGAGCAAAGGAAAAATAACCATAACAACAACTGCAGATTTTTACAGTTTTGATAACGGAAATACCTGGACCACAAATCCTGTACTTTTAAATCCGAGTTCTAATTATACTTATATCAAAATTAAGAACAATAAAGGTTGCGAATCAAACAGCCAGTACGTTTATGTCAGCAGTCCGTTTTACATTTCGCCAAAACCAAATGTTACTACAGTAATGCCTAGCAATTGTGGTGTCAAAGACGGAAGTATCACTGTTACTACCAGCGCAGCTTCTTATAGTTTTGATAATGGACTTACATGGAAAACAAATCCAAATTCAGGGCCTCTAGAAGCTGGAACATATGCCGTAAAAGTTAAAGAATACTCTTCAAGCTGTCCTTCCGAAGCAAACATTGTAGTGCTAAATTCAAAGAATATTACGGAAGCTCCAACCTTTGGGACTATTCAGCCTACCTGCATTACTCCAACTGGAAGCATTACTGTTACTACGCTCGCTTCGGCTTATAGTTTTGATAACGGTTTGACCTGGCAGTCTGAAAAGTCTAAAAACAATTTACAGCCTGGAGATTATTTGGTTAAAATCAAAAATGACAAAGGCTGTATTTCGGAAAGTGCATTGGTAAAAATTATTCCGTTTACAACTTATAAAATTACGAATTATGCTGTAAGCGAACCTTTATGTGCAAGCGGATCTGCAACAGGTATTGTACTTAAAATTGAAACTGTTGCTGAAGCTTATAGCTTTGACAATGGCGTAACATGGTCTACAAACCCAGTTGCTACTAATTTAAACGCAAATACAGAATACTGCCTTAGAATCAAAAACAGTGAAGGATGTATTTCTGAGCCACTTTGCATTAAAACAAGTTCACAAATTCCAGTTCCGCCAGCTCCTCAAATTACTGTTAAACAGCCTTCAGGTTGCGAATCAAGTGGCTCAATATCTGTAAATGCTTCAAAAGCTGCATACAGTTTTGATAATGGTTTAACCTGGGTCAAAAACCAGACTTCGACAGCACTAACTCCTGGTACCTATTATATTCGCACAAAAGAAATTGGAAGCGAATGTATTTCTGAAGCTGCAAAAGCTATTATAGACCTTCCTCCAAGCGCTCCAAAAACACCAGAAACTATTGTGGTACAGCCAACTACTTGCTCGAATCCTTTTGGAACAATCGAAATCACTTCTTTAGAATCGGGTTATAGTTTTGATGCAGGAAAAACTTGGACCACAAACCCAAAATCTGAAAAACTGGCAGCTGGTACCTATTTCATAAAAACCAAAAACAGCGCTGGCTGCGAATCAGTTTCAGTAACAATAAAAATAGAAGCTCCGACGGATTATCCTAATGCACCAACAACGGTTGTTATCCAACCTGACTGTTCGAATCCACAAGGAAAAATTAACATAACGAGTATAGCTTCAGCCTATAGTTTTGATAATGGAGTAACATGGAAAACTGTACAAGTCTCGGAATTTTTAAATCCTGGAGATTACTACATAAAAGTTAAAAATGCTGACGGATGCATTTCTGAGGCTTCTAAAACAGTAATTATTCCGTTTACAAATTTTCCAGCAATGCCGACAGGTTCAACAGTTCAGACTTTTTGTATTGATGACAATGCCCTTATTAAAAATCTTGCTGTTTCAGGGGCCAGTCTAAAATGGTACGACGCTGCAGTAAATGGAAATCTTCTAACTGATACAACTTTATTAGAAGATGGAATTTATTACGGAACTCAAACCATAAACGGATGTGAAAGTAAAAGATTTGCGATAACTGTAAAGATTCAAGACACACCATTTCCAATTGCTGAATCTCCTCAAAAATTTTGTATTCAGCAAAATGCAACTATAGCAAAAATTAAAATTAATGGTCAAGATATCAAGTGGTATACTGAACCTTCTGGAGGAATTAACCTAGCCGCTTCGACTCTATTAGAAAATGGAATGATTTATTATGCTTCTCAAACCATTAATGGTTGCGAAAGTTTAAGATTTCCTGTAGACATTCAGATATTTGAAGCTACAACTGTAGAATGCATCAACTTTGTAGAAGAACTTCCCTATCCAAAATTCTTTACGCCAAATGGTGACAGCTATAATGATTACTGGACTATTGATTTTGCTTATTTAGCACCAAATACACCAATCAGAATATATGACCGATACGGAAAACTAATAAAAGAACTAGTCCCTAATACCTCTTGGGACGGAACTTATCTCAGCCACCTCGCGCCTTCATCAGATTATTGGTTTGTGGTCACCCGATTAAACGGAGCTGAATTTAGAGCTCATTTTAGTCTGAAACGATAATAAAACCAAACAATTAGCATTAACAGAAAAGGTTCGTAAATATCATTTTACGAACCTTTTTTATTTAAAATTAACAGCAATTATTTTTAGCGTGAACTAAAATGCTGTTTTAATAATAGCATTAGAACAAGAATCACTTTTATCATCGGTTTTATATATTTTCGTTTTTTAATCTTTTATATTTCAAATACGAATAAATTACCGGAACGATTGAAATCGTAAAAACAATCCCTAGAAATACCACAATAAAAATAGAACTATCAATAATAAAGCTTCCTGCAATGATTAAAAACCCGGCAATAAACCAAAGCTTACCAGCAAAAACATGGGTTAATTTCCAAACTTCTTGATTTTCTAAAGTCCAAGGTGTCCTGATTCCTATGAAGTAATTAGGCTGAATTACTTTAAAATAATTACCAAAAAACGTAAACAAAAAACCTATCAACACAAAAACAAAACTTGGACTGGAAGATTGGGTTTTAGTCATGTAGACTATCACTAAAGCGAGAAGTGACATAAAAAGAACTAAGAAAAATTTAAGCTGAAATAATTTTCCTCCCATTAATGGCATTTTCTTTTTTGGATCAATTTTTGAAACAACAGACATAATCACATATGTTAAAACGGGAAGCATAAACAACATAGCGATTAAAGTAAATTTACTTCCCCAATTGTCTATTTCTCCATCTGAATTCCAGTGAATAGGAACTCTTTCTGGCAGGCTATTCCAAATAAGAGCCAGGTAAACAAAAGGAATCAAAACAATTCCAATAATAGGAAGTTCTTTTTTTAATTCTACATTCATAATATTATTGTTTAAAGGTTAGTATCCATTGCAAAACATCTTCCATTATAGTGGTATTGATGGAATATATGATGAATTGTCCGTTTTTTTCAGACGTAATTAAATCGGCTCTTTTAAGAATATCCAAATGATGCGAAATACTAGGCTTTGAAATAGAAAAAGCATCAGCAATTTCGCCTGCTGATCTATCTTTTTCCTTCAAAAGGTCCAGAATTTCTCTTCTTGTGGCATCATTCAAAGCCTTAAAAATTTCATTCATAATATTTAAATATTTAGACAAATATCTAAATACTTATTTAGGAAACAAAAAAAAAGCAGTAATTTTTTACATTACTGCTTTTAAAATTTTCAAAATAAAATTTTCAAAATAAAATATTTAAAACTTATGTTCGTCTTTGCTAATAACCAAAAATGAAATTAAGGATATCAATGCGGCTGTAACTAAATACAGACCTACATAGCTAACACTATATGTTGAAGCTAACCAAATCGCAATTAAGGGCGCAAAAGCCGCTCCTAGAATTCCTGCCAAATTAAAAGTTAACGAAGCTCCAGAATAACGAACATTCGTAGGAAACAATTCAGACAAAAAAGTTCCTAATGGCCCGTAAGTGAATCCCATTAAGCTCATTCCGATACAGGCAAAAATGGTAACCAAAGTAATATTTCCTTCAGTTAAAAAATAAGAAAAGAAAAATCCAAAAATACCAATGGTTGCTGTTGCTGCAATGAGCATTTTACGGCGACCTATTTTATCTGCTACGACAGCTGAAACTGGAATAAAAAGGGCAAAAAACAATACCGAAAATAATTGTATCAACAATCCGTCTCTTTTTACGATTCCTAAATCTGATGTTGCCCAGCTTAAGGTAAATACCGTCATTAGATAAAAAACCAAAAATGTTGTAATTGCCGCTAGTGTTCCAAAAATCAACTGGTTTTTATATGATTTTACTATGGTTAAAAACGGAACTTCTACTTCTTCTTTTTCTTTTTTAGAATTTTCGAATGAAGGCGTTTCCGTAATTTTAGTTCTGATATAAAAACCAACTACAACCAATAACGAACTGGCAATAAACGGAATTCTCCAGCCGTAATCCATAAAATCTTGATTTGACATCGAATCTGTCAATAAAAGAAAAGTTCCTCCCGAAAGTAGTAATCCGATTGGAGCGCCTAATTGCGGAAACATTCCGTACCAAGCACGTTTATTTGGTGGTGCATTTTCTATTGCCAGCAATACTGCTCCGCCCCATTCGCCTCCTAAGCCTACACCTTGTCCAAATCTGCAAAGCATCAAAAGTAAAGGAGCCGCGAAACCAATGCTTTCATAACTCGGCAAAAATCCGATTGTTACTGTCGAAATTCCCATGGTCAATAAAGCCGCAACTAAAGTAAATTTTCGACCAATTTTATCTCCATAATGTCCAAAAAAAGCAGAGCCTAACGGACGTGATAAAAATGCTATTGAGAAAGTTGCCAAAGATTCTAAAGTTGCCATTGTCGGATTAGAACTCGGAAAAAACAACTGCGGAAAAACTAACACCGCTGCATTGGCATAAATATAAAAGTCAAAAAATTCAATTGTGGTTCCAATTAAGCTGCCAAAAAGAACATGCTTTAGTGAGTTCTTTTGATTAGAAGTTGTTTTCATTTATTTCTGATATTTTTTCTTTAATGTCTTGCAAAAAATGAGCGAAGTCATTTCTCATAAAAAACATTTCGTTGCAAAAATAGAGTTTCATTATTAAAAACACACATTTACAAATAAGAGTTTTGACATACTCTCAAAATTTTAACAAAAAACACAAATCAGTTATTTAAAAAACATAATTTTAGACAATCAATTTCAGCTCCAAACATCAAAAATCAAATTACTGATATTTAAGCCTTTAATCACTCAACAAAAAACAAATCTTAAGCATTCGTTAAAACCGTTTTTAAGAGTATATTTTCATTAAATTTACAGCTGTCAAAAATAAACCTAAAATTATGCCTACCGACTGTATCAGCTATCAAACTTCAGGATATTTCTCTAAATTAATGCAAGATTATTTAGATCAGAAATCAGAATTAAAACCGCTGTACAATCATTTTCCAACTCTGGAAAACTTTGAAAAACAAATTGCAGAAAAACAATCCAATTTTGATTCAGCCAATCGGATTACTTTGGTTGATACCTTAAAAAAACAATATGCAAATATTGAAATTTCAGATTCAACAAAACAGCATATTGAGCTCTTAGCACTCGAAAACACCTTTACGATCACAACCGGACATCAGTTGAATTTATTCAGCGGACCGTTGTATTTCTTATATAAAATCATTTCGACGATTAATTTAACCAAAGAATTAAAGTCTAAATATCCTTCTTATAATTTCGTTCCAATTTATTGGATGGCTACAGAGGATCATGATTTTGAAGAAATAAATTACTTTAATTTTAGAGGGAAAAAATTCCGTTGGAATACAGAAAGTACAGGTCCCGTAGGAAGGCTTTCTACTAAAGGACTTGAAGAATTTTTCGAAATTTATTCAAAAGAACTGGGGTCAAGCACCAATGCCAATACGTTAAAAAAGCTTTTTGAAGACTCTTATTTAAAACATGATAATCTTGCAGATGCCACACGTTTTTTAGCCAACAGCTTATTTGCTTCTTATGGATTAGTCATTATTGATGCCGATGATGCCGATTTAAAACGTGCATTTGTTCCGTTTGCAAAAGAAGAATTAGAAAACCAAACTTCTTATAAAGCAGTTCAGGAAACAATTAAAAAATTAGACGAATATAGCGTACAGGTAAATCCGCGTGAGATTAATTTATTTTATATTGAAGATAAATTACGCGAAAGAATCATCTTTGAAAATGACAAATACTATGTAAATCATACGAAAATCTCATTTTCTAAAGAACAGATTTTTAATGAACTAGAAAATCATCCTGAGAAATTCAGCCCGAATGTAATCATGCGACCGCTATATCAGGAAATCATTTTACCGAATCTATGTTATATCGGAGGAGGTGGCGAAATTGCTTATTGGTTAGAATTGAAAGCGTTTTTTGACGCTGTAAACATCACTTTTCCAATGCTTTTAGTTCGCAATTCTGTTCTTTTAGCAACCGAAAAACAAACAAAAAAAGCAGATAATTTAGATTTAAGCTGGAAAGATTTATTTTCGAAACCCGAAAATTTAGTCAATTCTGTGACACATAAACTTTCACCATTTCCGATTGATTTAACAACACAAAAAGAAGCCCTTGAAAATCAGTTCAAATATCTTTTTGAATTGGCAGAACAAACCGACAAATCATTTTCTGGAGCTGTAAAAGCTCAGGAAGTAAAACAAAAAAAGGGATTAGAAAATCTTGAAAAACGTTTATTAAAAGCACAAAAAAGAAAGTTACAAGACCAATTGCAACGCATCACAGACCTTCAATGTGAACTTTTTCCGAACCAAAGTTTACAGGAACGTCAGGCCAATTTTTCCGAATTTTATTTAGAAAAAGGCGAACAGCTGGTACCGCTTTTACTACAAAAACTAAAACCTTTAGAAATGAATTTTAACATTATAACAATTTAAATAATTTGCCACGAATTGCAAAATTTTCACGAATTACATTTGGCACCTTGCAATTAAAAATTCGTGCAATTCGTGGCAAAAAAAACAAAACATAATTGACGAGAACCAAATAACCGCCTCTTCTCTAAATTATTGTTACATAAACCAAATAGCGATTTTTAAAATTATTAACTAACCTTTTTAACCAAAACCAATGGTAAAAGAACGCTTAATTTCGCTAGATGTCTTTCGTGGACTCACTATTTTATTAATGACGATCGTCAACAATCCCGGAGACTGGGGCAATGTCTACCCGCCTTTACTTCACGCCGATTGGAACGGTTGCACTCCAACAGACTTGGTTTTTCCTTTTTTTGTTTTTATAATGGGAGTTGCTATTCCGCTCGCCATGCCCGAAAAACATTATGACAACAGCACCTTCAATAAGATTCTGGTTCGTTCCCTTCGAATGCTTTGTCTTGGGATTTTCTTCAACTTTTTCGAAAAAACTCAATTATTTGGATTAGACGGAATTCCGTTGTTGACCGGAAGATTAATCCTAACTTTTGCCGTAGGTTATGCCTTAATGGGCGATTTTAATTTAAAGCTAAAAAATATCCTTGCCTGGTCCATACTGCTAATCTATCTCTTTTTGGCTTACAGCGGTATTGAAGCCTATCAAGATGTGCGTCTTCCTGGAGTCTTACAAAGAATTGCGATTGTATATTTTGTGGTTTCGCTACTTTATTTAAAAACTTCACAAAAAACGCAAATCATAACTGGAGTTGTTTTATTGTTGGGCTACTGGGCAATCATGACCTTAATTCCAGTTCCTGGCATCGGAGAAGCGAATCTCGAAAAAGGAACCAATCTATCAGCTTGGATTGACAGCGTTTTACTAAAAGGACATATGTATCAAGGAACTGTAACTTGGGATCCTGAAGGAATTTTAAGCACCATCC
Source organism: Flavobacterium procerum (assembly GCF_042431625.1). Taxonomy (NCBI): domain Bacteria; kingdom Pseudomonadati; phylum Bacteroidota; class Flavobacteriia; order Flavobacteriales; family Flavobacteriaceae; genus Flavobacterium; species Flavobacterium procerum. Next base: position 116,763 of record NZ_JBHLYW010000029.1, on the reverse strand, counting down.
CTTCTATTGTTAACGGAATCATTGGTCTTTTAATCGGGCAGATTTTACAACGCGATAGCTCAAAAATTCTAAAAGCACAGAAAATGGGTATAGCCGGAACTTTGCTTATTTTTTTTGGATTAATGTGGGACTTGGTTTTCCCAATTAATAAATCACTTTGGACTAGCAGTTATGTTTTGTACACGACAGGATTGGCTACTGTATTTTTCACAATCCTATATTATTTAATTGACATTGCCGAGTACAAAAAAGCTTTCAAGTTATTTGTTATTTGGGGCGTAAACCCAATGATTGTATTCTTTGCTTCACAGATTATTCCGCAGGCTCTGGTGATGATTGAATTTCAAAATCCGCATAATTCTTCAGAAAAAATCAACTTACTAAGTTATTTGTACAGCTTCTGGATTGCGCCATTTTTCAGCAATCCGATGACTGCATCGCTGGCCGGAGCATTGGTTTACGTAGCCATATGGACCTTTATTTTATGGGTTTTCTACAGAAACAAATTAATATTCAAAGTTTAAGATTTCATTCTTTATGTAGAGACGCACCGCACTGCATCTTTATTATTTTATCCACATTGTGTTAGACACATAGCAATGCATTCTCTATATATTATGATTTAAAAAAGCTTTTATTGTACAAAAACATCATTCTACAGTGTTTTAATTATGAATTTATTAAAATCAATTCACAAAAAAAGTCTACTTTTGCACAAAATTTAATAAATAAAAAATGGCAACAAATAGAACTTTTACAATGATTAAACCAGATGCTGTTGCAAACGGACACATCGGGAATATCTTAGCAATGATTACTAATGGAGGTTTCAAAATCGTTTCATTAAAATTAACTCAATTAACTGTAGCAGATGCAAAAGCATTTTACGCAGTTCACGCAGAAAGACCTTTCTACGGAGAATTAGTAGAATTCATGTCTCGCGGACCAATTGTTGCCGCAATTTTAGAAAAAGAAAACGCGGTAGAAGATTTCAGAACTTTGATTGGAGCTACAAATCCAGCTGAAGCTGCTGAAGGAACTATTCGTAAAGCATATGCTACTTCTATCGGAGAAAATGCAGTACACGGATCTGATAGTGACGAAAATGCAGCTATCGAAGGTGCATTCCACTTCGCAGGAAGAGAGCAATTCTAACATTTTAGATTGTAGATTTTAGATTTCAGATTACTGAACTTAAAGATGATAAATAAAAAACCATTCGCATAACGAATGGTTTTTTTATATAGAAAAATCTAAAATCTAAAATCTAAAATCTAAAATCTAAAATCTAAAATTAGCGAAGCACAACATCCTTTACAACCTCGCGCCCCAGCTCTTCATTAATCATTTTTACAATTTTATATTTTCCGTGGCTTAATTCCTCACGAAGAACAGAAGAACCCAGTTCAACATAAAGCGTGCTTCCTTTTAAGACAACATTACGGGTATAAGTGTTCACGCCACTTCCCATAAGATTTTTCCATGCATCACGTACATCAATCTGATCCATTCCGGGTTGCAATTTATTTACCTGAATAATCTGTTGCAACACAGCACTTATCGTCGATTCGTTATTTAGTCTCTTTGCCATCTTTTAGAAGATTTATTGGTCCTGCTTTCTTATAATGATATTCTATTTTTTGCGGATTCTTAACGACCATTTTATCATCCGAAAGCGAAATAATTTCTTCACTCCACTTTGCATAATCTGTTTTATAGTCTAAGAAAACCTGTTCTCCTGCAAAACGAACCGAAACATTTTCAAAAGTATCCGTTGTCAAAAACGTACCGTCGAATTGTGGCGCAACTTTCGTTCGAATTCCTTTATTATTTTTAATCTCAAAAAAGTCAAAAGTTTCGTTCATCTTATAATCCTTCTTCTCGCCCTTCTCCATTACAACTTTTTCAATTTCCCAGTAACCGTTTAATTTGGCAATATCTGCCGGCTTAATTTCCTGTTTGCAACTCAAAAACAAGAGCGACAAAACCAAAATCACAAAAGCGTTTTTCATAAAAAAATAATAACATTAAGGAGCTGATACCTGCTGTACGCTATATCTTTTGTGCCGAACCCCGCCACAAAAGGATACCGCTTCCATCAGGGCTAGGGTTCCAGTTTTCAAAAGATTTTTCTCGAACTACAAAGATAGTCTTATAATCATCAAAAGAAATAAAAATAAAGAAACACATTAAACTATTTTCTATATTTTTGGTCAAACCCCAAAACCAAAAAACAAAACATGACCAAAACTATTTTCAAAGCATTGCTAATCTTAAGTTTTATCAGCTGCAGCAACGATTCAAAAGAAGAAAGCCCAACAACAGAAGAAAGCATGTATTTTCCGCCCATAACAGGCACAACATGGGAAACCAAAACAGTAACCGATTTAGGTTGGAAACAATCTGCAGTACAGCCACTTTTAGACTACCTGGAACTCAAAAACTCCAAATCTTTCATAATTCTTATAAACGGAAGAATCGTTCTAGAGAACTACTTTAACAATCACACCGCGACTACAAACTGGTATTGGGCAAGCGCTGGCAAAACATTGACTTCTACTGTTACCGGAATTGCACAACAAGAAAATTTACTGAATATAAATAACAAAGTTTCACAATATTTGGGAACTGGATGGACAAGCGAAACACTCGCCAAAGAAAACCTGATTACCTGCAAGCACCTCTTGACCATGACTTCTGGACTTGATGACAGCACAGATGATGTTGACCCAGAAGATTTAATCTACAAAGCCGATGCAGGAAGTCGATGGGCCTATCATAATGTCTATGTAAAACTTCAGGATGTTGTGGAAAAAGCAAGCGGACAATCCTGGGAAACGTATTTTAATGCCAAATTAAGAGATAAAATAGGCATGAACGGTGCTTGGATACAGCTTGGCGTAAACAGCGTCTATGCAAGCAATACTAGAAGCATGGCACGTTTTGGTTTATTAATGCTGAACAAAGGAAAATGGGAAAACAATACAATCCTAAATGAAGCCTTTTTTAACGAAGCAACCACAACTTCTCAAAACATCAATTTAGGATACGGTTACTTATGGTGGCTAAACGGAAAAGGGAGTTATCATTTACCGCAATCTCAGTTAACATTTCAAGGAAGCGTGATTCCAACCGGACCTAGCGATATGTTTATGGCATTAGGAAAAAACGATCAGAAAATATATGTTATTCCAAGCAAAAAAATGGTTATCATCAGAATGGGAGATGCCGCTGACAATGCTAACTTGGCACTTTCTGATTTTGATAAAGTTTTATGGGAAAAGATCAATGCTTTATATCAATAAACAGGAACGCAGTTTAAATCAACTGCCATCCTTTAGCTTTTAAAAAGATTTTGCAGTTTTTGCAGAAGTCTTTCTCTTCATTCAGCGGGTTTCCGCCTTCCGCATCACGCATTAAACACGTTTTTATTTTGCAATGTGGCAAACCTGCTGTATGACCTAGTTCATGTAAAACCAATTTATAAAACTGGCTATTTCTGTATTTTTTAGACAATCTAAAATCGGAAACAACGCAGGCTTTTCCAGGCATATAACCTAAACCCATAACACCCCAGTCTTTGATATTGTTTTTTGTTGTACTTATATCAAAATGCGACAAACCCACAATAACAGAATCACTACCGATATTATTTTTAAGATTTTTAATAATACTATCAGCTCGATACCTATTACGCGGTTTGTAAAATGAATTTTCAGGAAAATCTATGTTTTGCCTTAAAACAACATTAGGGTTAATTGTTTTTATTTCGGTAAGGACTTTTTGAGATTGTTTAAGTTCAAAATCACCTAAAGGCTGTATCACCACAACCTTTTGACTTTTTACAGTATTTTCATTATCTCGCTTATTTATGCAACTGCACAAACTAAACAACAGAATGAAAATACCGTATTTCATATTTGCTAAAAACGAACTAAATCAATTATTTTTTATTCGCATTTGCTCTTTTAAGAACTCCTAAAAAGAACAAAATAATTCCGGCAACCATCAAAATATAGTAAACTGAAAGATTACTATCTTTCAACACATTTGCCAAAACAAAACATATCACACTGGCAAAATAAAAAGCCACGGCAGATATATTTTTCAAAGATTCAAGACTCATTATAATTTATTTAAAGAAACTGTCAACGAATTCATATTTATTAAAGACTTGCAAATCTTCGATTCCTTCGCCAACACCAATATATTTAACTGGAATTTGAAACTGGTCTGAAATACCAATTACTACACCGCCTTTTGCAGTTCCGTCCAATTTAGTTACCGCAAGCGAAGTCACTTCTGTCGCTGCTGTAAACTGTTTTGCTTGTTCAAAAGCATTCTGACCTGTAGAACCATCTAAAACCAAAAGCACGTCATGAGGAGCATCAGCAACAACTTTCTGCATTACACGTTTTACTTTGGTTAGCTCATTCATCAAGTTGATTTTGTTATGAAGACGCCCAGCAGTATCTATAATTACAACATCCGCATCCTGAGCAACAGCTGATTGCAATGTATCAAAAGCTACAGAAGCAGGGTCGCTTCCCATTTGTTGCCTTACGATTGGCACATTTACGCGGTCTGCCCAAACTTGCAATTGATCAATTGCAGCAGCACGGAAAGTATCTGCGGCTCCTAAAACCACTTTATGTCCTGCTTTTTTAAACTGATAAGCGAGTTTTCCGATAGTAGTTGTCTTTCCTACTCCATTTACTCCCACAACCATTAAAACATAAGGTTTTTTGTCTTTTGGAATTTCAAATTCTGTTGCTTCACCTGTATTAGTTTCAGACAATAAAGCACCAATTTCATCACGAAGAATCTGATTTAGCTCATCGGTTCCTAAATATTTGTCTTCGGCAACTCTTTTCTCAATTCGCTGAATGATTTTTAATGTTGTATTTACACCAACATCAGAAGCTACCAAAACTTCTTCAAGATCATCCAAAACATCGTCATCGACTTTAGATTTTCCTGCAACAGCTTTGCTCAGCTTAGAGAAAAAAGTAGTTTTCGTTTTTTCAAGACCTTTGTCTAATGTCTCTTTTTTATCAGTAGAGAATAATTTTTTAAAAAAACTCATTTTATATAGATTGTTAGTTTTTTCTTTGAACTCCAAGATATTTTTTTCTCTTGATAATCCGAATGCTTAAAAAAAGCGCATTGTTTGTTTTTAGCCCCGATAGGAGCGATATCCTTTTTCTGCCTCCTTTAGGCAGGAAAAGATATAGCGGATAGCGGGAAAAAATGTTCAAAAGAAGCTTTTTTGTTGTGCTTCTTTCAAAATTTAGACAAATATAGGTAATAAAAAAGCTACTTCCGCAAGAAAGTAGCTTTTCTATATACTGTGATTGTAATTATTTCTTTTTCAAGAATTCATCAACTTCTTCAGGAGCCATAATAGATTCTACGAATGTATATGCACCAGTTTTAGGAGATTTTACCATTTTGATGGCTTTTGATAATCTCTTAGAAGATGTTTGTAACGATGCTACGGTTTTCTTTGCCATGATTCAAATGTTTTGAAATTCAATAAATCTTCAAATGAAAAACCATTTGAGATTTTATCAAAATCTCTAATTATTACTTAATTTCTTTGTGAACAGTTACTCTTTTTAAGATTGGATTAAATTTTTTAATCTCTAATCTGTCTGGAGTATTTTTTTTGTTCTTAGTTGTAATATATCTAGAAGTTCCTGGAACACCAGAAGTTTTGTGCTCAGTACATTCTAAAATTACTTGGATTCTATTACCTTTCTTTGCCATCTTGCTATATATTTATTTAGGAAAAGATTATTTGATAAATCCTTCTGACTGCGCTTTTTTCAAAACAGCAGTGATTCCATTTTTATTAATTGTTTTTATCGTAGATGCTGCTACTCTAAGAGTAATCCATCTATCTTCTTCTGGAAGATAAAAACGCTTTTTAACTAAGTTTACAGAAAACTTTCTCTTAGTTTTGTTCATAGCGTGAGAAACGTTATTTCCTACCATCGCTCTTTTACCTGTAAGGTCACAAACTCTTGACATTATACTTATCTTTTATCGTTATTCAAAATCAGGGTGCAAAGAAAAGAAAAATAAACCATTGTAGCAAAAAATTATTGCACAATTTTTAAAATTTCTTTCTGCAGTATTTCCAAACTCTTAACTGTTGCCCTATCTATCACTTTCTCACGCGGTTGTCCGAAGTTAAATTCTTCTGCAAACACCCCGTTTGGTGTTGCTAAAGCGATAAAAACAGTACCTATTTCGGCATCAGAATCACCTTTTGAAGGACCTGCATTGCCCGTGGTTGCTATGGCGTAGTCTGTTTTTAGTAAGTTTTTCACATTCAAAGCCATAGACTCTGCTACTTCGGCACTTACTACAGAAAATTTGTTTACTATATCTTCCGGAACTCCGAGCACATTTATCTTGGCTTCGGTCGCATACGAAACAACACTTCCTTTAAAATAAGCCGAAGAACCCGGTACGGCAGACAGCAATGACGCCACTTTTCCGCCTGTAAAACTTTCTGCTGTCGAAATTGTCGCATTCTCTTTAGCAAGCAATTTTCCAACTACGGTTTCTAAAGTTTCGTTTTCGTCGTATCCGACAATAATATCGTGAATTATAGCATCTAACGACTGTACATTTTCTTCAATTGCTTTCTCCAGAAGTTCTCTATCTGTACCTCGCGCCGTCATTCTCAAACGCACACGCCCCGGATTTGGCAGATAAGCTAGTTTTATAAATTCTGGAAGGTTATTTTCCCAATACTCAATACGTTCTGCAACTAAACTTTCGCCTTGACCGTAAGTCAAAATGGTTTTATGAATAATATATGGACGTTTGTATTCGCGGACAATTTTCGGAATGATTTCTTCTTCTACAAGATATTTCATTTCATACGGAACTCCCGGAAGCGAGATAAAAACCGTATTTTCTTTTTTCATCCACATGCCCGGAGCTGTTCCAACCTTGTTTGGCAGAACGGTACAGGTTGACGGAACCAAAGCCTGGTCTTTGTTGAGCTGCGAAATGGGTCTTTTGTAAAAACCTTCAATCAATTCTGTTACATGAGCCAGAACTTCCTGATTCACCACCAACTCATCATCAAAATATTCGCAGAATGTTTTTTTAGTAACATCATCTTTGGTCGGACCAAGACCTCCTGTGATAATTACGACCTCTACTTTATTTTGAAAATGTGCAAATGTATCTAAAATATGTTTTTTATCATCGCTGATTGACAGCATTTCGGTTACCTCAACCCCTATTCTGTCAAGAGCTTTGGCCATAAAAGCCGAATTTGTATCGACGATTTGCCCAATCAGGATTTCGTCTCCGATTGTAACGATTGCTGCTTTCATAATTGTTGATTTTTTTTACTTACCACTCGGCAAGTTATTACTAAAAAGAAGTTTTGCCTGATTCTACATTTGAAGCATTGCGACATTAGCTTCAAAAATCTTAAACTTGTAAGATGTAGCGTAGGATAGAAACAAAAAACAAACCCAATTTACAACTTAGCATAAAGTTCTTAAATTGGGTTTGTGACTGTAATTTATAAATCAAAGTCTTTTTTTATTTCTTTGATTGCTTCTTTAACTTGTATCTTAATACTTTTAAAAGTTTCTATTATATCTTTTTTCTTTCCTTCGGCTTTTGTCCATGCCTCTACCTGAAGAATTTCCTCAAAAGCCACATTTAAACCCATCAAATCTAATGTCGGTTTTATTTTATGAGCATAAGAATAGGCGTATTTATGATCTTTTTTCTTAATCCCTTCTTTGATTTGTTTTAAATCTTCAGGAACCTCTGTAACAAACAATTTAAGAATTTCGTTTACAAACTCAGGATCATTATCTGAAAGCGCATAGACTTTCGAAAGGTTGTATTTTAAAGCCATTATTTTACTTGTATTCTAAATAATTTTTTATCTTCTAAAAAGCCTTCCAAAACATCATTTGGTTTTACGGCCGCCACTCCTTCTGGAGTTCCTGTAAAAATTATATCACCAATTTTTAAGGTAAAAAACTGCGAAACATACGAAATAAGCTCATCAATCTTCCAAAGCATCATCTCAGAATTGCCTTTCTGAACTGTTTCTCCATTATTTTTGAGTTCAAAATTAATATTTTCCATAGAAACAAAATCACTTTTTGGCAAAAAATCACCAATAACCGCCGAACCGTCAAAAGCTTTTGCTTTTTCCCACGGAAGCCCTTTTTCTTTCAGTTTACTCTGAAGATCTCTTGCTGTAAAATCAATTCCAACACTGATTTCGTCATAATATTTATGAGCAAATTTAGGCTCGATGTATTTTCCAACTTTATTGACTTTTACAATAATTTCTATTTCATGATGAACATCTTCCGAAAATTCAGGAATAACAAACGGATGCTGCTTAAGCAAAACTGCAGAATCAGGTTTCATAAAAACAACCGGTTCAGTCGGGCGTTCATTTTTTAATTCTTCAATATGATTGGCATAATTCCTGCCGACACAGATAATCTTCATTACATTAGTGTTCAGTTTTCAGTTTTTTAGTGTTCAGCAAAACTTAGCATTCAAGGACCGAACACTAAAAACCTGAACACTGAATACTTTATTTTGTGTTTAATTTTCTCAATTTTATAGCAGTCAAGACTTTCTTAGTGTACAAAGGAAAGTCTGCATTTTGAATCCAGCTGAAATAGCCTGGTTCTGTTTCTAAAACCTTTTCAACTTTTGCTCCTTTATGCTTTCCAAAAGTAAAAATCTCTTCTCCGTCTTGATCAAAAGCAATCATTCCAGCAAAATCGGCGATTTTTTTACGTGTTGTAAATTCAGACAGCGCTTTAACATCATTTTCCAATTCTGGATAACGATCTAATTGCGCTTTAAGGATTTCATAAGTTGCCATTGTATCTGCCTCTGCAGAGTGTGCGTTTTCTAGACTTTTGCCACAGTAAAATTTCAAAGCCGCACTTAGAGTACGCTCTTCCATTTTATGGAATATAGTCTGAACATCTACAGAAACCTTGTTTTTCATATCAAAATCTACTCCTGCGCGCAAAAGTTCTTCTGCCAGCAGGGGAATATCAAAACGATCAGAATTGAATCCGCCCAAATCACTGTCTTTAATCATATTGTGAATATGAGAAGCCAGTTCTGCAAAAGTGGGTTCACCAGCCACTTTTTCGTCTGTGATACCATGAACAGCAGTTGTCTGTGGTGGAATTGGAATTGTCGGGTTAACCAACCATGTTTTACTTTCTTTGTTTCCGTTAGGAAAAACTTTGAATATTGAAATTTCTACGATTCTATCTTTACCGATATCAATTCCCGTTGTTTCGAGATCAAAAAAGCAAATTGGCTTGTTTAGTTTTAATTCCATTTCTATTTTTTATAAGTCTACAAATGTAATTTTTAAAGCCGAAATTCCGCCCCTATTCTCATTTTTTTTGTCGAAAAATGCTTTCATTTCATCATTTTTAACTTTTAAAAAGCTTCATTTTGGAGTCAACCGAACTGCATTTCGCCTTTTCCTACAAAATAAAAAATCCGGAAAGTTTAAAACTAACCGGATTTGAATCTATTTTTAAGCACTCTTAAATATCCCTTTCTATATCAAAAGCCTCTAAATACTCTGCTACTCTTTTTACAAAACTTCCTCCTAAAGCTCCGTCTACAACCCTATGGTCGTAAGAGTGAGACAAGAACATTTTCTGACGGATTCCTATAAAATCACCTTCTGGAGTTTCGATAACCGCCGGCACTTTTCGAATAGCTCCTAACGCTAGGATTCCTACTTGAGGTTGGTTGATAATTGGCGTTCCGAAAACACTTCCAAAAGTCCCCACGTTAGTAACTGTATACGTTCCGCCTTGAGTATCGTCTGGTTTTAGTTTTCCAGCTTTTGCACGATTTCCTAAATCATTAACCGCTTTTGCCATTCCAACCAAATTCAGCTGATCTGCATTTTTAATTACAGGCACAATTAAATTTCCGTTTGGCAATGCTGCCGCCATTCCTAAATTAATGTTTTTCTTTTTGATGATATAATCTCCCTCAACAGAAATATTCATTCCAGGAAAATCTTTTAAAGCTTTTGCAACAGCTTCCATCATGATTGGAGTAAAAGTAAGTTTCTCGCCTTCTCTTTTTTCAAAAGCAGCTTTCACCTTATCTCTCCATTTTACGATATTCGTCACGTCTACTTCAATGAAAGACTGCACATGAGCCGAAGTCTGAACTGACGCCACCATATAACCGGAAATCAGTTTGCGCATTCTGTCCATTTCTACAATTTCATCAGCTCCGTTTACAGAAACTGGAATTGCTTGTTGACTTTTCTGAACTATCGGTTCTGGCTTTGCTTCTACCGCTTTTAGAACCACAGTTTCAGTTTTTGGAGCTTCAGCTTTAGGTGTTTCATTTACAAGAACTTCTTCAGCTTTTGGAGCCACCTCAACTTTTACGGCACCCGATTTACGGTCTTCAATATATTTTAAAATATCTTCTTTTGTAATACGTCCGTCCTTTCCAGAACCTGCAATACTATCAAGTTCCGCAACAGAAACGCCTTCTTCTTTTGCTATATTTTTCACTAAAGGAGAAAGAAATTTTTCTGAACCAGAAAAATCCTGAACTGGCGCAACAGCTTCTTTTACAGCTTCAATAGTGTGCTCAATTGCCTGAACTTCTGTTGGCACTTGAGTTTCTACAACTGCATTTAGAGCATCGTCTCCGCCTTCGGTTTCAATGATTGCTATTGTCTGCCCTACCTGCACTAAATCATCTTTTCCAAACAACTGCTCAACTAAAATTCCTGACACCTCGCTAGGCACTTCACTGTCAACCTTGTCAGTTGCAATTTCCAGCACCGCTTCGTCAGCTTCAATTTTGTCTCCAACTTCTTTCAACCAGTTTGTAATGGTTGCTTCAGCGACACTTTCTCCCATTTTAGGAAGCCTTAATTCAAATCTTGCCATATTGTTAATCTAAAAGATGTTTTTGATTTTCAGATTGCGAAATTAACGAATATTTTAAACATAAATTACACTTAATATAATTTTTTACTCAATTTTTCTAATTTGCCCTCTGTCATTTCTTGAATTACTTCCAATAATAAAACCTGCATTTTTAGGAAATATTTTAAAAGTAACATTCTTATCTTTAAGAGTTTCTATGATTTCGATACATTTTTTGAATGAAACATAGTGATTATCTAAAATGATCTCTGTCTTTTTACCCTTTAAAATCAGGCACGAATTTACCATTTTTTCCTCTTTGATATCTAAAAAACCAACTTTATTTTCCAAAATCGAAGCTAGTTTTTTAGTGAAATCCTCATTTTTGGAGCATAAAAAATAAGTTTCTGGCAATGGATTATCTTGTGGTTTTCCCTGAAACATTTTAGCAAATGAAAACAAAAAAGCACCGATTTTAATAAAAACAGAGAAGAACCAAGATTTTTTGAAATGTTTTTGATAAAAGAAATTCATCGATTCCTGAAATCGTTTCATGTATTCCTCATCTTTTATTGTGCTTTCTCCTTTATAGTGCAAAACGGTGGTTTCATGAAAATAAAAATTATCCTTTTTCATCTGCAAGGAACGGTACGACAAATCGATATCGTCAGAATACATAAAACAGTTTTCGTCGAAACCGTTTAAATCTTCGTACAGTTTTTTCTCTAAAAACATAAAAGCCCCAACTAGAATATCAACTTTTCCAGTTTCGTTTTCGTCTAAATGCTGTGCGTAATATTGATTAAAAAGTTTGGTTCGAGGAAAGATTTTATACAGACTGAAAATCTTCGTAAAAGCTACCCAAGGTGTTGGAATCCCTCTTTTACTTTCAGGAAGAAATTCTCCTCTTCCGTCAATCAATTTGCAACCAATGATTCCGAGATTGTTCTGCCTTTCGGCGAAAGCCAAAATCTTTATGAATGTATCTTCTGCTACAACCGTGTCGGGATTTAAAATACAGATGTATTTTCCTTTCGCTTGACGAAAACCAATATTATTTCCCTTCGGAAAACCAAAATTCTCCTTGTTTTCTATCAATTTTACATGAGGAAATTTTTCTTTCATCATCGAGACGCTTTCGTCTGATGAATTATTATCAACCACAATAATTTCGGCATCTATCGCAGTAATTGCTTCCTGAACGCTCAAAACACATTGTTCAAGAAAATAGCGGACATTATAATTAAGGATGACAACGGACAACTCCATGAAAACTGGTTCTGTTAATTTTGGCGGAAAGTTAGAAATTTTCGGATAAACCCAAACGCAATGACCAGTCGTTTTTACTGATTCCGTAATCGAGCGCTAAATTACTTCCGTTACGTTTATTCCATTTTATACGTATTCCGGTTCCTGCTGCTGGATTCCATTTCTTAAAATCATAAGTATCAAGTTTAGAAACCGAAGAAATATTGGTAAAAAATACCGCTCCAATAAAACCGTTTTTGGTAATGTCTGTACGATATTCGGTTTCAAAATAAATTAAAGCATTGCTTCGGTATCTATTTTTTGTAAATCCTCTACCTGTTTTACCGTCACGATCCCAACCAATACTGGGTAGATCGAGATAATGCGGCTTGCCTCCAAAAGTCGACCAATAAAAAACTCTTGATGCCCAGACTCGATGTTTGGTTGTACTAAATGAATGGTATTTTCTGGCATCAAAATATAAAGATTGCCATTTATCTCCTTCAACACCGCTTGTATTTATACGCAAATCGGCTTCTACATAAAATCCTTGCTCGGGATTTATGATGTTCTCTCTAGAATCGTATAAACCCTGAAATGCAAATCCGAAGGAACTTTCATTCGAATAATCTCCTTTCATGTATTTATGATAATCCGTTTCTTCTTCTGTATAAGATTCCTCCAAAATATTTTGATAATTATCTAAAAGAAAACCAATTCCTAAACGATAATTCCCAATTACCTTTCTAGTAACGAACTGATAAAATCGCCATTGCTGATAATCTAAAGTCGACATTTTATCTTTTAAATTATGTTCTCCCAAACCGTAAGTAAACTGCGGGTAAATCATATAACGATAATCTCCTGTAAAATTCCATTTGTTTTCATTTGTATAAATGTACGACTGAATGGGAAAAACATATTGTTTGGTAAAACTGAAATATGGAGAAAAAGTAATCTGGGACATTTTGGTTTTTTCATGGTCTCCTCCCAAATAAAAAGTTGTTAAGAATGAAACCACAAGACCTGCACTGGAATTAACATCTACGGGAACTGGAAGCAATGAAAATGCAACTCTTTTCTGTTTGTTCTTTTTAATCGAATCATTTTTATCAAAAACTTTATGAATGACATCAAGAATATCACGATTTCCCATAGAAATGCTGTCATTCTGCGCATACGAAAACGAGCTGACAAAAACTAAAAACAAAACGAAAATCACTTTCAAATAATTCATTTACAATGTTTTAAAAATAAACTATTGTAAATTTAAGAAAAACATTACAACCGTAAAATGTCTGACAAAAGGTTTCAAGTTTTAGGTTAATTGTATGAGATCTGAAGCAAAAAAAGCTACAACTGCAACTGAATCTTAAATCTGTTACAGACTTTAATCAGCAAAAGCATAAGCACAGAGAAAAGTAAAGACCATAAAATCCCTGGTAAACCTTCTTTGAAGTAATTGGGTATGATATGAAGATTAAAAACCTGATTGAAATAGTAAATTATGCCCGGAAGAATATAAATCAATAATGGATTTGCTGCAGCTGGCATAAAAAATTCCGTCCATTTAGTTTGCTTTTTTATTTCGATAAGCCAGAATAAAAAATAATAAACTGCCGTACAGATTGCTGCAGAAAACATTGTCCAAGATGGTGTTCCTTTTATTTTTGAAATTCCGAAATAAGGACGGAGCAAAACAGCCGTCAAGACAAACAAAACTATAAAACCAATAACTGGCCAATTTATCATTGGCTTGTTTTTCTTGTCAAAAAATAACAGCGATATAATCACACCCGAAGCAACCAATGAAGCATGTGTAAGGTGTCCTGCGATGAAACTAAGCCAAGAAATATTTTGAACAAAAGAACCTTCTATTAAATTAAATGAATTCAGTAGTACACAGAAAACCAAAAAACCAATTATTGCCCACAAATTGCCCGAAACCAACCAATAATAAAGTACTGTAAAAAAATAAGCCCAACCGATAAGTCCTAAAATCCCCCACCATTTTGGAGTCATTCCTCTTTCTCCGGTATCCTGAACGTATAAAAAACAGAGTACAATTAAAATTAATATTCCGCCATATTGAAGAATATTTTTTAACCAAACGGGAAAACTTTCAGAATATCTATTCCAAATCGGAATTGGCAGCGTGTAAGCCAAAAGTCCCCACAAAGCTGGAGTTATGATCATTTTTGAGGCATCGTAGCCGTATTCAGCATTTACCATAAAAACTCCAATTACAACCAAAGCCAATGCTCGTTTTAATGTATGTGCCCAAATTATTTTTGTGCTGTCTCCCTTAATCAATCTTACATTAAAGGCGAATGGTACAGACATTCCGACAATAAACAAAAAAGCTGGAAAAACTAAATCGACAAAAGTCATTGCATCTGCATCGGCCGGCATATGTTTCATCCATTGCGGAATATTACTAACGCTTGCAAGTTCATTTACAAAAATCATTACAAAAATGGTTATGCCACGAAGAGCGTCTATTGAAATGATTCTTTTGTTGAATAATCTTTCCTTTATTTTCATAAAACTTCACATTTTTCTTCCTCTCAAATATACTATAATTCTAAAATTGAGGCTCATAGGCATCTCAAAATTTAGATGTTCGGAACCAATCATTTTACCTACATTTGTCCTATGTTATCCTTCTTTAAATCAAAACCATTTTTAAAAGATCTTCTCGCTGGAGATTATATAGATATGCATTCCCATTTGCTACCGGGAATTGATGACGGTGCTAGAAATATGGACAAATCGATACAGCTTGCCAAGTCGTTTCAGGATTTGGGAATCTCGCAAATCATTACCACACCACACATCAGCCATTATATTTGGAATAATTCTTCTGCAGATATTACTTCAAAACTTAAGGAAACACAGCTTGTGCTAGAGGAAAACAAAATAAAAATCCCCATGAGAGCTGCAGCAGAATATTTTATGGATGACTGGTTTGAAAATCATTTTAAAGAAGAAAAACTGCTTACTCTGAAAGATAATTATGTTTTGGTCGAGATGTCTTATATCAATGCTCCGGTGCAACTCTATAAGATTTTATTCGAAATTCAGGTTGCCGGTTATATTCCTGTTCTTGCACATCCAGAAAGGTATATTTTCTACCACAAAAATTTTGATGAATATGAGAAACTAAAAAAATCGGGCTGTCTTTTTCAATTAAATCTATTATCAACCGTAGGTTATTATGGTGGTCAAGTGACAAAAACTGCCGAACAGCTTTTAAAGAAAGGAATGTACAATTTTGTAGGAACCGATATTCATCATCAAAATCACATTAACTCGTTTAATCAGAAAATTAAAATAGAGAGTTTGGCATCTTTAAAAGAAATTATAGCCAATAATCAGTTTTTTAGATTTTAAGCAGAGAAGTTGGTTTAATAAGCATTATCGTCTCCTCGCACAATATTGATTAGCGTACGAACTATGATCTTGATATCTAGAAGCAAGCTCCAGTTTTCGATATACCAGATATCACATTCGACTCTATTTTCCATATCAATGAGTTTTTTCGTTTCTCCACGATAACCATTTACCTGAGCCCAACCGGTAATTCCAGGTTTTGCATAGTGTCTTACCGAATAATTATCAATCAATTCGCCATATTCTTTAGCTAAATTGATCATATGTGGTCGCGGGCCAACAACCGACATGCTGCCAAAAAACACATTAAAAAACTGTGGCAATTCATCGATGCTGGTTTTTCGCATAAATGAGCCGAATTTCGTTACACGAAGATCTCCCTTTCCCGCCTGTTTATTGTGCGCCTGATCGTTAACATACATACTTCTAAATTTTAGGCAGATAAAAGATTCGTTGTCACGGCCCGAACGGATTTGCTTAAAAAAAATAGGACCTGGAGATTCTAACTTTATAAAAATCATCACTATTGGAAGAAGCCAAGGAAAAATCAGAAGAATAACCAATAGCGAGAAACAAACATCAAAAATTTTTTTTATGATTCTATTCACTGCTATTTCAAGAGGTTCGGCACGAAGCATTAAAACTGGAGTGTTTTCGTAAAAAGCAACCTCCACTTTGTTCGATTTTGTGTACAATTGAAAATCTGGAATAAACTTAATCCTGACCATATTCTGCTCACATACTTTGATAAGGTTATTAATAATTTCAACCTTATCAATATGTAATGCAACATATAACTCGTCTACTTTTTCTTTGACTATAAATTCCTGCACATCATCAAATCCACCTCTAATAGAAATCTTTGTATCATGCTCAGCAATAATCTCATCAAAAAAACCTAAAAATTTATAACCATAAGTTAAATCCTTATCTAATATTTTGCGCATTTTTTCTCCTGTCTCATTAGCGCCTACAATGATAATTTTCTTGAAATTATATCCTTTAGCTCTAATAATTTTCAGAACCTTCATAAAGGCATATCTGGAAATCACTAAAAAAAACAAGAAAAAGACATAGAAATACAATAGTGCCAACCTAGATATATCCTCATATTTTAAAAAAGCCACAAATAGAATTACAAGTGCAAGATGTATAAATATTTTCTTTATTGTTCTTTGCAGAATAGTCTCAATATATTCAATCCTGATAATACGATGTGCATCTTTTTGCAATAATAATCCAATCCAGAATATATTAGCTAACAGCAAAACAGTTCTTTCATCTTTCGATAAAAGTTCGTCAATGCCACCAAATCGAATTAAAACCGACAAATAAATAGCCAGATTCAGAATAAGTAAATCCCAACAAACAAAAAGTAATTTGGAGTATCTGGAAAATCGATAACTTGATAGTTCTTGTAAAAATGTCATCTTTAATTTCTTTACACGAAGAAAATTTAATGTTTTTTATTTCTGACGAAAATAATATATTAATTATTCTTACACCATCTTTATGTCAATTATTAAAAGGTTAAATTAAAAAAGGCGATTCAATAATTTTTTGAACCGCCTTCTTAATTTTGATTTTAGATTTTATTTAAAGATTTTTTCAAACCACTTTTTTTCCTCCATGCCATATCCATATCCGTAACCATAACCTTTAGTAGAATCCGTATCGTTTAATATAATACACATATTAGGCAGTTTCTTTTCTTTGTGTAATGAATTTGCAATTGCGAGCATTCGCTTTTCCAAAACATTTGCACGCATTACGTACGCAAAAACATCTGCATTTTTTGCTATTAGCAATGTATCTGTTACCAAATATGCTGGTGCTGTGTCTACAATAATATAGTCGTATTCTTTTTTAAGTTGCTTAAAAAGTTCTTCTATTTTTACACTCATCAATAATTCTGCAGGATTTGGCGGAATTACTCCAGAAGGAAAAATGTAAAGATTTTTATAGTCATTATGTTTTACAATATAATCGTTAGCATTTTTCTCATTCGAAGCCAGATAGTTTGTAAGTCCAATATTAGGCAGGTTCATATATTCCTCAAGTTTTGGATTTCTGATATCCATGCCAATTAATAAAACTCTCTTTTCTGACAAAGCAAATGTAGCAGCTAGATTTGCCGCAACAAATGTCTTACCTTCAGAAGCAAAAGTCGATGTGACAAATATTGTTTTGGCGATATTTTGCTCAACATTATTCAGCATAAACTCCAGATTTGTTCTTACAATCCTAAAAGCTTCTGCACTACTGCTTCTATTTTGCGATTTAATCAACTCATTCGCCTCATCCGAAGAAGGAATATCTCCAATATAAGGAATTTGCGTTTTGCCATCAAGATCCAATTTACTCTTAATTTTTGTATCTAATAAATCGGCTGTATAGATAAAACCGTATGGAAGTAAAATTCCAAGCAGTATTCCTGCAAGGTAAATCACTTTTTTCTTAGGGCTTACGGGGGCCTTTGTCTCTTCCGCAAAATCGATTACACGAGCATTGGGTTCAGTCGCAGCCAAAGAAATTGCTGTTTCTTCTCTCTTCTGCAGTAAGTACAGATACAACTCTTCTTTTACTTTCTGTTGTCTTGCAATTACCCTAAACTTGCGTTCCTGCAATGGAATCTTACCAACTTTATCATTTAAAATTCCTTCCTGACTTTTTAAATCACGAAGCTGAATTTGAAGATTAGACTGAAGTCGTTTTAAACTTTCTGATACATTATATTTTAAAGATGATATTTGCTCGTCTAATTTTAGTACAGAAGGATTTTCTGCCGTAGCCGATTTCAGAATTCGGTTTCGATCTAAAATCAATTGATTGTAAGAGATTATCATAGCGCTAGCTTCTCCTTTCTCTGAAATTATATTAGAAGGTAATAAATCTGAATTACCGCTTTTTTTTATGAATCCTAATAATGAAGAAACTACATTTAACTGAATTTCAGCCTCTACTGCTTTCTGGTTGTATTCATTGCTACCGTTAATAAACAGCTTAGCTTCAGATTCAATATCTGTGAGCTGATTTGTCTTTTTGAAACTTTCTACGTTTTGTTCTACACCGTCTAATTCTTCTGAAATCAGTGTTAATCGATTTGCTATAAAATTCGAAGTGTTTTCAGATATGATATTTCTGTCTTCTGCCGCAGCCTTGTTGTAAATCTGAATCATGTTATTCAAGAAATCTTTTGCTTTTTCAGAAACTGGATCAGAAATTGAAATACTTACAACACTGCTAGTTTTGCTTACAGGTTCGACTTTTAATCTGTTTTTAAATCCTTCTGCAACCTCTTTTGAGGGTCTGATAACAATATGGATTGTTTTGAATTTACCTTCATGTTTTTCTTTAAATAAATTCGTTCTTTCTATAACGAGATTTCCTATTGAAGTAGAAATTTTTTCGCCAAAATTAAATTGTTTTTTGTTTGAAAACACGAAATTTCCCATATCGTCTGTAGCTTTTTCTAGTGAAAATGAATTTTTACTTAAAATATTACATTTCAGAATTACATGCTCTTCATCAAATGTATTCGATTTGTTCACGAAAAACACTTTTATAGGTGCCGCACCATAAACATCTTGGTCTCTAATTCGTCCTTCGGCAAATAAAAATATATTAAGATTAAGCTTTTGGATTGTGCTTTCAACAAGTGATTTTGACTTTAATATTTCAATTTCGTTGTCAACATTACTTTTCATATTTGCTCCAAAACCTAAATCTGAAAAAGCCGATAATTCAGAAAGCATACCTCCTTTTTTTTCATCCTTAACCAATATTGTTGTTGATGACTGGTATTGGGGCGTTGTGTAACGCAAGTATAAAAAAGCGCCTAACAATCCTAACATAGTGGTAAATAAGAACCATTTCCAATGTATTAAATATTTATCTAATTGTTGTCGAAGATCTACACTTGTATTTTCTTCATGTATAAAATCTTCGTAAAAATCCTGCTGCTGCATTTTTGTTTTATTTAAAAATTAAGACTGAAAGTGAAACTAAAATAGAAATCGCAGATATAATTACAGATGTATTTGGACCTACAGCAGATCCATTTACTCTTGTTTTATTCGGCTCAACATAAACTACATCATTTTGCGCTAAATAATAGAAAGGCGAATTAATAAAATCTGATTTGGTAATATCAACTCGATTATAAGATTTTAGCCCATTGTTTTCCCTAATAATCAATATATTATTACGTTTTCCATAAATGGTCAAATCTTTTGCCATACTTAAAGCTTCTATTAAAGTGATTCTTTCTGAATTAATTGAATAAGTTCCCGGCAAATTAACTTCGCCTTGCAATGAGATTTTGAAATTGGTGATACGAATATTAATAATAGGATTTTTAATGTAGCTTTCAATTTTAGTATGCAACAACTGAAGCACTTCTGTACGGCTTAACCCACCGACATGTAATCTGCCTAAAACTGGAAATTCAATATTTCCTTCATGATCTACCAAATACTGCTGAAAAGTTTCCTGACTGTTGGCAACATCTAAACGGTTATTACTAGCAACACTGATTGTCTTAAGATTAAATGGAAATGAAGCTTCAACATCATCTGCTGAAACAATAATCATCAACAAATCGTCGGGTTGAATTTTAACTTCATAAGAATCGCTTTTTTGTTGCAAAGCGATTTTATCAATATCTTGATAATACACGATATTCTTCTTAGAAGCACAAGAAGAAATAATTAAAATGAAAGATAAAAAAACAATGCTTTTTATCTGAAAAAAAGTAAATTTCATTAAGAATTAATTTAAAAATCGCTTTGTCTATTAGTACAGAGTTAATGTAAAAGCGACTACGATTGAGGTTATTTTATAAATTATTAAAAACGTAATTAATAAGCATTCTTTTCGCCTTTGAAAATATTTAGAATAGTTTTTACGATAATTTTGATATCTAGAAGCATGCTCCAGTTTTCGATATACCAAATATCAAATTCTACTCGATTTTCCATATCGATAAGTTCTTTCGTTTCTCCACGATAACCGTTTGCTTGTGCCCAACCTGTAATTCCGGGCTTTGCATAATGTCTAACCAGATAATTGTTGATTAGTTCCCGGTATTGTCTGGTATGGTTAATCATATGTGGCCTGGGACCAACAACTGACATATCTCCTATTAACACATTAAAAAACTGGGGAAGTTCGTCTATACTGGTTTTTCGCATAAAAGCGCCAAATTTTGTTGTTCTGCAGTCTGTCTTTTGAGCCTGTATAATATCAGAGGTTTGATTTACGTACATACTCCTGAATTTTAAACATTTAAAAGAAGTATTATCACGTCCAGAACGCTGTTGTGTAAAAAATACTGGTCCGCGTGATTCGATTTTGATTAAAATTATCACAATTGGAAAAAGCCATGGAAATATCAGCAGGATTACACTTATAGAAAAACACAAATCGAAAATCTTCTTTAAAAATATATTAATCCCATTTTCTAATGGTTCTGGATGCAGCATCAAAATGGGAGTATTCTGATAATAGGTCACCTTAACTTTGTTCGACTTTGTGTATTGCTGAAAATCAGGTACAAATTTTATCCTTATCATATTTTGATCACAGATTTGTATAATTTTGTTAATTATATTGACTTTATCAATATGCAGTGCTACGTACACTTCATCAACATTTTCTTTGAGCACAAAATCTTCAATAGCATCAAATCCACCGATCACTCTGTCAGAATCTAAAACAGGATTTTCATCAAAAAAACCTAAAAAACGATAACCATACGTGAGATCTTCGGCCAAAACTTTACAGACTCTTTCCCCCACGTCATTTGCTCCTACAATAACGAAATTTCTAAAGTTATATCCCTTTGCCCTAACAAATCCTAAAATCTTCATTGATAGGTATCTGGATAGCATTAAGAACAAAAAGAAACAAGCATAAAATAAAGCAAGCCTCAATCGAGATATTTCGGAATATTTTAAAGAAACTACAAAAATTGCAATGATTGCGGCATGAACTAAAATCTTTTGAGAAGTTCTTCTTAAGATGGATTCTATTGGTTCAATCCTAATAATCTTGAAAGCGTCTCGATAAAGAAGCAGTCCGATCCATACAATATTCGCAAACAAAGAAATCGTTTCAACATCTTTTATTGAAAGATTTTCTATATGCTCAAATCGTGGTAAGGAAGATAAAAGTATTGATCCATTTAATAGAATAACATCCCAAAGTACAAATATGAGTTTGAAATATCGTGAAAAACGATAATGAGCTAATTTTTCCAGAATTTTCATCGATTCAATAAAATCAGTATAAAAAAGAACATATCTCTAGTATGAAGATATTGGGTTAACGCAAGAAACTTCTTTTGAAAAACAGCTTTAACAGCTGATAAATGGTGGAATTTATAAATTTTATAATCCTCTATTAAAACTTCAAACGCTCTTTGATAACTAGTACTCAACCCGCCCATTCTCATTTTCACGATATAAAGATTAAGGTAATGTATGTTTATTTTATATTTATATAAATACCTTAAGAGGAATTCTGTATCCGATCCTATTTTAAATTTCAAATTATAATTTCCATATCTTTCAATGATTGCTTTTTTTATATAAACAGTTGGATGCAATGGTAACCAGCCTCGATTTAATTTTTTATAATCGTATTTCCCTCCTATTCTTGTTCTAACTATTTTTTGCTTAGTATTATTTGTTATATAAATACCATTTCCATAAATCGCATCAATAGTATTGTTTTTCTTAAAAGCGTCAACAATTTTAGAAACAACGTTTTCATCATAAAATACATCGTCAGAATGCATTAAACCAATAACGTTTCCAGTGGCCAATTTTAAACCTTTGTTAATTGCATCGTACATTCCTTTATCTGGCTCTGAAATATAATGAGTGATTTTATCAGAATACGATTTGATAATTTCTTGGGTTCCATCTTTGGAGTTACCATCTATAACTATATATTCGATATTAGCGTAATCTTGATTTAATACGCTCTTTATCGACTGTTCAATCGTTTTTTTTCGATTGTAACAAACGGTAATTAATGATATTTTCATAATATAAAAAGAAAAATCTGAAGTTTTATTGCTTTCTAACTTTTAGGAGTTCTCTGGTTTTTAGAACTATAAAGTATTCATAGATAGATTGGAGAGTAGCGTAAGTAATTCCAGCTTTACCATCTAGAAAAGCTCTTCTAAAAATTACCATATAACACCATTTTATTAAAGGACGTCCTGGGAGTTTGTAAAAAATCCCTTTTTGATGGTATCTTTTTTCTGTAAAATCTTTACTAAATAACGCTTTTCGAAAAGAAAAAGAAATAGCATTATTGATATCTTTTACACGTGTTAATGCCTCCATATCAGCATAGTTCAAATGCCGTTGAAACCAAAATCTAAATCCTTTGCTAAATGGATAATGATCTAAAAAACCTGATATTTTTTCTGTAGGACCATTAGGTATAGATACCGGATTTACCAATCGTTCATAACGCATTTTCTCAGGACGAAAAAGCCTTAAATAAAATGGTGAAATCTGAGAATATTTTAACCACTTTCCATTCCACGCAAAATCTCTTCTTCTCACTTCATAGGCAACAATCTTCGACTCTGAATTTAATTCCAGATCTTTTATGGCATTAAGCAAAGAATCAGAAACTCTTTCATCAGCATCAATATAAAGCACCCATGGATATTTAAACTTAATATTTGCCAAGCCCCAATTTTGATGTGAAGACCAATTGTCAAAATTTCGCTGCGTTATTAATGCTCCCGCACGTAATGCAATATCCAAAGTATTATCTTCGCTGAAAGAGTCAAAAACATGAATATCATCACTCCACGAAACAGACTCAAGACAGCCGGGCAGGTCCTGTTCTTCGTTTTTAGTAAGTATTAATATCGAAACCATATATTAGTTCTTTCAGAAATGTTAGTTTATAACTCTTTTCTTGATTACTGTAGCTGGATTACCAGCCATAACAGTCCATGGTTCAACATCATTTACAATAACAGCACGCGCCCCAATAATGGCGCCTTCACCTATGGTGGAATTTGTCATAATGAAAGCTTCAGCAGCAATCCATACAAAATCTTTCACAACAATTTTCCCAGGCAGAAATGGAAGGTTTATTGAATCAATTTTATGCGTTGCACTACATAAATAGGTTCTTTGCGAAACAGTGACTTTATTTCCTATAATAGTTTCCCCAAAATGCAATTGCACGTGAGGGCCCAACGTAGAATGAATTCCCATCACCAAATTTCGTGGAGATGGAATGTAAGCAGAGGCATAAATATTACAATTGTTCCCAATTTTTGCTCCAAACATTTTTAATAAAAAAATACGCCAACCATTAAAAAAGGGAAGTGAAAACGGCCTAAAGAAAAACATTGATATAATCCTCCAGCCTAATCTATATATTTTATCTGATTTGGGTATCGTGTCTATATACCGAGGGATTTCCATTAAATATTCTCTAAAGTTTGAATAAATTTATTCGCACAAGTATCAATATCAAATTTATTCTGATAAGTTTCAAAAGCTTTTAAACCTTTTTTCATTATGTCTTTGTCAGATTGTTCTAAAATTTCTAAAAGAGCATTTCTAAATCCATCTTTCCTATGCAAATCAACAACCCATCCGCCGCCTCCCTGATGAATCTCCCTCCAAATATTTACATTTATCGTTACCAAAACTGGCTTTTTGCATGCCATAGCTTCAACAATTGCAATACCAAAATTCTCTTGATGACTTGGTAAAAAATAAGCTTGACAATTATAAAAAGCGCCCCATTTACTTTTACCAGATAACATACCTGAAAAGTGTATTTTTGGGTTTTTTGAAGCCAGTATTACCATCTCACTCGCATAATTAGATTCAAGCGGTCCAGCAACAACCAAATCTGGAAAGTCTAAACTTTTTTGTGATAATTCATTATATGAGTTTATCAATAAGTCAACTCCCTTTTTTTCATGTATACGACTCAAAAAAAGAAAATATTTTTTCCCCTTAACAGTTGGGCAACTTTTATGAAATTCTTCCTCAAATAAAACATTGTTTTCTGGAGGCATTTGAATACCGTATCCTACATTAAATACTTTTTTAGGATTGTAGTTTTTAAATGTCGTAGTGGCTAATTTCATTTCTTCCTCACAAGTGTAAAAAATAGCATCAGCATGACTAATACATTTTTTTTCTATCAATGACCAAACTAATTTATTTCGTAGAGCCTTCCATTTTCTCTCTGATGCTTTTTGAAAATAAGGATCCAGCATTCCGTGAGGCATAATTACAATCTTCGGAACGTATTGTTTTTTCTTTTTTGCCGATTTTATTGCTTTGTAAACTGCTAAATTATGATACTGCCAAAGTCCGTGAACAATTACGAAATCATATTTTTGGATATGCTCTTCTAGCCATTTCAATAATTTCGGCTGATATTGGTAAGAAGTTTTACCATTTCCTACTTTATAAATAGTAAAGTCATCCGTTAGAGGATAACTAGTGGCCTCATCATCCATACAAACTACTTCTGTGGTTATTCCAGCTTTATCAAAATAAGGTGTAGCATTACGAATACCTTGACATGGTCCACCATTACGAGGATGCATTGATGAAATGACGCGAAGAATTTTCATTTTGCTTATTTACTATTTTAACAAACTAAATATAACGATTGCCAAAAATTAGTTTATTTAATTTATCTGGAATAATATTTATAAAATGTAAAAAAACGAAGTATAATAAAGCATTTACAAAACCATAATATTTGTTCCTAAAATAAAATATAATCTTAGGATTTGCTCCCAAAGGTGAATATAGTTTTTTTAATCTTTGAGAAATCGTAGTCTTATTTTGCCTTATCCTGCAAATGTCATTTTTTTCACCACTCGCAATAGCAACTCTTGTAGTAAAAACACTAATACCCTTATTTTGTGCACGCAATCCATAATCGACATCCCCTAAATCATGATGATAATAGGAATCTAAATTGCCTAAAGTCTTGTAAACTCCCTTAGGAATAATTACTACGTTCCCATTCATGTTTCTAATTTGATTTAACTCTCCATTGGGTTTAATCAGTTTCTTATTAGAATCATATCCGCCATAAAGAATGTCTTTTTTATCTGAAGTTTCAACTATTCCTGATATAATAGCCTTACTTTGTGTCAGTTGGGCACAGGAAAAAAGTTCATCAAAACAATTTTCGTAAATAATTACGTCATCATTAAGCCATAAATAATAATCGTAATCTTTTTTAGCTGCGTGTTCCCAAGCCAGATACATTCCTCTATTCCAAAATAAATTCCCAGATCCTGTAATCAAATTTACTTTTGGAAATTCTTTTACTATCGATTCGCTAGTTCCATCTGTTGAACCATCATCAACTAAATATACATCTAAATCAATTTTTAATTTATAGAGATGATTTAAACAATCTATTGTTTTTTGTTTTCTATTGAAACAGGTTAACAGAACTGCTATACCTTGTATTAAAACCATTTATTCAATATCAAATTTTGAGGTGTCTTCTAAATTTTCAAATACTCTTTTTTTATTCTCTCCTATCAATTTTACAGGAAAACCACCAACTAATGAGTTTTGAGGAAAATCAAAATAATTCTTATTACATAAACTATTCGAGGCTACTATAAAAAAATCAGGTGTTTTTGTTCCTTTCATGACCGTTACTCTATTACCAAACCAATTACAAGAGCCTATTTCGACAAAACCAACCTTGTCATCTATTGAATTATCTATAACATTTTTAATATAGTGAAAATTCGTATCAAAGATTTGACATTCCCAGCTAAAATCTATTTCATTCTTAAACAGAATATTATTTTCACAAAAAACTTTACTTAAAGCTCCAATACGCACATTATTGCCTGTAGATAAAATCCCTTTTTTTTCAACTCGTATCAAGCAGCCATGACCAATTTCCAGAGCACCATTTATTTCAAAGGTTCCTTTTAAATCTATAATAGTAGTGTTACGCGAAAACATTTCTGAGCCTCTACCTCCAATTTTAATCATTCCTCTCGTTATTTTTTCACTATTTAAAAAAATTCTGCCTGATAAATGTTCAAATCTTACTTTATAGTAAAAATCAAAAGGAAACTTAACAGCCTGTGAAAAAGGCAACATTTTAAAATTAAAATAAAGTATAGCTAAAAAGTTATGAGCGAAAATCTTACGTATACTATTCATATTATAATTTAACTACCAATAAGTTGCTCCATCAATCGCTGACGCTTTATCTGGTGTGTTAATTTTTAATGGTTTCGTCCAATATTGATTATACAAATTACAGTAAGGTTCTAAAAACAATTGTGGTATTCCATATTCATGTCCATATCTAGGAGTATCCCAACGTTTGCCTTTTATACCAAATAGCAACTGGACACCTCCTCCCATATGAAACGCTTTTTTACCCATTCTTTTTACATGAGCTGCCAATGGCAAACCATAAGCTCCACAACCTAGAATACAAATATCAAAATCAATTTCTGAAATTTGGTCTTGCATCAATTTTAATGCTTCAAACCAATCTTTATAAGGTACTTCAATACCGGCAGCAGACTGTATCGTTTTGTAGGTTATTAAGTCAAATTCAGGAAGAACATCTGGATTTTCAAAAAGTTTGTTTCTTAACTTATATTGTTCTTGTATCGTTTCTTCGAAAGGATGGACAATCAATACTTTTTTTCCTTTTAAGGCTTTTGTCCAAGGTTTTTCTACAAAAAAAGGGTATAGACATTCCAAATGAACATATTGTACGTCAGAGCGCAATGGCATGAATTTTTCATAATATTGAAATGACCCTAATAAGTCTATTTGAGGTGTATCAGAAAGATAAAGCTTAGAAAACTCTTCTGCAGTTTCTCTTGTTGGAGGAAAAATACCTGAAAACACATCCATAAACTTAAAATGTCTTTCATCCCACCATGGCAAATGTGTTTTATCTGAAATGTAATTCCAAATCTTTTTGTAATGGCTCTCGTTACTTGTAATACATAAGTAATTATTTATTGCAATTAATTCAGTCGTTCCAAATCTCGCAATCATACAGGGTTTTTTGTCATTTAATAGACTATAAATTTTTTCATTTGCAGACTGTCTATTTATATCACATTCTGGATTGATAAATTTTTTATTGAAAATAACTCTGTAGCTTTTTTTAAGAACCCTAACAATTATGTCTTTAACTTTCATACGGAGCCATAAAATTATCGTTTCAAAAAATATTTCTCTATATTTTTTGTGAAATTAAAAACTATCAAAAATAAAATAATTGACTCGAAGTAATTCCTTAAAATCCATTTCAACTCAAAATTGTAAACATGTCGATCGTTAAAAAAATTAAAGACAATGAAAACAACTGTAAAAAAATAATAAGAAAAATATACTTTGTTTTTAAAGACGTAAGCAAATGAATCGAACATGGTGAAGATTATCAAGAAAATTGGTATTATGGCTATTAAATACCAATATCCAAAAATAGACAGCCCTACTCCTGGCATACTTCCAATAATCGCACTCCCTTTTACTGTTGTATCATTGATTGCGAGACTGTATAAATTATCAGTTATTGATGATTGATATATTTCTCCTCTAGTCTCCGTTTTAAAATCAATTGAATTTGAAATGAAGCCCGGAATAATACTTAACACTTGATCTAGTAACACATTTTGCATCCTTTCGTTCGCAAAACCAATTTTTTCTGCATAATAAATACAGTTATCTGAAATTTTTAAATTACAAAATCTATTTAATGCGTAATTACTCAAATATTCCTCGTCCCATTTTTTAATAGAGTAGTCAATTTTTCCATTATCAGCAATAACAGCGTTAAACTTTCTTAGTAGCTCTTTATCCTGATAGGTTTCAAAAGTGTTTTTAAAAAAATCATACGATGATGTTGTGTATCTTGTTTGTCTTGTAATGACCATTGCTGTTCCTAAATCCATTATCGGACCTGTTATGACATAAAACCCAATAAACATCATTACAATTTTATTTGTTGAAAAATTATGCTTTAATTCATAATAGCCATATAATAAGCCTATTAAATACAACAAAAGAAATATAACAAATCCAGAATATAAGATTGTTCTCCAATTACTTACTACAGCAATTACCCCTACTAATAGCGAATAAATTATTATAAAACTCTTAGCTTTATTTGTCAATCTACCCTCCACCTGCCTTACTTTGAAAAAAGGAATAATAATAGGCATCCACAAATAAACTCCCAATGACTTACCTATGGTAACAAAAATATTTTTTGCTTCATAATTTTCCCAAGACCCATATACAAAATAAAAATAAGCACTAGATAATAAGGCTACTAATGAAGTTGACCAAATTTGAAAATCGGTAGGTCTTTTATAAAAATTTGTTTTTTTCAATATGGACCTTAGTGGGTTTCTTCTCAGTGTTATTTTTCTGTAAAAGAAATGAGTAATAATTATAACTAACAAAAACAGACCATGATGAAGGAATGTTTCAAAAGGCATTAACAAATTATATGTGACAGGTTTTAATTCTAATAAAGTTAATGGAATAGGTAACACGTAATGAAATAAAGTCAGCCCAAAAATCATAAAAAAAGATACTGGATACTTTATCATGTTCTCTTTAGTGAGTATAAAACTTTTAGAAATATGCCACCCAAGCATCAATATCAATGTTGCCCATATGTTTATTATATTAAAGAAAAACACTATCTCTATAATAGAAAATATGATTAAGAAATAAGAAGTCTTTTGTTTAAACTTATTTAACATTAATACAAATATTTTCTAAATTTTCATTGTATCTAAGCCCGTAAGCTTTCCAATCTAAAGAATTCATTATGTTTGTGGTATATGACCTAATGCTTGTCTGTGTTGCTGCTAATATTAATGCCTCTTTTATTGCTTTATCTAAGGCTTCAATATTAAAATCCTCCAATTCTATAATCCACTTTTTATCTTTTAACATATTTCTTAAATCTCTACCTCCCGTATCTTTTGTGCATACAATTGGTAATCCACATGCTAATGCTTGTGCTTGTACCATTGCTAAGCCTTCTGCTCTAGAAGGCAAGACAAATACTTTTGCTTTCTTATAATAATTGATTAGTTTAGTCTGATCTACAGAATCAATATGAGTCATATTACTAAATTTAGGAAAATCCAAATTTATTATTGTACCTACATGCAGAAATGTCAAACTTGATTTTTCAAAATAATCAACTAATAAATCACATCCTTTTTCATATCTCCAGCCACCAACCATAATCACATCATAAATCTCATCAGAAGACAATTCAGTAGGCGAAAACATAGATAAATCTACTCCATACGGATTTTGAATTAGCTTATGTTCAGAAACACCTCGTTCAATAAAACTTTGTTTGACATGATCAGAAGCTATAGCTATATAGTCAGCAAGTTTATAACCTGTCAAAGAACGATTTAAAGAATACCTATCCTGTTGCACTGCTTTGGGAATTTGAGATAAAATTCTTTGTTGTTCTTCAATATGTTTACTTCCCCATTCTAATATAGTAACTGCATTAAATCTTTTTTTTGCAGTTACAAACGATTTTTTATAAACAGTCCCTAAGGCAATATAAACATCACATGGCTTCATAAAAAAGGACAAATAAGTATCTAATGCCCAATTAACTAATTTCAGTGAAAACGAAGGTTTTTTTGATAATTTTACTAATATTAAAAAAGGCAACATTATAACAAACAATGAAAAACTTGACTCTTTTTTTAAACCATATTTAATAGCTCTCCTTGTTGGCACATATGAATAAAAGCGAACCTCATGTCCTAATATTTCTAATTCTCTTGCTAAATCTAATAAATGAAAACGATGGGATGCCGCTATATTTATTCTCATCAAATTTTTATTTTTCTTTTATTCCAAGTTTGAATATAAATCGTCAAATCACCTCCTAAAAGAGATGGCACAACCAAATTGGAATGAACTTGACTTCTTGTTTTTAAATGTAATGCTGGATTACCGCTAATAACGCTCATTGTTTCTACATCATTAGCGACTAAAGATCCTGCTGCACAAACTGCTCCATAGCCAATTTTTCTACAGCTTGGCAAAATAAATGCTCGCGTTGCTATCCAAACATAGTCTTCAATCAATATTCCATGCGCCTTAAATTCCCAGTCAGGGGAGTCAATCAGATGACTGCAGGTTAAAATTTCAACTCCTGAACCTATTATTACGTTACTACCAATAGTAACATTTGTTCTTAAATCTATTAAATCTGTTTGTATTGAACTATTATTACCAATAATCAGATTATTGTTTGCTCTTCTCGCCAATGAAAAAGGCATAACAACATTATCACCTATTGTTGCACCATTTTTTCTGGCAATGAAACGAGCATAAGAATAATACAAGTGTTTTTTTAATCTTGCTCCTAAACCTAAATAATAACGAAACAGGGATCTATTTTGAATATCTAATTCATATTTTTTCCTATGATCCATAAATGTTTTTCATATCTTTTAGCTGGTACAATCTAAAATAAGAATACCCAACATGCATTACTACCAGAACTGCTGATATAGTAATATTAAAAATTAAAATCCCTTTTAAGCTTGTAATGTCAAAAATTAAAGCGCACAATACTATGGATAGTAGATTAATACCTATGTTGAAAATTGGATTTATAACCCAACCTCTTCCTCTACAAAGTGTATAGATTACAGTATATATTATGTTAAGGCAAAAAATAGTTACTGTCAAAACTAGTTCAAAATCTAAATTTTTATAGTTACTTCCTAAAAGCCAAATTATTTTAAATGAAAAAAGCCATGTAAAAAAAATAATGATAACACTAATGCCAAATAAAAGTAATTGAATTTTTATCATTTTATCAAACAGCTCTTTTTTTATATTTTGCAATCTTGAATAACGAGGTACTATGATAGTGTTAAACAGAATATTAAATAATGATAAAACCGCTCCTATTCTAAATAATGCTCCTACTTGTGCAATAGAAGCAGTTGCCCCAATAATTGACAAAATCCAAACGCTTATGTTAGTTGAAAAAATATTGTACACCTCAACAGGCAAAATACGGCTGACCATATGCAAAATATTCTTCTTGATTTGAACATCTTCTTTTTGATTAGAAGTAAACTTATTGGATATTTTTTTTAGCTTAAAATTTGCTATTATTCTTGGTATGCCAGTAGCAATTATTGCAATTGGTGTAAAAGGAATAAAAAAAACAGAGGGAATTGTCAATAATAATCTTCCCATGTTTGCCATTACTGCGTTTTTTTGTAAAGGTTTTATATCCTGATGTAGTTTAGGCGCAACCTCTAGCAAAGAATCAGAAAGATTCGCGTAGAAAACAGGAATTAACGACAGTAATATCAAAAGGGAATAATACCAACTGGCATTATTATGCATCAATAAATAAATCAACACTGAGCCAGCAATTAAAACACTTCCAAGAGCAAATCTTTTTCTTAAATTCATTCCGGTAGAAATAACCGCTCCTAATTTATTCTTATCCTGCCAAACTTTTCCTCCTTCTGCAATTACTCCCGAAACAATGCCTCCATCTGCTAATATATTCATAGCACCCAACATCGTATTAGCAAGTGTATAAATAGCATATTCAGCAATTGAAAAACTTCTAATGATAAAAAGACCACACCCAAAACTAATAATCTGAATTAAAACCTGAGCTCCTCCTGTAATACTTATTAACTTCCCCCAGTGTATCCAATCACTATATTTAGGATACGCTTTAAATTTGGAAATCTTTTCTTTCATTAATTTTGATACTTTTCAACTTTTCTCCAACAATTACACTTTTTTTTAACCAACCACAAATCGCCAGCGCCCATCTCTTTAACCAATGCTACCAAATCATATTTAGGTTTCCAAGACAAAGAACACTCTTGCTTACCTTTTGCAATAGCTGCGGTTGCCATTTTGATTTTACGGGTTACAAAAGTTTCGCCACGTCTTGAAGATTCATCATTGAACAAAATAGCATTACAAGCAAACACGTTATAAGCTTGGGTATATTTTTTTTCTGGTTTTAATTTTTTGAATTTAATTTCTCCCTAGCCAATTCCCTACCTGCAACTTCTTTCCTTAAACCGCTACTTGAAAACCGATGATCTCGAACATTAAAATGAAGTACAATTCCTTTTTGCTCGCAATAATCTCTTCCTGTAAATTTTTTGTCTTTATATTCTTCACCAAGAATTCTGACGTCAATTTTAAACGATCTCAAAATATCTTCCAAGTCTTGCTCGGTAGAATAAGGAATAATTTCGTCTACAAACTTGCATCCTTTAAGCTGAATATATCTTTCAACAACAGTTTGTGTAGGTTTATTTTTTTCAGGTCTGTCCACTGTCGGGTCGGTTTGTAACCCCACAATTAGATAATCACATTGTTCTTTTGCTTCTTCCAACATTTTAATATGACCAGCATGAAGGAGATCAAAAGCACTAAACGTTATTCCTATTTTCATGTTTTTCAAATTTTAAATTGCTCATATCATGGTACGGCTTCGCATCTCCAAGTCACATAATATTGGAAATTAATTACTTTATAATTCATAAAAATTGAACTAATGACAAAGACTGTTTTTCAATTTTTTGCAAAAGTATTCAACAGAGAAGCTTGAAAAAAGCCTAAAAATAAGAATTGCCTTATATTATTATAAATTTGACGTTTAGGTCAATCAGTAGGCACGTTGTTTAAAAGGCGTATAAGTGAAGAATTTAATGAAGAGTTATTGCCTATAAAAGCTTATTTCTTTACAGTCATTTACTCTAATAAATGAAAAAAAACAACATTACCATTTTCTTAATATTTGATCAATATGGTACAGTTTTCTACCTGTACAGATGCTCTTTTCAAAGATTACAGTTCAATACTATTTCAAATGACAGAAGCTGTCATTTATGAAAATCTTAAATAAATCGCAACATTTGACTCAAATCAATTAAACTTAAGATTTACTCTATATCTTATTGGTTTATTGATTATTACAAGTAAAAATATGAAAAATAATAATAAAAAATCAATTAATTTATTCGTAACTATCATAATTATCAAATAACCAGTAATTAGTTTGTAAAACATGTTTTAATATATTCTAATAGAAATATCTTACATCAATATTAATCTATTCCTATATATTTCAATTCTTAATATTTAAACTCTTTTGAGTATCACCAAAATGAAGAATAAAAGCCAAACTAAATCTTGTAATTAGCAAATTGCTTTAAATGTTTCACTAGTTTTATATTTCATAATAAATTGTATTCCTTCCTATTTTTAAATTACAATGCTATTTTAAAATTAAAACAGGTATTTTACACTATTACTATAATCTTCGAAAAATCGAGATTTGATTTCAATCAATTTTAATAGAAATTTACCCGAAGAATACGTTATCAAACATTATGTTTAAATGAAAAACATCACGATACTCTTTTACTTGTTTGGAATTTCAGTTTATGGCCAAATTTCAGGTTGTACAGATCCTCTTTCCAAAGACTACAATCCTGATGCTACTTTAAATGACGGGAGCTGTCACTATGAAAATCTTAAAGTAAAACCTCAATATTCATACAGAATAAACGATTCAATCAAAGAAACCTCGGGCTTGATTGCTTTTAACAAACTGCTTTGGACACATAACGACGATCACGACAAAACGATTTACGGAATTGATTCACTAGGAAAAATCAAAAAGAAAATAATTCTGAATCAAGTTACTAACCATGATTGGGAAGAAATATCGCAAGACAGTTTATACATTTACATGGGTGATTTCGGAAACAATTATTCAGGCAACAGAAAAAACCTTCAGATATTGAAAATTGAAAAGAACTCTTTTTTAGAAGAAAATCCAATAGTCGAAAAAATCGCTTTCAATTATTCAGATCAAACCGATTTTTCTGCTTCAAAACCTAATAAAACTAACTTTGACTGCGAGGCATTTATAATCTCAAAAGACAGTATTTATTTGTTTACAAAACAGTGGAATTCCTCAAAAACGAGCATTTACAGCCTGTCAAAACAAGAAGGAAATCAGACTGCCCAGTTAAAATCTACATTAGACACAGAAGGACTTGTTACCGGAGCTGTTTATTTTGAAGACAAAAAAATAGTCGTCTTGTGCGGGTACTCCAAAACCGGAAAATCATTTTTGTATATTTTGTATGATTTTAAAAACTTCGATTTCACTTCAGGCAACAAGCGAAAAATTAATTTAAAACTTCCTTTTCATCAAATAGAAGGAATTGCATCCAAAGACGGCCTTCATTATTTTATTACAAACGAATCCCTTATTCGCAAACCTATCATAAATACACCTCAGCAAATTCATTATTTAGATTTGAGCCCTGTTCTCGGTTTGTATCTCCATAAATAATTCGTAAATCGCGATATAATACCTTACTTTTGCAAAAAATTTTATTCTTGTGAATTACTTATCTGTAGAAAATATATCAAAGTCATTTGGCGAAAGAGTCCTTTTTGACAATATTTCATTTGGAATCAACAAAGACCAGAAAATCGCTTTTATTGCTAAAAACGGTTCGGGCAAAACCACGCTGATGAGCATTATCAATGGCATTGAAGAGCCAGATACTGGTCAAGTTGTATTGAGAAAAGGAATCAGAATGGCGTTTCTTTCTCAGGACAATAACCTGCAGGATGAGCTTACCATTGAAGAAAGTATTTTTGCTTCTGACAATGAAGCTTTGAAAGTAATTGAAGCTTACGAAAAGGCTTTGGAAAATCCAGATGACACAGAAGCCTATCAAAAAGCTTTTGATGCCATGGACCAGCATAATGCTTGGGATTTTGAAACACAGTACAAACAGATTTTATTCAAACTAAAACTGGAAGATTTTAAACTTAAAGTAAAGAATCTTTCGGGAGGCCAAAAAAAACGTCTTTCGCTGGCTATCATTCTAATCAATCGTCCGGATTTATTGATTTTGGATGAGCCGACAAACCATTTAGATCTTGAAATGATTGAATGGCTTGAAAGTTATTTTGCTAAAGAAAACATTACGCTGTTTATGGTAACGCACGACCGTTTCTTTTTAGAACGTGTCTGCAATGAAATCATCGAATTAGACAACGGAAAACTATATCAGTACAAAGGAAATTATTCTTATTACTTGCAAAAAAAAGAAGAAAGGATCTCTTCTGAAAATGCCAGCATTGATAAAGCTAAAAACTTATTTGTAAAAGAGTTAGAATGGATGCGTCGCCAGCCAAAAGCGAGAACGACCAAATCTAAATCACGTCAGGACGATTTTTACGTTATTAAGGAAAAAGCTCAGAGCCGAAGAAAAGAAAATAAAGTCGAGCTTGAAATTAATATGGAAAGAATGGGAAGCAAGATTATTGAGATCCATAAACTTTCTAAAAAATTCAAAGACCGTATCATTCTGGATGATTTCAGTTTCGATTTCCAACGTGGTGAAAGAATCGGAATTATTGGTAAAAACGGAACTGGAAAATCGACTTTCTTAAATCTTCTTACAGGTACAATTCCGCCAGACAGCGGACGAGTGGTAAAAGGCGATACTATAAAAGTTGGCTACTATACGCAATCTGGAATAAATCCGAAACCAGGACAGCGTGTTATCGATATCATAAAAGAATACGGAGAATATATTCCGCTCACAAAAGGAAAAATCATTTCGGCTTCGCAATTATTGGAACGTTTTCTTTTTGATGCGAAAAAACAGTACGATTATGTCGAAAAATTAAGCGGAGGAGAATTAAAACGTTTATACTTATGTACCGTTTTGATTCAGAATCCGAATTTTTTAATTCTAGATGAGCCAACAAACGATTTGGATATTGTGACTCTAAACGTTCTGGAAAGTTTTCTTCTCGATTATCCAGGATGCTTATTGGTAGTTTCTCATGATCGTTATTTTATGGATAAAATTGTAGATTATTTATTTGTTTTTAGAGGACAGGGCGAAATCGAAAATTTTCCAGGAAATTATTCCGACTTTAGAGCTTATGAAGATAGCGCCGATGTCGCCCAAAAAGAGGAGAACAAAGCTGAAAAGAAAGACTGGAAACAAAATAACCCAACAGGAAATCTTAGTTTCAACGAACAAAAAGAATATCAAAAAATCGAAAGAGAAATTAAAGATTTAGAAATTGAAAAGACTAAAATCGAACAATTATTTTCTGACGGAAAAGTAGCGGATAATGATATAGAGAAAAAAGCAAACGAACTGCAGCATATCATAAGCAAAATAGACGCAAAAGAAGAGCGTTGGTTTGAACTTTCGGCAAAACTTGAAGGATAGAACTAACTTCAGAAATTTGCAAAAAACAAAATTGCACTAAATCTGTAAATCTTGCGTTTTTATTGTCAAAATCTGTAAAAAAACAAACAAACTAATTTTTATTATATTAGCAATCTCAAAAAAAACACTATTATCATGAAAAAACTATTAGCATTATTATTTACTGTAACATTGCTTTCATCTTGTTCTATAGATGGCGGAAAAAATCCTGCTGATATTACGCCTAAAGATTATTCTACTGAAAATGAAGCACAAATTACAGATTACTTAGCCAAAAATAATCTTACTGCTAAAGCAATGGCCACAGGAACTGGTTTGTATGTTATTGTTAACGAACAAGGAACTGGCAAACGAGCTTCTAGTACGAGTAGCGTAACAGTCGCTTACAAAGGACATCTTATAAACGGTTCTGTTTTTGATCAAAGTAATACTGATGGAGCAACTTTTCAGTTAGATAGATTAATTCAAGGATGGATAGAAGGCATTCCTTATTTTCAAGAAGGCGGTAGCGGAGTTCTTTTGATTCCAGCACATTTAGGTTACGGAAGTTATGCAAAAAACGGGATTCCGGCAGGTTCTGTTTTAATTTTTGATATTAAACTAATTTCGGTAAACGATTAAATTTGAACTGAAAACTAATAAATGTTTTTTCAATTAAAAGCTTACCTAAAATTTCTCTGGGAATCTAAAAACGAGCACGGCGTTCATTCGCCGTTTGTTTTTTATTTGCTGACGAAATGTTTTTACGATAAAAAGACCAAACCTGAATATTCGATTTTAAACAATTATCGCAAATCTCTTTTAGAAAATCACAACTTTATAGAAGTTACCGATTTTGGAGCTGGCTCTAAAGTATTCAAATCAAACAGGAGGCAGATTTCTAAAATTGCAAAAACAGCCGGAATCACTTCAAAAAGAGCAAAATTACTTTTTCGTGTTACGAGTTATTTGCAGCCCAAAAACATTCTAGAAATCGGAACTTCTTTGGGGTTAGCCACTGCAGCTCTTTCTCTTGGAAATCCCAAAGCAAAAGTAATCACTCTTGAAGGATGTCCTGAGACTGGAGGAACGGCAAAAAATCAATTAGACCAGTTTGATTGTTCGAATGTAAATCCGATTATAACAGAATTTGGGAATTATCTTCAAAAAATCAGCACAAAACCAGAGACTGAACATTTTGACTTAATATACTTCGACGGCAATCATTCAAAACAAGCAACTTTAGATTATTTTGAATTATTGCTGCATACAGTTCACAACGATTCAGTTTGGATTTTTGATGACATACACTGGTCAAAAGATATGGAAGAAGCTTGGAAAATCATTAAAAATCACCCAAAAGTAAAAGTTACCATTGATACCTTTCAATGGGGATTTGTATTTTTTAGGTATGAACAAGAAAAAGAACATTTTATAATTCGAGCATAAAAAAAAGACAATCAGTATCGATTGTCTTTTTCGTTTCTATCTAATTCAAAATTATAATAAATTATTTTTTTGCTTCTTTGTTCTCTTCAGATTTAGCACCCATTCTGTTTACTGTGTACATTGGTGCGAATTTAACTTTCAAACCAGCAATTTTTCTGTTATCTTCTGATGTTAAGCCTTCTTTTTCAACTGTATTTTTACGACTGTCTAGCGCTTCGTACATCAACTTGATTTCATCCCAGTCTTCACGCGAATATTTATCTTTATTATCTTCTACAGTATGAACAAACTGCTGATAAACGCTGTGAATATTTTGTGCATTCACCCAGCTGAAATTCATATCGTCACCAATTTTTCCTGCACCAAAAAGCGCATCTCTTAATTGCTGTTTTGGACTAGCGGCCGGAGGGGCAAAAACGGTGGTCATTTCATTTTTAAATTCTTCGAATTTTGTTTTACTAGAACTGATTTTTTCGGTCGCTGCCGTGTTGTCTTTCAAATCTGCCAAAGCTGCATCAGCTTCTGCTGCTCTTCTATCATATTCTGATTCTACTGATGTCCAGTTTTCTTTTAAATTTTCTGCTGAAACATTTTTTACAGAATCAACATAAGCTACATAAGAATCAATCGTCTTTTGTGCTTTTTCTTGTTTTTCATCTTTACATGAAGTAAATCCTAAACCTAATAATGCAATTACTGCTGCTATTTTTATATTTTTCATAATTTTGATTGTTTAATTAATACATGTCAAATCTACTCAAACATTAACGGTTTAAATTACATCATTACCACGTTTTAAAGATTAAAAACATATAAAAACTATAAAAAACAAAAAATAGTAAGAATTATGCAAAATAAGACCAAAATAATATAATTGTTTTTTCTTTAGAAAAACATATTAATAGAAGAATCTCAAGACATAAAAAAGGAAACTGATTTCTGTAACAAAAAGCTATTTGGCACTACTTATAAAATATTGAAAAGTGTTTTGTACTTTTAAATCCAAAAATTGTAAGACAAATGGCAGAACCATTAATTAAAATAACCGACATAAGACGAAATTTTGTTCTAGGAAATGAAATCGTTTATGTTTTAAAAGGTGTTAATTTAGAAATAAAAAAAGGTGAATACGTGGCTTTAATGGGGCCATCTGGATCTGGAAAATCAACTTTAATGAATTTATTGGGCTGTCTAGACACTCCAACTTCCGGAAATTATATCTTGAATGGGAAAGATGTCAGCAAGATGCGCGATGATGAATTGGCAGAAATCCGAAACAAAGAGATTGGATTTGTTTTTCAAACCTTTAACCTTTTGCCAAGAACAACCGCTCTCGACAATGTTGCCTTACCAATGATTTATGCTGGCTACGGAAAATCGGAAAGAGTTGCCCGTGCTACCGAAGTTTTAAAACAAGTAAATCTTGCCGATAGAATGGATCACCAACCCAACCAGCTTTCTGGAGGACAGCGTCAGCGTGTTGCTGTAGCCAGAGCTTTGGTTAACAAACCTTCGATTATTTTGGCCGATGAGCCAACAGGAAATTTAGATAGTAAAACTTCTGTAGAAATCATGAAACTTTTTGGTGATATTCACTCTCAAGGAAATACTGTGATTCTTGTAACACACGAAGAAGATATCGCTGCCTATGCGCACCGTATAATTCGTTTAAGAGACGGATTAATTGAAAGCGATACAACTAAGTAATTTTAGCTTTAAACCAATCTTAAGCTAAAAACTGAACTCTAAACCTAAAATGAGAATATGCGTTTATTTTACTTTTTATTTATTCTTCTAACTTTTGCTTGCTGCAAAAAGGAAATAGAGAACAAAAACACTCATATTTCTCTGCCGCCCAAAGCGCCGAAAACCGAAATAAAATGGCTGACTGAAAATCCAGTTAAAATAAAAATCAAAAGTAATTTATCGTATCTGAAAGGTTTTGAATGTGATTCGGTTATTGGAATTGATTATATCGGATTTTCTGGCGAAGATTATTATCCTCCAATTAACGAAAAAGGACAATATATAAGCACCATTCGTAAAAAACAAAAACTTAATCAGCAGCAAATTTCAAAATTAAATACAATTCTCAGCGATAAAAAAATGTTCGAAAATCCGAACATTGCTGGTTGTTACGAACCAAGACTGGGATTTGTTTATTTTAGAAACAACGAAGTGATTTGCCAGACCATGGTTTGCATAGCCTGCTCACAGCTTGAATCATCTGCAGAAACTGCCGATTTGAATGGAAGTTTTAACCAAAAAGCAGAATTAGAATTCAAAAAACTAACCAGTGAACTCGGTTTTTCTAAAGACTAATCTAAAGAACTTAGCATCTCAGCATCTTAAAAAAATGAAAGTATATACCAAAACAGGCGATAAAGGAACAACGGCTCTATTCGGAGGAACACGAGTGCCTAAAGACCATATCCGTATTGACAGCTATGGAACTGTTGACGAACTGAACTCTTATATTGGTTTAATACGTGATCAGGAAATCGACACACATTACAAAACCATTTTAATTGAAATCCAAGATCGTCTTTTTACCGTTGGTGCCATTTTGGCAACTCCTCAAGAAAAAGAAGTTTTAAAAAATGGGAAACTTCGTTTAGAAAATCTTGGAATAATTGATTCAGATATCGAATTACTCGAAAACGAAATAGACAAAATGGATGAAAGCCTTCCACCAATGACTCATTTTGTTTTACCAGGCGGTCATCCGACTGTGTCACATTGTCATATTGCACGTTGTATATGCCGTCGCGCAGAACGTTTAGCAGTACATTTAAGCCATAATGAACACGTTCCAGAAATCGCAATTATGTACTTAAACCGACTTTCTGACTACCTTTTTGTCTTGGCACGGAAGTTGTCGTTTGACTTAAAAGCGGAGGAAGTGAAATGGATTCCGAGAAAGTAAATTTTCTTAAAATTCCAATTTTTTCAAATCCCAAATTCCAAAGAAAAAAAACAAATTCTTTCGAATTTTAAATTATAGAAATAAGGTTCTAAAAAAAAGAGATTCCACTACTATTTATTGGGGATTTGGAGTTTAAAAATTAGGATTTTATATCAATTATTGGAATTTAACAAGAGACGTTCTTAAATTTTATTAAAATAAATCAAAATTTACTTGTCTTTTTCAGTAAAAAAATTATTTTTGCACAAACTAAATAGATAACAGATGTATTGGACATTAGAATTAGCATCTTATTTAAGTGATGCGCCATGGCCTGCTAACAAAGACGAACTTATAGACTACGCTATTAGAGCAGGTGCTCCATTAGAAGTAGTAGAAAACCTTCAGTCTATCGAAGATGAAGGCGAGATATATGAATCTATGGAAGAAATTTGGCCTGATTATCCAACAGACGAAGATTATCTTTGGAATGAGGATGAATATTAGAAAATAAACCAAATGAAAAAGTCTCTCATCATAGAGACTTTTTTTTTGGCTCAAATATATATACATAAAATAGAAATACAATAAATCATGAGTTTCATAAACAGTATCATTAAAGTCTTTGTAGGCGATAAATCGCAAAAAGATGTCAAAGCTTTACAACCTTATTTAAACAAAATTAAAACATTCGAATCTACATTAATCAATTTGTCTAATGACGAATTGAGAGCTAGAACCGTTTATTTTAAACAAAAAATTAAAGATGCAAGAGCTGATAAAGATGCCAAAATTGCTTCTCTTAAAGCTGAAGTAGAAAACATCGAAGACATCGATAAAAGAGAAGATCTTTATGATGCTATAGACGCTCTTGAAAAAGAAGCTTATGAAAGCTCTGAAAAAACTTTATTAGAAATTCTTCCAGAAGCATTTTCTGTAGTAAAAGAAACGGCTCGTCGTTTTAAAGAGAATTCATATGTTGAAGTTACAGCAACTCCAAAAGACCGCGAGTTTTCTGCAACAAAACCATATATTACAATTGAGGGTGAAAAATCTATCTGGGCAAACAAATGGAATGCGGCCGGAAAAGATATTACTTGGGATATGATTCACTACGATGTTCAGTTGATTGGTGGTATGGTTTTGCACGAAGGTAAAGTTGCCGAAATGCAAACGGGAGAAGGTAAAACTTTGGTTGCTACTCTTCCGCTTTACTTAAATGCTTTAACAGGAAATGGAGTTCACTTAGTAACGGTGAACGACTACTTAGCAAAACGTGACAGCACATGGAAAGCTCCTTTATTTGAGTTCCACGGTTTATCTGTAGATTGTATAGATAATCACCAGCCAAGTACTGAAGCTAGAAAAAAAGCTTACGATGCTGATATCACTTACGGAACCAATAACGAATTTGGTTTTGACTACTTAAGAGATAATATGGCGCACTCGCCAAGCGATTTAGTACAGAGAAAACACAATTTCGCAATCGTCGACGAGGTCGATTCTGTATTAATTGATGATGCTAGAACACCTCTTATCATTTCAGGACCAGTTCCGCAAGGAGATCGTCATGAATTTAACGAATTGAAACCAAAAATTGAAAACTTAGTTGCACAACAACGTCAGTTAGCAAACGGTTTCTTAGCTGAAGCTAAAAAATTAATCAAAGAAGGAAATACTAAAGATGGAGGCTTCTTATTGTTAAGAGCTTACAGATCTTTACCTAAAAATAAAGCATTAATTAAATTTTTGAGTGAAGAAGGAATCAAACAATTGCTTCAAAAAACCGAAAATCAATATATGCAGGACAACAATCGCGAAATGCATAAAGTTGACGAAGCTTTGTACTTTGTGATTGAAGAAAAAAATAATCAAGTAGAATTAACAGATAATGGTATCAAATACCTTTCTGGAGATACAGATGCCGATTTCTTCGTTTTACCAGATATCGGAACTGAAATCGCTGCAATCGAAAAACAAAAACTAGACAAAGATGCTGAAGCAGAAGCAAGAGAAAGATTGTTTCAAGATTTTGGTGTAAAAAGCGAGCGTATTCATACACTAACGCAACTTTTAAAGGCATATGCTCTTTTTGAAAAAGATGTAGAATACGTGATTATGGACAACAAAATTATGATTGTCGATGAGCAAACTGGTCGTATCATGGATGGTCGTCGTTACTCAGACGGACTACACCAAGCGATTGAAGCAAAAGAAAATGTAAAAATCGAAGCGGCAACGCAGACTTTTGCTACTGTAACATTACAGAACTATTTCAGAATGTACAGCAAATTAGCTGGTATGACAGGTACTGCTGTTACTGAAGCTGGCGAGTTATGGCAAATTTACAAACTGGATGTTGTTGAAATTCCAACAAACCGCGGAATTGCTAGAATTGACAAAGAAGATTATATCTATAAAACAACACGTGAAAAATTCAATGCTGTTATTGAAGATGTTACTGAATTATCAAATGCTGGAAGACCAGTACTGATCGGAACAACTTCTGTAGAGATTTCAGAATTATTAAGCCGTATGCTAAAAATGAGAGGAATCACACACAACGTATTGAATGCGAAAATGCACAAGCAAGAAGCACAAATCGTTGAAGAAGCTGGTAAAGCCGGAGTTGTAACTATCGCAACAAATATGGCTGGTCGTGGTACCGATATCAAATTATCTCCAGAAGTAAAAGCTGCAGGAGGTTTGGCAATCGTTGGTACAGAACGTCATGATTCTCGTCGTGTAGACAGACAGTTGCGTGGTCGTTCTGGTCGTCAGGGAGACCCAGGAAGTTCTCAATTCTACGTTTCGCTTGAAGATAACTTAATGCGTTTATTTGGTTCTGAAAGAGTTGCTAAAGTAATGGACAGAATGGGACTTAAAGAAGGTGAAGTCATCCAGCATTCTATGATGACTAAATCTATCGAACGTGCACAGAAAAAAGTAGAAGAAAATAACTTTGGTGTTCGTAAACGTTTATTAGAATATGATGACGTAATGAACTCACAACGTGAAGTAGTTTACAAACGTCGTCGTCACGCTTTGTTTGGCGAACGTTTGAAATTGGATATCGCAAACATGCTTTATGATACTTGCGAATTAATTGTGAGTCAAAATAAAGTCGCAAACGATTATAAAGGATATGAATTTGATTTAATTCGTTATTTCGGAATTACTTCTCCAATCTCTGAAGCAGATTTCGTAAAATTATCTGATATCGAAGTTACTGGAAAAGTGTACAAAGAAGCTTTAGCATTCTATACAGAAAAAACAGAAAGAAGTGCAAGAGAAGCTTTCCCAATCATAAAAGGAGTTTTTGAAGAACCAAACAATCATTTCGAAAGAATTGTTGTTCCGTTTACAGACGGAATCAAAACTTTGAATGTTGTAACAGATTTGAAGAAAGCTTATGATAGCGAAGGAGCTCAGTTAATTGCTGATTTCGAGAAAAACATCACGCTTTCTATCGTTGACGAAGCTTGGAAAAAACACTTACGCAAAATGGACGAATTGAAACAATCTGTTCAATTGGCTGTTCACGAACAAA
Organism: Flavobacterium procerum; assembly: GCF_042431625.1. NCBI lineage: Bacteria > Pseudomonadati > Bacteroidota > Flavobacteriia > Flavobacteriales > Flavobacteriaceae > Flavobacterium > Flavobacterium procerum. Next base: position 71,956 of record NZ_JBHLYW010000029.1, on the reverse strand, counting down.
AAGATCCGTTGCTTATCTACAAATTAGAAGCTTTCAACTTGTTTAGAGGAATGTTAGACAACGTTAACAAAGAAGTTATTTCGTTCTTATTCAAAGGTGATTTGCCAGCTCAAAACACTCCTGAAATTCATGAAGCACGAGAAGTTCGTCAAAAAGAAAACTTTAAATTAAGTAAAGACGAAATTCCGAACAGCGAAGATATCAACCGTGAAGCGGGCGAAACACAACAGCGTCAAGTTACAGAAACTATCGTAAGAGATATGCCGAAGATCAACAGAAACGACAATGTTATCGTTCAGGAAGTTTCAACTGGAAAAACAGAAACTATGAAGTTCAAAAAAGCAGAAAGTTTAATTGCTGCAGGAACTTGGGTTTTGGTTAAATAATTCTATAAGAACCACATCTAGAGGTCAAAACATAAAATCTCCGATTATTTAATAGTCGGAGATTTTTTTATTTTTCACCATAACAGTATTGAGTTTCACAACACCTCATAGGAATCTTTTTCCTACATTTGCTCGTCAAAAAAACCTTAAAGCCGAAATTGAAAAATTATATTAAATCTTATTTTCCATTATTACTGACAATATTTTTTAGTTACTTTTTCATATTAATGATTAAGATTACACTGCAGTATTTTCCATTTAAAACTGACGCTGCTTTTCTTCAAATTAAACAAACAGAAGTCGCAGAGATTCCTTTGTATCTTGTGTTTTTCTATATTCATGTCTGCTCTTCTATTTTTGTGTTGTTAGCTGGCTTTTCACAATTTAATGATGTCCTATTAAAAACATATCCAAAGATTCACCAAATGATTGGGAAAATATATGTTTTTATGGTTCTTTTTCTAAGCGCACCTTCAGGTTTATTTATTGGACTTTTTGCTAATGGTGGATTTTACTCAAAAATATCCTTCTGCATCCTTTCTGTTTTGTGGTTTTATTTTACGCTCAAAGGTTTTACCACCATAAAAAATAAAAAAATCTCGTTACATAAAGCTTTTATGTTACGCAGTTTTGCCCTTACTTTTTCGGCCATAACATTGCGTCTATGGAAAGTCATTCTTGTAAACCTATTTCACCCCGCTCCAATGGATGTTTATCAAATTATCGCATGGCTTGGCTGGATTCCCAATTTATTAATTATCGAATATTATCTTTATAACCAATCAAAAAAATGAAAAAACTAGTTTATTTATTAGCTGCAGCTTTATTGTTTTCTTGTAACTCGAAAGAAAAAAACACAGCCGAGGACAAAAAAGAAACAGCACAACCAGAAGAGTTGCGAACTGATTTATACGGGTCTTGGGTTGGTGATTTTATTATTGCAGAACGCGATGCTACTAAATCCGAAAAAGAAAGGTATCGTAACACAATTAATATTATCATCAAAAAGATTACCTCGAAAGAAGTTATCGGACAAAGTATAGTCGCCGGAAACAACAGGCCTCTTACTGGAGTTATGACAAAAAGAGGAAACACGTATCATTTTACCCTCAAAGAGCCTGGAGATGATAAAAATGATGGAGTTTTTAATTTTGACGTAGTAAACGACACCATAATTTCTGGAATGTGGAAAGCTTACAATACCAAGAAAGAAGTTACTAAAAGAAAATTCGAACTGGTTAAAAAAGAATTTAAATACGATCCAAATGTAATGCTTCCTAACGAAGATTTATATGTTGATTATGAAAATCCAAAAGAGGAAGAAATAAGTCATGTAGAAGGTGAAGAAAATGAAGAAGAAAACTATGGCTCTACTCTTTACAGAATGGCTTCTCAAGACATTTTCAAAATCAATTCCTCAACACAAAAGCTAGAAGAGTCTGACATTAAAAACCTTAAAAAACTTGATTTAGAAATCCTTAGAAACACAATTTATGCGAGACATGGGCTTTCATTTAAAACCAGGACAGTCCGTCAGTTTTTTGATGGTGTCGAATGGTACATTCCAATCTCAACAAACGTTGAAGACAAATTGACAAAAATCGAACAACAAAATATTGTCCTATTGAAACGTTTCGAAAAATATGCCGAAGACAATTACGATACTTTTGGCAGATAATTTTCTCTAAGATTCTAAGTTTCTGAGACGATAAGGCTTTAAGTTTTTTTTTTAGCTTAGCATCTCAGAAACTTAGAAACTAATTTATCTTGGATTATCTTGATAATAACGCTCTTCTATTCTCTTAATATCTTTAATAGAATTCTTCGCCCAAAGCAAACGTTTTACCAAAATTTCTTCATCAGTCAGTTTCCAGTTAATATCGGATCTTCTTAATCTGTTTGTTAGATCTTGAATTATAATTGCTGCTGAAACCGAGATGTTCAGGCTTTCGGTAAAACCAACCATTGGTATTTTCAAGAAACCATCGGCATTGTCCATGATTTCTTTTGATAAACCTTCTTTTTCTGTTCCGAAAAACAAAGCGCTTGGTTTTGATATATCAAAATCTTCCAACATACAGTCTTTTTCGTGCGGTGTTGTTGCAATAATCTGATAACCTTTATTTTTCAAATCAGATAAACATCCCGAAACCGAATCAAAACGATTGATGTCTACCCATTTCTGCGCACCCAAAGCAATCTCTTTATCTATTCTTTTACCGAAACGCTGTTCGATTACATTCAATTCTTGAATCCCAAATACTTCGCAGCTGCGCATTACCGCGCTGGTGTTGTGCATTTGGTAAACATCTTCTACAGCAACTGTAAAATGTTTAGTCCTATTTTCTAACACTTTTAAAAAATTGGCTTTTCTATTTTCTGTTAAAATATTTTCTAAGAATTCGAGGTAATCTAAATCAATCATTTTATTTATGTTTGGCGCAAAAATACACATAAATACAAGAGCAAAAAGTATCTTTTACTATTTTAGTCAAACTACATCTCCTACAAAAACGGCATTCAATTTTTCATGCAATGCATTAACATTCATCAAATTTGCCAACACAGCATCGCCTTCATAAGAATCACCGCAAAAAACCTCATTTCTATTTTTGGAATGACTGTTTAGCCGCTCAAGCATTATCTCGATTTCTTCATCAGAATATTGGAGTTTTGCAAAGGATATAAATTTTTCTACCACATTTTTCATTCCTTCATTGTAATTCAGTAAAGTCACATTATTGTCTTTTCCATAAAAATATAGAAAAGCTTTAAAATATTTCTCCAATACTAATGCTCGGTATTGTGGTAAAGACAATTCGTGTAATTCGCTTTGTGTAATATCAAAAACACTCGCCGGAATTATATTCGGCACCATATGCATACCGGAATTTTTTTGATGAGATCGCAAAACTTCTGCGGGATTTCTATACAACAAAGCAAATGGTATTTTCGGAAAAAGTTTTCTCAAATAAGAAGCGACAAAAACACTCCAAGCATCAAGCTTTAAGATTATATTTTTTTGTTCTGAAAAGCGTTTTTGACCTAAGAGACTAATAACAGCTTTCAGCAATACGCTTTTGGACTGTAAATCAAAAGCCTCGCTTCTTAAAATCTGATCAATAATTCCTGCCTCAGAAATCATGACATTTTCATCAGAAGACGCCAAAGACTGGCTGAGCATGGTAGAACCACATCTTGAAACATGAAAAATCAAGGCTTTCAATTCTACAGATTCTATTTCGTTAGACCATTCAATCAGATTTTCTACTGTACTAACAAGTTTAAATCGTTTCGAATTGTAAGAATGAGCTCTGCATTTTGCAATAGTATCATCAAAAAATGGATCTGTCAATGTTAAGTCAGATAAGTAAATCCATTCAAAATAAATTTCATTTTCGTTTTCAACCAATTTAATCGGAATCCAATTGAATAAAGGATGTTTCATTTTTTCCATTGCGAAGTTATTTTGACTGAATTTCGGCTATAATTTGAGCCGTAACTTCAGATGGATTTCTTAAAAGTTCTGCAATAATCTGCTGTTTCACCTCATCAGAATATTGATTTTTATTCGTCGTTTCATTGATATCAAAACCCATTTTGGCAAACAGTTCATCAGACCATTCGTTTCTTATACAATCGAGCGTAAGATGAATCCTTGGTTCTGTACTATTGTTTTCTACACTATGCGTCAGCTGGAAATTACCGTACCAGCACTCGCCCATCTGCATCTGCACACGTTTATGATCGATATAAAAAAACACTTCATCATTTGTTAGAATGGGAATATGAATTCTAAAAAAACCGTCTTCATACGAAGTATCGTTATCAACATGTTCTTTTATTTCGCTTCCAGGTCCAAGCCTTAGTAAACGCACAGCTTCTTTTTCGCATTTAAACCAATCCATGATTTCCTTAAAACAAGAACAATTTTCAAGCAAAGGCGTGTTTTTATATTCTTTATCTGGAAACGAAAGAATATCGGTTTCTAATCCTGACTGAGAACGCAGCGAGACACTTGTCCAATTGCCTTCATAGCGATTGGTGTTAAAATGAGGTGTCCATAAACTGGTTTCGCAGACTGCAAGATCCTTTTGCAGTTTTTCGATAGAAAAAAAAACGGGAAGCTGAGAAGAAGAGGGATTCATAAAAGTAAGATTTGATTGGTTTGTAGGTAGATTATCGATAATAAATCTGTATAATTTTTGAACCGAAAGAGACAAGGGTTCTAAATCGGTTTTAAGAACTAAATCGGCATTTAACGGTCTTTCGTAAACATCGTCAATACCTGTGAAATTTTTTATTTTTTCAGCATTATTCTCCGGAAGCAAAGCTTTTTTATACAATCCTTTTGGATCTCTTTCGATTAGATTTCCTATTGAACAATCTAAAAATACTGTCCTTACAAAATTATTTCTTCGAATTTCGTTCCTAACAGCTTCATAGGGATTAATGACAGACATTAAAACAATCTTATTCTCTTTTACAATATCCCGCCCCACTTTAAAAAGTCTTCTGACATTTTCACAACGATCTTCTTTAGAAAAACCTAAATCCCGGCATAATGTTTTTCGGTAAACATCGCCATCAACAATTTCGGCCTCGTAGCCGTTTTGTTGCAGTAAATCACATACATTTTCTGCCAAGGTAGTTTTTCCCGCCCCCGACAATCCTGTAAACTGTATTAGAATCATTTAGCTTTCGGATTTTTTAATTCAAGATTAAAACTAAAAAAATTCTGACATTAAAACAATAGGTATAAACACTCGATGTTTCTGTCCAAAAAAAGACTCTAATCAAATTTTTCAGCTAAATAAATTATAGAATTAACTCGTTGGGTGGAATCGAATAAAACAACTTCATTCAAGAATTAAAAATCCAATTTGATCTGCAGAAATCTGCGTGAAATACTTTTCATATTGATTTTTCACACATATTTAGACAGATTTTTATCTAAGCTGATGTGATAGAATTGAAAAAAAATAATTTCAGCCAACGGGTTAGAATTATTATTTTTATCTTTTAATATACTTAAAAGCAATGAAAAAGAAACTTGTAGTTTTAACTGGTGCCGGAATTAGTGCCGAAAGTGGTATAAAAACATTCCGTGACAGTGGCGGTTTATGGGAAGGTCATGATGTTATGGAAGTAGCAACTCCCGAAGGATGGCAAAAAAATCAGGACTTGGTTTTAGACTTTTACAATAAAAGACGCCAGCAGTTAAAAGAAGTACAGCCGAATTTCGGACATCTAATTTTAGCCGAATTAGAAAAAGATTTTGATGTTTATATCATCACACAAAACGTAGATGATTTACACGAACGTGCAGGCAGTACAAAAGTCTTGCATCTGCATGGTGAATTACTAAAAGCAAGAAGCACAAGAAACAAAAACCATATTATAGACTGGACAGATGATTTGGTAACCGGCGATTTGGACGCCAACGGACATCAGTTAAGACCTCATATTGTTTGGTTTGGAGAAGAAGTTCCTGCTCTAGAAGAAGCGATTGATATTACCGAAACAGCAGATTATTTTGCCGTTATCGGAACCTCGTTGCAGGTTTATCCTGCCGCGGGATTAATTTCTTACACTCCTGGTTCGACTCCTGTTTTTTATATTGACCCAAATCCGATTTCGATTCCTAATATTCGAAACAAAGTAGAAACAATTGCAAAATTTGCATCGGAAGGAGTTGCCGATTTACGAAACCGATTAAATTCACTTTAAACACATAAATGCGTCTTTTGGTTACTTCTAATCGCTAAATTCTCTTTATATTTGCACCTTTCGAAAAACAACATAACAATGACTACTCTAAACGAATTGAATGCTATATCGCCTATTGACGGAAGATATAGAAGTAAAACCAAAAATTTGGCACCTTTCTTCTCCGAAGAAGCTTTAATAAAATATCGTGTTTTAGTTGAAGTTGAATACTTTATTGCTTTATGCGAAATTCCGTTACCTCAATTAAAAGGCATTGATTCTAATTTATTTGAAAGTTTAAGAAATATCTATAAAAATTTCTCTACTGAAGATGCCCTTTGGATCAAAGAAACAGAAAAGGTAACCAATCACGATGTTAAAGCGGTTGAATACTTTATTAAAGATGCTTTTGAAAAATTAGGTTTATCTCAACACAAAGAGTTCATTCACTTCGGATTAACGTCTCAGGATATCAACAACACTGCTATTCCTCTTTCTACAAAAGAAGCTTTTGAGCAGGTTTACATGCCAACTTTAGTCTCTTTAATTGCGAAATTGAAAGAATTAAGCGTTGAATGGAAGGATATTCCGATGCTGGCTCGTACACACGGACAGCCGGCTTCTCCTACACGTTTAGGAAAAGAAATTTTGGTTTTCGTAGAGCGTTTAGAAGAGCAGATGCGTTTGTTGTTCAACATTCCGTTTGCGGCTAAATTTGGCGGTGCAACAGGAAACTTCAATGCGCATCATGTAGCTTATCCACAAATTGACTGGAAACAGTTTGGAAATAAATTTGTTGAAACTGATTTAGGTTTACACCACTCTTTTCCGACAACTCAAATAGAACATTACGATCATTTTGCGGCATTTTTTGATGGTTTAAAAAGAATCAACAATATCATTATCGATTTAGATCGTGATATTTGGACTTACGTTTCAATGGATTACTTTAAACAGAAAATTAAAGCTGGTGAAATTGGTTCGTCTGCAATGCCTCATAAAGTAAACCCAATTGACTTTGAAAATTCTGAAGGAAACTTAGGAATCGCAAATGCTATTTTTGAACATTTGGCAGCAAAACTTCCAATCTCAAGATTACAGCGCGACTTAACAGACAGTACGGTTTTAAGAAATGTTGGTGTACCGATGGGACATACGATTATTGCTTTTGAAGCTACTTTGAAAGGTTTGAATAAATTACTTTTAAACGAAAGTAAATTTGCTGAAGATTTAGAGAAAAACTGGGCTGTGGTCGCAGAAGCTATTCAAACAATTTTGCGTCGCGAAGCCTATCCAAACCCATATGAGGCCTTAAAAGGTCTGACAAGAACAAATGAAGCGATTGATAAAAATGCAATTCATAATTTTATTGCAACTTTAGAAGTTTCAGATGCAGTTAGAGCTGAATTATTACAAATAACACCTAGTAATTACACAGGAATTTAAATAAAATCTAAAATATTTTGCCAAAAAAAGCTATCTTTATCGAGATAGCTTTTTTTATTAATTATTTCGAGCAGCCAGCCCAAAACAAAAATAAAAAGCTGGATCAGCTCTTAAAGAAAAAAATACCACTTTATGATTGCCTTAAGCGCCGCTGCTGAAACTACACACCATTTGAAACCGCTGATTAGTGATTTGGGATTGATCCTGATGACTGCCGGAATCGCCGTTTTAATCTTTAAAAAGATGAAACAGCCATTGGTTCTGGGTTACCTAATCGCAGGATTTCTTGCAGGAAACCATTTTGATTTTTTCCCTTCAATTACAGATATGCACAGTGTTGAAGTATGGGCAGAAATCGGAGTGATTTTTTTGCTGTTTAGTCTTGGACTCGAATTTAGTTTTAAAAAATTAATGAAAGTCGGCGGAACATCATCGGTTACGGCCATTACCCAAATTATCTTTATGGTTCTCATAGGCTATTGTGTCGGACAATGGATGGGCTGGGGAAAAATGGACAGTATTTTTCTTGGCGCCACACTTTCTATTTCATCAACAACAATTATTATTCGTGCCTTTGATGAACTTGGCGTAAAAGGGAAAAAATTCGTAGGTATAGTATTTGGCGCTTTGATTGTTGAAGATATTGTAGCCATTTTGATGCTGGTTTTACTTTCTACTATTGCGGTAAGCGATCAGGTTTCGGGAAGTGAATTGCTGCAGTCAGTTTTAAAACTGGTCTTTTTCTTAATTATTTGGTTTTTAGGCGGAATATTTATCATTCCAACCATCTTAAAAAAAGCGAAACATCTTTTAACAGACGAAATGTTATTAATTATTTCTCTGGCACTTTGTTTAATGATGGTAATTTTCGCAGCCAATGTTGGCTTCTCGCCTGCCCTTGGTGCCTTTATTATGGGTTCTATCATTGCAGAAACTACTATGGCAGAAAAAATTGAGCATCTTATTCAGCCCGTAAAAGATTTATTTGGCGCTGTCTTTTTTGTATCTGTCGGAATGTTAATCAATCCTGACACATTGCTAACCTATGCTTTGCCAGTCGCAATTATCACACTTTTAACCATTTTCGGAAAAGCATTCAGTTCGTCATTAGGTGCTCTTATTTCTGGACAACCTCTGAAACAATCCGTACAAACCGGAATGAGTTTGGCGCAAATTGGAGAGTTCTCTTTTATTATTGCAACTCTCGGAATGACGCTTAAAGTTACCAGCGACTTTTTGTATCCAATAATTGTTGCCGTTTCTGCCATTACCACTTTTACAACTCCGTTTTTAATCAAATATTCTGAGCCTTTTGCTTTGGCATTAGAACAAAAATTACCTAAAAAATGGGTCAAAAACATCAACCGTTATAGCGTAAATGCACAGGCAATTAGGTCTGTCAGTACTTGGCAGATTGTACTTCGTGCCTCAATTACGCAAATCATTCTTCATACCATAATCATTACAGCAATTATTTTGTTGTCGTCTAAATTTGTAGCGCCACTTGTAGCTGATACAAGATTCGGAAACACTTTGGCCGCTCTGATTACACTTGGTATAATTGCGCCATTCTTATGGGCACTTTCACTGCGCCGTGTTAAAGTTGAAGAAGTAGAAACATTATGGGAAGAACGCAAATACCGAGGCGCGCTTTTAATGTTGATTTTAATCAGAATGAGTCTTGGTTTGTTTTTCGTCGGTTTTTTATTGAATATTTTCTTCTCTCCATTGGTCGCTTTTGTTGCCTTGATCATTGCAATTGGAGGTTATCAGATTTTCCCGAAAAAATTAAACGAACAATATCATAAAATTGAAAGCCATTTCCTGAAAAACCTAAACGACCGAGAAAACAAAAAAATAGACCGCCGTTATGCCAATTTAATGCCGTGGGATGGTCACATGTCTTTTTTTGATATCGGAAAAGAATCAAATCTAGCAGGAAAAACATTAGAAGAACTCCGTATTCGTGAGCAGATGGGAATAAACATAGCTTACATCAAACGAGGCGATGTTACGATTTCCATTCCGATGAAGACTGAACGTCTTTTTCCTGGTGATGAAATATGCGTTATTGGCACCGATGCCCAAATTACTGAATTTACAAAATATTTAAATCAAAACGAAACAGAAGCAGCGAAAGAAGTCGAAGAATCTGAAATTGTGCTGCGTCAGCTCGAAATCGCAGATGAAGATTTTATCGAGAAAAGCGTAGGACAATTTAGAGGAAAAACCGGTGGTCTGGTTGTCGGAATTGAAAGAAACGGAAATCGTAATCTTAATCCCGAATCCAATATCGTTCTGCAAAAAAATGATATTATCTGGGTAGTCGGCGATAAAAAGAAAATGAATGCCTTGTTTAAAAAAGTATAGTTTTTTTTGAGTTGCTAAGATGCTGAGCTTCTAAGTTTTTTTTTCGGCTATCATAACTCAGATTAAAAGAAAAGCTTCTGAAGTTCTAAATTAGAATTTCAGAAGCTTTTTTCTTAGCAGTTTAAAATCTCAGAAACTTAGAAGCTCAGCATCTTAGCAACTCAGTCTATTTATTTGGCTGTGGTGTCAGACGTAAATAAGGTTTAATCGGTGTATGTCCTTTTGGAAATTTAGCTGGAATATCGCTGTCTGGAATTGCAGGTGCAATAACCACATCTTGACCGTCTTTCCAATTTGCAGGAGTTGCAACGCTGTAATTTGCTGTTAGCTGAAGACTGTCGATAACACGAAGCAATTCGTCAAAATTTCTTCCCGTTGAAGCTGGATAAGTCAAAGTCAGTTTGATTTTTTTATCTGGCCCGATTACAAAAACAGAACGAACTGTAAATTTGTCGCTAGCATTTGGATGAAGCATATCGTATAAATTAGCTACTTTCTTATCCTCGTCTGCAATAATCGGAAAATTTACTTCCGTATTTTGAGTTTCATTGATGTCTTTAATCCACTCTTTGTGCGACTCTAATCCATCAACACTTAAAGCAATAACTTTTGTATTTCTTTTTGAAAATTCAGGAACATAATTCGCTACTGTTCCCAATTCGGTTGTACAAACCGGAGTAAAATCGGCTGGATGCGAAAATAAAACGCCCCATGAATCTCCTAGCCATTCGTGAAAATTAATTGGTCCTTGAGTGGTTTCTGCATGAAAATCTGGAGCTATATCACCTAATCTTAATGTTGACATAATTTTTAATTTTTTAGTTCATCTAAAATTAACTAAAAAATGCATTTAGAAAACATTCAAAAGGTAAAAAAAAGTTAAAATTCTACTTTATCGATATAATTACTATTTTAACCTAAATAAACTGTAAGACAAAGTACCAAATAGCAAGTGTTACAAAGGAAATCGGAATTCCGAAACCAATCATCATACTACTTAATTTAGGTTTCAAACCATATGTTGATGCCAGAATTGCACCGGTAATCATTGGTGCCATTGCAGTTTCCATTAAAGTAATTTTTATTGCCTCAGAACGCTGATTGAAAATAAAAACATACAATACTAATAATACCAATGGAACCAAAATTAGTTTGAAAAATAATCCTAGTCGTAAAAACTTCCAGTGTTTGCTTTTTTTGTCAAAAGTGAGCTGAAGCCCTACCGAAAGCAATGCTAAAGGTGTTACCAAACTTCCGATTTTTAATAGTGATGATTGAAGATTTTCGTGCAAATCATAATCAAAAATATTTAAAAGGCAGGCCAAAACAAACATGATAAAAGGCGGAAACAAAATAATCTTCTTTAAAATATCAAAAGCATTAGGACTTCCTTTTGAATAAAAAGCGGCTGTAAAAACACCAAGCGTCGAAACAACAACAAAAGTTCCCGGTTGGTCAACCAAAACTGCGGTTTCGAGACCTTTTTTCCCAAACAAAGCTTCAATAATCGGATAACCCAAAAAGGAACTGTTGCTTAAACCTGCAGTAAGAATAAGACATCCGATGAGTTTATTAGACCAACCATTTCTTCTTCCTAAAAAATGAAAAAATATAAAAGCCAAAATATAAGTAATCCAGCCTGCTCCTATTGGAAAAAGCAATTCATTGCTCCATCTGATTTTTGGAATGTGGTATAAAGTAATTGCCGGAAGACAAAAATAGATGACAATTTTATTAAGCTTTTTATAAATATGAGTCGGAAATTGCCTGATACGCTGTAAAACTAAGCCCAGTGCAAGAAAGAAAAATATTAGTATAAAATTGGTCATTAATTAGTCCTTGGTAATTAGTCCTTAGCAAATAGTTTTTTTTAGTGATGAAATTTCAGGATATAAGACTAACACCTACCAATCCTTTTTCTAAAATTTTCAATTACAACTAATATTTTTTACTAACTACATGCAAAAGTAATAATTACTAATCATTAAAAGCTAAATGAATAATCACTAAGAACTAACTACTAAGGACTATTCACTAATCACTAAAAAAAAGTTAAATTAGTATTTCGTGTTACAAAACTCATTATATTTGTAATAAATTTTATTACAGTATGATTTCTGGTAAATTTGCCATAACGATTCACATTCTGACTTTGCTCACTAAATTTCCGAACGATTTTTTATCATCGGAATTTATTGCAGGGAGCATCAATCTGAATCCGGTTCTGGTTCGAAAAGAAATCGCAAATTTAAAAGCACATCATATTGTAGAAAGTAAAGAAGGAAAAAATGGAGGAACAAAACTAGCTGTTAATGCTTCGAATCTAACATTAAAAGAAATTTTTGAGATGACTTTTGAAACAATCGGTCTTGGTTATGCAAAAAATCAGCCTAATCCAGAGTGTCCTGTCGGAAAAAAAATCAATCAGAATCTCGAAGCTTTATATGATGAAATGAATAAAAAAGTAAGCGCACAGCTTGAAAACATTTCACTAGAAGATTTTTCTAACCAATTTTAAAAACCTTTTTTTTACCTAAAACTGTAACATTTTTTATTACTAAATAAATTTATATATTATGAAAATCGCACTTATTGGAGCTACAGGATTTGTTGGCTCAGCAATTTTAAACGAATTAGCAGACAGAAAACACGAAATTACGGCTATTGCCAGAACTCCAAAAGACACCACAAATGCTACTTGGGTTGCTGCAGATATTTTTAATGTTGAAGCACTTGCTGAAATTTTAAAAGGGCACGATACAATTATCAATGCTTACAATCCGGGATGGACAAACCCAAATATCTACGATGATTTTTTAGCAGGTTCTAAAGCAATTCAGGAAGCGGCTAAGAAATCGGGCGTAAAACGTTTTATTACTATTGGTGGTGCCGGAAGTTTATACGTTGCTCCAGATTTACAGGCTGTCGATACTCCTGATTTTCCAAAAGAAATTTTTCCTGGTGCAAACGCAGCAAGACATTATTTGAATATCATTAAAGAAGAAAAAGATTTAGACTGGGCATTTTTTAGTCCTGCTTTTGAAATGCATGCAGGAACAAAAACAGGAAGAACCGGAAAATATCGTTTAGGTTTAGAAAATCCTGTTTTTAATGATGAACAAAGAAGTATTCTTTCTGTAGAAGACTTAGCAGTTGTAATTGCTGACGAAACAGAAAATCCAAAACACCACCAAGTTAGATTTACTGCTGGATATTAATTTTTAAAGATTCTAAGGTACTAAGGTTCTGAGATTCTAAGTTTTTTTGCCACAAATTATACAAATTCACAAAAATTATTTTTGTTTTACTTTATGCTTCTTCAGTATGACAACTTTAATAGTTACTTTTTTAGCTTCTCTTGAAAATAAAAAATTCGTGAAAATTCGTGTAATTTGTGGCAACCTTTTTTCTCAATTTTTAGAATAACAAATTAGCGGAAATTCGTGTAATTAGTGGCTAACTAACTTTTTGAAACTGTTTATGTTTTCAGTACTTTTACAATTCTAAAAAATGTGTTTTGTCTGATTTTAATAAACAAGCCGGCAGTTTATCTGAAAAAGCTGGAATTTCATCTCCCGAAATCACCAACGTTTCGGCTATCAATCAAATTAAAATAAAACGCAGACATCAACCAACCGCTCAAGAACTAATTTCTGGAATTCTAGAGGGCAACCGAACAGCTTTAAGTCGTGCAATTACGTTAATCGAAAGCACGAATCCTGAACATGCAGAAAAAGCAAACGAAATCATCAAAGGCTGTCTTCTTCATGCCAATAAATCGTTGCGTATTGGAATTACAGGGGTTCCGGGTGTCGGAAAAAGTACTTTTATAGAAGCTTTCGGAACACATTTAACGCAATTAGGGAAAAAAGTGGCTGTTCTGGCGGTGGATCCCAGCAGTTCTATTTCACATGGCAGTATTTTGGGCGACAAAACCCGCATGGAAGAATTGGTTAAAAATGAAAACGCTTTTATCAGACCAAGCGCTTCGGGAGAAACTCTAGGAGGCGTGGCTCGCAAAACCCGCGAATCGATTATTTTATGTGAAGCGGCCGGTTTTGATACTATTATCATAGAAACCGTTGGTGTTGGGCAAAGCGAAACTGCGGTTCACAGCATGGTAGATTTCTTTTTACTTTTGAAGATTTCTGGTGCCGGTGATGAACTCCAGGGCATTAAACGCGGTATCATGGAAATGGCTGATGCAATCGTAATCAACAAAGCGGATGGAGATAATATCAAAAAAGCCAATCAGGCAAAAATTGAATTTAATCGAGCGCTGCATTTATTTCCACCAAAAAAATCGAACTGGCAACCAAAAGTGACGACTTGTAGTTCAATTACAAAAGAGGGCATTATGGATGTTTGGAACAGCATTTTAGATTATTTTGAAACAACCCAAGAAACCGGGTTTTTCCAAGAAAAAAGAAACGAACAAAATCAATTCTGGATGATGGAAACCATTAACGAGCAGTTGAAACAAAATTTCTACAGTCAGCCAGAAATCATTGCGCTTTTGGAACAAAATAAAAAAGCAGTGCAAAACAATGAGACCTCACCTTTTGCAGCTGCTTCTGAATTATTAAAATTGTATTTTAAACAAAGTCGCTAAGTTGCTAAGATACTAAGATTCTAAGATTTTTTCTCGACATTGTCAGTCCGAGCGAATTCGAGAACCTCCAATGCATTTCGACTTCCCTCAATGTGACAACCTTTTAAAAGCTCTCTAAATAAAAACTTAGAATCTTAGTATCTTAGCAACTTAGCGTCTTAATTTATATTTGCTCTGTTTATACAAATTTCCAGCCGTAACAACATGCGCCAAAGCGTCTTTTGCTAAATCTTCATTTAACTTAACTGGAATTAAGGTTGTATCATTTTTAATTTCGAATTGAAGTGGTTTCAAATTTGGTTGCATAATGACAACCTGATTTTCGACTCTAAAAGCATTGATATCGTTAAACTGCATGATGGATCTTCCTGGTACTTTTGAATCTAATTTCGCTAAATTTCTTCCTACCATCGGGGTTTCAAAAGAAACTCCTAAATAGCCTAACAAAGTCGGCGGAATATCGATCTGGCTTGCTAATCTATCGTAAACCGCTCCTTTTGGAACACCTGGCCCCATAATAAAAGCTGGAATATGGAATTTGTTTATCGGAACTAAGTTTTTCCCGTAAGTCCTTGTATTATGATCCGCGATTACGATGAAAATCGTGTTTTTGAAATAGGCTTCTTTCTTTGCCATTTCGAAGAATTTTCCAATTGAAAAATCGGCATATTTCATGGCATTATTTACAGTTGCCGCTTTTTTATCATAAGACTTAATTCGCCCTGCAGGATATTCAAAAGGTTCGTGATTAGAAGTGGAAAACATTAAAGAAAAAAATGGCTTATTACCTTTCGATTTAAAATACTCATTGGCTTTAGTAACCAAATCTTCATCAGAATAACCCCAAGTTCCTTTAAATGCATATTTCTTTCCATCCGATTCAAAATCACTTTGATCTACAATATCGCTGAAACCGTTTCCGTTAAAAAACGAAGCCATATTATCAAAGTTGGCCATTCCGCCATAAATAAAACTGGTATCATATCCTTTTTGTTTTAAGGCATCAGCCAATGTAAAAAATCCTTGTTGTGAGTTTCCTAATTTCACCACACTTTCTGAAGGCGATGGTAAAAATCCGGTAACGACAGCTTCAATACCGCGGACGCTTCGGGTTCCCGTGCAATACAAATTGGTAAATAAAGTTCCTTCTTTCGATAACTTGTCAAATTCGGGTGTCAAAGGTTTTCCGCCTAAAATTCCAACATATTCTGCACCCAAACTTTCCTGAAGAAAAATCACCAGATTATACGGTTTTTGTAAAACCGAATCTGGCTGTTGCGTATGAAGAAACGGAATATCAGAATCTGTAAAATCTTTTGGTCCAGCCATCATGTATTTTTTTACACGAGCAATCGCTTCTGCCTCATCCATCTTACCGTACATTTTTGTGTTTCCTTCATTCTTAATCGAATAAGCTGCAAAAGCAACCGTATAAAAGGAATTCAGTCCTAATGTATTGGTCAATTGATCTGTAGAAAAAACGGCGTTACTTGCATTAATCGGACGCTTTGAAGTCAAACTTGAACGAGCTCCAAAAAACAGCAAAAATGCGACAAATGGGAATAAAATCAACTTATTCTTGTAACCTGCATTTTCTGTATGAAAAAACTTTTTGCCTTTTTTGAAAGCAAAATAAATTGTAATCGCTAGAATTAGAAAAGTCACAATTATAGAAGTCAGATAACTTTTTAAAAGCATGCCAACAACTTCTTTTGGATAAATCAAATAATCTAAAAATATCTTATTCGGACGTGTGTCGTACTGTTTTACAAAATCAGGCGACGCCAATTCTACAAACAGAATTAGAAAGAGAAATAAAAAGCTGTAAATTACTAAAAACCGATTGGTAAACTTCATCCATTTTTCTGGAAGAAACGTAATGAGCAATGCTGGAAGAAACGACAAATAACACAGTAAAATCAAGTCCATTCGAAGGCCGATTGGAAAAATATACCAGAAATTTGGTGTTTCTGTTACTCTTTCTTTAAAAAGAAAAAACAAAAATAAACGGCTTAAAGTTGTAATCAATAATCCGATTATTATAAAATTGAAAATAGGTTTTAGAAAGCGTAAGTTTTTCATCAGAAGTAAATAAGAACGTAAAGAATAAATACTAAAATTACTCTTCGTAACGATTGATTTCACGATCATAGAATTCATTTGCCTGCTCAATCAGACCTTCCATTTCAGCATTTAATTCTGCTTCATCAAGATCTTCGGCCTCTTCTAAAAATTCTACCTCATCGTCTTTTAAATTGATTATAAAACGAGGATAATCAAGGTGAATGATAAAGATATCGTCTGGAAAATCGGTATTGTCTCCAAGTAAAAATTTAGGTAATTCCATAGTAATAATTTTTAGTTTTTATTTTTGATAAAAGTATTCTTTGGTTTTTCAAATCTTAAAAACCAATAGCCAATTATTTGTCAAATTTAGTTATTTGAAAGTGAATTTTTGATTAATTTATTGGTTAGGTAATTAAAGCGTAGATACAACAGAATCGCTGCAACTGTTAGTCCCGCCAAAAGTCCGACCCAAACGCCTTGAGCCTTAAGTTCGGTATGTTCACCTAAATAATAGGAAATAGGAAAACCAATCACCCAATAAGCAAAAAAAGCAATGTACATCGGAATTTTTACATCTTGTAAACCTCTAAGCGCACCAAGAACTACAACTTGAATTCCATCTGAAATTTGAAAAACGGCCGCAATCAAAAGCAATTTAGAGGCAATGGCGATAACTTCTGTATTGTCTAAAATCTGTCCGCTATTTTCCATGTTCAGAAAAATATGAGGAAGGTAGTCATGAAAAACAACAAACAAAATAGCAAAAAAAGTTTCGACTATAATAGCAAGAAGAAAAATCGAACGAGCTACAACAATCAGTTTCTTAAAATCGGTCAAACCTCTCTGATTGCTTACCCTGATCATTGAAGTAACGCTTAATCCCATTGCGAACATAAAAGTCATCGATGCCAAGCTCAACGCAATTTGGTTAGCCGCTTGACTGGTCTTTCCGATATTGCCGCATAACCAGATTGAAGCAGTAAATAAAACAACTTCAAAAAGCATTTGCATTGCCGATGGAAACCCGATACTGATTATTTTTTTTATAGTGGCGCTTTTTATTTCATCAAAACTGAAATTTTGAAAAAAATGCTGAAGATCTTTTCTTCTCGAAAGCATGATATGCATAAACATTACCAGAAATATTCTCGAAATTACGGTGCCCAATGCCGCGCCTATAATTCCCATTTTTGGAAAAAACCAGACTCCATAAATAAGCACATAATTTAACCCAACATGAAGTACGTTTGCCATTACCATGGCATACATCGAATATTTGGTCAACGACAAACCGTCTGCAAACTGTTTATAGCCTTGATACATTATTAATGGAATAAGCGAAAAAGCAACCCATCCTAAATATGGTTTTGCCAGTACTATAACCTCAGCCGGCTGATGCAGCATTTCCATTATCGGCTTTGCCATCATGATCACGCCAAAAAGAATCAGTCCTAAAATTGTGCATAAAAACAACCCGTGATGAAAGGCAGAACGGATTTTGCCATCATTTTTCTCAGCATCACCTTCGGCTACAATAGGCGTGATGGCCGTAGAAAAACCAATTCCTAAAGACATTGCAATAAAAATCATGCTGTTGCCAAGCGAAACAGCTGCCAATTCTGTGCTTCCTAATTTTCCGACCATTATATTATCGACAATTCCGATTAAGGTATGGCCGACCATTCCTAAAATTACAGGATAAGCAAGTCTTAAATTATATGAAAACTCTTTGGTGTACTGCTTTAAATTCACTTTTAATCTTATTTAGGCAGCAAAGATAATCAGAAGCTTTCAATTCTTTCAAATTATTAAAAACATAAGCAAATCTTAAGGCTATTTTGACTGAAGTCTAATATTATATAACAATTTTTAAAAATTGTATAACAAGTTCAGAAGACTGTAAATCTACTTTTACATTATTAATAATTCAAAATTTAATTGTCATGAGAAAATTACAAATTTTATGCCTAGCTGCTTTTACTTTTTTATCCGCCAACTCAACTTTCGCTCAAGACAGTGAAACAAAAAATTACGATCAAGGTTTTAGATTAGGATTCGGAATAAACGGAGGATTACCGACGGACAATGCATACGATTGGTCTCTTGGTGGAGATGTGCGTCTGCAATACGATTTATCTAAAAAAACATCTTTGACATTAACAACTGGCTTTACCAATTTATTTACTGGAAAAGATGAAAACGGAGTTGAAGTTAAAGATCTTGGATTTATTCCTGCAAAAGCTGGTTTTAAAGCTTTTATCTGGGAAGACCAATTTTACGTTTTAGGAGAAGTAGGTGCTGGTTTTGCCGTAACAAACGGATATAATGACACTACTTTTTTATGGGCGCCAGGAATTGGGTACGCCAACAAATACATTGATATCAGTGTCCGTTATGAGGACTACAACAAATTCAAAACCAATCAGGTTGCATTGCGTCTAGCGTATGGTTTTGATTTATAAAATATAGAGGTTTAATTTATTTTTTTGTTTTTGGTAAAAACCCGGCAGTCTCCACAATCTGCCGGGTTTTGTATTTTATAAATTTACTCAATTCAAAAATTATCAAATTGGCAGATTTTCTAGTTATCTAATTAAGATCACTTCTCGCCTAATTCTTTTTTGTACAACTCAATATTGACTTTGGTTTTTTCATCGAGTTCTGGCTCTTTGATATCCGTGTATTTTTTCATTTCTTCCCAAATAATTTTTGCTACAATGTATCGCGACATTTCTTTGTCATCGGCCGGAATTATGTACCAAGGCGCGTGAGGAGCCGAAGTTTTATTAATAGCTTCCTCATAATATTTCATATACTCATTCCAATAACCACGCTCTTTTAAATCTCCTGGCGAAAATTTCCAATTGTGTTTTTCCTCTTCCAGACGGCGAAGCAATCTTTCGCGCTGTTCTTCTTTGCTCAGGTGCATAAAAAACTTCAATACAATCGTACCGTTTTGCGCAATATGCTTTTCAAAATTATTGATTTGCTCAATTCTGTTTTCCCAAAATTCGGGCGTAATATCATGAACAGAATTAATTCCTGGCAGATTTTCTCCTAAAATATATTCTGGATGCACACGTGTTACCAAGACATTTTCGTAATGCGTACGGTTAAAAATCGCAAACTTTCCTTTTTCGGGCAATGCAATATAATGACGCCATAAATAATCGTGTTCAAGCTCTGCCGAACTAGGCGTTTTAAAACTGTGTACAATCACTCCACGCGGATTAAATTCTTTAAAGACTTCTCGAATCAAACTGTCTTTTCCCGAAGTATCCATTCCCTGAAGACAAATCAAAACAGCATATTTGTTATGCGCGTACATGACATCCTGCAAATCGCTCAATTTGGCCTGAACCTTATCGAGTTTTTCTTCTTTTTCATCATCATCGGCTTTTACATCTAATAAAGTTGGAATTTCTTTTAGCTTTATCTTCTCAGTAACTTTAAAATCATTCGGATCTATCGATTTCATATTTCGCATTTTTATTTATCATAAATATACTATTTTTACGTAGCATAATCCTGCTATTCATTGCAATACTTTTCAATAAACTGCTTTTTTCCAAAGCCATAACAAGAGCTTCCGTTGGTCGCTTTGTTCTGTCAGGAAAAAATGCCATTTCTTTTCAAAGCATTTTCATTGCTATCAGGGCTAGGTTTTCGTTTCACAAGAACAATTCTATGGTTTTAAAATTCATAATGACAAAAAGAATTCTAATTGTACTCATACTATTTTTAACCTTTTTAGGAAATGCACAAACTAATAATGAAATCAATATAGACGATTTAGTCATCAATTATATTAAAGAACTCCAATCTAGAAAAATAGACACAATTTGCGTGTATGAAGATTATTGCATTGGATGTGAGTTAACCTATGAATCTTCTAAATTATATGACGAAGAAACTTGCAAAGACGAATTAAAGCAACAACCTGCTTATATATTTTGGAAAGAAAAAGGCAAAACCTATCTAACTAAGATCAATACTTGTTTTGAATATCCAGGAATTATTATTTCTAAAGATAATTTTTGGGAAATTTATTTCTCAAAAATCACGACCATAAAAAAAGAGGTTGTTAAATCATTTTCTTATGAGACATTTGAAAACAATAAAAAATCAATTTCAATATTGAGGGCAACACATTCAAGCTATCAAGTATTTAAAATGATAAATAAGGGCAAATCTACTATCAAAGTATTTGATCACTTTAAATTACGGCAAACATGCGATATTTTTCCGGATAAGCTTTTGTATAATATAAGCTATCAACATAACATCAACTTAAAAAGTAAATTAATTATTGATTTACTTGAAAAAATAACTTCAGAAGCTGAAAAAAACAATAATTTTAAAAAAGTAAAGTCAAGAAAAATCTAAGACTATAAAAACAACATTTCATGGAAAAATTCACTTTAGAAATATTATTTCAAATCATCGGAATCGGTTCGGCATCAGGATTATTTTACAACAACGATGCTCTTTACGTAATTGGCGACAACAGCGGTTTTTTGTACGAATACAATATGCAGAATCAACAATTAAATCAACATGCTTTAATTGATAATCCAACACAAAATATTCCGAAAAACCTAAAACCCGATTTTGAATCCATGACTGCACATAACGATACGCTTTATGTTTTTGGATCCGGCTCAACAGAAAACCGAAATAAAATGATTGCGTTTGACCTTAAAAACAAAACGGTTTTACAAAAGAACAATCTTGTCGATTTGTATGCTTTGATGCAGAGTTTTGGAGAAATAAAACCAGAAGATTTCAATTTGGAAGGCGCCATTTTTGAGGGCGAAAACTGGTATTTGTTCAATCGAGGAAATGGCGTTTCTAATAAAAATACCATTTTTACTATTCATGCCAAAAATCTAGGTGAAGAATTTGCTTTGATTTCGGTGAATTACAAACTGCCAAAAATAAAAGGTGTTCGTTCTAGTTTTACTGATGCTATTTTAGTCGAAGATAAAATTTATTTTCTTTCGACTGCCGAAGACACAAAATCAACTTACGACGATGGTGAAATTTTAGGCAGTTTCATCGGAAGAATCGATGTTAAAACCATGAAAATTGATTTCACACAAAAAATCACTTCAACTAATAAATTCGAAGGTTTGACTTTTTATAAAAAAGAAAACAACAAAATCGAGTTTTTACTTTGCGAGGATAATGATACCGAAGTTTTGGAAACGAAGATTTATAAATTGACGTTGCCAATTAAATAAAACTTTGAGAAGCTTTGAGTTTTTTCTTTGTGAATCTTTGCTGTAAAATTATGACACAAAGATTCACAAAGATTTATTGTAGAGACGTATTGCGTCTTCTAAACGAAAAGGAAATCTGCCAAAACCTACCCAACTAAATGCTATACAATACAAACGCCACCAAAAAACCAGTTTTAATTATTGGCATAATACTTTCAATTCTTCTGCCATTCTTGGCAATGGCTTTTTCGATACTAATCAAAAAGCTTGGTATTGACAATGAAACTCAATTCTACATTTCGAGATTTGCACTTTGGATTTCGCTATTGTTACTATTTTTATATTCCATAAAAATTGAGAGACAACCTTTTTTAATTTGGGCAGAAACTAAATATTCTATTTCAGCTTACCTAAAAGCAGTATTCATTACTTTCTTAAAATTATTTATAGCTGTTTATATCACTTCTCTTCTTATCGTTTTATTGAAAATAACAGGAGAAAGCGCTGCGTTAAATAAAGCTTTGGTGCTTTTTAAAAAAAGTTACTTTTTGCTTTTCTTTACTTGCGTAACCGCAGGAATTACAGAAGAGTTAATTTTTAGAGGTTATTTGTTGCCAAGACTAGAATCTGTTTTGAAAAGCAAAAATATGGCGATTGTACTTTCTAGTATTTTGTTTGGGTTTCTTCATATTGGTTACGGAACGCTTTTAAATATTATTGGCCCAACAGTTATCGGACTTGTATTTGCAGTTCAGTACCAAAAATATAGAAACATCAAAATCCTTATTATTTGCCATTTTTTATGGGATTTATTACTGTTGACTGCAAAAACATAAAAACCAGATTCCAAATAAGCACTACAAAAGATTTTGCAAAACTTTTTTAAATTATTTTTATACTTCCTCCCAACCTTTTTATCTTTTTAGTTCTCTTTATAAATAAAGACCAAAATTGTGATAAACGAAACTATAATTTCTAACTGCAAAAAGATGAACCGTGAGGCGCAGCGTCAGGTTTATGAGCATATGGCTCCGAAATTGTATCGCGTTTGCAAACGATACCTAAAAAAAGAAGAAGAAATTGAAGAAGCGCTAGCCGACGCCTTTTTTACCATTTTTACAAAACTGGACCAACTAAAAGAAGATAAAGCTTTTGAAGCATGGGCCAGAAAAATTACGGTAAATCACTGTTTGGCTTCTATTCGAAAAAATACCAATTTTAATATGTATCTCGACGATGTAAAAGTGCTTTCACAGCCTTTTACAGACGAAATCAATACTTTAGAAGAGGAGGATTTACTCAATTTATTAAACCACATTCCCGACGGCTGTAAAACTGTTTTCAATCTTTTTGTGATAGAAGGTTTTGGACATAAAGAAATAGCCGAAATGCTGAAAATCTCGGAAGGCACCTCAAAGTCACAATTGAACGCTGCCAAAACCAAACTGAAAGAATTGGTGAACAAATTGTATTATCAAAAAGCAAAGTAGTCATGGACAATCAAGATAAATTATTCGAAAAAATAAAAGAGGCTTCAAAAAATGCCGAATTTAAAGACTTTGAGGCAATGGAAAAAGTCTGGTCGCGTGTTGAGGAAAAACTAGACAAAAAAGAAGATAAAAAAGCGATTTCGCTATGGAAGAAAATTGCCATTGCCGCCTCCTTTCTTCTTTTGATTTCTATCGGATTTCAATTTTTAAACTCTGATAAAAACACAAATTCTGAAACAGAAAAAGTAGTTTTCGACCAAAAAGAAAAAAATAAGAAACCTGCTTTTGAGCAAACAAAAGAAACACAGCCTTCTAACACCGGAATTGTTTCTAATCAAGAAGCCGATAAAATTATTAAGCAAGGAACATTAAGCAATGGTGGCTTTGCAGTTGAAGAAAATGCTCCAGCTGCAGATATGGTTCTCTCTCCTCCTGACCCTATTATAGTGGCAGACAGCATCATTACGCATTCTAATGCAAAAGGTTATTTTGAAGACGAAAACGATAAAAACAGCTCGTCTAAAGACAATGCCGCTCAAGATTATCGCTCTGCAAAAGTTGCTTATGCTGAAAAATCTTCAGCGAAAGCTACAAAAAGTAGTCCGCTAGTTATTTTAAATGGAACCGCAATGGCGCACAGCAATGAAGCAAAAAGAGACAAAATGATGCAACAAGAAATTCCGAATCTGAACCCAGAAAATGTCGAATCCCTTGTAATTCTTGATGAGCCTCTATACATAATCGACGGGATATATTATTCTGAAAATGATTTGTTTGGTGATAATCCTACCAGTCCATATGCACCTTTGAATCAGCAGGAAATTAAAACAATCACTATTTTGCAAGACCTTGAAGCTACCGAGAAATATGGCGAAAAAGGTAAAAAAGGAGTTGTAATCATTACTACAAAAACAGGGAAACCAACTCTGAAAAAATAATACTCTGCTTTGTCAAAGTTTGCAGCTTTGACAAAGCAAAATCCGAATATTAATTCTTAAAAATTATTATCATGAAAAGTCTAAAACTTATTTCATCAGCTATTGCTATGCTTATATGTTTCGTAACCATGGCACAAGAAAGAACAATTACTGGAACTGTTACAGATGAATCTAATTCACCGCTTCCTGATGTTCAGATAGCAATTAAAGGCACCAAAACAGGCACCCAAACTGATTTTGACGGAAAGTATAAAATTAAGACTCAAAAAGGAGATGCTCTTGTTTTTTCCTATGTTGGAATGAAGAGTGAAACAGTTATTGTACAAAATTCAAACGTTATTGATATTGTATTAAAAGGCTATTCTAATCAACTTAGTGAAGTCGTTGTTACAGGTTATCATACTACTAAAAAACAAATGATAACCGGTTCGGTAGCAATGGTTCGAAGTACGGCTTCTGGTGTACAAGTTCAAAATAGTGTTGGCTATCTTGCTAGTCTAGATTATAGTTTTAAAATGCCAAGAGAATCTTCTTCTCTATCTCAAAAAAATGAACCTATGTATATCATTGATGGCGTTCCTGCAAAAGCGAATCAAATGGCAAAAATTAATCCGAATGATATTGATAATGTTTCGGTTTTAAAAGATCAGTCGGCAACTTCGATTTATGGAAGCAAAGCCTCAAATGGAGTTGTTGTTATTTCTACTAAAAGCAACCTTTATAAAAATCTTTCAGAAAAGGAATTAGATCAAAAATTAAATATTCTACCAATTCCAGCTGAACCAACTCAGGAAGATTATGATACTTTTGTAGAAAATGCTTTTGAAAGTCCAAAAACAGCACCACTTTCTACTTTTTCTATCGATGTTGATAATGCTTCATATACAAATATCAGACGCTTTTTAAATAATGGCCAGCAAGTTCCAAAAGATGCCGTTCGTGTAGAAGAAATGGTTAATTTTTTCAAATACACTTATCCGCAGCCTAAAAATGAACATCCATTTTCAATTAATACAGAAGTGAGCGATTCTCCTTGGAATTCAAACAATAAAATACTAAAAATTGGTTTACAAGGAAAAAACATTCCTACTGATGATTTACCAGCTTCAAATCTTGTTTTTCTGATTGATGTTTCGGGTTCAATGAGTGATTTAAACAAACTGCCATTACTGAAACAGTCTTTTAAAATATTGGTAAACGAATTACGTCCAAAAGACAAAGTGGCAATTGTAGTTTATGCTGGCGCAGCAGGAATGGTTTTACCTCCAACTTCTGGAAAAGAAAAGAAAACAATCATTGACGCTTTAGACAAATTAGAATCTGGAGGAAGCACGGCAGGAGGTGCAGGAATTGAACTGGCTTACAAAACAGCAACGGAAAATTTCATTAAAGGTGGCAACAATCGTGTAATTCTAGCAACTGACGGAGATTTTAACGTAGGAAGTTCTTCCAACTCAGATATGGAAAAATTAATTGAAGAAAAAAGAAAAACGGGTGTTTTCCTAACTTGTTTAGGTTATGGAATGGGGAATTACAAAGACAGCAAAATGGAAATCCTTGCTGATAAAGGAAACGGAAACTACGCTTATATCGATAATATTCAGGAAGCCAATCGTTTTTTAGGAAAAGAATTTAAAGGGTCAATGTTTGCTATCGCGAAAGATGTAAAAATTCAGATTGAGTTTAATCCGAAACAAGTCCAGGCGTATCGTTTGATTGGTTACGAAAATAGAAAACTTCGCCCGGAAGATTTCAAAAATGATGCTATTGATGCTGGAGAATTAGGAAGTAATCATACTGTAACGGCTTTGTATGAAATTATTCCAGCTGGCGTAAAAAGTGATTATTTAACAGCACAGACAGATGATTTAAAATACACGAAAACAGAAACCAATTCAAACAATTACAATAATGAATTGGCAACCATAAAATTCCGTTATAAAAAACCTGATGGCGAGAAAAGCATCGAAATGGTTCAGGTAATTGAAAACAAATCAATTGCTTTGAATAAGGCGAGTGATGACATGAAATTTAGTACTGCCGTAGCGTGGTTCGGATTGAAATTAAGAGATTCAAAATTAATTGCTGACAAATCTTCTGAAGGAATTGTAAAACTGGCTAAACAAGGAAATTCAAATGATGATGAAGGTTACAAAGCCGAGTTTATTCGTTTAGTTAAAACTACTAAGCAGTATAATTAATCCAAATTTTATTACATTTGAAAACCATTTTTTTAAAACAATGAAACATCTACTTTTAGCGTTATTAGCATTCGCAGCCATAAATTCTTTTTCTCAAACGAAAAATTCTATTGACAAACCTTTTATTGAAGTTTCAGGTCAAGCCGATACATTAGTAGTGCCGAATAAAATTTGGATTAATGTATTATTGAATGAAAAAGATTCAAAAGGGAAAAAATCAGTTGAAGATTTGGAAAAAGAAATGATTTCGAAATTAACAGAAATCGGAATTGACACAAAAAAAGATCTTAGTTTTAGTGATATGTCCAGTAATTATAAATACTATCTTTTAAAACAAAATGACATTTTCAAATCTAGATCATATTCTATTTTAGTAAAAGATGCAGTGTCTGCCTCAAAAGTTTTTATTGGATTAGAAAAAATTGGAATTTCAAATGTTCGAATTGAAAAAATCGAACATACTGAAGAGAAAAAAATAAGACTTTTAATAAATGGCAAAGCAATATTGAATGCGAAACAAACTGCCGAAAGTTTCACAAAGCCCTTGAATCAAAAAGTTGGCAGTTCTATTCAGATCAGCAATTTTGAAGATATTTCACAACAACTATATGGCAGAGCTGCTGGTATTGTTGTAAATACTGGTTATGGTATAAAAAGATATGAAAGCGAAAGTACGCCCAGTGAACCTGCTATAGAATTTGAAAAAATTAAAATATCCAGTTCAGTACAAGTCCGATTTCTTATAGAATAATTTTAATAAATTCATATAAATTAATTACACGCAAAATTCATGAATCCCATTTTAAGCCAAAATCTATTTTTAGTAAAAGAACACATCGGAATGTTTAAAGCGGCAAATAACTACGACATTTACGATCCACAGACCAATCAAATTATCATGAATTGTCGTGAAAACAATTTGGGATTTTTTACCAAAATGTTCCGTTTCACAGAATATAAAAGAGCTACTCCATTTAATGTTGAAATTACAACTGCTTCGGGCGAAAAATTAATTTCTGTAAGAAGAGGCGTTGCCATATTTCGTTCAACAGTTGAAGTTTTGGACGAAAAAGATCGTTTGGTTGGAACTTTCAAACAAAAATTCTTTTCTATCGGAGGAAAATTCGAAATCTTGGATAAAAATGAAAGACCTGTTGCTACTTTACAAGGAAAGTGGACAGGTTGGGAATTTAAATTCTCCCATGAGAACAAACAATTAGCACAGGTAAGTAAAAAATGGGCGGGATTAGGAAAAGAGTTTTTTACGAGTGCCGACAATTATGTATTGCAAATCGAAGAAAATGTACCTGCTGATAGTCCGTTGAGACAATTAATTTTAGGAGCTGTCATGTGTATTGACATGGTTCTGAAAGAATAACGAAAAGTTGTTAAACTTAGATTAAGAAAATATTTGAAAGCATCATTTTTGTCTGTAAAAGCTTATTTTTGCACAACTCAAAATGATGC
This sequence comes from Flavobacterium procerum, assembly GCF_042431625.1. NCBI lineage: Bacteria > Pseudomonadati > Bacteroidota > Flavobacteriia > Flavobacteriales > Flavobacteriaceae > Flavobacterium > Flavobacterium procerum. The sequence goes on along the minus strand of NZ_JBHLYW010000029.1, from coordinate 44,048 downwards.
TTTCTGCATTTCTAAAAACTACAATCATGACAAACTTAAAAAATAAAAACGCACTGATTACAGGTGCTGGTAAAGGAATTGGTAAAGCTGTGGCAATTGCATTGGCAAAAGAAGGCGTAAACTTAATCTTGGTTTCAAGAACCCAAACTGATATTGAGCAACTGGCTGACGAAGCATCGAATCTTGGCGTAAAAGCACTTGCTCTTGCGGCGGATGTTTCTGATATTAATTCTATAAACAAAGCAGTCGAAAAAGCTTTAGCCGAATTTAAAAGCATTGACATTCTAATCAACAGTGCCGGAATTGCTTCTTTTGGAAAATTCCTTGAATTGGAACCAGAAGCTTGGGAAAGAATTATTCAGGTGAACTTAATGGGAACGTATTATACAACACGCGCTGTTATCCCAAACATGATTGAAAGACAAACTGGAGATATTATCAATATTTCGTCTACTGCTGGATTAAACGGAAATGCGCTTACAAGTGCGTACAGCGCTTCAAAATTTGCTGTTTTAGGATTAACAGATTCTTTGATGCAAGAAATGAGAAAACACAATATTCGTGTTTCAGCCTTGACTCCTAGCACGGTTGCAACTGACATGGCAAAAGACCTAAACCTGACAGACGGAAACCCAGACAAAGTAATGCAGGCTGAAGATATGGCAGAATTAATTGTTTCTCAGCTAAAACTGAACCGAAGAGTGTTCGTTAAAAATAGCAGTATTTGGTCTACTAATCCTTAAAAAATTAAATTCCAATTTTTTTAAATTCCAAATTCCAATTTATTGGACAGTTGGAATTTGGAATTTGGAATTTTGGTATTGAATTTTAATACATATTATGATGGAACAATATTTAAGACAATTAATTGAAATAGAATTTCAGGACAAAAAACAAACTTATACAGGATTTCTAATTGATTATTCTGATGACTGGATTTTACTTCGAAACAATCCTGTAGATTATATTTTGGATGGTTTTGTTATTCTAAGAAATAAAAATATTGAAGCAATCCACCGAGACGAAGGGCACATTTTTACCGAAAAAGTTATTCGTTTAAAAGGCATAAACATAAACTCCGAAGATATTATCCCAATTCAGGATTTGAGCTCAATTCTACAATTTCTCGATCGCAAGTACGATATTTTTCAGCTTGCTAAAAAATCTTCCAAAGCAGTTTATTTAGGAAGATTGATTTCGCTAAGTGAAGATGAACTTCTCATAGATTTCCTTGAAACTAGAGGTAATTTTGGAGGAGAATTAGGTTTTAATCCTGAAAAAATTAGAGTAATTGAGTTTGATACTGACTATATTAATTCTTTGAAACTGGTTATTCCTGAAAATGAAAAATAAAAACATGCTCAAACCTGTTATTTTATCAGCATTGTTGCTTTTGGTTTCCTGCTCCAAAAAAAGTAAAACCGAAGATAATCCAGAGATTTTAAAAAAGGATTCCGCTATTATAGAAACCCAAATTTCGCTTACGCAACCAAAACAAACAAGCAATCTTTTGGTTGGCGAAAGAATTGAAGGTGATTTTGATGGTAATGGTAAAAATGAATTTGCTTTTGTTACAAAAACAAAAGAAGGGACAGGAAACCCAATAGAAGATGGAACTCCTGACGAATATACGATTTCTTTTAGTGATGCATCGTTAAAATCAATCATTATTGGTTGCTGCGAAGTTCAGCTGATTAATGAAGGGGATTTAAACCAAGATGGAAAAGATGAATTTTCAGTTTTTCAGGCGCCAATGAATGGATGCACTTATTCTCTGACAACTTACTCTTTACAAAACTCAGATTGGAAACAAGTTATAGAGCCTTTTTTAATTCCAACAGGTTGTGATGGTTTTTCATTTGAAGACTTGCAAAACAGAATTTTTATAGAAAATAATATTGTTTATAAATTAGAAACCGATATTAACGATGAAAGTTTAAAATTAGTCAAGAAAAAAATTAATTTAAAATAATCCTATAATCAAGAAACAAAAGGACAATTGAGAAATAGTGACAAAAAAAGCCCTTGCTTAAAAGGGCTTTCTTATGCTATTAACTCTGTCCAAATTTTAAACTGTAACAAAGTCTCTTAAATATCTTTTTTAAACTTCTGCAAGCTTATTCAAAAACTCCATACGAACACTTCCGTCTTCGTCGATTTTAGTCAAATTGATTTCCTGCAAAGTATTCACCAATTCTGGATTCCATGGTGTTTTTACCTTTACATAGTTTTCTGTAAATCCGTGAATGTAACCTTCTTTGTTTTCTGCTTCAAACAAAACCGTTCTGTTGGTTCCCAATTGACTTTCGTAGAAAGCACGGCGTTTTTTAACTGATAAACCACGAAGCATTTTACTGCGTTTTGCTCTTACATTTGAAGGAACAACTCCTTCCATGCCAACAGCTTCCGTATTGTCTCTTTCTGAATAAGTAAAAACATGCAGGTAAGAAATATCCAAATCATTTAAAAAATGATACGTTTCTAAAAAGTGCTCATCTGTTTCTCCGGGAAAACCGACAATAACATCAACACCAATACAAGCATGAGGCATTACTTCTCTAATTTTGCTTACACGATCGGTATAAACTTCACGAAGATAACGGCGTTTCATTAATTTCAAAATATCGTTGCTTCCCGACTGTAGCGGAATATGAAAATGCGGTACAAAAGTGCGGCTTTTAGAAACAAACTCTATTGTTTCGTTTTTCAGCAAATTCGGTTCGATTGACGAAATTCTTAAACGCTCGATTCCTTCAACTTTATCAAGAGCCTGAACCAAATCCAAGAAAGTATGTTCGTGTTTTTTGTTTCCGAACTCCCCTTTTCCGTAATCACCGATATTAACACCAGTAAGAACAATTTCGCGAATATTCTGCGCAGAGATTTCTTTGGCATTTTTCAGCACATTCTCAAGAGCATCACTTCGCGAAATTCCACGTGCAAGCGGAATGGTACAGTAAGTACATTTGTAATCGCAACCGTCTTGTACTTTTAAGAAAGCACGCGTACGATCACCGATAGAATAACTGCCGACATAAAAGTCAGCTTCGGCAATCTCGCATGAGTGTACTTCACCCATATCGTTTTTGCTCAAATCATTTATATAATCTGTGATTTTAAATTTTTCTGTAGCTCCCAAAACCAAATCTACACCATCAACAGAGGCCAATTCTTCGGGTTTAAGCTGCGCATAACAGCCAACAGCGGCAACAAAAGCTTTATCATTCAGCTTCATTGCTTTTTTTACAACTTGTTTAAACTGTTTATCGGCATTTTCTGTTACAGAGCAGGTGTTTATCACATAGATATCTGCAACATCTTCAAAATCGACGCGGTCAAAACCTTCGTCGTTAAAGCTTCGGGCGATTGTAGATGTTTCTGAAAAATTCAGCTTACAGCCCAGCGTATAAAAGGCAACTTTTTTTCTATTTTCCATAATTCTCTTAAATTGATGAAATCGTTGTCAAAAAATTTAAGGCTGCAAATTTACAAACAATATTCATCAAAAGAAAGTCAATAATTGACTTCTGATCAATAATTTGATCAATAAAGATTTTAAGGAATCAAAAAAAGAGTGTATTTTTAGGAACAAATTCAGAACTAAATTATTTTCTTAAAAGGATTTCAAGAATTCGATAAGAATAAAATGACAAAATAATCGATTAACAGCAAATTTAATCGATTAAATACATTTTTATTCGATTTAAATTCAAAAAATCTTACATTTACTTTTAAATAATTTTTAGATACAGATAAATCCGAAGATTAAAATTTCAGTAAGTTGATTAATTAAATGATAATTCCGACATAACAATTTTGAATTTTAATCGTTATGTTGTTGTTTTGTGTTACAAAATGAAATGGGAAAGCCGAAAACCAAAGAGAGTAGGCAACAATTATAATACAATACCACTTTATGAAAGCATTTTTACCCACGATCTGCTTGATGTTCTTAACCTATTTTAGTGCGCAAGCGCAAACTAATGTTCCAGCTACAAACCCATTTCCCTCTATCAGTACATTAACTACTTGGGCAAGTTTAAACTCACAGCAGCAATTTGACGTTGCAATTCGTGCTGTTAGATTTAAATTTGAAGTAAAAGAACCAGGTGCAGAATCTACTGCATACACCTACATTCGTAAAGTAACTGTTAATGAAGTAAATTATACGGATAGAATTGTGTACAGAATTATGAACAACAATTCGGCAAGTATCATTTCATTAGTAACAGCTTCTACAGACCTTGTAAGCTTGTACACTCCTCAGTTGGCAACTTTCAAAAACAACAATTGTAAAACTGAAATGTCTAAAGACAAAAATACAACTTGTAGCTGTTACGAAAGCGCAGCTTTTGCTATCGATCTTTGCGACGAACGCGTAAAATTAACAATGGGTGACGGAAATAAATATTTTGTTTCTGTAGCTAAAAAATAATATCATTTACTCTGACTTGTTTCCAAATCTTTACTGACTTATTAAGTATGTAAAGATTTGGAAAACATTTCTTAGTCATTTTCTGGTCTTTTGAGTTCGTACCAGACTTCTAATTCTTCATCATATTCGAAAGAATTTACAAAGCGAAATCCAAGTTTCTCAAGAATTTTTCTTGATTTCTCATTTCCTGCATCTGCGTATGCATATAAAGTTTTTGCTTTTAATTCATTAAAAGCATGCTCTACAAACGCCTTTCCTGCTTCTAAAGCATATCCTTTTCCCCAATGTTTTTCGATAAAACGATATCCTAATTCGTAAAACTCTTTATGGTTATTGATTTCGTAGGTAATATATTTTATTCCCGACCAGCCAATAAACTCGTTTGTTTCTTTTAGAACAACAGCCCATCGGCCAGTTCCAAAATCAACATATTGCTTTTGAATATTCTCAATCATATCAACACTTTCTTGAATATTCTTTACAGGATTGTTTCCAAGAAAAAGATGCACATTCGGATTCGAATCCAATTCGAACATGCCATCTGCATCAGAAAACTCTAATTCTCGTAAAAGCAAACGTTCTGTTTCAATTGGATTTCTCATCTTTCTTTAGTTTAAAATATATTTTTGAACAACTTCTGCAACGCCATCATCATTATTTGAAGATACGATTAAATCTGCTTTATCACGCAATTCAGGTGTCACATTATCTACCCAAACGCCTAAACCCGCATACTCAATCATTGTTAAATCATTTCCTGCATTTCCAACAGCAATAATTTCACTTTGATGAATCCCTAATTTATCTGCCAAAAATTTCAAGCTTGCAGCTTTATCAATTCCTTGCTGAGCCGCTTCTAAGAAAAATGGTTTTGACATTGAAATACTCAAATGAGGCATTGCTGCTAACAAATCACTTTCAACTGTTTTAAGATATTCTGGTTTTTCCAGCAAAATACATTTTACTGCTGGCCTGTCTACATAACTTTTAAAGTCTGAAACTTTATGATGCACCATTCCAGTGATTTCTTTTTCAACTTCTATATATTCAGAATCGGTCTGACTGATAATTTCATCATCTAAATAGGTTATAATATCCGTTTTCATTTTAACACTGTAGTCGTATAACGCATGAATTTGCTCAACTGTAAGCTTTTGTTCAAACAAAACCAAATCGTCTTTTGCACGGCTGATAACAGCTCCGTTAAACGAAATAATATAAGAGTCGTTTTTGTCTAATTCCAATTCTTTTGCATAAGCCGTCATTGCCGAAGTCGGACGACCTGAAGCTAAAACAACGTAAACGCCTTTTTCTTGAGCTTCTAATAATACTTTTTTATTTAAATCAGAAATTTTGTGGTCATCTGTCAACAAGGTATCATCCATGTCGAGCACAATCATTTTGTATTGCATATTTTTTTAGTTCACAGTAATCAGTATCTAGCATTTAGGCGCAGTTTGCATACAGCATGAAACTTGTGACTAAATGCTTAAAACTATTTAAAGACTCATTCTAAACTCTTCAATAACAGCATTTGCTTTTGCAAAATCAGTTTCCTGAATAAAAACTTCAACAGCCAAATCTGTTCCACCAAAACCTCCTAAACGAGCCGATTGAATATTGTCTTTCTTAACCGTTTCTACACCAGCCTTCTCTAATCTTTCCTGTATAGCAATGGCTAATACTTCACTTCCCGAAAATACTTTCATTAATCCCATAATATTCTATTTTATTCTAATATTCTTTTTAATTGTTCTTGAAAATCTTCATTTTCATTTACGCCAATATGTTCTTGATTTTTCAGCGGATAGAAATAGGCGTTTTCATTAGATTTTAATAATTCCTTTAATCTTACCGAATTCTCAATTGGAATTAACTGATCCTTAGTTCCATGAAAAATATAAATTGGACTTTTTACTTTAGGAAGATTTAGGTTGGTCTCTAAACTAAACTTCTTCATAAAGTCAGGAAAAAATGGTACTCTAGAACTCGATAATTCTAGAAAATTATAATATGGAGCTTGAAGAATCAAAGTTTTCGGATCATTTTCTGAAGCCAATTTGGCCGCAAAACCGGAACCAATTGAATATCCCGCAATTATAATTTTATTCTCAGGATATTTCTCCATTACTTTTTTATATACAATCTCAATATCCTTACTTAGCTGTTCTTCATCTTCGATTTCGCCTTCACTTTTTCCAAAACTTCTGTAATCTAAAATGAAAATATCATATCCTAAATCGGTGTAGTTTTTCGCAATACTGCCCCAAGTTTCGAGTGTTCCTGCATTTCCATGAAGGTAAAAAACAAGCCCTTTTGATTTTTCAGCTTTAAACAACAATCCATTCAGAATGGTTCCGTCAAATGATGGAATATTCATTTCTTCAAATGGCTGCTGATAATCAAATTTATAATTTCTTGGCAGTTTTGAATTATGAAAAACCAAACCGACTTGATTAAAATAAACATAAGAAATAATTAAAAGATAAATAATCACGAAAAAGCACAAAAGCACTATAACTAAAAATTTAAACGTTTTTAAAATCTCCATATTCTACTTTTGTTTCTTTTCAAAGCCTTTGTTTTTTTTCTAGTCTAAACAAGAATACGATTATAATTTATTCCGTTTTTATTACTCCAGCATAAGTCGCTATCCAGACTGCACCATCTTTATCCTTTGTTATTCTAGTCGCATGAATACTTGGCAGATTAGAATTTTCATTAGTATAAACTTCCCATTTTTTTGTATTCAAATCGTATTTCAAAACACCAACTGCATTGATAGTCAACCACAAAGAATCATTGTCTTCATCTAAATAAAAATCATTCACAGTATTTTCGCTAAACATTTTGGAATCAGAATGACTAATTCTGGTCCATTTTCCAAAAACATCTAACTTATAAATTCCTGCGTCACTAGATTTCTCTTTTTCTAGATAAAACCATAAGTTCCCTTTTTTGTCTTCATACATTTTTGATATAAATGCCTTTGACAACGGAGAATTCTTTTCGTCTAACAATTTGGTGCTTCCATTCTCAATTACAACATTTCCTTCCAAAGTTCCGATCCAAATTTTATCCTTTCTATCAACATACACTCCAGAAATTTTATCGCTCGGAAGATTCGAATTTTGTTTGTCAATTTTTGTCCAACTTTTTCCATCAAATTTTGCAACTCCTTTCCACGAAGTAAACCAAACATTATTTGAGTGATCAACAAATAATTGTCTTGCCCAACTAATAGGAGAATTTATCGAATCATATTTCGTCCAGTTTTCATTATCATATTTATAAGCATCCCAGCCTATCAAAAACCATTTATTATTGTTTTTATCTACTTCCATATCCCTGACAGACTGCGTTTTGTTTTTGTCATAAGGAGTCGGAGAAATAATTGTGTTTTTTGAATTAAAATGATGCCATTTATTATTCTGAATTTTTACTATTCCATTATCTGTTCCGATCCAGATATTGTTATCCAAATCGTTAGCAACTGCCCTTGTCATGTCCCAAGGCAATTCAGAATTTTGTTGCGTAAAAACAATCCAGTTCTTTGAAAGTTCATTTTTATCACTTCCTTTTATTGCTGGCGTCCCAATAGATTTCATGTTTTTTTGATTTTTGAAATCAAATATTCTTCTTCTCATAGAAAAATCTTCTCCTTCAAATTCAAAAATAAAGCACACCGAACTATTTTGTGGCTTGTTTTTAGAAATAGCAGGTGTCCAGACAGATACATTATTAAATACTTTTGGAAGATTTAATTTTTTTGATGAAATATTCGTTTTATTTATCGAACTCAACAAACAGGATTTACCATTTTCATCAATTAAAAACTGTACTTCGATCGTACCTTTTAATTCGCTTAATTTTTTCTTGTCAAAATTTTCTTTTAATTCATCTAAAAGACTTTTGGGCGGATTTGCTTTAGTATCACCACAATCAACACAAAAATTTGACAAATGACAGCCATCATATTTCTCAGGATACAGATTTTGAGAATGCATTGCACCGCTAAAAAAAATGGCCAAAGCGACCAAAAGTATTTTTCTCATTGCTCTAAATATGGATTCGTTTTTTATTCCTCTTCCTCGATATCATTCTCCTCTTCGTCAAGCTCGTCCTCACCTTCTTCATCCATATCAAATAAATAAGGCTCTACTAGCATTTTGTCGGCAAGAATTTCAATGCGCTCTGTAAGACTTTCAGCAAAAATAATACGCTGTGTTTTGGCAATACTGTTTGAAATTCGCATAATTTTAGGCTCATGACGTAATTTCAGAATTGAGTCTGAATCATCCAAAATAAACATTTTTAAACGATTAACATTATAACCCGCTGTACTGAACATGTCATTCAGTTTCGTCGGTGTTCCGATTAAAACATCAATTCCAGTTGAAACATAATTTTTATCGTAATCCATATCTCCTTTGTCGTGTACGCCATACACTTCGAGATTGGTGTATTTTCCATATTTCTCAAAAAGAGCTTCCATTGCCAAAACTTTTTCTTTGTCTTCAACAACAATTAAAGCTCTTGGCGATTCTTCATTTTTTCCTGCCAATTGCTGAATAACATTCAATACAATAGTCGTTGTTTTCCCACTCCCACTAGGCGAAATAATTACGCAGTCGGCACCACTTTTTATAGTCGAAAAAGTTTCCAACTGTAAGGCATTTGCTTCTGTAAGCCCATTTTCAATTAAGCCGTCTTGTAATTTCTCGTTTATTTTTTTTAGTTTCATCCTCAATTTTAGATTTTTGATTTTAGAATTTAGATTCTAAATCATTATTTGCTTGCGAACAGTTTTACATCAGTTTCAGAAATTTCGCTTCCTCCCAAAATAATAAGTCTTTCGACCACATTTCGAAGTTCACGAATATTCCCTGTCCAGTCGTATTCCTGTAATAATTTTATGGCTGAAGTCGAAAAAGCCTTAACAGCATTTCCTTGCTCTGAAGCAATTTTCTCTGCAAAATGTGTTATTAAAGCCGGAATATCGTCACGTCTTTCGTTTAATGGCGGTACTTTTATCAAAATAACTGCCAACCTGTGATACAAATCTTCTCGGAAACGGCCTTCGGCAATTTCTGTTTTTAAATCTTTATTGGTAGCCGCTACTACGCGAACATCAACTTTTATATCTTTATCTGCACCAACTCTTGTAATCATGCTTTCTTGCAGCGCACGTAACACTTTGGCTTGAGCCGAAAGACTCATGTCTCCAATTTCGTCCAAGAAAATAGTTCCTTTATCTGCTGCTTCAAACTTACCAGCTCGATCTTTTACTGCCGATGTAAAAGCTCCTTTTACATGTCCGAATAATTCGCTTTCGATCAATTCACTTGGAATCGCAGCACAGTTTACTTCAATTAAAGGAAAATTTGCTCTTTCGCTTTTTTCATGTAGTTGATGTGCTACCAATTCTTTTCCAGTTCCGTTTGGTCCAGTAATTAAAACTCTCGCTTCTGTTTGAGCAACTTTATCAATCATCATTTTGATATGATTGATTGATTCGCTCTCGCCAATCATTTCGTAGTTTTTACTGACTTTTTTCTTTAGAATTTTATTTTCAACAACTAATTGTTTTTTATCTAAAGCATTTCGAACCGTATTTAACAATCGATTTAAATCTGGTGGTTTTGAGATATAATCGAAAGCCCCCAAACGCATGGTATGAATAGCCGTTTCCATATCTCCATGCCCAGAAATCATAACCATCGGAATTTCGGGCTTTATTTTTTTAACTTCTTCCAAAACCTCAACTCCGTCCATTTTTGGCATTTTGATATCGCACAAAACCAAATCGTAATCGTTGTTTTTTATTTTTTCAAGTCCGCTCACTCCATCTTCCGCTTCATCTACCTGATACGAATCATTTTCTTCAGATAAAATTTTTACCAAAACTCTTCTGATTGCTGCTTCGTCTTCTACAATTAGTATTTTACTCATTTCTTTTTAAAGATACTAAGATGCTAAGATGCTAAGGTTCTGAGTTTTTTTGCTAAAAATCTTAGCATCTCAGAAACTTAGAATCTTAGAATCTTAAGTTAATATTTTAGCCACTTATACAATTCCTTCCATGTTGGTTTTTTGCCGTACATTAAAATACCGACACGGTAAATTTTTGCGGCGAACCAAACGACAAGAAAAAAGGTTGCAAACAATAATGATACCGAAATTGTAATTTGCCACCACGGCACGCCAAACGGAATACGCATAAGCATAACAATCGGCGAGGTTAACGGAATCATCGAAAATACAACGGCCACAGTTCCGTGTGGATCATTGACAACCGTAAAAAATCCGATGTAGACACTTAAGATCAGTGGTGTTAAAATTGGCAACAAAAACTGTTGCGAATCAGTTTGATTGTCTACTGCCGCACCAATAGAAGCATAAAATGAACTATATAGGAAATAACCTCCGATAAAATAAACTATAAATCCAATTATAATACTTGCAATAGGAAGATTCCATACTTCTGCAATATACATTTGCATAGAACCAGATAACTGATGCTGTGCAGACTCCATCACTTCTGGAGAGATTCTGGCTGAAGGTCCAACATTTACTCCAAAAAATGCCGAAGCAGCAAACATAAGGCCTAAGCCTATAATTGCCCAAATCATAAATTGTAAAATCCCTGCCAAAGTCGTTCCGATAATTTTACCAATCATTAACTGAAATGGTTTTACAGACGAAATAATAATTTCGATAATACGGTTTGTTTTTTCTTCGATAACACTTCGCATTACCATATTTCCGTAAATAATAATAAACATCATGATGAGATAACCGAAAGCTCCACCAATGAAAATTTTTATTTCGTTAAGGCCTTTCAGACTTTCTTCTCCCGAAGCTTTTGCCAAATGAATATTTACTGTAGCCTTTGCTTTTTTAATCGCAACTGTATCTAATTTTGCTTTCTCAAAATTGATTTTGGTTATTTTAGAAGATATAATGTCTTGCGTATTTTCAATAAAAGAAATACTCGGACTATTATTTGAAATAAATTGGATTTTTGACTCTAATTCTTTCTCTGAATTTGTTATCGGAATAACAAGTAATCCAGCAAAATTTTCTTTTACAATACTGTCTTTCAAAGCATTTACGCTTACTTCAGATAAATTCAGATATTTATATTCGCCATGTTTTTTATTCTCTTTTAAAAAATCACTAGCAAACAAACCTGTTTCGTCATGTATTGCGATACGTTTGGTTTCTGCTTTCATCGAACTCAAGTATCCAATAAAAACGGCCACAGCAACAAACAGCAGCGGACTTAAAAAAGTCATTACAACAAAAGACTTGTTGCGGACTTTTGCAATAAATTCTCTTTTTATAATTAACGAGATGATGCTCATATAATAATTTTAGATTTTAGATTGTTGATTCTAGATTCTCATTTTAGATTTTAGTTCTTCACTCTGAAATCTGAAATCTACACTTTATTTTCAGTTACTGTCTGAATAAAAATATCATTTATGCTTGGAATTTTCTCTACAAAATGTGTCACTTGCCCACGTTGCGTCAAAATATTCAATAATTCGTTTGGAGCTGCATTTCCGATTTCGATATTTAGTTTTAACTCATCATTCAGTGATTTAAAATTTGCTGTTGAGACCATAAATCGCTGCGTGATATCGTACATCAAACCTTCGACATTATGAGTCAAGATTCCGACTTCAAAACTATTTGTTCTAAACTGACGCTTTATATCTCCCACTTTTCCCTCCAATAATTTATTAGATTTATGAATTAAAGAAATATGATCGCAAAGTTCTTCTACACTTTCCATTCGGTGTGTAGAGAATATTATTGTAGCCCCCTGTTCTTTCAAGGCCAAAATCTCATCTTTTATTATATTCGCATTCACTGGATCAAAACCTGAAAATGGCTCATCCAAAATCAAAAGTTTTGGTTTATGAAGCACACAAACGACAAACTGGATTTTCTGTGCCATTCCTTTAGAAAGTTCCTGAATTTTCTTGTTCCACCAGCCTTGAATTCCTAGACGGTCAAACCAGTAATCTAACTGTTTCTTGGCTTCGGCTTTAGACAAACCCTTCATCTGTGCAAGATACAAGCATTGTTCGCCCACTTTCATTGAGCTGTACAATCCTCTTTCTTCTGGCAGATAACCGATAGTCTGCACATGTTTTGGCTGTAATTTTTCGCCATTCAGAATTACTTCGCCTCGATCCGGCAATGTAATTTGGTTGATGATTCGTATTAGTGAAGTTTTTCCGGCTCCATTTGGCCCTAAAAGCCCGTAAATACTTCCTTTCGGAACATTTAATGAAACTTCGTTAAGCGCTACATAACTGCCATATTGTTTTACGACTTTATGTACTTCGAGTAAGTTGCTCATGCTGTTTTCTAGATTTTCTATGTCAAAATGACTTTTGCGTTTAGGCGTTGTAAAAATAAAGAATTCGTAGTTATTCTTGCTATGAATAAGCAAAAACCCATTCTAATTTTTTCTTAGAATGGGTTTTGAAATTTATTTAAACATTTTCGAAAAGATTATTTAAGAAAACATATCTTTTACTTTTTCAAAAAATGATTTTTCAGATTTTTCCGGATTTGGAGCAAAATGATCATCATTTAAAGCATTTTCGAAAAATTGTTTTTGCTCTTTATTTAATGTTTTTGGAGTCCATACGTTTACGTGAACAAGCAAATCTCCGTTTCCGTAACCATTTAAACTTGGAATTCCTTTTCCTTTTAATCTTAAGATTTTTCCAGACTGAATTCCTTCTTCCAATTTGATACGAACTTTTCCGTTGATTGCTTCAATATCTTTTGAAGCTCCTAAAACAGCTTCAGGGAAACTGATGTATAAATCGTAATGAACGTTTTCTCCTTCACGTTTCAGTGATTCGTGCTCAACCTCCTCAATAGCAACAATTAAATCACCAGGAATACTATTTCCTGGCGCATCGTTACCTTTGTTAGAAACTTTTAGCTGCATTCCGTCAACAACACCAGCAGGAATTTTGATTGATACTGTTTCATCTTCCTGAACCATTCCTTGAGCATCTGCCTCAGAAGGTTTTTTATCTAAAATCTGACCAGAACCTCCACAAGTAGGACAAGTTGATGCAGACTGCATTCTACCTAAAATAGTATTGGTTACGCGCATAACCTGCCCCTGTCCGTTACAAGTTGTACAGGTTTTATACGTTACGCCTTTGGCTTGAACTTTACGTTTTACTTTTACTTTTTTCTCAACTCCATTTGCAATTTCTTCCAAAGTAAGTTTTACTTTGATACGAAGATTGCTTCCTTTGGCACGGCGAGGGCCTCCGCCTCCGCCCCCGAAACCGCCAAATCCGCCACCAAAAATATCACCAAACTGGCTGAAAATATCATCCATATTCATACCGCCGTGACCACCACCAAATCCACCAGAACCATCAAATGCTTGATGACCGTACTGATCGTATTTTGCTTTTTTCTGCGGATCACTTAAAACTTCGTAAGCTTCTGCCGCTAATTTGAAGTTTTCTTCTGCCTCTTTGTCGCCTGGATTTTTATCAGGGTGGTATTTTAAAGCACTTTTTCTGTATGCTTTTTTAATTTCGGCAGCATCAGCATTTTTTGAAATGCCTAGTATTTCGTAAAAATCTTTTTTCATAATTTAGGTTAAATTCCAATACTTAAAAAATTCCAAATTCCAATTTAAAAAACTGTCCTACAGAATTTTAGCTGCATTTTAGTTTCCAACAACAACTTTAGGGAAACGAATAATTTTGTCTCCTAATTTGTATCCTTTTTCAATAACATCAACAATCTTACCTTTTAGTTTGTCAGATGGAGCTGGTATTTGAGTAATTGCCTCAGCAACATCAGCGTTGAAAGCATCTCCTGCCTGTATTTCAACTTGCTCTAAACCTTTAGAAACTAAAGTGCTTTTCAATTTTTCATGAATTAATTCAACACCTTTTTTCAGATTTTCATCTTCAGACTTGTTGATTTCTACTGTCGCTCTGTCAAAATCATCTAAAACTGGCAACATAGCCAATAAAACTTCTTGATTTGCAGTTTTAAACAAATCGATACGCTCTTTTGAAGTTCTTTTTTTGTAATTTTCAAATTCAGCAAATAATCTCAAAAACTTATCTTTTTCTTTAGCCAAGTCTTGAGTCAGTTGCTCTTCAACACTTAATTCTTCAACAATTAATTGCTCCCCATTAGCGTTAGTCTCTATTGTTGCATCATCTAATTCCTGATCGAATTCTGTATTTTCCGTAGTCATATTGCTTTTATTTTTAAAAATATTTTTAAACTTCATTTTTTTATTCTTTCTGTTGTATCGCAAAAGTGCTGCCAAATGTAATAAAATGTCAAATTGTCACTTTATTAAGAATGAGCAAATTAAAATTTATTTTCAAGACTGAAAAATTTAGTATAATTTTAAGACTATTACGTTTTAGTTTGCTGTAAATTTGAGACGAAAACAACAACTAAATTATTATCATCTAAAATTGAATTTAAGGGTTAGCCTCGGGCTATTACAATAATTATTAATTCAAGTTGACCTTATATTAAAAAAAGCTTCGCCTATAAAGACGAAGCTTTTTTTTATTTGAGCTTTTGATGACAGAGCTGTCATTTATTTTTGCACGGGCGGAGGGATTCGAACCCCCATCAACGGTTTTGGAGACCGCTATTCTACCCTTGAACTACGCCCGTAACTTGAGGTCGGCAAATTAAGAGTTTTTTTTCTTCTCTGGCAACTATTTCAACAAGAGATTTTAAAAGAAATCTCTTTAAACACAAGCTATACGAAGCAAAAACCTTTATTTCAAACAATTAACCTATTTTTTTATTTCACGCAGATTTTAAAAAGGATTTCAGCAGATGCGCACAGATTTTTTAAATTAGAAATCAAATTAAATCTGCTCACATCTGTAAAATCTGCGTGAAATAAAAAAAATTAAAATCTGTTTATTAAAGCAAAGCATTCTTCAATCCGTCAAAATCAACAGAAATCTGCTCTCCTGAAACTAAATTTTTAAGTGCAAATGTATTCGACGCAATTTCTTGATCTCCTGCAATTACTGCAAACGGAATCAAACGTTTGTCTGCGTATTGAAATTGTTTTCCAACTTTTACATTATCAGGGTACAATTCAACTTTTATATTTTCTTGTCTTAATTTCTGAATCGCTTTTGAAGCATACAACGCTTCTTTATCTCCAAAATTTAAGAATATCGCTTTCGAAGTCTCCGCAATTGTTTCGGGAAACAATTGTAGTTTTTCTAAAACTAGATAGATCCTATCTAATCCAAAAGAAATTCCGACACCACTCATGTTTTTCAAACCGAAAATACCCGTCAAATCGTCGTATCTTCCGCCACCGCCAATAGACCCAATTGAAACAGTTTTTGGCGCAGCAACTTCAAAAATAGCTCCTGTATAATAATTTAGACCACGTGCCAAAGTTACATCAAGATCTAAAGTCGCAGTAGATAATCCTAAGTCTGCAACATTGTCACAAATAAATTTCAACTCTTCTACGCCTTTCATTCCTTCTTCAGAAGAAGTCAATAATTCTGAAAGCTGGCTAATTTTATCCGCAAAAGCTCCACTAGAACCAAAAAGTGGCTGTACTTTTACTAACGCTTCTTCAGAAATTCCTTTTTCAATCATTTCTTTTTTAACGCCGTCTTCTCCAATTTTGTCCAATTTATCCAGCGCAACTGTAAAATCGATTAATTTATCTGAAGCGCCAATTACCTCAGCAATTCCAGACAAAATTTTTCTGTTGTTGATTTTTATTGTTACACCTTCTAGGCCTAAAGAAGTGAAAACTGCATCGTAAAGCTGCACCAACTCAACTTCCTGCCATAACGATTTTGAACCTACAACATCGGCATCACATTGATAAAACTCTCTATAACGTCCATTTTGTGGATTGTCTGCTCTCCAAACCGGCTGAATCTGGTATCTTTTAAAAGGAAAAACAATATCATTTTGGTGCTGTACAACGTATCTTGCAAAAGGAACTGTCAAATCGTAACGCAAGGCTTTTTCTGAAATTTTCCCTGTAAATTTATTCAGTTCAATTCTTTGATTGATATCGATAGTTTCTGCAGAATTGACTTGCAGCGCTTCTATAGATTCCGGCAATTCAATTTTTTCTTTTTTATCGTAGAAAAAATTGCCAGAGTTAAGAATTTTAAAAATCAGACGATCTCCTTCTTCTCCATATTTTCCCATCAAAGTATCTGAATTTTCAAACGAAGGGGTTTCTATCGGCTGAAAACCAAATTTTTCAAAATTAGCTTTTATGGTTTGCATGATATATTGACGTTTTGACACGTCAGCTGGTGAAAAATCTCTTGTTCCCTTTGGTACACTTGGTTTTGAAGCCATCTTCTTTATTTTAGATTGTTGATTTTAGATTTTGGATTCTTTGAAACCTTATCTCTAAACTCTTTAATATTATTTTCTTTTAACTTTAAATCGCCTGCAAATATCTTACTTTTTAAAATAAATAATAACACTTCGAAAACAAACTTGTAACAAAAACCGTATTTTCGTGACAAATTGGTCATGATGCTAAAATTATTTAAAGAAAATATCCGAATTGCTTTTGGTTCTATCAAAACACAAATTCTGCGAACCATTCTTACTGTATTAATTATTGCTATCGGAATTACCGCTTTGGTTGGAATTTTGACTGTCGTTACGGCTCTTGAAAACACCGTTTCGACCAATTTTGCATCGATGGGAGCTAACACTTTCAACATCAACCAATACGAAAACACAGTTCGTAACCGAGGTGGAAACGAAAGAGAAGTCATCAATCCAATTATTTCATATCCCGAAGCTGTTGCTTTTAAAAACAAATACAAATATCCATTTACAGAAACTTCACTGTCTTTTACAGCAACTTCAAAAGCTGAAGTGAAATATCTAGACACTAAAACCGACCCAGAAATCAAGATTGTCGGAGTTGATGAGCATTTTATAAACAACTCAGGTTTGGAGACTACGCTGGGAAGATCATTTAATCAATTTGACATAGAAAACAATACCTACTCTTGTGTAGTCGGTTCTGATTTTGAAAAAGGATTGCTAAAAGATGTAAATCCGATTGATAAAATTATTTCAATTCGAGGCGCTCGCTTTAAAGTGATTGGGGTTTTAAAAGAAAAAGGATCAACATTTGGAAACAGTCAAGATTTGCGTGTCTTAATTCCGATTCAGGTGGCGCGATCTTTATTTACAGCTCCAAACATCAATTATACTGTAAGTGTTATGGTTTCTAAAAAAGAACTTTTAGACCAAGCAATTGACAACGCTACAAGTACAATGAGAAAGGTTCGAAAATTAAGCCCTGTTCGTGACAACAATTTTGGCATTGGCCGAAGCGACGATTTAATCAACAGAATTTTAGGAATTACGCAATATTTAGATTGGGCGGCCGCGGTGATTAGTATTATTACCATTTTAGGCTCTTCGATTGCCTTAATGAATATTATGATTGTCTCTGTTACTGAGCGTACACGCGAAATTGGAGTTAGAAAAGCCTTAGGAGCGAAAAGATCAACAGTTGCTTTTCAGTTTTTTATTGAGACATTGTTGATTGGACAAATAGGCGGACTTGTTGGTATTTTCTTGGGAATACTGATAGGTTTCGGAATCGCAACCGCAATGAAATTTACCTTTGTTATTCCTTGGCTTGCTATCTTAATTGCTTTTGGAACCAGTTTTATGGTTGCTATTGTTTCTGGTTTGTATCCAGCAATTAAAGCTTCAAAGCTAGATCCTATTGAAGCCTTGCGATACGAGTAGTGGTAAACAATTAGATTGTGTTTTGTTTTCAAATTTGAACAAACGCACTGAATACTAAAAACCGAGCACTGAATATTTATTTAAAACTTGCAGAAATCATGCGATTGTTGTCGTAAATATCTTTTCGGAGTTCAATATTTTTAAAGTTCATTTTTTCTAGCAACTCAACTGTTTCTTTTCCTAAATATTGATTGATTTCAAAAAACAATTGTCCGTTTTTTAAAAGATTTTTCTGTGCCAGCGAAGCAATTTTTCTATAGAAAATCAATGCGTCGTTATCTTCTACAAAAAGCGCTAAATGTGGCTCATAATCCAAAACATTTTTCCTGATTTCCTCTTTTTCTAAATTGCGGATATAAGGCGGATTTGAAACAATAATGTCATAATCGTATTTCATGATTTCGAGATCCAAAATATTTTTGAACATAAAAGTAACGTCTACTTTATTGTTCAAAGCATTTCTCTTTGCCGTTTCGAGCGCTTTTTTCGAAACATCGATTGCGTAAACATCAGCGTTGGGCAAATTTTTAGCAAGCGAAATCGCAATACAGCCACTTCCTGTACCAATGTCAAGAATTTTTAATTTTTTGGTTTTATCAATTGGAGCATTTTCCGTAATAATCCATTCTACTAATTCCTCAGTTTCTGGACGCGGAATCAAAACGTGTTCATTTACCTCAAAATCGAGACCATAAAAACTCGTTTTGCCAAGTAAGTACTGAATTGGCACTTCGTTCTTTAATTGTTTCAAAAGCGAATTCCAGACTGTAAAATCTTCATCCGAAAAAAACAATTCGTGATTTAAGGCAAGATCTATCTGTCTAAGTCTATGTTTGTTCTCAAGTATTAAATAAAAAAAACTTTCGGCTTCATAAGCATCGTACAAAGGAGCCAGTTCTTTTATAAATTGAGTGCGGTATTGTTTAATTTTCATTTTAAGCTTTTGAACATTAATTATCAATATTCACTGATTTTTTTCATTACTGATAAGTATCCAGAAATAATTTTTGTTACAAATCGTTCTACAATATTTTCAGCATCCAGACAGGGCAAGAACTATGCCCAGTATTTCCCATTGGCGCATCTAAATATTCAAAACCTGACTTTTTATATAATTTCTGAGCTGCATGCATAAAAGGCATCGTTTCGATATAACATTTTTCAAAACCAAATTCTTTGGCCTTATTCAAGCATTTTTCCATCATTTGGGCGCCAATTCCTAATCCGCGAGTTTCGGGCAAAAAGTACATTTTTTGCAATTCACAAATTTCAGAATCACCATTTTCCAAAGGTGCAATTCCGGCACAACCGACAACTTTTCCCTTGTTTTCAACAACAAAATAGGCAGATTTGGATTTGTTGTATTCTTCAAACATTAAATCTAGATAAGGATCTTCATAAGCTGTACCCACTTTCGGAATCTCCATTTCGTCAAAAACTGACCTTATCAATTGGGCAACAGCCTGATTATCTTTCTTTTCTATTTTCCTGATAGTACAGTTTTCCATTTTTCTTTTTTCGTCTCTATCTATACAAAAATAAAAATACTTTTCGGTTAGTTTCATAACATTTAAGAATGTTTTACAACTTATGCTATATCATTAGACAAAAATTTTAAATTATAACTTATTTTTGCATCGTGAATAAAAATGAAAAATACATAAAACGTTGTATAGAGCTGGCCAAAAATGGTTTAGGAACTACTTATCCGAACCCTATGGTTGGCAGCGTTATTGTTTATGAAGACCGAATTATTGGAGAAGGTTGGCACAAAAAAGCCGGAGAACCGCATGCGGAAGTCAATGCCGTAAATTCTGTTAAAGACAAATCACTGCTGAAAAAAGCCACTATCTATGTGAGTTTAGAACCTTGCAGTCATTTTGGCAAAACACCCCCTTGCTGTGATTTGATTATAGCCAATGAAATCCCGAATGTAGTTGTCGGAACGGTTGATCCTAATGAAAAAGTAGCCGGAAAAGGCATTTTAAAATTAATCGAAGTCGGAGCAAACGTTACAGTTGGCGTTTTAGAAGAAGAATGCAACGAACTAAACAAACGTTTTTTTACTTTTCATCAACAAAAGAGACCTTATATTATTTTAAAATGGGCAGAAAGCCAAGATGGATTTTTATCTCCTGAAAAAGCTTCAGATCAAGAACGAAAACCAATTTGGATTACCAACCCGTTTTCAAGACAGTTGGTTCATAAATGGAGAACAGAAGAACAGGCAATTTTAGTCGGAACCCAAACCGTTGTTGATGACAATCCTAAATTGAACGCGAGAGATTGGAGCGGCAACAATCCTGTAAGAGTGGTTATAGACCAAAATAATAGAATTGCCCAAAACAGTTTTGTTTTTGATAATTCCGTTAAAACCATTGTTTTTGTGGGTGAGAATATAAAATCATCAACTGACAACACTCAATTTGAAATAATCGATTTTAGTAAAAACATTATTCCGCAAATTTTGGATGTTTTATATCAAAATCAGATTCAATCGATAATAATTGAAGGCGGAAGACTGGCTTTACAATCATTTATAGATGATAATCTTTGGGATGAAGCACGGATTTTTATCGGAAAAACAAGTTTTGAAAAAGGAACAAAAGCGCCAATTATTTCAAAAAAGAACAGTCTAAAAACCACTATTTTAAGCGACGAACTAATACAAATTAGAAATCATGATTGATACCATAATTTTTGACTTTGGAGATATTTTCATCAATTTAGACAAACAAGCCACCGCTTCTGGTTTGCAAAAATTAGGAATGAAAGAATGGAACGATGCATTTGATCAATTGAATTTTTCGTTTGAGGTTGGAGCTATTTCTCCAGAAGATTTCATTGCTGGATTTCAGAAACAATTGCCAAACGCTTCAAAAGAGGAAATTTTAAAAGCATGGAATGCTGTATTGGCAGACTTTCCTTTTTATCGTCTGGAGTTTCTTCAGGAATTATCAAAAAAATATCGTCTGTTCTTATTAAGTAATACCGACTCTATTCACATCAATATTTTCGAACAAAAAAGCGGTGTTTCTTTCTATAAAGATTTTTATGCTTGTTTTGAGAAAGTATACTTTTCATTTGAAATGGGATTAAGAAAACCTGACCCTAAAATTTATCAAACTCTTTTAGACAATCATAATCTAATTCCAGAAAACACTTTGTTTGTAGACGATAAAAAAGAAAATACAGACAGCGCCGCCACTTTAGGAATTAAAGTTTGGAATCTGCAAGTTGGAAAAGAAGATGTTGTAGATTTATTCGACAAAGGATTATTATAAAGCATTTTAATTCTTTTAAAAAATATTCAGCCACAGATTAAAAGGATTTTTACAGTTTTTTTTATGTTAATAAAAGAAAAATCCTTTTAATCCTTTTAATCCTTTTAATCTGTGGCTAAAAAAAAATAAACCTTTACAATTGGAAATCAACGACACTTATCAAACTATTGCAACCGCATCTGAAGAAATACTTTTTAAGGAAAAAGGTAGTAAGTTCTTTGGCTATGCATTTTCGATAGATCATGAAGACGAAGTCAAACCCATTATAGAAGAGCTAAAAAAACAGCATCCGCATGCAGTACATTATTGCTATGCGTATCAATTGGGAGTCGGGAATAAAATTTCTTATCGCGCCAATGATGATGGAGAGCCAAGCAATACGGCAGGAGCACCAATTTACGGTCAGATACAATCTTTTGGATTAACGAACGTTCTAGTTGTAGTTGTTCGTATTTTTGGAGGCGTAAAATTAGGTGTCGGTGGTTTGATTGCTGCTTATCGCACAACAGCGCAACAGACTTTAGAAGTTTGTGAAATTGTAGAAAAAACCATAGATGTCGAGTTTTTAATTTCTTTTGATTACAAAAACATGAATAAAGTAATGAGAGTAATCAAAGAAAAGAAACTGGAAATTACCTCTCAAGAAATGGAAATGAATGAAGATTCTGGACTGCCAATAGGTAAAATTGTGACAAAAACGCGAAAAAAAAATGCCGAAGCAGTCTTCAGCATTTTTGATTTAATGTTCGAAATCGATATTAAAATTATCTAAATTAACACAAAAACAGTCTTGTTTTAAC
Organism: Flavobacterium procerum; assembly: GCF_042431625.1. Taxonomy (NCBI): domain Bacteria; kingdom Pseudomonadati; phylum Bacteroidota; class Flavobacteriia; order Flavobacteriales; family Flavobacteriaceae; genus Flavobacterium; species Flavobacterium procerum. The sequence goes on along the minus strand of NZ_JBHLYW010000029.1, from coordinate 21,717 downwards.
AGTTTTCATCAAGTGATTTGAATATATCTAAAATGTATTCTGGAGGAGCAGTTGGACGACCTGTTTTTAACGCAACAAATACCAAAATAAATGTCGCAGTTGTTAATAACTCATCAGCTTCATTATAGATTGCGCAGTCAAATTCAATCTTAACAGAAGAGTGACTTTTGAAAGTCGTATGAATTGTTAAAAGTTCATCATATCGAGCTGATTTTTTGTAATTGATATTCATGTTCACAATTGGAAGACCAATACCGCTTTCTTCCATGCTTTTATACGAAACCCCTTTATTTCTAAGCCATTCGACGCGTCCGATTTCAAAATAAGGCACATAATTTCCGTGATAAACGACTCCCATTTGGTCGGTTTCTGAGTAACGAACTCGTACTTGAGTCTGATGATTTTTCATTTATAAAATATTAAAAAAATTCGAATTTAAAAAGCCCTATTACAACTTTTTTTTATAAAATTAGATATCAAAATATTTTTTTTTACAGAAATTTGTTCACATATTTGTTATCCCGAAATAAGGAATAAAATCGCTCCTTTTTTATTAGGAGAATCTTTATCAATAATATAAAAATTTATTTGAATCTATGACTAAAACTGCTCAATCGGTATGGGAAAACTGTTTGTCCTTTATAAAGGATAATATTCAAGACCAAGCATATAAAACTTGGTTCGAACCAATCAAATCAGTTGAGCTAACCGATAACGCATTATACATTCAAGTTCCAAGTAAATTTTTCTATGAATGGCTCGAAGAGCACTATGTAAAATTATTGAAAGTTGCGCTTACCAAAGAACTGGGAAAAAACGCAAAGTTACTCTATAAAATTAAAATGGAGAACACTTATGGAAATAAACAGCCGTTTACCGAGCAGCTGCCAAGTTCCAACAGAGTTCCGATGAAACCACAAGAGGTTGACGCTCCATTTAAAAACTTAAATCCTGAATTAAAAAATCCATTCGTAATTCCTGGAATTAGAAATTTAAAAATTGAGTCTCAGTTAAATCCGAACTACAGTTTTGATAATTTCTTAGAAGGAGATTCAAATCGTTTGGCTCGGTCTGCGGGTATGGCTGTTGCCAACAAACCTGGAGGAACTTCATTTAATCCGTTATTGATTTTTGGAGGAGTTGGTTTAGGAAAAACACACTTAGCACATGCTATAGGTGTAGAAGTAAAAGATAAGTATCCAGAAAAAACGGTTTTATATATTTCTGCTGAGATTTTCACTCAACAATATATTGATTCGGTAAAAAAGAACAATCGTAATGATTTCATTCACTTTTACCAATTAATTGACGTTTTAATTATTGACGACGTTCAATTTTTATCTGGAAAATCTGGAACTCAGGATGTATTTTTCCACATCTTTAATTATTTACATCAAAACGGAAAACAAGTAATCTTGACTTCAGACAAAGCTCCTGTTGACATGCAGGATATCGAACAAAGATTATTGTCTCGTTTTAAATGGGGATTGTCTGCAGAATTGCATCAGCCAGATTACGAAACTCGTATTTCAATCTTAAAAAATATTTTGTATCGTGATGGTGTTGAAATGCCAGAAGATATTTTAGAATATGTAGCTCGTAACATTAAAAGTAATGTTAGAGAACTTGAAGGTGCTATTATTTCGTTAATTGCTCAGTCTTCTTTCAACAAAAAAGAAGTTACGATTGAATTAGCAAAAAGTGTTGTAGAGAAATTTGTTAAAAACGTAAAGAGAGAAATCTCTATCGATTATATCCAAAAAATTGTTTCGGATTACTTCCAATTAGACATCGAAACGCTTCAATCTAAAACCAGAAAGAGGCATGTTGTTCAGGCTAGACAATTAGCTATGTTTTTTGCTAAAAAATTCACCAAAGCTTCTTTAGCCAATATTGGTTCACAAATTGGAGACCGCGATCACGCAACTGTTCTTCATGCTTGCAAAACAGTAGACAATTTAGTTTCTACAGACAAACAATTCAAAAAATTTGTCGAAGACATCAATAAAAAACTAACGCTTTAAGACGCGCCATGCCTGTAAAAATCTTAATGGTTTGTTTGGGAAATATTTGCAGATCTCCTTTAGCAGAAGGGATTTTAGCTTCTAAATTGCCTCAAGATAAATTCTTTGTAGATTCTGCTGGAACAGGTTCTTGGCATGTTGGGCATTGTCCTGACAAAAGATCTATAGATGTTGCTCGAAAAAACGGCATCAATATCAGTGCACAAAAAGGCAGACAAATCCAAACATCCGATTTTGAGGAATTCGATTATATTTATGTAATGGACAATTCGAATTTTCGCGATGTAATTCACCTAGCAAAAACTCCTGAACATAAAAACAAAATTCGTCTGATTCTGAACGATTTATTTCCAGATGAAAATGTCGATGTTCCTGATCCCTATTATGGTTCTACAAATGGCTTTGACAACGTTTACCAAATGCTGGACGAAGTAACTGATTTAATCGCAGATCAGTTGCTAAGAAAACACTCTTAATTCAATTATTTCTGAAACAGAGATAGTTGAATTTTTTAATTTTAAAACAAAACACATGAAACTTCTCGGCAAATTATACCTTATTCCAACCACAATGGGCGAAAGCGACCCGATGGATGTTTTACCGCAAACCGTTAGAAGAACGATAGAAGTTATTGACCATTATATTGTCGAAAATGACAAAACTGCCAGAAAATCAATCAAAGCGGTTTATCCTGAAAAAAAACAGTCTGAATTAGTTCTATTTACTTTAAACAAAAGAACAGAAACTCACGAACATTTAGAATTCATAAAACCTTTATTAGAAGGGAAAAATATGGGGTTAATGAGCGAAGCCGGTTGCCCGGGCGTAGCCGATCCAGGTGCAGTCATTGTAAAACTGGCTCACGAAAAAGGAATTCAGGTTGTGCCATTGGTTGGACCTTCTTCTATTCTATTAGCGATGATGGCTTCTGGAATGAACGGCCAAAGCTTTACTTTTAATGGTTATTTGCCGATTGATAAAGACGAGAAAAAATCGGCATTGAGGCATTTTGAAAGATTATCTCAGGATAAAAACCAATCGCAGATTTTTATCGAAACGCCGTACAGAAATAATAAATTGATCGAAGATCTTGTCCAAATTTTAAATCCGTCAACACATTTGTGTATTGCTGCTGATATTACGTTACCAACAGAATTCATCAAAACAATGAAAATTTCAGATTGGAAGAAATTGAAAATTGATATTGACAAACGTCCTGCGATTTTTATTATTCATAAAATGTAAATTGATCTTAAAATCCTACCTATGAAAAAGGTTTTAATTTTAATTCTATTCTTTGCCATGCAAAAAATATTTTCGCAAAAAGAAAATATGAAAATCTGCAAAAATCCAAAAGATCAAATTGCGGCTATTTCAATTGATGAAAACAAAATTTACAATCCTTTAGATGTAGAATTAAAACCAGAATTCCCTGGAGGCATAGTTAAGTTTCATCAATTTATCGATGACAGCTATAAAAAATCAAATAAGAAGCCAACCATTCAGGGAAAGCTGTTTGCTACTTTTATTATTGAAAAAGATGGATCATTAAGCGACATAAAAGTTCTCCGAGATATTGGTTTTGGTACTGGAGAGGAACTAGTAAGAGTTCTGAAATTATCTCCTAAATGGAAACCTGGAAAACTAAACCATAAAGAAGTCAGAACTTTATATTCATTAGTATTTCCTGTGCAACAATAAGATTACAATTTAGCTTCCTCACTTATCCTATAACTATGAGTAAACTCCCAAACGTAACCACAAGCATATTCACGGTAATGTCCAAAATGGCTGCCGAATACAATGCGATAAATCTTTCACAGGGATTTCCAAATTTTCCTGTTGATAAAAGATTGACAGATATTTTGGCAAGATTGTCTACAGAAAACGTACACCAATATACACCAATGGCAGGATATCCTCCATTGATGAACAAAATTGCAAAGCTGACTCAAGATTCTTATAACAGAACCATCAATCCTGAAACAGAACTTTTAATTACAGCCGGCGCAACGCAGGGAATTTTCACCACTATATTAGCCTTGGTAAAAGAAAATGATGACGTGATTATTCTCGATCCAAGTTATGATTCGTATGAATCTCCTGTTCTACTTTGCCGAGCAAAACCCGTTCGAGTAGCTTTAAACGATGATTATACACCAAATTGGGAAAGAATTGAAAAAGCATGCTCTGCAAATACCAGAATGATGATTATCAATAATCCTCATAATCCGACGGGAAAAATTTTAACCGAAAATGATTTTATTCAGTTAAAAAATCTTCTTGAAAAATATCCTGACATTATCGTTTTATCCGATGAAGTTTATGAATACATCACTTTTGAAGAAAAACATATTTCAGCAAATACCAAAGATTTTCTTTTAAACCGTTGCGTCATAGTTTCTTCTTTCGGAAAATCTTTTCATATCACAGGCTGGAAAATTGGTTATACCATTGCTCCGGAATATTTAATGAAAGAAATCAAAAAAGTACATCAGTTTTTAGTTTTCAGTGTAAATAGTATTTCTCAGTTTGCTATCAATGAATATTTGGATGTTGTAGACGTAAATCTGCTTGGGAAATTCTACCAGGAAAAAAGAGATTATTTCCAAAAACTGCTTCAAAACAGTCGATTCGAATTAAAACCTTGCGAAGGAACGTATTTTCAAGTCGCTTCTTATGCAGGAATTTCAGATGAAGACGATGTGACTTTCTGCAAAAACTTAATCATAAATCACGGCGTTGCTGCAATTCCGATTTCAACCTTTTATTCCGACCATAAAGATCAAAAATTAATACGTTTTTGTTTTGCCAAAGATGACTTGACATTAGAGTCGGCAACAAAAAAACTATGCAAATTATAAAATTTATTGAAATTTTATAACATTATTATGCATGCATCCTATTTTATTTGACTAATATTGTAAAAAAGAAAAAGTATGAGCTACACAGACAAAATGTTACGTGACGATGCTTTAAAAGGCAAAGTTATTGTCGTTACAGGCGGCGGAAGTGGTTTAGGAAAAGCCATGACCAAATATTTTCTTGAATTGGGAGCGCAAGTAGCCATCACTTCCCGCGATTTAGATAAGCTGAAAACTACAGCTACTGAATTAGAAAGTGAAACTGGCGGTAAATGTCTTCCGTTACAATGTGATGTACGTCATTACGATGAAGTTGAAAACATGCTTCAAGAAACATTAAAAGTTTTCGGAAAAGTTGATGTTCTTTTGAATAATGCTGCAGGAAATTTCATTTCGCCAACCGAAAGATTGTCTGCAAATGCTTTTGATACTGTAATAGATATCGTTTTAAAAGGTTCTAAAAACTGTACACTAGCTTTTGGAAAACATTGGATTGACACTAAACAAACATCGGCTACGATTTTAAATATAGTAACAACTTATGCTTGGACAGGATCGGCTTATGTGGTTCCTAGTGCAACAGCAAAAGCTGGGGTTCTGGCCATGACCAGAAGTCTTGCAGTTGAATGGGCAAAATACGGGATTCGTTCTAATGCCATTGCTCCGGGACCATTTCCAACAAAAGGTGCTTGGGACAGATTATTGCCTGGAGACTTAGCGGAGAAATTTGACATGGCAAAAAAAGTACCGTTAAAACGTGTTGGAGATCATCAGGAATTGGCCAATTTGGCTGCATATCTGGTTTCAGATTTTTCATCTTACATCAATGGGGACGTAATTACAATTGATGGTGGCGAATGGCTGAAAGGCGCTGGACAATTCAATCTATTAGAAGCAATTCCAGAAGAACTTTGGGATCAGCTTGAAATGATGATAAAAGCAAAAAAGAACAAATAATTACAAGTGCTTACTAAATTCAGAATATTTTTTTTAAAACTATACTGATTGCACGAAATCCCGAAGGTTTACTTTCGGGATTTTTTTATATTTTTCACCATATAAGTAATATAAGTTCAGTTAAGTAACATTTTGTTTAAATATCTTATAACTTAAATTTACTTACATTACTTATATGGTTAAATTTTATTACATGTTTAGCAATTGAGTTAAATTATTATTTTTGCGTAACAAATAATCAAACAAAAAAATTTATGCTCATTATTGGAATTGCAGGAGGAACAGGAAGTGGAAAAACAACAGTAGTACACCAAATCATGAATGAATTACCAGACACAGAAGTGGGCGTAATTTCTCAGGATTCTTATTACAAAGAAACTACCAATTTATCTTTTGACGAAAGAGCATTAATCAATTTTGATCACCCACGTGCAATCGATTTTGAATTGTTAGTAAACCATTTAAAAGCTCTTAAAGCCGGAGAAACAATCGACCAGCCTGTTTATTCGTTTATTCAGCACAACAGAACTGATGATACCGTTTCGACTCATCCAAGAAAAGTAATGATTGTGGAAGGAATTTTAATTTTAACAAATCCGGAATTACGTGATATGTTCGATATTAAAATTTTCGTTCACGCCGATTCTGACGAAAGATTAATTCGTCGTTTGAAAAGAGATATTTCAGAACGCGGTCGTGATATAAATGAAGTTTTAAACCGTTATCAAACGACCTTAAAACCTATGCATGAGCAATTTATAGAGCCATCAAAAGCTTTTGCAGACATCATTATTCCGAATGACAAGTACAACACAGTAGCAATTGATGTAGTTCGTGCCGTAATTAATCAGCGAATTTCATAATTTTTATCGTAAATTTAAACCATAGAAATTAGGAACTATTTCCCGCTATTCGTTTCAAACGAAGTTGACTGAACTCCGCTTGAAATAAAAATTAAGTGAAGTAATCTTTTGTGCCGAACCCCGGCACAAAAGGATTTCCACTACTATAGGGGCTAGAAAAGACCAATCATATTCAAAAGAAATATCCGTTTAAAATGAAATTTAAAAATCCATACAAAGACAAAAAATGGTTCAAATACCTAGGCAACAAATACGTTTGGGTTTTGCTGTTTTTTGTAGTTTGGATGCTATTTTTAGACAATTACTCTTATTTTGATCATCGTTTTTTAGACGAACAGAAAAACGAACTTAACAACAATAAGACCTATTATCAGGAAGAAATAAAAAAAGATCAGGAACAAATCCAACAACTGAAAAATCCTGAACAAATTGAGAAATATGCACGCGAAAAATACTTTATGAAAAAAGACAGCGAAGATATTTATATCATTCAATTTGAAGGAGATACTATTCAAGAAGAATAATTCACGAAAAAACAACTAATGGCCACTAACCTATTCGACGATTTTAATCCAATTTCATCCAAACAATGGAAACAAAAAATTCAGTTTGAATTGGATGGAGCCGACTATAATAAAACCGTAATTTGGAATTCTCCCGAAGATATTCAGGTAAAGCCATTTTATCATATCGATGAATTCACTAAAGAGGCAAATGTAAAAACGCAAGCTTCTGATTTTAAAATCTGCCAGAATATCTTTGTCCATGACATCGAGAAATCGGCTCGAAGAGCAATCAACACACTAGAAAGAGGTGCAGAAAGCTTGCGTTTTACCATTCAAAACGAAAATATAGACATTGCGAAACTATTGGAAAATCTTCCTTTAGAAAACAAAATCGTTTACTTCAATTTAAGCTTTCTCTCAATCGATTTCGTTAAAAAATTAGATAGCATTTCGATTCAGAAAAAAGCTCAATTTTATTGTAATTTTGATTCAATCGGACAATTAGCAAGAGAAGGCAATTGGTTTACAACTTCAGAAAAAAACAATTTCGAAACTTTAGATTTACTCTTTAAAAACAGTACAAATCTAAACCTGTTAAGCGTCGATTTAGGTTTATATCAAAATTCAGGAGCCAATATTACGCAACAAATCGGGTATAGTCTTGCGCACGCAAATGAATATCTGAATCGTTTTTCGGGCCTAACCAAATCTATAGTTTTTCAAATTTCAATTGGAACAAATTATTTCTTTGAAATTGCCAAACTTCGCGCACTTAGAATGCTTTTTGATTTAATTTCTACAGAATACAATTCAGAAATCAAGTGTCATTTTTTAGTCACTCCGACAAAACGCAATAAAACCATTTACGATTACAATGTCAATATGCTTCGAACCACAACCGAATGTATGTCGGCAATATTAGGCGGCGCAGATGCGATTGCCAATCTGCCTTACGATTCGTTATACCATAAAGACAACGAGTTTGGTGATCGAATTGCCCGAAACCAACTTTTAATCTTAAAACACGAAAGTTACTTTGACAAAGTAAATAATCCGGCAGACGGCAGTTACTATATTGAAAGTTTAACCATACAATTAGCCGAAAAAAGTTTGGCTTTGTTTAAAGATATAGAAGCCGATGGAGGTTTCCTGAAACTTTTAAACGATGGTACTATCAAAAAGAAAATTCAGGAAAGTGCCAATAAAGAACAGGAGTTGTTTGATTCGAAAAAAGAGATTTTGGTAGGGACAAATAAATACCCAAACAAAGAAGACCGAATGAAACAAGATTTAGAATTATTTCCTTTTGTAAAAATCAAACCCAGAAAAACATTAATTACACCAATTATAGAAAAAAGATTGGCAGAGAAAATGGAGCAAGAACGTTTAGAATCTGAAGAAAATAATTAAACATATAATGAAAACACTTAAAATTATTGCAAGAATTATTTTGTTGATTTTAATTTTATTATCTCTTTTTATGTGGTTAATCATAGGTGCATCAAGTCATAATATAAAAACAGAGGATAGAGTTCTACCATTATTTTTTGCTCTAGCATTTGCAATTTTTCTTTACTTAACTAAATATTTGAAACGAAAAGAAAATTAAGAAGCAAAAAGAAATTGAAAGCAAATTGAACCTATTTTAAGAAATAATTTTAAAATTGAGAAAAGACCTTAAACATATAAAGTTAAATGTAAAAAGTGAAACGTCAGATAAACTGACGCATAACTCAGAACGTGTAACTCAAAACTTCACGACAGCCGAAGGAATCGAAATCAAAAAAAACTATTCAGAGAAAGATATCGAAGAGTTGGAATTTCTTGATTTTGGAGCTGGTTTTGCGCCAAATTTGCGTGGCCCATACGCCACTATGTATGTAAGACGTCCATGGACGATTCGTCAGTATGCCGGATTTTCGACTGCAGAAGAAAGTAATGCCTTCTATAAAAGAAACTTAGCTGCAGGTCAAAAAGGGCTTTCTATTGCATTTGATCTTCCAACACACCGCGGTTATGATTCAGATCACGAAAGAGTGGTTGGTGATGTCGGAAAAGCCGGTGTTGCAATAGATTCTGTTGAGGACATGAAAATTCTCTTCGATCAGATTCCACTTGATGAAATGTCGGTTTCTATGACCATGAATGGTGCAGTACTGCCCATTATGGCTTTTTATATTGTAGCTGCCGAAGAACAAGGAGTTTCTCCAGAAAAATTGGCGGGAACCATTCAAAACGATATTTTGAAAGAGTTTATGGTTAGAAACACTTATATCTATCCGCCAGCTCCTTCAATGAAAATAATCGCCGACATCTTTGAGTTTTCAAGCAAAAAAATGCCAAAATTCAATTCTATTTCTATTTCCGGCTATCACATGCAGGAAGCTGGAGCAACGGCAGATATTGAATTAGCGTATACTTTAGCAGATGGTTTAGAATATATTAGAACTGGATTGTCAACAGGAATGACAATTGATGAATTTGCTCCTCGCCTTTCATTCTTTTGGGCAATTGGAATGAATCATTTTATGGAGATTGCGAAAATGAGAGCCGCAAGAATGATTTGGGCTAAATTATTACAACAGTTTAATCCAAAAAGTGATAAGTCTCTGGCACTAAGAACGCATTGTCAAACCAGCGGATGGAGTTTGACAGAACAGGATCCTTTTAATAATGTCGCTCGAACTTGTATTGAAGCAACTGCGGCGGCTTTCGGTGGCACACAATCTCTTCATACCAATGCTTTGGACGAGGCTATTGCGCTTCCGACAGATTTTTCGGCACGAATCGCCCGAAATACGCAAATTTTTCTTCAGGAAGAAACCAAAATAACCAAAACTGTCGATCCATGGGCTGGAAGTTATTATGTAGAAAGCTTAACGAATGAAATCGTAGAAAAAACCTGGAAATTAATTGAAGAAGTCGAAGAATTAGGCGGTATGACCAAAGCGATTGAAGCCGGAATTCCGAAACTTAGAATTGAAGAAGCCGCCGCCAGAAAACAAGCACGCATAGACAGCGGACAAGATATTATTGTCGGAGTAAATAAATTTCGATTAGAAAAAGAAGATCCTTTGCATATACTTGATGTCGATAATCAATTGGTTCGCAGACAGCAAATCGAGCGTCTAAACGGCATTAAAAGCAAAAGAAATTCTGAAAAGGTAAGCAGTTCACTAGATAAATTAATTCATTGTGCAAAAACGGGAGAAGGCAACTTACTAGAAATTGCCATCGAAGCAGCGAGAAACAGAGCGACTTTGGGTGAAATAAGCAATGCTCTTGAAAGTGTTTTCGGCCGATTTAAAGCGCAAATTAAATCTTTTAGCGGTGTGTATAGTGCAGCAATAAAAAATGACGAGTATTTTGAAAAAGCAAAGCAATTAGCTGATTTTTTTGCTAAACAAGAAGGAAGACGTCCTAGAATTATGATTGCCAAAATGGGACAAGATGGCCACGATAGAGGCGCCAAAGTTGTTGCAACTGGTTATGCCGATGTTGGTTTTGATGTTGATATAGGACCGCTTTTTCAAACTCCGGCAGAAGCAGCAAAACAAGCCGTAGAAAACGATGTCCATATTCTTGGAGTTTCTTCTTTGGCGGCAGGCCATAAAACATTAGTGCCACAAGTCATCGAAGAATTAAAAAAACATGGCCGTGAAGATATTATGGTAATTGTTGGCGGTGTAATTCCGTCTCAGGACTATCAATTTCTTTTTGATTCTGGAGCCGCGGCAGTTTTTGGGCCTGGAACCAAAATTAGTGAAGCCGCAATTAAAATATTGGAAGCATTAATTGATTAAAAAAAGAAAATCCCGCTCTCGGGATTTTCTTTTTTGCTTTTTAGTCGTTTACCGTTGCGTTATTGTCTGCTTCTATAAAAGACAAATCATAACCTGCAAAATCTCGTAAATAGCTCTTTAATGACGTTCCGAAAGCATCTCGAAAATGCTTGTTTCCTTTGTTTTTAAAGAAGTTCTTGACAGAACCTGCACCTCCTAAATGAGCTGCTGCTAAAATTCCGGATTCGGTGATTTCTACACCGCTGATAATTTTGCCTTCATACCTTTCGATTTCATTGCGTAAAATCCATTTGTTTTTGGCTAATAAAGCCATGAAAGCTTTTTCTTGTAAAGCCGGGTCTTTTAAAAAGGCTTTATCGTCTTTAATTCCGATTGCTCTTAAAGCTTTAGAACCAAATTGATACTTCCCCATGTAACCCAAAGAATTTACTAATCTGTATTTTCCTTGAGATTCTTTAAAAGCCACTGCTTCTTTAAAACCTATAAGATGATTTCCTGTATATGGGACATTGGTGTTAGGATAATCGTCCTTTTCTTTTGATGGAAAAATGTATTCTGATCCATCTGTTTTTTCAGTAAGAAACCATGGTTTGGTTTCGTGATCTGAGGGAATAAATCCCAAACTTAAAAATGTAATAATAACGACTAAACTCGCATAAAAATACCATTTCTTTATCATAAATTGTTTTTCTTCAAGACGCTGTCACCCTATTGAAATTTCTACGCTGCAAAGATAAGACATTTTAAAAATATACTTAAAATCAACGATTTAGCATTTTTAAAGCAAAATCAAAAATCGCTTTCATCCCAGTTATAGTAATGGATTACGAAAGATTTAGAGTACATTTTTTTGGTCTGAAAAATTGGAAATTTCACTCAAAAAAAATCTCATTTTATATAAATTTTAAGGAAATTTTATTAAAAAGAAAGAATTAACCTACATAAAAATATCTCGTTTTAATGCAGATTTTGAAATTTGCTTTTTGAATTCTATAAAATTTACCATTAAAAAATGTTTATTTTTTCATTAAGCTAAATCAAAAATTAGACATAATAATAATTTGATAATTTTTCAATTTTCTGACCATTTTTATATTTTTAGAAAGACAAAAAAAAACCGAAGTAAATTTACTTCGGCTCATATTTCTTTTTTAGACAACTACAATTATCTTGTTACACCTTGTTTTGCAATCCAGTCAGAATATTTTTTAGCATTAATGGTATGTTCTGCATAGGTAGAAGCAAATTCATGGTATCCAAAACGCTCTATACTGGCACAAAAATAAATATAATCATGCTTTTCTGGATTTAAAACCGCTTCAACTGCAGTGATATCAGGCATTGCAACAGGTCCTGGAGGAAGTCCTGTATGCACATAAGTATTATATGGAGATTTTATCAGCAAGTCATTATAAAATACTTTTTTAATAACCTGATCAAAATTATTATCTCTTAATTTTAAAGAATAAATAACTGTAGGGTCTGCTTGTAAAGGCATTTCTAAACGTAGACGATTTAAGTAAACACCTGCAATTCTAGGTCTTTCGTCTTTTTTAACTGATTCTTTATGAACAATAGAAGCCAAAATTGTAGCTTCAACTGGAGTTAACCCTTGCGCCTTAGCCTTTGCAATTCGTTCTTCTGTCCAGAAATTATGGTATTCCTTAATCATTTTATCACGAAACTTTTCTGCTGAAGTGTTCCAATAAACTTCATAAGTATTGGGAATAAACATAGCAAAGACATTCTCTTCATTAAATCCGTTTTCTTTTAAAAAGGCTGGATCTTTAAAGGCTTTTAGTAATGATATACTATCTGCCTCAATTTCACCGCCAACCCTTCCAGCAAAATTCTCCAAACGTTCTTGATTGTTAAAAGAAAGTTTTACAGGAACATTAGAACGCATTGCACGTACCAAATCGATATTATTCATGTCTTTCTTTAAAAGAAAACGTCCAGATTTTACATTTTCAGGATAGCTTCTCTTTTCAGCAACCAACTCAAAATTATCAAAATTCTTTACATACGGTTCTAATATTTTCTTTACATCAGTATAAGTAGCGCCTGTTGGTACATATACATAAAGTTCTTTTTCTTCAAATTTGGTGTTTGCTCCAAATATTCTGCTGATTAAAATAAATCCATAAATCAATAACACAGAAATTATGGCTACGGCACTTATTGTGATAATTTTTTTTAGACTCAAAGCTTAAAGTTTAAATTTGTTTATTAATCAATTGAAAAATTGCCTCATCTTGATAGTGGTTCTCAAGCAAAATCCAATCTTTTTTTATTCCGATATTCTCAAAACCAAATTTAGTAAAAAGAGCTATACTTGCTTCATTATTTGTACTAATATTTGCATAAAGCTGATGAAGATTCAAATTGAAAAAAGAATATTTTATTAAAAGCTCTAATGCCTCAGAACCAATATTTTGGCGCCTATTCTCTTTCTTCTGAATCACAATCCCGATTCCTGCCCTATTATTTTTAGGATCAAAATCAAATAAATCTATCAAACCAACAGCTGGAAAATCTTCATCCTGACAGATTGCCAGACGCAATTGCTTGGCCTCGTAAATATCTTGCTGTGCATTTTCAAGATACTGACGAATCAAATAACGGCTATAAGGTGTATTGGTATTGCTGACTTCCCAAATGCTCTGATCATTTTCCATTTCATATACAAACTCCAAATCCTGAGGTTCGAGTGCACGCAGATAAATATTTTCGCCTTTGAGTGTTATCATATTTATTTTTAGATGTAAAAGGTAGGTTTTAGATTTCTATTGTTCCTTTAAAAACAAATTTTGCTGGTCCAGTTAGAAAAACATTCTTGTATTGATCATCTAGTTTATCAAATGAAACAACAAGTTTTCCGCCTTCAACATTTAAATTAATTGAAGTTTTGTCTGTTTCTCCAATTGCATTCATCGCAATAGCGACAGCTGTAGCTCCAGTTCCGCAAGCGAGAGTCTCATCTTCTACTCCTCTTTCGTAGGTTCTTAGCGAAAAAGTACCATCATCCACTTTTTTTACGAAATTGACATTACTTCCCTTTTCGCCATACAATTCTCCATAACGAATGGTGGCGCCATTTTCTTTCACATTATAATTTTCAAGATCTTCCACAATCTGAACGTGGTGAGGAGAACCTGTGTTTAAAAAAGTATAAGAATCTTTTTTCTGTATTTCATCAACATCAATCATTTGCAGAGAAACAATCGAATCGTTGTCAACAGATGCATGATGCAGACCGTCTGTCGCTATAAATGTCGTTTTGTCATCAATTACTCCCAATTGATTTGCGAAGGCAACCAAACAACGTCCACCATTTCCGCACATCGAACTTTGATTTCCGTCTGAATTGTAATATACCATTCTAAAATCTGTTTCGGTATCATTTTCAAGCAAGATTAATCCATCCGCTCCAATTCCGAAACGTCTGTCACACAAGTGTTCAATAAGTTTAACATCGTCTTTCGGAAAGAAATTTGATCGGTTGTCAATCATTACAAAATCGTTTCCAGTGCCTTGGTATTTATAAAATTCTATTTGCATTTTTTAGTTGTTAGAAGTACAAAAGTACGAACTAATAATTAATGAAATGTTAATCATTGTTAAAGAGCGTTAAACCATTTTTTCGAATAATTTTTTGGTATAATTTTACGTTAGAAATGTTAAAAACATACACCTAAAAAAACTTAAAACATAATTGTAATATGAAAAGATTTTCAACCTTATTTTTAGTTTCACTACTTAGTGGCGCTACTACTCTTGGTGCTTACAAATTGCTATTTGAAAGTAATTCTTTATTCGGAAAAGGAAATTCTGTTGTTACTCTAGCCCCAAATTCTTTTGGGAAGAATGTTGGTTTGGGAGCCGAAACAGTTGATTTTACTGAAGCAGCCGACAAAACTGTTCATACCGTTGTTCACGTTAAAAATGTATCAAGAAGAACCGTAAGCAATCCGATGCTTGAATTTTTCTATGGTTACGGAGGGCAACAGCAACAAGAACAAGTAGGAACTGGTTCTGGCGTAATTATCTCTGAAGACGGCTATATCGTGACTAACAATCATGTAATAAAAGATGCGACTGAAATTGAAATTACATTAAACAATAAAAAATCGTACAAAGCAAAATTAATCGGCACCGATTCTAAAATGGACATTGCCCTTTTAAAAATTAATGCTGACGAAAAACTTCCTTATACGGCTTTTGCCAATTCTGACAATGTAAAAGTCGGCGAATGGGTTTTAGCAGTTGGTAATCCATACAATTTAACTTCGACAGTTACGGCTGGAATTGTTTCTGCGAAAGCCAGAAATTTAGATCAAAGTGGTATTCAATCATTCATTCAAACTGACGCTGCTGTAAACCCAGGAAATAGTGGTGGAGCGTTAGTGAATGCAAGAGGGGAATTAATCGGTATCAATACTATGATTTCTTCGATGACCGGATCTTATGTTGGATATTCATTTGCTGTACCGTCTAATATCGCTCGAAAAATTATCGAAGATATTATGGAATATGGTAATGTACAAAGAGGGATTTTGGGAGTTGAAGGAGGCGAACTGAACAGCACAGCTTCTAAAGAATTAGGAATTTCTCAGACTCAAGGCTTTTATATCAACCGAGTTTCTAAAAATTCTGGAGCCGAAAAAGCAGGTTTGGCTAAAGGAGATATTATCGTAAAATTAGATGAACAAAACATTTCAACTTACGCAGATTTATCTGGCTATATCAATACGAAACGTCCAAACGATGTTGTAAAAGTAACATATATTAAAGACGGAAAAACCAAAACTGTTCCTGTAACTCTAAGCAAAAATGAATTTTACAGCGCCGAATTTAAAGGAATCGAATTGGAAAATATTGATGCCGCAGATAAGAAAAAATTCAGAATAGATTATGGTGTGAAAATTAAAAATATCACCAACGAAAATTTAATGCAGTACCAAAACGAATTACAAGGAAATATTATTCTTAGCATTGATAATATAAAAGCCACAAATGTTGAAACTGTTTCAAAATTGTTGAGCAAAAAAGATGAAGGCCAAAGTGTTCGAATCGAAATGATCAACAGAAACGGAGAGATTTTTAGAATTATCATATAACTTCAGTTTAGTTACTTGGTTCTTAAAACCGAAGACGCAACTTAAAGCTTAAAAGCCATCTTAAGAAATTTAAGATGGCTTTTTCATTTTCAAAAATAAATGCTAAAATAGTTTACGAAATCGATTGAAATAGATACTTTTGCCGAAAATTTTAAAATAGTGAGCATTTTATTTTTTTAATTATGAGCAAAAAATCTTTATACCAAAAAGAGGTATCATTACAAATCGACCGTCGTAAAGCGGGAGTCGAATTAATCAAAGTCATAAGCGATTTATGGTATGACAAATCAATCGAAATGGTTTTATTCAAAAATCAGTTATTGGATAAAAATGTAAGTGACATAATCAATCTGCATCAATATGCTGGTGAGTTTGTCGGCAAGCCAATCACCATTTTTGATTCGGTCGAAATCGCAAAAGTAGTTTTGTCTCTAGATCTGCCGCCGGCCAAAATCGATCTCGGAAAACTTACTTATGAATATTGTTTAGAAGAAGAAAAATATCCAGACGCAAGATATTTTGTAATGGATAAATTGAAAAATGCAAAATCATCCAAAGAAATACAACCAAAGGATGTGGTTCTATATGGTTTTGGAAGAATTGGACGCTTATTGGCAAGAGAGTTAATGTCTAAGACCGGAAAAGGAAATCAATTGCGATTAAGAGCAATTGTTACCCGTGATAAAAATGATGCTACAAGTTTAGAGAAACGAGCTTCTCTGCTTCGATATGACTCAATTCACGGTGATTTCCAAGGTTCTGTATTCGCAGATTCAAAGAACAATGCCCTCATTATAAACGGGACCACAGTTCATATGATAACGGCAAATTCT
Organism: Flavobacterium procerum; assembly: GCF_042431625.1. Lineage (NCBI taxonomy): Bacteria > Pseudomonadati > Bacteroidota > Flavobacteriia > Flavobacteriales > Flavobacteriaceae > Flavobacterium > Flavobacterium procerum. The sequence goes on along the minus strand of NZ_JBHLYW010000029.1, from coordinate 4,747 downwards.
CCTGAAGAAATTGATTATACGGCCTACGAAATCAATGATGCTTTGGTAATTGACAATACAGGTGCATTTACTACCGAAGAAGCCTTAAAAAGACATTTAGTTTCTAAAGGTACCAGCAAAGTTTTATTGACTGCACCTGGAAAAGGAGTTCCAAACATTGTTTATGGAGTAAATCATAAGGAATACAATCCGGATCAAACAGCTATTTTTTCTGCTGCATCTTGTACTACAAATGCCATCACACCAGTTTTAAAAGCCATCGAAGATTCTATTGGAGTTGTAAAAGGTCATTTAGAAACTATTCATGCTTATACAAACGACCAAAACCTGGTTGATAATATGCATCGCAAATACCGACGCGGAAGAGCTGCAGCCTTAAACATGGTTATTACTGAAACGGGAGCTGGAAGCGCAGTTGCAAAAGCGTTGCCATCATTAGAAGGAAAACTTACTTCAAATGCCATTAGAGTTCCTGTTCCAAATGGATCTTTAGTTGTTTTAAATTTAGAAATTAAAAAAGCAACAACAATTGCCGGCATCAATAAAATAATGAAAAAATATGCTCTCGAAGGAGAACTAGTTGAGCAAATCAAATATTCATTAAATAACGAATTGGTTTCTTCGGATATAGTTGGAACTTCGGCACCTTCAATTTATGACAGCAATGCCACAATTGTTTCAAAAGACGGAAAAAATATTGTGCTTTATATTTGGTACGATAACGAATACGGATACAGTCATCAAGTTATCCGATTGGCAAAATACATTGCCAAAGTGAGAAGATTCACTTACTATTAATTATAAAACCTTTTAAATTCAAAAAAGCCATCTGAAATTCCCAGATGGCTTTTTAATTATATAGGGAGCACAGTTGTACTTTTAACCTCCGAAATCACAAAAACTGTATTAATTAAGGATACTTCTGGCAAAACAGATAATTTCTTTTGATGAAAATGATGGTAACTTTCCATATCTGGAATTATAATTTTAAGCATATAATCAAAGTTTCCCGAAACATAATTACATTCAACAACTTCTGGCATTTCCAAAATCGCCAAATTAAAGCCTTCAGAAGTATCGTAAGTTTGCTTTGTTAACGTTACTTGACAGTAAACAGTTAAATTATTACCTAATTTTTTCTTGTCTAAAAGGGTTACATATTTTTCGATAATGCCATCTTTTTCAAGACGTTTTACCCGATCATGAACAGGAGTTAAAGACAAATTTATTTTGTTAGCAATGTCCTTTAAAGTATAATGAGCATCCTGCTGCAAAAGACGTAAGATTTTTTTGTCAATTTCATCTAAAACCATAACGAAAACGTTTTATTAAAAATACTCTTCATTAGTCATTTTTTCTTTTTGAAGAATAAAATGCGATTACAAACAGAATATTTTTCTGTAAAAGTAAAAAATAAAATAATATTTTCTTATTTATTCTCCATTAAACCATAATTTATTCTCTATCTGTAGATTTGTAAAACAATTTCAATAAAAAACAAAAAATATAACAAAATGATAATAGGTGTTCCAAAAGAAATAAAAAATAATGAAAACCGCGTTGCTTTGACTCCTGCAGGTGTTTCTGAAATGAAAAAACACGGACATACAGTTTATGTTCAATCAACTGCTGGTTTAGGAAGCGGTTTTGCTGACGAAGAATATACTCAAGCTGGCGCAGTAGTTTTACCAACTATAGAAGAAGTTTATGCTATCGCAGAAATGATTATTAAAGTAAAAGAACCAATTGCTTCTGAGTATCCATTAATCAAAAAAGATCAATTATTATTTACTTACTTCCACTTTGCTTCTTCAGAAGAACTAACTCATGCAATGTTAGAAAAAGGAGCTGTATGTTTGGCTTACGAAACTGTAGAAAAAACAGACCGCAGCTTACCGCTTTTAGTTCCAATGTCTGAGGTTGCAGGTCGTATGGCAATTCAACAAGGAGCAAAATACCTTGAAAAACCATTAAAAGGAAGAGGAATTCTTCTTGGAGGTGTTCCAGGTGTTCCACCAGCAAAAGTTTTGGTTTTAGGTGGAGGAATTGTAGGGACTCAAGCTGCAAAAATGGCTGCAGGTTTAGGAGCTCAAGTAACTATTATGGATTTAAGTTTGCCACGTTTACGTCAATTAGATGACATTATGCCAGCAAACGTAAATACAGAAATGTCAAACCACTACAATATCACAAGAGCAATTAAAGATGCTGATTTAGTTGTTGGCGCAGTATTAATTCCAGGAGCAAAAGCGCCTCATTTAATTACTCGTGACATGCTTAAACTAATGCGCCCGGGAGCTGTTGTAGTTGACGTTGCTGTTGACCAAGGAGGATGTATCGAAACTTGTACTCCAACAACTCACGAAAATCCAACTTTTATTATAGACGATATTGTTCACTATTGTGTAGCTAATATGCCAGGAGCTGTTCCTTACACTTCGACTTTAGCTTTAACAAACGCGACATTACCATATGCTGTACAATTAGCAAACAAAGGATGGCAAAAAGCTTGTGCAGAAAATGAAGAATTGAAAAAAGGATTAAACGTAGCTAACGGAAAAATCCTTTATAAAGGAGTTGCCGAAGCTTGGAATCTTCCTTACAATGAAGAAATAGTATTAGCAAACGCATAGGCTGATACTAATAAGTGCTTACAAACACTAAACTTAAAAGGGCTTTTCAAACGAAAAGCCTTTTTTTTATGCATAAAAAAACCTGCCATAAAAGACAGGTTTTATATAATGATGAAATTCTACTTAATTTTCATTTAATATCTCAGCCATTACTTTAGCCTCGGTTCCGTTCGGAAAAGTAACTTTAATTTTCTGAGCGATAGTAGGTGCAATTTCAGTTATTGCTTTTTTATCAAAAGATTCGCCTTTCTTTATATGCCATCCAAAAAATATTGCAGGAACATGCGTATCATAAGTATAGGCAGTACCATGCGAAGTTCCAGTAGTAGAATACTGAATATCTCCGGGCTTATCAATAATTACAATATCCCCGTTTTGAGTAACATCATAGCCTTTAGCCACAAAATTTAAATAATAATCATTACCAGAATTAGCCAAAATTTCTTCTTCTGTATACGCTTTTTTAATATGAGGTTGCGCAATTAGATATTCCTTAAAAACCTGTTTAACTTTTGCTAACTCTAATCCTTTTTCTTTAATTAAAGGTTTATTGAAAAATATATTAAAGTTTGAATAATTTAAAAGCAAATCTATACCGAAAGTTTTTACAGAAAAGTCCTGAAGTCCTTTTCGAACATCTTTAGAAGGATAATTGTCTACATTATACTTTCTATCCTTTAAATAAATAACATTTTCAGCTCCAGCATGATCTGCAGTTAAAAACAACAAATAATTCCCCTTACCAACTGTTTTGTCTAGATAAGCTAAAAAATCTGCGATTGTTTGATCTAATCTCAAATAAGTATCCTGCAATTCCATAGAACGCGGCCCTAATAAATGGCCAACGTAATCTGTAGAAGAAAAACTAACCGTTAAGAAATCTGTGACATTATCTTTTCCAAGCTCTTCTTTTTCAATTGCTCGTTTAGCAAATTCTGCTAATAAATCATTTCCAAAAGGAGTTGAACGTATTATACCTGCATCGTTCTTCTCATACATTTTTTTTAAATCATAAGGAAAAACAGGCGCAGTACTTCCAAAAAGTTTTCCTTCATACTGATTATTGTCAGGAAGACTTTCATTATAAGTCGAAGCAGACTTATACAAATCCCAGCCTTTTTCGATATAATTCATATAATGTTTTTCACTATTGAATTGAGATACCCATTCTGGCAATTTGTCTCCATAAAAAGTACTCGAAATAAAATCTCCGGTCTTACTGTACCAAAAAGCCCAGTTTGCAAAATGGCCTGCTGGCAAAATAGCTCCACGGTCCTTTAAGCTCATTCCGATAACTTTTCCGTTAAAATTGGTTGCCATTCTAACTTCATCGGTAATAGTAGTACTTAAAAGATTCTTTGGAGACATTGCGCCTTCCTCTGCTGTACCATTTCCAACAGTAACTACAGAAGCATCATCTGTACAATACATTTCTTTTCCTAAAGCACGGCTGAACCATTCGTTACCCACAATTCCATGGGTAGCGGGAGTCGTTCCGGTGTAAACAGAAGCATGCCCAGGAGCAGTATACGTAGGAACATAATTATAATGCATATTCTGAAAAGTAAATCCATTATTCATTAATCTCTTGAATCCGTTTGGCGAAAAATCATCAGAGAAACGATATAAATATTCCATTTTCATTTGATCGACAACTATACCTACAACTAATTTGGGACGTTGTTGTGCACTTAGATTTGTAATAACAAAAAGCGCAAACAGTAAAATACTTTTCTTCATGTTTAATAAATAATTTAAACACAAAAATACTCATTCAAATTTTAAAATTCTAAATTATTGACATCCAAGACAGTCAATTGACCATAATTTAACAAAAATAGAAAGTTGCATTGCTTGAAAGGAAATCTATCAGGAATCAGAACAGAATAAGAAGAATCATGGCGTTTCCCCAGCGGGCCGGGCAATCCGCTATCTTACCGATCGACAAAAACTGCGGCTGAAAAAGCCTTGTTTTTGTGCCGATTCGGATTCTCATCTTTAAGAAACCATGAGGCAAAAAAAAATCCTCATCAAGTCAATGATGAGGATTCCTAAAGAAAGGCGACGACATACTCTCCCACAATGATGCAGTACCATCTGCGCAGGCGGGCTTA
>NZ_JBHLYW010000028.1:0-582 GCF_042431625.1 Flavobacterium procerum | reverse complement strand
ATGATTGTCTTTATTTTTTTGAGGAGCTTGATCCCGCTATGCGCTTCAATCTTTTGTGCCGAACCCCGGCACAAAAGGATTTCCGCTCCTATCGGGGCTAGTGGGGGGCGTTTTCGAGAGAAGCTTATTGAATGAGAAGATGATTCCATAATGAAATCAGAACAAAAAAAGGAAAAACTTTGCGTCTTAGCCCCTTTTCGAGACTAAAACCGGCAGAAGAGTTGTTTTTAAAGTTTGATTAGTTGGTATAAAAGAGTGCTGCAGACTAAAAATTCGATAAAAATAAAAGGAAAAACGGGGCGATAAATATTGAAACGACATCCGAAAAAGGAAAATACCTACAATTCCTAAAAAAAGATGTAATTGTAAAGAATCCGTTATCAGCGAGTTAAGGAATAATTAAAAAAAAGGGCAAAAAAAGAGGTGCAAAAGTCTTGCATAACTGAATAAAGGTGCTACTTTTGCACCCGCAACAACGAAAGGCGTTCACTGAAATACTGGCAAGCACGACAATCGAGACAGAAAAAAAAATCTGAAAAAAAGATTGCGAAAAGCTTGCGGGATTCGAAAGAAGCTTTTACA
>NZ_JBHLYW010000026.1:0-796 GCF_042431625.1 Flavobacterium procerum | reverse complement strand
CGGTCAAACTACATTTAAGCCTTGGTAAGGTTCCTCGCGTATCATCGAATTAAACCACATGCTCCACCGCTTGTGCGGGCCCCCGTCAATTCCTTTGAGTTTCATTCTTGCGAACGTACTCCCCAGGTGGGATACTTATCACTTTCGCTTAGCCACTGAGCTTGCGCCCAACAGCTAGTATCCATCGTTTACGGCGTGGACTACCAGGGTATCTAATCCTGTTCGCTACCCACGCTTTCGTCCATCAGCGTCAATCCACCGGTAGCAACCTGCCTTCGCAATCGGTATTCCATGTAATCTCTAAGCATTTCACCGCTACACTACATATTCTAGTTGCTTCCCAGTAATTCAAGTCCTGCAGTATCAATGGCCGTTCCATCGTTGAGCGATGGGCTTTCACCACTGACTTACAGGACCGCCTACGGACCCTTTAAACCCAATGATTCCGGATAACGCTTGGATCCTCCGTATTACCGCGGCTGCTGGCACGGAGTTAGCCGATCCTTATTCTTACGATACCGTCAAGACATTACACGTAATGTTGTTTCTTCTCGTACAAAAGCAGTTTACAATCCATAGGACCGTCATCCTGCACGCGGCATGGCTGGTTCAGGCTTGCGCCCATTGACCAATATTCCTCACTGCTGCCTCCCGTAGGAGTCTGGTCCGTGTCTCAGTACCAGTGTGGGGGATCTCCCTCTCAGGACCCCTACCCATCGTAGCCTTGGTAAGCCGTTACCTTGCCAACTAGCTAATGGGACGCATGCTCATCTTTCACCGTTGTGACTTTAATAGC
>NZ_JBHLYW010000025.1:0-747 GCF_042431625.1 Flavobacterium procerum | reverse complement strand
CTTGTTTTCCCTTCGAAAAAGCGGTGGAAAGATTGAAAACCCGATAAAAGTTGGATATGAAAACCTCTTGAAATCATGAAAACTGCATCATAATTCAGAAAAAAGCGACAGACATGAAAAAAAAGATATGTTGTAAAGAATCCGTTATCAGCGAGTTAAGGAATAATTAAAAAAAAAGGCAAAAAAAGAGGTGCAAAAGTCTTGCGTAACTGGAATTGTTGTGTACTTTTGCACCCGCAACAACGAAAGGCGTTCACTGAAACACTGGCAGGCAAGGCAATCAAATCGGAAAAAAAAATCTGAAAAAAAAGATTGCGAAAAGCTTGCGGGATTCGAAAGAAGCTTTTACATTTGCACCCCGCAAAACACGGAAAGTTCATTGATAGATTGGCAGGTTTGAGAAGAAAAAACGAAAAGAAATTTTCTGAAAAAAAAACTTCAAAAAACATTTGCCGGTTAGAAATAAGTTTTCTACTTTTGCACCCGCTTTGAGAGACAAGCGAAACAAGAAAAAGAAATACACGTTCGTAGACATATTGAATTGACAGCCGTTCCGATGCAAATCGGAACAAAAAGAATAAGAGTAATAGAGTCGCAGGATTCGAGAATAACCACTAGAGAAAGCATCGGATATATAATATTAAAATATACGATGAAGAGTTTGATCCTGGCTCAGGATGAACGCTAGCGGCAGGCTTAACACATGCAAGTCGAGGGGTATATGTCTTCGGATATAGAGACCGGCGC
>NZ_JBHLYW010000024.1:0-799 GCF_042431625.1 Flavobacterium procerum | reverse complement strand
ATTCCAGGTTACAGACGCCAACGGCTGTACGTACCAGGAATCATACACAGTAGTTCCGGTTACCAACATTACGGTTTCAGGCGAGCTTGTAGCGAATGTTGACTGTAACGGAAATGCAAACGGAGCTGTAAGATTTACAGCTGCCAATTTCGGAGGCACCTACACTGCTGCATTAACGGCAGGTACAGGTACGCTGACTCAGACAGGAAATACTGTTGATGTTACAGGATTGGTTCCAGGAACCTACACAGTAACTGTTACGGACAACGTGACGAACTGTACTGCTTTCGCTTCAGTTGTCGTAACAGAACCGGCAGCATTGGGTCTTAACCTTGTGAACAACGTAAACGCGAACTGTAACTTCGGTGCAAGGGTTGAAGTTGCCGCTACAGGCGGAACACCTGCATACAGATACCAGTTTGTTGTTGACGGAGCGGCTCATAACCCATTAGACTACGATATTTTCACTAGTGCGGTATTAGACCCTGCGGTAAGCACTGCTTGGGATGTTTGGGTTATCGATGCCAACAACTGCGAGACTATGCTTGATATCACAATCGGCGAAGACTTGCCTCCTTCAATCAATTCATCAGTTGGATTGTACTGCTACACAGGCGGTCCGGTTCCGATCACGATTACGGGAACGTATGTTGGCACGCCGATGTTCAGCATTGGAAACGGCTACCAGTCAAGTCCAAACTTTGTATTGAATGCTCCAGGAAACTACACATTCTATATCAAGGACGGAAACGGCTGTATCACATCAAGCCCTTACACATTGAACCAGGAATTGTTGCTG
>NZ_JBHLYW010000023.1:0-673 GCF_042431625.1 Flavobacterium procerum | reverse complement strand
CAGCCAGGGATGCCAGGCGGTTTCTATTCCGGTTGTGGTTACGCCGACAACGACTCCAACAGCTACGTTTGCTCAGACAAATGTTAGATGTATAGGAGGAAACGACGGAAGCATCATCGTTACTGCTTCAAACGGCATTCTGCCTTATGAGTACAGCAACGACGGAGGAACGACATTCCAGGATTCAAATATCTTCCCAGGATTGACGGCAGGAACTTACAACATGGTTGTAAGAGATGCTAAAAACTGTGAGTACACAACTGGAACGGTTACCATTACCGAGCCATCAGCTCTTGCCGCTACAGCGGTATTGACTCAGGGCTTGACATGCGGAGCAGGAAATGCTTCTCAGGCAGCGGTTGTAACAGTAAACGTTACGGCAGGTACAGGAACATTCCCTTACTATTACAGCTTCAACGGAGGAACGGATTACACTTCGACAAATACGTACACGACTTTGACTGCAGGAACAGTTACTGCTTATGTTAGAGATTCGAACGGATGTGTGATTGCAGTACCGGTGTCTGTAACGATACCAGCACTTAATCCTCCGACAGATATGGATATTGCAGGAACGCCTATTTACTGTGCGCCAGCTGCAAGCACGACAAGTACGGTTACGATCAGCAACGTTCAGAACGGAGTTGGCGCGCTTCAGTACGAGATTCTGTCT
>NZ_JBHLYW010000022.1:0-742055 GCF_042431625.1 Flavobacterium procerum | reverse complement strand
TACAACACAGGATTTCTGTCAGGAAGATGCACCGACATTTGCGAGCATCCAGACCAACGAGACTAATGTTGTCTGGTACAGCGCATCTACAGGCGGAACAGCAATTCCGGCAACGACTGCTTTGACAAGCGGTACATATTATGCATCATTATTGGATGCTGCAACAGGCTGTGAGAGTTCAGTAAGATTATTGGTAACCGTAACGGTAACTGATCCTGCAACACCAACAACAACAGATACGACACAGGATTTATGTCTGGTAAACGCGCCTACATTTGCGAGCATCCAGACCAACGAGCTTAATGTTGTCTGGTACAGCGTAGCTACAGGCGGAACAGCAATTCCGGCAACGACTGCTTTGACGAGCGGCACTTATTACGCATCATTATTGGATGCTGGAACAGGATGCGAAAGCTCAGTGCGATTACTGGTTACAGTAACGGTAACTGATCCTGCGACACCGACGACTACAGATACAACACAGGATTTCTGTTTAGTTAATGCTCCAACATTTGCGAGTATCCAAACAAACGAAACAAATGTAGTTTGGTACAGCGCAGCTACAGGCGGAACAGCAATTCCTGCAACGACTGCTTTGACAAGCGGCACTTATTATGCTTCATTGTTGGATGCTGGAACAGGATGCGAAAGCTCAGTAAGATTGGCGGTTGCAGTAACCGTAACTGACCCTGCGACTCCTACAACCACAGATACAACACAGGATTTCTGCCAGGAAGATGCACCGACATTTGCGAGCATCCAGACCAACGAGACTAATGTTGTCTGGTACAGCGCATCTACAGGCGGAACAGCAATTCCGGCAACGACTGCTTTGACAAGCGGTACATATTATGCATCATTATTGGATGCGGTAACAGGATGTGAAAGCTCAGTGAGACTAGCAGTTGCAGTCAGTGTTACAGACCCTGCTACTCCAACAACTACAGATACGACACAGGATTTCTGTCTGGTAAACGCGCCTACATTTGCGAGCATCCAGACCAACGAGACCAATGTTGTTTGGTACAATGTTGCGACAGGCGGAACAGCAATTCCTGCAACGACTGCCTTGACGAGCGGCACTTATTATGCATCATTGTTGAATGCAGGAACAGGATGCGAAAGCTCAGTACGATTACTGGTTACAGTTACCGTAACAAATCCTGCTACTCCGACTACAACAGATACGACACAGGATTTCTGTCTGGTAAACGCACCAACATTTGCGAGCATCCAGACCAACGAGACCAATGTTGTCTGGTACAGCGCAGCTACAGGCGGAACAGCAATTCCAGCAATGACTGCCTTGACAAGCGGCACTTATTATGCATCATTATTGGATGTGGCAACAGGATGTGAAAGTTCAGTACGATTAATGGTTACAATAACTGTTACTGACCCTGCAACGCCGACTACAACAGATGCAACACAGGTATTTTGTTCTGGTACTAATCCAACAATTGCAAATATTCAGGTAAATGAAAGCAATGTGGTTTGGTATAGTACAGCTACAGGCGGAACAGCGATTCCAACGGGAACTGCTTTAACTACAGGTAATTATTATGGAGCGATTCTTGATCCAACGACAGGTTGTACAAGCAGTGTAAGATTATTAGTAGCAGTTACAGTTGGTAATACTGTAAATCCAACAACTAATAATACTACTCAAACTTTCTGTTCTACAGCGGCGCCTACTTTCGCTAGTATTCAGGTGAATCAATCAAATGTTATTTGGTACACCAGTGCTACAGGCGGAACAGCAATTGTATCTACTACACCATTAACAACAGGTGTATATTATGGAAATATCATAGATCCTTTAACTAATTGTGAGAGTACAACACGTTTACAGGTTACTGTTACAGTGGTTAATCCGACTGCGACACCAACAACAAATAATGCGACACAGAATTTCTGTACTTTAAATTCTCCGACAGTGGCTAATATTCAAGTCAATGAGGCCAATGTGGTTTGGTACAGTACAGCGACAGGCGGAACTGCAATTTCTGCGACTACAGCATTAGTAACTGGCACATATTATGGAGCAATTTCCAGTGTGGCAGGTTGTGAAAATCCAGTAAGATTAGCGGTTGCGGTAAATGTTAATGCTCCGAGAGTAGTAACGACATCAAATACTTCACAAGTTTTCTGTCTATCCGCAGCTCCAACATTAGCTAATATTCAAGTTAATGAAGCCAATGTATTATTTTATGCTACAGCGACAGGAGGAACACCATTAGCAGCAAACACACCGCTTACTGCAACAACTTATTACGCAGGGGCATTAAGCAATACCACAAATGGTTGTGATAACGCACCAAGATTGGCAATTACAGTTTCATTTGAAAATGACGCTGCGGTTCAGATTGCTACTACAGATGATACACCTTGTGTTTTCAAAGGAGTTACTTACTCTATTGCAAACGGTAAATCTAGTTATGTTTGGACAATCACAGGTGGAACAATTATTTCCGGAGGTAGTTCAGCAGATGGTTCTGTAACGGTTTCATGGTCTGATATTGGTCCGGGTAGGGTTGAGGTTGCTTATATTAATAATTGTGACGAAAGAACAGTAAAATCTCTTAACGTTACTGTAGCTAGTTGTTCAGACTTAACGATTACTCATACAGTAGATAATCCGACTCCAAATTTTGGCGATAAAGTAACATTTACGATAACAGTTAATAATGTTGGAGAAGGTGATTTCATAAACACTCTTGTTAGTGATTTACTTCCTAGTGGTTTACAGTTTGTAAGTTCGTCTTCAACTTCAGGAACATACGATCCGAATACACAACTTTGGACAATTCCAAGATTAAATGCTGGCCAAAGTGTAGTGTTAACAATTGTTGCAGAAGTATTGCCTAGCGGAAATTACACCGTTGTTGCAACTGTCGAAACTTCAACTCCTTTAGATGTTGATCCATCAAATAATTCAGCTTCAGTTACTTTAGAACCAATTTGTTTGACTGTTTACAATGAGTTTACACCAAACAATGACGGAGCAAATGATCTGTTCAGAATTGACTGTATCGAATCTTATCCAAATAATGAGCTGAAAGTTTACAACAGATACGGAGCATTAGTGTACAGTAAAGCACACTATGAAAATGATTGGAACGGAACAGCAAATGTTTCCGGAGTTGTTAATAGAGGAGATATGTTGCCAACAGGTACTTATTTTTATGTGATAACCATTGGAGATGGAACGGTTAAAAAAGGATGGTTGTCTATTATGAGATAAGCCGGCTTCTATTAATCATCAATTAATTAAACTAAATAAGTATCGTTATGAAACTATATATAAAATCATTAGAAACGTATTTCATTTTAATATGTTCTTTTATCACGGTTTGTGCCACCGCACAACAGGATCCTCAATATACCCAGTATATGTATAATACTATGGCGGTAAATCCAGCTTATGCTGGATCTGCCGGAACCATAGAAGTTGCACTTTTGTATCGTTCTCAATGGATTGGAATTTCCGGTGCACCAGAAACACAGTCTTTCTCTATTCATTCTCCTCTTATAAATGAAAATGTAGGTTTAGGTTTGAGTGTGGTTAATGATAAAATTGGTCCTTCAGATGAATTGTACCTTGACGGAAACTTCGCTTATTCAATTCCGTTGGGATATGAAAAAAGATTGGCTTTTGGTCTTAAAGCGGGTATGAGAATGTTGAATATCGACTGGTCCAAAGGAAGATATTACGACAATAATGATGTTTTACTTAATCAAAATATTAATAATCAAATGAAACTTGCTGTAGGAGCAGGGATTTACTACTACACAGATAAATGGTATGTAGGGCTGTCCGTTCCGAGTTTTATGCGAAATAATTATTATGATGATGTGCAAGAATCTATAGATTACGATCGCATGCATTATTTTCTGATGGGAGGTTATGTATTTGATCTTAGTCCAAGTTTGAAATTTAAACCGGCATTTTTAGTAAAAGCAGTAAGCGGGGCGCCAATTACTGCTGATGTTTCGGCAAACTTTATGATTCAGGAAAAATTTGTTATTGGAGCCTCTTACAGAACCGACGATTCTGTGAGTATATTGGCTGGGTTTCAGATTTCAAGAAGTTTTTATCTCGGATATGCTTTTGATTATACTGTAAGCGATTTGAACAAATACAACGATGGTTCTCACGAAATCATCCTAAAATATCAATTCGTTAAAAATCAAAGTAAAATCAAATCTCCTCGATTCTTCTAAATATAAAACCTATGAGAAAACTATATATCCTGAGTTTATTTTTGAGCATTACCTTTGGTTTTGCTCAAAAAACCAATTTGAAGAAAGCCGATGCTTTGTTCAGAAATTATGCTTATACTGATGCTTCTAAAGCCTATGAAGAATGTCTGGCGAACATAAAAGATCCGTCGGCACAAACCTTAAAAAATGCTGCTGATTCCTATTATTTCATATCAGATTCGAGAAATGCCTTAAAATGGTACCGAAAACTTTATGAAGTGCAAGGAAATAACCTGACCGATATCTATTACCTGCGTTACATTCAATCTATGAAAGCCGTAATGGATTATGATGAAGCAGATAAGATTACGAAGGAATATCTGGAAAAAAAAGGAGATAAAAAGGAAATTAGCCGTTATGTTGCCCAAAAAAAATACATGGACAGCGTTGCGAAGGCAAAACCTCTTTACGAAATCAAAAATTTAGCAATTAATACCAGTAAATCTGATTTTGGGGCTACTTTTTTTCAAGAGAAAGTGGTATTTACCTCCGCAAGAGATACCACTAAGTTTAGTGAAAAACTATACACTTGGAACAACCAGCCTTTTCTTAATCTGTATGTATCAGAACGCAATCCAGCTGATGGAAGCTTGTTTAACGAAACTGTTTTTCTGCCAAATGTAATGACTAAATATCATGAGGCTACGGCCAGTTTTGACAGTCAGGGAAAAACAATCTATTATTCTACCAATATTGTAAAGAAGAACAAACTGGTTGTAGATGAAGAGAAAGTCAATAATTTCCAAATAGTAAAAGGATCAATTGTCAATAATAAACTCGAAAATGTTCAGAAGGTATTTTTTGACAGCGATGAATATTCTGTTGGGCATCCTTCTTTAAGTGAAGACGGAAAATGGCTGTTCTTTGCTTCTGATATGCCAGGCGGTTTTGGAGAAACAGATCTTTATTATGTTAAAATTGCTGCCGATGGTACTATGAGTTCACCACAAAATTTAGGTCCGACTATCAATACTATTGGTAATGATCTTTTCCCTTTCTTCAGTAATGGAGTGCTTTATTTTTCTTCTGATGGACATTACGGCTGGGGAGATTTAGATATTTACGAAAGTAAACTCCTAGCAGACGGTACTTTTTCTGTACCTAAAAATTTAGGAGAACCCATTAACAGTAACAAAGATGATTTTACATTTATAATTGACAAATCAAACACTTACGGTTATTTCTCTTCAAACAGGGCAGGAGGAAAAGGAGATGATGATATTTATTCGTTTACGAAGTCAAAACCGGTCTGCAGACAGAGCATTTCTGGAATTGCTTTTGACAGAAAATCAAAATTACCTCTTTCAGATGTGGTTGTAATGGCTTATAACTCTTTTAGTGAAGTTCTCGGCGAGACCAGAACAAATTACGAAGGAAAATACGCAATCGAAGTTCCGTGTAACAAAGTGGTCAAAATGATGGCCGCCAAACCAAATTACAGTAGTGACGACAAGACTGTTGAAACTACGGGTGAAAATGCAGGCGAAATTAAAGATGTAAATTTCGAACTAAGTAATTACGATGATTTGGTGGTAAAAAGAAAAGGGGTCGAAAAAGTTGACGTAAACCCGATTTATTTTGATTACGATAAATATGACATCACTCCTAAAGCAATTGAAGAGTTGTCTAAGGTGGTTTTTATCATGCAGAAGTTTCCAAATATCAAAATCAAAATCGAATCTCATACCGATTCGCGAGGAAAAGATGCCTACAATCTGAAACTTTCAGATAATAGAGCTAAAGCTACTCGAGATTATATCGTTTCACAAAACATCGATGCTTCTCGAATTGAAAGCGCAATTGGTTATGGCGAAAGCCGACTGATTAATAAATGTAAAAATGGAGTAAAATGTTCAGAAGAAGAGCATCTTTTAAACAGACGTTCCGATTTTATCATTATTCAAAAATAGTTTTATGTTTGTCTGTTAATCAATTGTTTTTCAGTTTGTAATGTAAAACGTCAGAAACCATTTGGAAGTTGGTTTTATTAATTCTTTTTTAAGAATAATGGACAAGGAGAAAATCAAGCTGTGGTATTCACAGCTTGATTTTTGATTTTATAAAACTTTCATTTTTTAATACTTTCAAATAAAAATAAATCCTAATTTTGAAGTTCAGTTTTCACATTATACATTCTTCAATATTTTATGAGCATTCAAGAGACTATTCAAACATTACGAGATGAACTTAATCAACACAACTACAGTTATTATGTGTTAGACAATGCCACAATTTCTGATTATGATTTTGATATTAAACTGAAAGAGCTTCAGGATTTAGAAAACAATAATCCTGAATTTTTTGATGAAAATTCTCCTACACAACGTGTTGGAGGTTCGGTTACCAAAAACTTCAAAACTATCGCACACCAATATAGAATGTATTCTTTGGATAATTCATATTCGAAAGAAGATCTTTTGGATTGGGAAAATCGTATCCAGAGAGTTTTAGGAAATGTTGATTTGCAATACACATGCGAATTAAAATACGATGGAGCTTCTATAAGCATCTCGTACGAAAATGGAAAATTATTGCAAGCGCTAACTCGTGGAGATGGTTTTCAAGGAGATGAGGTAACGAATAACATAAAAACAATCAAATCAATTCCGCTTCGTCTAAAAGGAAGTTATCCCGATAAATTTGATATCAGAGGCGAAATTATTCTTCCGTTGGCAGGTTTTGAAAAAATGAATCAGGAGCTAATAGAAATTGGAGAAACGCCTTATTCAAATCCTAGAAATACAGCTTCGGGAAGTTTAAAACTTCAAGATAGTGCTGAGGTTGCAAAACGCCCGCTCGAATGTCTTCTTTATTTTGTAACCGGAAATAATCTGCCATTTAAATCACAGTATGAAGGTCTTGAAGCTGCAAGAAACTGGGGATTTAAAGTTCCAAGCGAAGCAAAATTGGTCAATAATATGCAGGAGGTTTTTGATTTTATTGATTATTGGGATACGCAGCGCCACAAGCTTCCGTATGAAACAGACGGAGTTGTTATAAAAGTAAACAGCATTCATTCTCAGGAAGAATTAGGTTATACAGCAAAATCGCCTCGATGGGCTATCGCATATAAATTCAAATCAGAGCAAGTTTCTACAACGCTAAAATCAATCTCGTATCAGGTTGGTCGTACAGGTGCAATTACTCCTGTTGCCAATCTTGAGCCGGTACAGCTTGCAGGAACAATTGTAAAAAGAGCTTCTTTGCACAATGCAGATCAGATCGAAAAATTAGATATTCGAATCAACGATACTGTTTTTGTTGAAAAAGGAGGAGAGATCATTCCTAAAATCATTGCCGTAGATTTAGAAAAGCGTCCTGAAAATTCAGAAGTTACGCATTATATCACACATTGTCCGGAATGCCAGACAGAGTTGGTTAGAAATGCAGGCGAAGCAAATCATTACTGCCCGAATTTTTATGGTTGCCCTCCGCAGATTATTGGTAGAGTACAGCATTATATTTCAAGAAAAGCAATGGATATTGAAGGTCTTGGAGGTGAAACTGTAGCATTGCTTTTTAAGAATGGACTCGTTCATAATTATGCCGATTTATACGAATTAAAAGTTGAAGACATTCTGCATTTAGAAAGAATGGCGCAGAAATCTGCTGAAAATCTAGTAAATGGGGTTTTAAAATCTAAGGAAATTCCTTTTGAGAATGTATTATTTGCACTCGGAATTCGTTTTGTCGGTGAAACTGTAGCCAAAAAACTAGCAAAACATTACAAAAATATTGATGCGTTAAGTCAAGCTTCTTTAATGGATTTGATTTTAGTTGATGAAATCGGAGAAAGAATAGCAAAAAGCGTAATTGAGTTCTTTGAAAATGAAGAGAACAAAATCATAATCGACCGCTTAAAAAGCTACGGAATACAGTTTGAAATTGTTGAAAAAAACAATCCAAATGCTACTGATAAATTTATAGGTAAAACTTTTGTTGTATCAGGTGTTTTCAGTCAGTTTTCGAGAGATGAGCTCAAAAAAGCAATCGAAGATAATGGCGGAAAAGTAGGAAGTTCGATTTCAGCCAAAACAGATTTTGTTGTAGCAGGAGATAATATGGGGCCTGCAAAATTAGAAAAAGCCACCAAACTAAACATTCCGATATTATCGGAGGAAGATTTTGTAAAAAAACTCAATGAAAGCGAATAAACCGTCATTAATTCTGTTTTTCTTAGCATTGTTCTTTACCATTATCTTTGATTGGACTGAACAAGATTTTTTAGCAACTTATGCTAAATCAATTGTGCTGCCTTCTATATTCATTTATTTTTTTATAAGTAATGAATTGAAAATCGGAAAAACAGAAGGGCTTATATTCTTTTTTTGCTTTGTTGGACAGGTATATGATCTAATGGCAATTGAAACCTCAGAAATAGGTGCAGTCTTGAGTTTTCTGGTTGTTTATATTTTGATTGTTGTCTTATTTATTCGGGAACACGAAAGAATAAAACTCACAAAACGAGATGTATTGCCTATTTCGATTGTAGTAGTTTTTATTGTATATCTGCTGATTTCTGTTTTGAGCCTTCAGCTGGAAAACATGCAGAAGTTTAAATTTATTTATATCGCTTACGGAATTGTATTAAGCTTTTTGAGTTATTTCTGTTTTGTTAGTTATATAACAAAAGGAACATTTATAACTCTGCTGATGTCCTTAATGGCTGTTAGCTATATTTTCTCAGATATATTCTATATTTTTAATGAATATTTCTCATATTCTGTGGTTCTTGTTTTAATAAGGGATATAACTCAAATTCTAGCTTATTTCTTTATGGTTGAATATTTCCTCGAAAAAGCTAGAATTCAAAAAAGACAAAAAAAGATTATACAACAATAGTTGTCCCTTGGTTTGTGTGTGCTTTATCTTTATCAAAATAAAAGTCAATTCGGCCTAAATTGATTCCGTAGCAACCAACTTGATTTACCAAAACTTCTTTTCCAACTTTGTTTTTTACAATCGTCGGTTTGTCTAAGAAAGTGTGTGTATGACCACCAATAATCAAATCAATATCCTGAGTTTGTTCAGCAAATTTTAAATCACTGATTTTGCTAGGGTCATCCTTGTATTTGTAGCCTAAATGCGAAAGACAAATCACTAGATCACATTTTTGCTCTTTTTTCAAAAGCTGTGTCATGTCTTGCGCAATTTCAACAGGATTATTGTAAACTGTTTCCAGGTATAATTTTTTATCCACCAAACCTTGCAGTTCGATTCCAACACCAAAAACACCAATTTTGATTCCGTTTTTGTTGAAAATTTTATAAGGCTTCACATGTCCGTCCATGACGGTATTTTTGAAATCATAGTTAGAGTTGATAAAATCAAAAGTTGCGTGAGGAAGTTGTGCATACAATCCGTCAAGGCCATTGTCAAAATCATGATTTCCAATGGTCGAAGCATCATATTTCATCATGCTCATCAATTTAAATTCCAGTTCACCACCATAATAGTTAAAATAAGGAGTTCCCTGAAAAATATCACCCGCATCTAATAAAAGCACATTTGGATTTTCTTTTCGAATACTTTCTATCAATGCAGCACGACGAGAAACACCGCCCTTGTTAGGATTACGCGGGTCATCTGCAGGAAAAGGATCGATATGACTGTGCACGTCGTTGGTATGCAGAATGGTTAAATGTTTGATATCGTTAGTTTCAAAACTGCTTAAAGATAATCCTAAACTTAGTAGGGCAGTACTTGCAGCGGTTTTTTCGATAAATTCTCTTCTTTTCATTTTATATTGTTTTGCAGGAACGCTGGTATATTTTTGTAAATTTTATTCTTCAGTAATTCTGACATCTTTTGGAGCGACAACAGTGTCTACATCTTTAAAGTAATCAATCAGAACGTTTCTTAACTTATAATTCAGGTCGAATTTTTGAGTGCTTTTCGCGAAAAAAGTCATGCTGTCACCGCCATTTGCTAAATAATCATTGGTTGCAACATAATAAGTCTTATTTATATCAAGCGGTTTTCCTTGAATCAATATGTTTTTCGCCGTATTGTCTTTTGCAATCGTAAAAGTCATTCCTGATAAAGGTTGTGGTTTTTTCTCTCTAATGATATAAGCGGCGATTTCCAAAATTTGTTCACCTTTTAAAGCTAGCACGACAAGATTATTTTCAAAAGGCATAATTTCAAAAGCCGTTCGTGTCGTTACATTTCCTTTAGGAAGAATAGCGCGAATACCGCCATGATTAAGCAAGCATAAATCGATATTTTTATTTTCGCGCGATTTAAAAACTGTATTTCCTCGCTGTAAACAAACATCAGCCATTAAGCTTCCAATGCTGGTTTGCCATTTTCCTGTGTTTTTATCTAGTGTTTCAGGTGCGTAGGCTAAAACATTATCTAAATCCTGATTAATATGGTCGCGATAAGGTTTTATGTATTTTTCAATTTCTGGAGTTTCCGCAGTTTTTTCAGTGACAGGAAGTTGTTTTCCCTCTATTTTTGTCAAATTGTAGTTTTTTTGACTACAAGAAAGAATGAAAAAAAGTGTTAAGAATATAACAAAAAGTTTTAAAAATCCGTTATACTTTTTTAGTT
The DNA here is from genome assembly GCF_042431625.1 of Flavobacterium procerum. NCBI lineage: Bacteria > Pseudomonadati > Bacteroidota > Flavobacteriia > Flavobacteriales > Flavobacteriaceae > Flavobacterium > Flavobacterium procerum. Next base: position 731,237 of record NZ_JBHLYW010000022.1, on the reverse strand, counting down.
TTACCATTTTAAATGCAACTTAAATAATTAATTTTGTAATCTGGTAAAAGTACTATGTTTTTAAATTATACGAAGGAATTTTTTGTAAAAAAATCATTAAAAAATAACCTCAATAATAAAAAAAATGAAGTCTTTTCAAAAGATGTGCAAACAATTGGTTTGTTGATAGATGAAAGTGATTTTGGCTATTCTGAAGAATTGATTACAGAGTTTACCTTGTACGGAATTAGTCCTGAAAACATTAAAACGGTCTCCTATGTTGGAAAATTCGATAAGAAAAAAACATATGAAAGGCCGACTTTTGGGAACACACACATTGATTGGAAAGGAGACATTAAAGAGGTATTTCTAAATGAATTTACAGATTCAGAATTTGATCTTTTAATTAGTTTTTATGATGTTGAAAAGCCATTTTTAATGTTGCTGACACAAAAATCAAAAGCTAAATTTAAAGTCGGTTTTGCCACTGTTGATTGCAGTCTGAATCGCTGGATGATTAACACGGAGAAAAAGAACTATAAACTTTTTGTTTCGGAGTTGTTTAAGTATTTAAAAAATATAAAATAAATTATAATAAAAAATATGCAATCATTAATAGGAACTGGTGTTGCGCTTGTAACTCCATTTAAAAAAGATTTTTCAGTAGATATTGAAGCTTTACACAGAATTGTAAATTTTTCTATCGACGGAGGAGTCGAATATCTTGTAGTAATGGGTACAACCGCTGAAAATGCTACCCTTAGTACAACAGAAAAAGAATTGGTTATAAACACAATTGTTGAAGTTAATAAAGGAAGGCTTCCTTTGGTTCTTGGAGTTGGAGGCAATAATACGATGCAGGTTGTAGAAGAATTAAAGACGAGAGATTTTAGCGCTTTCGATGCAATTTTATCAGTTTCTCCATATTATAATAAGCCAACTCAAGAAGGAATTTACCAGCATTTTAAAGCAATTGCCGAGGCTTCTCCTGTTCCAGTGATTTTGTATAATGTTCCAGGAAGAACTTCGAGCAACATGCTTCCGTCTACCGTGGTTCGATTAGCCAATGATTTTGAGAATGTTGTAGCTATTAAGGAAGCGGCGGGAGACATGGCACAAGCTATGCAGATAATCAAAAATGCTCCAAAAGATTTTCTAGTAATTTCGGGAGATGATATGTTGGCATTGCCAATCGTACTTGCAGGTGGAGCGGGAGTGATTTCTGTAATTGGACAAGGTTTTCCGAAAGAATTTTCAGAAATGATTCGTTTGGGACTCAATAAAAAAGTTTCAGACGCGTTTAAAACACATTATTTCTTGTCTGACAGTATTGACATGATTTTTGAACAAGGCAATCCAGCTGGAATCAAACAAATTTTTCAAGCACTCGGAATTGCTGACAATACTGTTCGTTTACCATTAGTGAGTGTTGATGATTCATTGGCAGCAAGATTGAATGAATTTGTAAAAAACAGTATAAAATAAGCTTATATTTGAAGGTATTTTACGATACCAAAAAAATATTTTGCAATAGCTAAATTAATAACTAAATTTGCCACCGAAACTTCGGTGTGATTTTGCTTTGGCATAATTGTCTGAGAGATCATAATATAAAGTATGAAAATGAAAAAACTAATTTCGCTGTTGCTTATAACAGCCCTTTTCTGTTCTTGTAGTGACTATCAAAAAGCACTGAAAAATGATGACGTTGCAGCAAAATTTGAAATTGCAACAAAGATGTACGAAGCTGGAAAATACAATAAAGCGATACGTCTTTTTGAACAGTTGGCTCCTTCTTACAGAGGAAAACCACAGGCAGAAAAGCTTTTTTACATGTTTTCTCAATCTTACTATAAAACCAAACAGTACTATTTGGCTGGCTACCAGTTCGAAAGTTTTGTTTCGGGTTATCCTCGAAGCGAAAAGGTTCAGGAAGCAGCATTTTTAGGAGCTTACAGTTATTCTAAATTAGCACCAGTTTACAGCCTTGATCAGTCTGATACAGTAAAAGCTCTTGAAAAACTGCAGACTTTTATAGATAATTATCCAAATTCAGAATACATCGCACAGGCAAACCAGACTGTACAGGTTCTGAATGGGAAATTGGAGAAAAAAGCTTTTGAAAATGCCAAAGGTTATAACACAATATCAGATTTTAAATCGGCATTGGTTGCTTTTGATAATTTTATAGCAGATTTTCCAGGAACACCTTTTAAAGAAGACGCATTGTTTTACAAATACGATTCGGCTTATAAATTGGCGATAAACAGTGTTCCTTCTAAAATGGAAGAGCGTTTACATGTTGCAAAAACAGCTTATAATAACTTGATGAAGTTTAAAAGCGATACTAAATATAGAAAGCAGGCAGACGAAATGGATGCCAGAGTTGAAACGGATTTACAAAAATTTACTAAATAAATAAAGTCATGGATTTAAAAAAGACGAATGCTCCTGTTAACACAATAACTTACAACAAAACAGTTATTGAAGAGCCAACAGGAAATGTGTATGAAGCAATTACCATTATGGCTAAAAGAGCAAATCAGATTAATTCTGAAATTAAAAAAGAATTAACTGAAAAGTTAGAAGAGTTTGCTACTTATAATGACAGTCTTGAAGAAGTTTTTGAAAATAAAGAGCAGATTGAAGTTTCTAAATTTTACGAAAAATTGCCAAAACCACACGCTTTAGCTGTTCAAGAATGGTTAGACGGTAAAACTTACCACAGAAATTCAAACAAATAATATAGTATAATGTCAGTTTTAAACGGGAAAAAGATTTTACTGGGAGTCTCCGGTGGAATTGCAGCGTATAAAACAGCCTCATTAGTACGACTTTTTATCAAAGCAGGTGCACATGTCCAAGTGATCATGACACCTGCTTCTAAGGATTTTGTAACACCACTTACATTATCTACCTTATCTAAAAATCCAGTACACTCGAGTTTTTTTAACGAAGAAGATACAGATGCAGTTTGGAATAATCATGTAGAATTGGCATTGTGGGCCGATATTATGCTGATTGCTCCGGCTACGGCAAATACTTTGTCTAAAATGACAACAGGTAACTGTGATAATCTTTTAATTGCTGCTTATTTGTCAGCAAAATGTCCCGTTTATTTTGCCCCTGCAATGGATTTGGACATGTACAAACATCCTTCAACGTTATCTAGTTTTAAGGCACTTAAGCAGTTCGGTAACATTTTGATTCCGGCAGAAAGCGGCGAATTGGCAAGTGGTTTGTCTGGTGAAGGTCGTATGGCTGAGCCTGAAAATATTGTTGCATTTCTTGAAGCAGACTTAAGCAGTAAACTCCCTCTTAAAGGAAAAAAAATCCTTATTACGGCTGGCCCGACATACGAAGCGATAGATCCTGTACGTTTTATAGGAAATCATTCTTCGGGAAAAATGGGATTTGATATTGCAAATGAAGCCGCAAAATTAGGCGCTGATGTTGTTTTGGTTTCAGGGCCAACGCATTTAAAAGTAAAAACATCTTCGATTAAAGTAATTCAGGTTATTTCTGCACAAGAAATGTTTGATGCTTGTCATATGTATTTTAAAGATATGGATGTGGCAATTGCAGCAGCAGCAGTAGCAGATTACAGGCCAAAAACTGTTGCGACACAAAAGATTAAGAAAACAGCTTCAGAATTTTCTATAGAACTGGAAAAAACAAAAGATATTTTGTTTTCTCTGGGAACAATCAAGGAAAAACAGTTTTTAATTGGATTTGCTTTAGAAACTGACAATGAAATTGAAAATGCTAAGTTGAAAATTCAGAAAAAAAACTTAGATTTGATTGTTTTAAATTCCTTACAAGATGAAGGGGCAGGTTTTAAAAAAGAAACCAATAAAGTGACTTTTATTGATGGAAATTTTAAGATTGAACCAATGGAATTAAAGTCAAAAGAGTCTGTTGCGGCTGATATTTTAGGAAAAGTAGTTTTGCATTTCTCAGAAAACAGCTGAAACTTAAATCGGTACACAATTAAATGGTTGTGTGGCAGAATTTAAATATAAACCAGTATGAATAAAATCGCGGCACTTTTAGTTTTTTTTATCTTTGGCTTTGCGCAAGCACAGCAGCTAAATTGTACGGTTACGATTAATACAGAACGACTTCCAAATCCAAATCAACAAGTTTTTAAGACACTTCAGACTGCTTTATCGGAGTTTGTAAATAAAACAGATTGGACTGGAGCTACTTTGAAGCAAAATGAGCGTATTAACTGTTCCATGTATATTACTTTGTCTTCCAATAGTTCAGACCAGTTTACAGGAACAATTCAGGTTCAATCTTCGAGATTGATTTTTAATTCTACGTATTCTTCTCCAATCCTGAATTATAACGATAAAGACTTTAGTTTTAAGTACACCGAATATGAGCCGTTGCTTTTTAATCCGAGCGTTTACGAGTCAAATTTGGTGTCGGTAGTTTCATTTTACAGTTATTTGATTTTGGGCATGGATGCTGATTCTTTTCAGATGGGTGCAGGAAATCAGTATCTAGAAACGGCCCAAAATATTGCCAATGTCGCTCAACAAGGCGGTTTTAAAGGCTGGAACCAATCTGATGGATTGCAGAATCGTTATTATTTGATAAATGATATGGTTGCGCCAACTTACAGCGACTTGCGTCAGACAATGTTTATGTATCATACAGGTTTAGATACAATGAGCGCTGATTTAAAAGCTTCCAAAGAAAAGATAAAATCCTCGTTATTATTGATTTCAAGATTAAATTCGGTTAAGCCAAATGCTTTTTTGACCAGGATTTTTTTTGATGCAAAATCAGATGAAATTGTCTCTATATTTTCTGGAGGGCCAAGCGTTCCCATCAACGATTTAACCGATGTTTTAAATAAAGTTTCGCCTTTAAATGCTGGGAAATGGTCTCAGATAAAATTTTAAGAAACGTTTTATTTTCAAAATTCTCAATAACTTTTATACTACAAATTTGTTTCTATGATTACGTCATTGTCCATTAAAAACTATGCTCTAATTGAAAAACTTGCTATTGATTTTTCAAAAGGTTTCTCTATAATCACTGGTGAAACAGGAGCGGGTAAATCTATTATTTTGGGGGCAATAGGACTTGTTTTAGGAAAAAGAGCAGATTTGACTTCATTAAAAAATAAAGAAGAAAAATGTGTAATCGAGGCACAGTTTGATATTTCAAAATACGATCTAAAAGAATTCTTTACGGCAAATGATTTAGATTATGAGGACGAAACAATTATTAGACGCGAAATACTTCCTTCGGGAAAATCTCGTGCTTTTATTAATGACAGTCCGGTAAATCTTCAGGAGCTTCAAGATTTAAGTCTTTTTTTGATTGATATCCATTCTCAACAACAAACTCAGGAGTTGTCTGACGAAAATGTGCAATTCAAGATAATTGATGCAATTGCAGTTAATTTTGAGACAATTGCTAATTATCAGCAAGTTTTGAAAACGTACAGAAGTGCTAAATCGAAATTAAATGAGCTTCAGAAAAAGCAGGCAGATGCTGGAAAAGAACAAGAATACAATACATTTTTATTGAATGAATTGGTTTCGGCAAAATTGAAATCTGGAGAACAGCCGGAGCTTGAAACCGAATACGAAAAATTAAATAACGTTGAAATCATTAAAGAATCTCTAGACAAGTCTTTAGCGATTGCAAACGAAGAACAATACGGCGTTTTTCATAATCTAAATGAAATTAAGAACGCTTTGCAAAAGATTGCAACTTTTTCGCCTGATTATGAGAATGTTTTTCAGCGAATTTCAAGTATTACTATTGAATTTGATGATGTTTCAAAAGAACTTCAAAATATTTCCGAGAAACTTTTGAATGATCCAGAACAGTTACAGCTAGTAAGTCAGAAACTGCAACTTATTTATAATCTACAGAAAAAACATCAGGTTAATTCTGTTGATGAATTGATTCAAATACAGGCCGATTTAGGAAATGTTTTATTAGAATTGGATGGAATGGATGAAGAAATCGGCATTCTAGAGAAAGAAATAGAACAAAAAACGGATGAACTTGATAAGTTGGCAGCTGTTATTCATGAAAAGAGAATAAAAGCGATTCCAGTTCTTTCAGATCAATTAATTGCTATTTTGTCTACTTTAGGAATGCCTAATGTTCGTTTTAATATGGAGTTGCTTCCTTCAGAAACGTATTTTCAAAATGGAAAAGAAGAACTTCAGTTTTTGTTTTCAGCTAATAAAGGAACAGATTTCGGACTTTTGAAAAAAGTGGCATCTGGTGGAGAAATGTCTCGAATTATGTTGGCAGTAAAAGCAATTTTAGCAAAATACTCAAAACTTCCGACTTTGATATTTGATGAAATTGATACCGGAGTTTCTGGAGAAATTGCCATTAGAATGGGGGAGATTATGAAGGAAATGAGCAGTTCGATGCAGATATTTGCTATAACCCATTTACCGCAGATTGCGGCAAAAGGAGACTCGCATTTTAGAGTTTCTAAATCAAGTGTGGGCAACGATACAGTTTCAGAATTAAAGCTTTTGTCTCAGGATGAAAGAGTTACGGAAATTGCGCAAATGCTGTCTGGAGCAAACATTTCAGATTCGGCATTAAATCATGCAAAAGAATTATTAAATTAAATATTTGATTTATATTTGTTGGTATTAATGATAAACAAACTATTTAAAATCTATGCTTAGAAAAATTACTATTTTCTGTTTTTTAAGCTTTTTAGTTGCAACAACTAATGCGCAAGAAACTGCCGAAAATAAGAGTGCTTCTTCCGAGACTTCAGAAGGAGGTATAGATTTGTTTTTAGCTAAAGATATTCCAGAGGGCGTATATAAAACCTATGAAGATCTTGTGGCAAAAAATGGTGTTTACATGGGGGATGCCATAGTAAGAAAAAGTGTTATGCGTTATAAACCATTAGATAAGTCCGAGGTTATAGATCAGGTTTATTTTGCTTGGGCGAGAAATGATGTAAAACTTGATTTTTTTGCTATTTCTTATAATGGTGTTCTCTATATTCAGCAGAAATACTTTCACAAATATTCAGTAAAAGGACACAGAAGTGAGGATGGCAGTAATGCATTATCTTATCATAGAGTAATCAACGACGGTAGGTTTTTATACTTAGAAGGTTCTTTTGCTAATGCTTGGGCAAAAGGAGCGGCTTATGGCGTAGGCGGAGCTGCAGGAGCCGTAATGGGCGCTAATATGAACAGACTAAAAGGAGTCGTATTTGATATAAAGAAACAGGAAGTTAGTTTTATACGGGATTGCGAAGATTTAAATGTTTTAATCGAAAAATACAACGGAACTAAGATTGAATGCAAAGAAAAAAACTTTGATATTCTGACTGTGCGTGAAAATATAGATAAGATTATTAAATAACATTTTAGGTTTTTAATAATAGAAAAGCATCAAATTAAAATAGAAATAAAAACAGAATATGATTATAGAACCAAGAATGAGGGGATTTATTTGCTTGACAGCCCACCCAAAGGGAAGCGAGCAAAATGTTAAAAATCAGATAGGATATATAAAATCAAAAGGAGCAATTGATGGAGCTAAAAAGGTATTGGTTATTGGAGCTTCTACAGGCTTCGGACTGGCTTCAAGAATAACAAGCGCTTTTGGTTCTGACGCAGCAACAATTGGAGTGTTTTTTGAAAAACCACCAGTTGAAGGAAAAACAGCTTCTCCAGGCTGGTATAATTCTGCAGCTTTTGAGGCTGAAGCTCATAAAGCAGGTCTGTATGCAAAAAGTATCAATGGAGATGCTTTTTCTAACGAAATTAAAAGAGAAACTTTAGATTTAATCAAAGCTGATTTAGGACAGGTTGATCTTGTTATCTATAGTTTAGCTTCGCCAGTTCGTACAAACCCTAATACAGGAGTAACACACCGTTCGGTTTTAAAACCAATCGGACAGACTTTTACAAACAAAACAGTTGATTTCCATACAGGAAATGTTTCAGAAGTTTCTATTGCTCCTGCCAACGAAGAAGATATCGAAAATACAGTTGCTGTAATGGGCGGAGAAGACTGGTCAATGTGGATTGAAGCTCTAAAAGCTGAAAATTTATTGGCAGAAGGAGCTGTTACGGTTGCTTATTCTTATATAGGGCCATCATTGACTGAGGCTGTTTACCGTAAAGGAACAATCGGACGTGCAAAAGATCATTTAGAGTCTACTGCATTTACGATTTCTGAGAGTTTGAAAGAAATTGGAGGAAAAGCATATGTTTCTGTAAACAAAGCTTTGGTTACTCAGGCAAGTTCAGCAATTCCCGTAATTCCGTTATACATTTCTCTTTTGTATAAAATAATGAAAGAAGAAGGAATTCATGAAGGATGTATTGAACAAATGCAACGTTTGTTTAAAGATAGATTGTATAATGGTTCTGAAGTTCCGGTAGACGAAAAAGGAAGAATCAGAATTGATGACTGGGAAATGCGCGATGACGTTCAGGAAAAAGTGGCAAAACTTTGGTTAGAAGCTACAACTGAATCGTTGCCAGAAATTGGCGATCTTGCAGGTTACAGAAATGATTTCTTAAATTTATTCGGATTTGAATTTGCAGGCGTTGATTACAATGCAGATACAAATGAAGTGGTAAATATCGAAAGTATTAAGTAGTAAAATATTTTACAAAACTTTGAAAAAACCATCAATTAATGTTGATGGTTTTTTTTATGAATTAGATTATCTTTGTTAAAATTTTGAAATTTTAGAAATACACTTTAATAACGCATATTCTGCTATGATTTTCTCTTTAATTATACCCGTGTATAATCGTCCTGATGAAGTTGATGAACTCTTGGAAAGTTTAACGAAATCAGATTATAATGAAGCATTTGAAATTGTTCTTGTCGAAGACGGCTCAACAATACCGTGTCGTGATGTGGTGATGACTTATCAAGGGAAATTAAATATTTCGTATTATTTTAAAGAAAATTCAGGTCCGGGCGATTCCAGAAATTACGGAATGCAGAAAGCCAGAGGCGATTACTTCATCATATTTGATTCAGATTGTATTATTCCATCTGACTATTTATCGGAGGTTAGAAAGGCTTTGAATGAAGAATATGTTGATTGTTTCGGTGGTCCTGACAAAGCCTTGGACAGTTTCTCGAACATTCAGAAAGCTATCAATTTTGCCATGACATCTTTTCTCACTACAGGTGGAATTCGAGGAGGTTCTGAAAAAATAAATAAATTTCAGCCCCGCAGTTTTAATATGGGGATTTCCAAAAGAGCTTTTGAGGTTTCAAAAGGGTTTGGTAATATTCATCCAGGAGAAGATCCAGACTTGTCAATACGTTTGTGGAATTTAGGTTTTAAGACTCGTCTGTTTCCTAAGGCTTATGTTTATCATAAAAGAAGAATTGACTGGGAGAAATTCTCAATTCAGGTCAATAAATTTGGTAAAGCACGCCCAATATTAAACAGCTGGTATCCGGAGCACAATAAGCTTACTTTTTTCTTCCCTACATTTTTCATGCTCGGATTATTATTAGCTTTTTTATTGTTAATTTTTAATATTGATATTTTATTACAATTATATTTTGTATATTTCGTTATAGTTTTTCTTACGGCGAGTATTCAGAATAAAAGCATCAAAATAGGATATCTCTCTGTAATTGCAGTAGGAAAACAATTTTATGGTTACGGAACGGGATTTTTAGTATCGTTTGTAAAAATCATCATTCTGAAAAGAAAACCACAGGAGGCTTTTCCTAATATGTTTTTTAAAGTTTAGCATGACAAAAGTTATTGGCCTTACCGGCGGAATAGGAAGCGGAAAAACAACTATTGCGCATTATTTTGAGGAATTAGGCGTTCCTGTATATATTGCAGATGATGGCGCGAAAAGAGTTATGAAATCTGTTTCTGTTATTGAAAAGATAAAAATAGAATTCGGAGAAAGTATTTTTGAAGACAATGTCTTAAACCGTTCAAAACTAGCCGAAATCGTTTTTAATGATAAGGAAAGGCTTGCTGTTCTTAATTCGTTGGTGCACCCTGCAGTCAAAGAAGATTTTGAAATCTGGAGAAAGCAACATGAGAATTATGAGTATGTGATTTATGAAGCCGCGATTTTGTTTGAAAGCGGGAGATATAAAGAATGTGATCTTGTAATTACAGTAACAGCGCCCGAAGAAGTAAGAATAGAAAGGGTCATAAAAAGAGACAATACCACAAAGGAACAAGTTTTAAGCAGGATGAAAATGCAATGGAATGACGAAAAACGAATTTCTATGAGCAATTTCGTGATTAATAACAATAATCTTAAAATTGCTAGAGGAGAAGTTGTTAAAATTCTTAAAATTTTAAATATAAAACAAAATCAGTCTTAAATGTTAATATTTGGTTAATGTATTATTTAGTATATTGTTAAAATATTAATTTTGTTTCGATGAATAAATTATTTTTTAGAATACTTGTTTTATTGATGAGTTTATCCTTAATAGGGATTATTCTGGTACAAGTTTATTGGTTCAATTCATCGTTTAAAAACAACGATGAGCAATTTAAATACCACGTTACACAAGTTATTGGAAATGTTGCTGATAAGCTTGAAAAGCAAGAATTATATAGCTATGCCAATAAAGTTAATAGGCTTAAAGACAGTATAGGAAAAACACCAGCAAAGGAAGACCTTCTTGAAGTTTTATTTGTTCAAAGAAATAAAAGAACCAATAAAACTATTGTTTATTCTAATACATTAACTTCTGAAGATTATGATATAACAGGGGAGCTGTTTAACAAAAAATTCAGCAGTGAACGTTTTAAAAGTTTCAGCTCAAAACGAGTAACAGAAGTTTACAATAACAACAACAGAATTGATAATAGTCCATTGGGTCAAAGTATAATACCAGACCTTAGAAATGAGAAATCCGGAAGCCTTGATATTTTAAATAAAGCACAACAGGAGATAACTTACAGGGATATTGCAGGCTCACTGCCTCTCGATGAAAGAATTTCACCAGAGAAGCTGAATTCGCTTCTGAAAAAAGAACTGGAGGATTATGGTGTTAAAACGAAGTTCGAGTTTGGTGTTCTGAATCATGATCAGGCCACGAAAATACGATCTCAGGGTTTTCATTATGATAAAGATGCAAGCTATCAGGTTCCGATTTTTACGGATAACGAAGGAAATAGTAACTATGAATTGTATGTTACGTTTCCTCATAAAAAGAAATTTTTACTGTCAGAATTGTTGAGCATTACCATATTATCAATAATTTTTACATTAATTATAATAGTTGCCTACACAAGTGCGTTAAATCAATTGTTACGTCAGAAACATATTTCTGAAATAAAGACTGATTTTATAAACAATATGACGCATGAGTTTAAGACCCCAATCGCAACAATAAATTTAGCACTCGATGCTATTAGAAACCCCAAGATAATTGAAGATAAAGAAAAAGTTTATCGCTATCTTCAAATGATTAGAGACGAAAACAAAAGAATGCATGCTCAGGTCGAGAATGTTCTTAGAATTTCTAAACTAGAAAAAAGAGAACTTGATATTACAAAAGAACCTACTGTAATTCACGACATTATTGATGATGCGATAGAACATGTAAATTTAATCCTGGAAGACAGACAAGGAACTGTTGTAAAACATTTTAATGCAGCGAGAACAACTTCGTTGATAAATGAAGTGCATTTTACAAACGTTTTGGTTAATATTTTAGAAAATGCGATAAAATATTCGCCAGACGCTCCTAAAATTGAAATTTTTACAGAAAATGTAAAAGACATGATTCTGATTAAAGTTAGAGATCATGGACTAGGAATGAGTAAGGTGGCTCAAAAACGTGTTTTTGAGAAATTTTACAGAGAGCATACAGGAGATTTGCACAACGTAAAAGGCCACGGATTAGGACTTGCTTATGTAAAAAGAATAGTTGAAGACCACAACGGTCAAGTATATGTTGAAAGCGAAAAAGGAAAAGGTAGCACCTTTATAATAAAAATACCATTAATAAATTAAAATATGGAAAATAACAAAAGAATACTTTTAGTAGAAGATGACCTAAATTTTGGCGCTGTTCTTAAAGATTATCTAATGTTAAATGACTTTGAAGTTACTTTAGCTAAAAACGGTATGGAAGGTTTCGAGAAGTTCAAGAAAGACGTATATGATTTATGTATTCTCGACGTAATGATGCCTTATAAAGATGGTTATACTTTAGCCAAAGAAATTAGAGAAAAAAATAGTGAAGTGCCAATTATCTTCTTGACGGCAAAGTCTATGAAAGAAGATGTATTAAAAGGATATAAAGCAGGTGCCGATGATTATCTTAATAAGCCTTTTGATTCAGAAGTTTTATTAATGAAAATCAAAGCGATTATTCAAAGAAAATCTGCTGATACAAAAGCTGAACAGGTGCAATTTGAATTTAATATTGGTAAATTCCATTTAAATTCAAAGTTAAGATTTCTTACTTTTCAGGATGAAGAGCCAATCAAATTGTCTCCAAAAGAAAATGAATTGCTTAAGATGTTGATTCTTCATGAAAATGATTTAATGCCGAGAGAATTGGCCTTGACTAAAATCTGGAGAGACGACAACTATTTTACTTCAAGAAGTATGGACGTTTACATCGCTAAATTGAGAAAATATCTAAAAGCTGATGAAGATGTTGAAATCTTAAATATCCATGGAGAGGGATTCAGATTAGTTGTAAAAAGCAAAGTTTCTGAATAATAATTTCACCAAAAAAATATGAGCTCTGAGAAATCAGGGCTTTTTTTATGCTTTTATTTGAAATTATTTTTTGTTTGTAAATGCATTTAATCAGTTGTTTTTTAACTTGTTGACTGTGTTTTGTGATTTTTGCGTTTTATTTCTGATGAATTTTCTTTAAAATTAATTTGGAATATTAAAAAAGAATTCACAATATTTGCAAACGAAAAAATAAATAATAACCCTTTAAAACGAAGAAATAGTGTTTGTACTTACATTGACATCTCAGAGCTTTACACCAAATGGATTTGGTGAAGCAATTCTTCGTGGCTTATTTCAATCTTAGAAATATATTTTTTAGCTATATAAAAAAGCCCGAAGACTATAAGTTTCGGGCTTTTTTTTATTCTAGACTCTTCAAATTTCCCGAAAATCGATTTTAGTATTTATCCTTTTGGATAAAATGTTTAGCCTTTTTTAGGCTGTAATTTAATACGCGATAATTTTTTTATGCAAAATTATACGGTAGAAGAGTATGCTTTATGCACTCGCTTCAAAACCGAAAGAAGAAAAAAACGATTAGTAAGAACGGATTTTGAGAAACAATTAATTCAGTTAAGAAAACTTGATACTGAACTTTGGACCAAGCGCAACAATTTGCCCTTAATTCCTTTAGAAGTTCCTTATCAGCGAGGTTGGAAGCGTAATTTCAAACTTAGAGATGATGTTGCAAGATCAAGTGAAGCTTCATTTTACAGAGAATTATTGGAAAAAATAAACACATGGCAGTTTTCTTCTGAAAAATCTTTTAAGAGAAAGAAAAAACGAAAGAGGAAAGGTGTTTATGTTGAAAAAATCCAAACTGTAAAAGAGTTTTCAGAATGGGAATGGAGAAGTTCAAAACTTGAATTGACCGAAAAAGAAAAAGCACATTTTTATAAAAGAGAACGTTGGTGTAGCAATTGCAAGCGATACAAAATTCATTATGTATTCAACGAACCTTGGCGATACGTGCTTCGTGTTAGTCCTTATATGATTACACATACCAAAATGGTCGATTCAGATTTAGAAAGTCAAATAAAACTTATTGAAAATTATATTGTCAATTATAATCTGAGAGGTAAAATAAACAAAATTAGAGGAGGTTTTTCTAATAGCTGGAAATCATATAGAGTTGAAAATCCAAAAGAGAAAAATCCAATTAAAAATAAAAGTCTGCATGCAGTATATCAACAATATGTAGACGAAATGATAGAAAATCATGGGAAATAAATTATCAGGAAAAGATCTTATTAAATTAGGTTTTCCAAAGAATAATTCAATAAATATTGCCTTAGGGCAGATAAACAGATATAGAAAAAGAGAAAAAAAAGAATCTATTCTGACAGAAGCAAAAGACGTTTTGTTGCATCCTGAAAAATATGAAGGAAACGGAACGTGGGGAAAAGTTGCTGAAGGCTTGATTAAACCTGTTCAGGTGAGAATGCATCAGCTTAAAAATACGCGAGCTCCTTTTAGAATTTTTGGAGAAAATGAAATCGATGAGCAGGCAAAATTTCAATTGTATGATTCGTTAAAACTGCCAGTTTCAGTTGCTGGAGCCCTAATGCCAGATGCACATTCTGGTTATGGATTGCCAATTGGCGGTGTTTTGGCAACAGATAATGCGGTGATTCCGTACGGAGTTGGAGTTGATATCGGTTGTAGAATGAGCCTTTCGATTTTTGACTTGCCAGCTTCGCATTTCAAAGGAAGAGAACATCAATTAGAAACAATTTTAAAAGACAATACAAAATTTGGAATGTACGAAGCGCATGCTTCTCGTGTAGATCATGAAGTGTTTTACAATAGTGCATTTCAAGATATTCCGTTGTTAAAGAATCTTTTGCCTAAAGCTTATAAACAATTAGGAAGTTCGGGGGGAGGAAATCATTTTGTGGAATTCGGAATTGCTAAAATTGATAATCCAGAGAACGAATGGAAACTGGAAAAAGGAGAATATTTTGCTGTTCTGTCACATAGTGGTTCACGCGGATTAGGCGCAAACATTGCGAAACATTACACGTATTTGGCAACAAAACAATGTCCGTTGCCAAAAAATGTACAGCATTTGGCTTGGTTGGACTTGAATACGCATGATGGCCAAGAATATTGGTTGGCGATGAATTTAGCTGGAGAATATGCAAAAGCCTGTCATGATGATATTCACCGACGAATTGCCAAAGCAATAGGGAAAAGAGTCGTGGTAACGATTGAAAATCATCACAATTTTGCTTGGAAAGAAATCGTAAACGGTCAGGAATGCATTGTACACAGAAAAGGAGCAACACCAGCAGGTGAAGGGCAATTGGGAATTATTCCGGGTTCGATGACGGCTCCAGGTTTTATTGTGAAAGGAAAAGGAAACGCAGAAAGTTTAAACTCGGCATCGCATGGTGCGGGACGTTTGTTTTCGAGAGCAAAATGTAAAAGTACATTTACACAAAGCGAAATTAAAAAGGTTTTGAAAGCTAATGATGTAACTCTGATTGGCGGTAATATTGATGAAGCTCCGATGGCGTATAAAGACATTACGAAAGTAATGGCAAATCAAACTGATTTGGTGGAAGTTTTAGGCACTTTTACGCCAAAGATTGTTAGAATGGATCGGTAGAAAATAAGGATTATGGAAAGATTTCAGGATGAAAATAAATGGTTAGGAAATTTTTACAACGAGATTTTTGTAAAATGCTCAAAATGTGAGTCTAAAGGAGTTTTGAAAGAAGTGTCTAGAAATTGTGAATGCGGAAACTGTACTACAATGACTTTTGAATGTAAATCCTGTTTTTATAAGATTGACGAGCCTGTTTATCAATATAAAACATTTGGGAAACACTATTGCGGTAATTGTTTTGAAAAATTTGATTTAGAATCTAAAATCTTCAAAAAAGTACCTGAAAAATATGAAGTTAAATGTCCGCATTGCAGTTTTCAGGAAGAAATAAAGCCTGATACTTACGCATTTAGAGAAGAGCCTAAGAAGGATGGTTTAATACGTGATTGCTGGTATAATTTACCGCTTTGGTTTCAGAAAGAAGTCCGAGGAAGTGTTTTTTGGGTTTATAATCAAGAACATTTATTGTACTTGGAAAAATACATTAAAGCTGATTTAAGAGAGAGAAATAATAATGGAAGTGGTAATGGAACAATGGTTTCACGACTTCCAAAATTTATTAAAGAAGCAAAAAACAGAGAAAAGCTTCTTAAAATATTAGAAAAATGGAAAGAATAATTCAGATAACAGCGGGTCGAGGACCTGCAGAATGCACTTGGGTTGTTGCCCAAGTGCTTAAAAAAATCTTGGAAGAAGCGCAGGAACATCGACTGGAAACGGTTTTACTGCAAAGAGAAGCGGGTACTGAAAATGGAACTGTAGAAACGGCATCGATTGCCGTAAAAGGAAAAAATGCAGATCAGTTTGTGGATTCTTGGATTGGAACGATTCAATGGATTGGTCAGAGTCAGTTTAGGAAAATGCATAAACGGAAAAACTGGTTTATAGGCATTTTTGAAATTGAAGCACAAAAGAATGCTTCAGTTTCAGAAAATGATATTCACTATCAAGCCATGAGAAGTTCCGGAGCAGGAGGGCAACACGTTAATAAAGTAAGTTCGGCAATTCGGGCAACTCATGTTCCGACCGGAATTGCAGTTGTTTCTATGGACAGTCGCTCTCAGCATCAAAACAAAAAACTGGCAACAGAAAGATTAATTAAAAAATTAGAAGATGAGAAATTGCTTCAGCTTAAAAATTACGTGGGAAAACAATGGGAAAATCAGTTGAATATTCAGCGTGGGAATCCTATTAGAGTTTTTACAGGAAGTGATTTTAAAAAGAATAAAGTGGAGAAAAGTTACAAAGGAACTCGTCAGAAATTAAAAAACGATTTACGAAATGAAAACAACTGATAAATACCTTTTTCAAGCTTTAGATAATTATCCGTATTGGCTTGAAGGAACAATTGAATCTTTGGATTATGCTTTTTCGTATGATGATAAAAACACGATGGTTTTGTGTTTGTACGGAAGGATTCAGGCAGAGCAATTAATGAATTATGAAGAAGCTAAATCATATTTTCAGCAAGCTTTAGCGATTAATATTCATGCTCTTGAAGTGTATCCGCATTATTTGCAGACTTTGATATTGAATGAAGATTATGATGAAGCTCAAAAATTGATTGACTTTGCTTTAACGATAAAAGGAATCAACAAATCGGAGATTTTTATCAAGAAAGCAATTCTATTGGAAGCGCAAAGTGAGTTTAAAAAAGCATTAAAAGACATTAAAAATGCGAAACTTCATTCTTTGCAATTCAATTATGAATCTGATATTTCCGATGTGGAAAAAAGAATTGAATGCAAAATGGATTTAATGAAAAAGAAGAAAGGGAAGAAAGACAAGAAATCTAAGAAAATTTCTAAAAAGAAATCGAAATGATTTTGATTGAAATGAAAACGATGTTATTCTGCGTGAATTGCATCGTTTTTTTTTTAGCCACAAATTACACAAATTCTCACTAATTGTTTTTGCCACGGATTTAAAGGATTTTTATGTATTTTTTTAAGTGGGAACTAAAAAATAATAGTATTTAAAAGTTTTAAAAATTGGTGGTAATTTGTGGTTAAAGAAATCATTTGGAATCCTTGTTAATCTGTGGCTAAAATTTTATTTCCAATGCAATTCCAATGCGAAACAATTTTTATCGCCTTTTGTAATGCTGAAAGTTGTAGTAGATTGATTTTCATTGTCACTTTCGTGAATGACTACTTGGTCATTTAGAGAAAGCTCTTTTAAGAAATTCATTTCAAAGCTTTTGACTTCTTGTTTTAAAATTCTTTTCGCATCCACATGATCTAGACACCACTCTAAATATTTTACATTATTTGCATGATTTACAATATCTAAATCCGATAAATAAACGGTTTTTTCAAACACAGATTCTTTTTCTGGATTGATGTTGATTCTCGAAAATCCTTCAAGAGTTGCTCTTTTATCGGGAAATAATTCAAAATGCTCAAAAGGTAGAGCCAAAGCTTCGGGACGACGTGCTTTTGTATTAAAAACAGCCCAATACGTTTCGCTGCCTACTATTTTTTCTCCATTTACATACATTTCAAGAGCACGTACAGAGCGTGAATTTTCAAGACTATTGATCCATGTTTTTACGGTGACAACATCTTGCCATTTCGGTAATGCGGTTATCTCTACACGCATGCGACTTAAAACCCACGCTTGATTAAATTCCTGCATATCGGTAAAACTGATGCCACCGACTTCTGAATGTGCCGCCGCAGTTAATTGCAGCAGATTGCATAAATCAGTATATTTCAAGTAACGGTTTGGTGTACATTGTGTAAAATTAATTTCCCACTCCTTGCTTAAAACGGAAGTGAAATTTGGAGAAATCGGCATGAGATTATCATTTTATTAAAAACTTCTGCAAAATTAATGAATTTTCAAACCAATATTGACTTGAATTAGTTTTGCATTGTCATAATATGAAACAAATTCAGGAGAAGTGTTGATATCCAGATTTGAATTTAAATAACAAAGACCTAAAAAAACAGATAATCTTTTGGCAAGTTGAAAATCGGTGTTAAATCCAACTCTAATGTTCTCTCCCGTCTGTTTTCCAAAACTTCTTCCATCAGATTTAAATTTAAGTTCTGCTCCTCCAACTCCAAAATAAGGTTCAATATTTAGTTTTTTTGCGATTTTTATTTCGTAAGAAATATCTCCATAAGCAGTATGAAATTGAGCTGAGCTGATATTTCCGGCACGCGTAATATCTGTGGTTGAATAGGGCATGTAATCGTAACCGACACCAAGTTTAAAATTATGAATTCTTAAAAAGCTGAAGTTGGTTCCAATTCCTATTTTGCTGTCGTTGGCTTCTGCCAAAAAATTTTCTCCAAAGTTGGACGGAATTATAGCATTTACACGAATATCGTGATTGAATTTAACTAAGTTGGTATTTTCGGTTTTCTGACTGTATGAAAACTGTAGGATAAATAAAAAGAATATAATTTTTAATTTCATGGCTAATAAGTTATAGTATGGATTACTTTTTCTGAATTGATTGTAACAACAGCTTCGTGATTGGTGCGTACCAATTTTGTTGGGTCAGAATAATCTTCAACTGTATAACTTAATTTTATATTTTGATTTTTAACAACATTGAAAAGAGTATTGATATAGTGATTTTGATCTTTTTGATTCAAGTCGATTGATTCATCTGATAAAAGACCATCGACACTAATTTTAGTAATTTGTCTGGTGTTTGTTGTTTTGTTTAAGACTACTTCTAGCTGCGTAATCTCATCTTTTTTGTACAAAGGGATTTTATTAAGATCTAGTTTATAATTGACAAAATTTCTTTTCTGTGCCTTAATTTGTTTAGGTTGGTATTCAGGAGAAGTGCCATTGTAAGAACCAGTATAGATGCTGCTAAGTGTTACGATTATATCTATATCGTCGCTTTTTGGTGCAGGAAAAACTAAGGTAAATTTTCCTTCTGAATCTGTATTAGCATAGCTGATTAAATCTGATCTGCTGTAAGTTCCATCAGAATAGGTATTGATTTCGATTCTTTTGTCAGAAATCGGATTGTTGTTTCGATCAATCAATTGGCCTTGAGCTACAATTCTGGTTTTTCCATCGTATTGAATTTCACAGGAATAGCAGAGTAAAATGGTAAGGAAAAGAAGTAGAAGTTTTTTCATTTAGAATATTTTTAAATAATTCTAAATATATATATTCCTACGAGAATATTAAACTTTTAATTTTAAATTTATGTAATCAAAAATTTTTTGTCTGTCTGTATTGTAGTCAAACCATTTTGTGTTTTCGTTTCTTTTGAACCATGTCAACTGCCTTTTAGAAAATCGTCTTGTATTTTTTTTGATTTCTTCGATGGCAAAAGGCAAATTAAATTCACCGTCAAAATAGCTGAATAATTCTCTATAACCAACTGTCTGCAAGGCGTTTAATTCTTTTTTTGGATAAAGCGTTTTGGCTTCTTCCAGCAGTCCCATATTCATCATGATATCGACACGCTGATTGATTCTGTCGTAGATTACTTCTCTATCGGCATCTAAACCAATGAGGATAGGAGTGAAGTTTCGGTTGTTTTTCTTCAGATTTAAAAATGATGAATACGGCTTTTGAGCGCCAATGCAGACTTCTACAAAACGCATCATTCTTTGTGGATTTAAAAGCGTCTGCGGATTTTCGACTGTTATTTTTTGATAATAATCTAAATCTAATTCTTTTAGTTTTTTCTGTAAATACTCGATTCCTAATTTTTCATAGTTTGAATTTACTTCTGAACGAACTTCTGGAGCGATTTCAGGAAATTCGTCAAAACCTTTTAAAATCGCATCTACATATAAACCTGAACCGCCAATCAAGATAGCAAAATCCTTGTTTTGATACAATTCTTCTAGTTTTGAAAGTGCTTCTTTTTCGTAATCGCCTACAGTATAATTCTCAAAAATTGATTTGTTTTGAATGAAATGATGTTTGGCTG
Organism: Flavobacterium procerum; assembly: GCF_042431625.1. Taxonomy (NCBI): domain Bacteria; kingdom Pseudomonadati; phylum Bacteroidota; class Flavobacteriia; order Flavobacteriales; family Flavobacteriaceae; genus Flavobacterium; species Flavobacterium procerum. The sequence goes on along the minus strand of NZ_JBHLYW010000022.1, from coordinate 711,001 downwards.
CGTTAAGTTCTTCCTGACTTGGAACAGCTGTTCCGATAGTCATTTCTTTAAAAAACTGACGACTGTCACATGAAATTATTTCACAATTAAAATGCTTTGCCAATTCGATACTTAAGGCAGTTTTACCTATGGCTGTTGGTCCGACGATGGTTATTAGGTACTTCATATTTTTTAGCCCAGATGGAAATGGAAACCCCGGACTTATATTTGTTTGTTTTTTTGGCGTAAAAGAGCGACCAACGGAAGCTCCTTTTATGACTTTAAAAAACAACAAAGATAAGGAGGAGTTGCAATGTACAGCTGGATTAGCTTCTAAAATTAATTATTAGACAATTCTGTTCCGCATTCGTAGCAATACTTGGCACTGTCAAAATGAACTTGCGCTTGACAATTTCTACAGGTCTTTTTTGTGTTTACGGCATTGTTTTTCAAGCTTTTTTTGGCAAATTCGGCCGTTACGATTCCGGTAGGCACTGCTATGATTCCGTAACCTAAAATCATTACAAGTGCAGCAATGAATTGGCCTAAAGGTGTTTGCGGCGAAATGTCTCCGTAGCCTACTGTTGTCAGGGTTACAATTGTCCAATAAATTGCCATTGGAATACTGGTAAATCCAGATTCTTTGCCTTCTACTAAATACATTATTGATCCAATAATAATGGTACTGACTAAGACAAAATAGATAAAAACGAGAATTTTTTCTTTGCTGGCATCAATGGCTTCTTTTAGTTGCATAGATTGATGCGAAATCTGTGGAAGGTGCAGAATTTTAAATAATCGAAGAAATCGAAGCGCTCTTACGATAGATAAAATACTGGCTCCGGGAAAAAATATCGACAAATACATTGGTAAAACGGCCAATAAATCGATGATTCCGTAGAAACTGAAAATGTATTTTACCGGTTTTTGAATGGAAATAATCCTTAAAATATATTCTATAGTGAAGAATACAGTAATAATCCATTCGCAGATCCATAACTGGGAATGGTATTTTGAATTGATGCCTTCGACGGTATCGAGCATGATTAATAAAACGCTCAGTAAAATCAAACCCAAGAGCACTAAATCGAACATTCGTCCTAAAATGGTATTAGTGCCATAAAGAATGATTTTGACCTTTTCTCTAAAGAGTTCGTATTGTGATTTTTTATTTTTCATAGTAATTGCTCTCAGCAGCTTATGTTCGTAGAAAAATTCACTTAGTTTGATTAATCATTATTCACCAATCAATTTTGCCTTTAAGACAAACTTTTTATTTATGATATTTTCTACGTCATCTTCCAAAAAATCAGAATCAATAATATTGTTGTTTGTTGATTTACGGCCACTGAAAATCTCTATAGTCGCCCATATTTTATCGCTTTCTAATGATTTATATGTTTTTTCGGATATTTTTATATTCTTAAATACTGCTTTACGTTTATCGGTCAATTCAATTTTTGAATGTGCTAATGCCAGCGGACCTTCCTGATTACTATCAGATTTAGGTTCTCCAAATATATTTGTCAAAACAATTATTGTTTCATTTTCACTTCTTAATTTTTCTTCAGCTTTTTTGCTTAAATCTATTTCTATTTCAAAAGAAGGGATTTCGATAGAATCTCCAACTATTTTTAATTTTTCTGACTTGGCTATTTTATTTTGATTAATCTCGGAATTCGCTTTACTTATTTTTGTTTTGTCTGCATTAGAATTGTTATTGCAAGCTGAAATAACGATGAATATGATAATTAAATAAAAGATGTTTTTCATTTAAAGTATTCTTTTTTTGATATTAATTAACGAAGATAGACAACGTTTAAATTGTTAAAAATGAAGGATTTTGAGCGATTTGGTTTTTCGGATGTAATTCTGAATGATATTTTTTACATCACGGTTGTGCTGCATCGGAATTAAGATGTTTTTTAATATTTCGATGTTTGTAATCTGATAATTTAGATCATAATAAGCATAACCTTTATAAATTCCATTTTCGATTAAAATGGCGCTTCGTTCGTTTATGCTTCTCCCTTTATCCATCAAAATCATGCTTTTGTTCTCAAAGCTGTTTTCGCTGATAAACTGCTGTACGCGCTCATTATAAACCTCAGGAGTTACTTCGCCAATGCAGGCTCCATCGCATTCTTTTATTTTATATTGAAAACATTCTTTTTTTGTGTCGTACAATCCAGTTAGTTTTTGGCACAATCTATATTTTGCTGTAAACATAAAAAGCGCATTTTTTCCTTCCTGCAATGAAGCATACGAAAGGATTTCTTTTTTGCGTCCATCGGCTTTTTCAAGTTTTAGATTGATGTAGCCTTTGCTGTCTTTTTCTGCATAAATAGCAAACGGAAAAATAGTTTTTCGCTGTGAACGGTTATATCTGGGTCTGTTTAATTTAATTTCCTGGCTTTCTTTTAAAAGTCCGATTAGCTCGCTTCCGGTTTCGTCGTAAGTTATCGTAAAAACTTCTGCCTGTATTCTTTTGCTTTTTTTATTGGTAGAAGTAAAATGCTGATTGATCCTTTTTTTTATGTTTCGGCTTTTGCCAATATAAATTAAGGCACCACTTTCGTTGTGTATATAATAAATGCCGGTTTTAGAAGGCATTTGCCCTAAAAGATCAAGCAGTTTTGGAGCAATTCCTTTTTCGATTTCCAGCTTGATAAAATCTTTTACAATTGTTTTTTCAAGATCTTTTTCTAAAAGCATCTTAAAAAGCTTCACCGTTGCCATGGCATCTCCGCTAGCACGATGACGATCGGCCATTGGTATTCCGAGTGCGCGCACTAATTTTCCTAAGCTATAAGAAGTCTGTTCCGGAATGAGTTTTTTTGCCAATTCGACTGTACAAAGTGTCTTGGCTTCAAAATCATAACCCAAACGTCTAAATTCTGTTCGAAGGATTCGGTAATCAAAAGAGGCGTTGTGTGCTACAATAATGCAATCAGAAGTGATTTCGATGATGCGCTTTGCGACCTCAAAAAATTTGGGAGCCGAACGCAACATGGCATTGTTGATTCCGGTTAGTTTGACTACAAAGGGCTGAATCGGAATTTCGGGATTGACCAAACTAATAAACTGGTCAACTACTTCATGGCCATCAAATTTATAAATGGCAATTTCGGTAATTCCTTCTTCATTAAATTGTCCTCCAGTGGTTTCTATGTCTAGTATTGCGTACAAATTAGGTGCTCGGTGTTCGGTTTTTAATATTCAGTTTGTAGAGACGCACTTTGGTATGCCTTTACGACGGTTATTAACGACCGCCAAAAATGCTGCTTCCAATACGAACCATTGTGCTTCCGCATTCAATCGCAAGCTGGTAATCGCCAGACATTCCCATTGATATAATCTTCGGTTCGAGGTTTTCAGTTTTCAGCGTGCTAATGGAATCAAAAATAGATTTTAAATGTCTGAATTCTTTTTCTATTTGATTTTGTTCTTCGGTGAAAGTCGCCATTCCCATCAAACCTAAGATACGAATATTTTTTAACTCTGTAAACTCCACAGAAGTTAAAAGTTCGTTTAATTCTTTTTCATCCAAACCAAATTTAGATTCTTCTTCGGCAATATAAATTTGAAGAAGACAATCTATTATTCTGTTGTTCTTGAGAGCCTGTTTATTGATTTCCTGTAATAATTTCAAACTGTCAACACCGTGAATTAAAGTGACATAAGGCGCCATAAATTTGACCTTATTCGACTGAACATGACCAATCATATGCCATTGGATGTCTTTTGGCATTTGCTCCCATTTTTCGGTCATTTCCTGAATTTTGTTTTCTCCAAAAATACGCTGACCCGCTTCATAAGCCTGCATCAAGTCTGAAACAGGTTTTGTTTTTGAAACGGCAACTAGAGCTACCTGTTCAGGAATTGTTGATTTTATAGAGGCAAGATTTTCTTTTATGGTGTTCATCTTAAATCTTTGTACTTTTTAATTATTTTATCGCTTTGTTCAGTTATCCAGTTTTTTAAGTTCATCGACAAAATGTTCTCAATTGTGTTAGAATTGTTTAATTCGGCAATGCTCAAGTCGAATTCCTGAATAGTATCTTTTTTGTTTTTCTCTCTCCTAGCAAGTTTAATTTTTACATGAAATAGGGCATCCTTAAAATAATAAAACTCTCCTTTTGTTATCTCTCCAAATCCGTTTTCATAAAAAAGCCCCGAACTGTATTCGGCCTTTAAAAGCCTTGTTTTTTTGCTGAAATTGTATTTGTTTTGCTCTTTTCTAGTTAAACTGTTATAATAAGCTTCATCAAAATGAAAAAGATGAATGGTATATGAAAATGTGCCTTTTCCAAGTATAATTTCTGTTGCTTTGCCAGGACTTTCAATTTTCATTTCGGCTCCTGTCATGCCTTTCGATACAAGCTTATAGTCTTTAATTTCACAAATGCTATCAATTTGCTGAATAGAAAACTCACGATTTTTTGATGTTAAACTATCATTTTGTGAAAAACAAACTGTCACAGACAATAAAAGAATTAAAGCTAAATTTTTTTTCATCTTAGAAATTTGTGTTTCGCCGGCTTAATTAGGTTTTGCTAATAAAAAGAAAGACTATAAAAACTGTTTTGAAACTTTTTCAGCTTTTTTGTTTTCACTGTAATCATAAAAGCCTTCGCCAGATTTAACGCCCAGTTTTCCTGCTCTTACCATATTTACTAAAAGTGGGCAAGGAGCATATTTAGGGTTTTTAAATCCGTCGTACATTACGTTTAGAATTGCAAGGCAAACATCAAGACCAATAAAATCAGCCAATTGAAGTGGTCCCATTGGGTGTCCCATTCCTAATTTCATTACAGTGTCAATTTCATAAACACCTCCAATGCCATTGTATAACGTTTCAATTGCCTCGTTTAGCATAGGCATTAAAATTCTGTTGGCCACAAAACCTGGATAATCGTTTACTTCAACCGGAACTTTTCCTAATTTCTCAGATAATTTCATGATGATTTCGGTTACTTCATCACTGGTATTGTATCCGCGAATGATTTCTACCAGTTTCATAATTGGCACCGGATTCATAAAATGCATTCCGATAACACGTTCAGGATGTGCTACAACAGCTCCGATTTGTGTTATTGAAATAGACGAAGTATTGGTTGCTAAGATGGTATTGTGAGAACAAGCTTCATTTAATTGTTTGAAAATATTCAGTTTAAGCTCAAGATTTTCTGTAGCAGCTTCTACAACTAAATCGGCACCAACAACACCGTCTTTTATATCGGTATACGTAATAATATTGGTAATCGTTTTGGCAACATCTTCTTGAGTGATAGTTCCTTTAGCCAGCATTCGGTCTAAATTGGCAGCGATAGTGGCCATTCCTTTATCCAGCGATTTTTCTGAAATATCAATTAGTTTAACAACAAAACCACTTTGCGCAAAAGTATGTGCTATTCCGTTGCCCATTGTTCCTGCTCCAATTACTGCTATTGTTTTCATTTGAATTTGATGTTTTATTTATGATTTTAGCCGCGAAATCACAGATTTTGCAGTGATTCGCGGCTAATTATTTTATGAGTTATTTTACTATTTATCGAAACAATCAATAATTTGATAAGCTACACGCAAAGCATCAGTGGCTTGCTCAAGTGTAACAACCGGAGTGGTATCTGTATTGATTGCATTTGCAAAAGATTCTAGTTCATCCAAAATAGCGTTATTTTGTTCAACGTCTGGATTAGTGAAATAGATTTGTTTTTTAACGCCTTCTGCATTTTGAAGAATCATATCAAAATCTCCAGGAACTTCTGGCGCATCTTTCATACGAACCACTTCACATTTTTTTTCTAAAAAGTCAACAGAAATGTAAGCGTCTTTTTGAAAGAAACGGGATTTACGCATGTTTTTCAATGAAATTCTGCTAGCAGTTAAGTTTGCAACGCAACCGTTTTCAAATTCAATTCTAGCGTTGGCAATGTCTGGCGTTTCGCTAATAACTGAAACACCGCTTGCGTTGATATTTTTAACTTTAGATTTAACAACACTCAAAATAGCGTCAATATCATGAATCATTAAATCTAAAACCACCGGAACGTCTGTACCACGCGGATTAAACTCTGCCAAACGATGCGTTTCGATAAACATCGGATTCTCGATCATGTTTTTGGTAGCAATAAAAGCAGGATTAAACCGCTCTACGTGACCTACTTGACCTTTTACATTGTGCTCTTTGGCTAAAGCGATAATTTCTTCAGCTTCTTCTACAGTGTTGGCAATTGGTTTTTCAATAAAGATGTGTTTTCCAGATTTGATTGCGACTTTTGCACATTTATAGTGAGAAAGCGTTGGAGTAACAATGTCAATCACATCGACTGCGTGAATGAGTTTTGCAATTGTGCTGAAGTTTTTATAGCCAAACTCTTTTGAGATTCTTTCGGCATTTTCTTGATTTTCGTCGTAAAATCCAACTAATTCGTATTTGTCAGATTGTTGTAATAAGCGTAAATGTATTTTACCAAGATGACCAGCACCTAAAACTCCTACTTTTAACATGAGAATGTATTTTAAACAAAAATAGAATTTATTTGTTTAACGTGAAAATGAATTTAGCGAATTGTGAATTGTGAGTTAAAAGTTATGAGTTACGACTTTTGGCCCATAACTCATAATTCATAACTCATAACTTTTACCCTTTAACCTTTTTTAATTTAAAATCAATATTTGAAATCCTGTTTTGTTTCTTATTTTTGCGAAAATAAAACCTACCCATTTTGAAAGACACTGCCAAACATCAAGGACTTCGCAATCAATTAGTAACGACTTTAGAGCAAAAAGGGATTACTGATAGAGCTGTGCTGGAAGCGATAAAAAAAATCCCAAGACACCTTTTTTTAGATTCAAGTTTTGGAGATCATGCATATCAGGACAAAGCATTTCCTATTGGTGCTGGACAAACTATTTCACAGCCTTACACGGTGGCTTTTCAATCGCAACTGCTTGAAGTGAAGAAAGATCATAAGATTTTAGAAATCGGTACAGGTTCTGGTTATCAGACTGCTGTTTTATTTATGCTAGGCGCTAAAGTATATACAGTCGAAAGGCAAAGCGAATTGTTTAAGACAACATCAAACCTTTTTCCGAAATTAAACATTCGTCCAAAACATGTAACTTTTGGAGACGGTTACAAAGGATTGCCAAATTTTGCTCCATTTGACAGTATTATAGTTACAGCTGGTGCACCTTTTATTCCACAACCTTTAATGGCACAATTAAAAATAGGAGGAAGGTTGGTTATTCCGCTTGGAGAAGATGTTCAGATTATGACTTTATTAATCAGGAAAAATGAAACTCAATTTGAAAAGCATGAGTTTGGAGAGTTTCGATTTGTTCCTCTGTTAGAAGATAAAAATTAAAAGTAAAGCCCGTTAAGCGGGCTTTTTTTATTGAGTGAGAATTGATATATATCTTTCTAAGCTTTCTTTTTCTTTTTGAGCTATAAACAGAAAAAAATCTTCTTTGTTTTTTTTGGTTTGTGCTGTTTCCAAAGACTGGTAATATTGCATTCGAGTTTCGTAATCACCTTTAATATTAGCAATAGGATAACCTTTTTGCATCAAAATTAAATTCATAATTAGTCGTGAAGTTCTTCCGTTTCCATCTATAAATGGGTGAATTGTTACTAATCGCTCATGCATTTCAGAGGCTAGAATAATAGGATGTAATTTATTTTTATTGATTTCGTACCAAAGAAAATATTCTTCCATTTCCTGCGGAACCATTAAAGGTTGTGAGGGCATGTGACTGCTTCCCTGAATCATAACCTGAACTTTTCTATAACGTCCAGCATCTTCTGGAATAATTCCTCGTAGAATTAAATTATGAATGGATAAAAGATCTCGTTCGTTTAAAGAATTGTTCTTGTTCATTAAATCTTTAATAAATCCAATAGCTTCCTGATGATTTATAGCTTCTAGATGTTCGCGCATGCTTTTTCCTGAAATTGTTAAACCTTCATTTATAACCATATCAGTTTCACGAAGAGTCATAGTATTTCCTTCAATTCTATTGCTTTCAAAAGTATATTCTAGTTCTAATGCTTGTTTTATTTTAAAACTGTCGTATTGACGATAAGAATCTAATTTTTCTTTTAAGGTATCGATTTCTTTTAGGATTTTCTCTAAAGAAGTAGATAATTTAAGATTTGAGACTGTTTTGTTGTATTTGATTTCGTTTTCAGCAACTTTTAATGCTTTTAAGGCAAGCTCATCTTCTCCTATTTCATATAATATTTTTTCTTTTAGCCATGCAATCATCAAAGTTTCGTAATCAATGTCTAAAAGTTGTGCAAGTTTAGAAATCTGCTCTTTTGTCGGTTTTCTTGCCCCAGATTCAAACTTACTAATTAATGCTTGGTCGATACCAAGTATTTGCGCTACTTCACGGGTTTTTAGCCCTTTTTTCTCTCTTGCATTTCTGATGATTGTTTTCATTTTTGTTAAAAATGTTTTTTATTGTCTTGACAAATTTAGTCATTATTTTTTTTGAATTGTTCTGATTGAAAATCATCTATACAAAAAAAATATTATTTTGGAGGCAATGAACCGTCTTTTCTCATTTCTTTTACAACGGCTTGCATTATAGCATCAACAGTTTGCCCGACATCTGTTACATAATCAGATCTTGTGGTTCCTGTCCAAATTAATTTGTTTTGTTTTAAAGAAAAAATATTGGTTTCAACCATATAATATGTTGTTTCCTGATAATATCCTGGGTCGTAGAAAGCTGGCGAATACATTCCGTACCAATTTCCGAAGCCGTAACCGTACATACCTGTGTAAAGTCCGTCAAAACCTCCGTAATACATGCCGGTGTATGTTCCCGGAACGTAGGTAGTTTCTTTTTCTTTGCTTACCAGACGCATGGTAACAACTCCATCAAAATTTTCATCCTGAAGGATTTTTAGTTTTTGCTCCTTTGTTAGCTGTTTGGTTGTTTCGTTTAAATATTGATACGAAGTTTTAAAAATAGGATTGCTAGCTGCGATGCGGTTTTCGGCAATTCTTCTTGAAGCTTCGTCTTTGACCAGAACGACCACTAAAACCTTTTTAAAATGTTCTTCGGCTACTGTTGTATTGGAATCTCTCCAACTGTTGACAATAGAGGTATTACTGCCACAATTTGAAAGTGACAGAATTGCAATCAAAGAAATTAAGTACTTTTTCATATTTTACAGTTATTGTTTGTAGTAAAAATAACTATAAAATTTTGATAAACAGTGATTTGTGTTTTTTAATTGTACGCTTTTTTAATTCTGTCCAAGTCACGTTTAGTATCTTGTTCCTTTAACGATTCGCGTTTGTCGTAGTTCTTTTTTCCTTTGCAAAGGCCTATTTGCAGTTTTGCAAGTCCTTTTTCGTTGGTGAATAATTTTAAAGGTACAATTGTAAGGCCTTTAGTTTGCACTGCTTTAGAAAGCGTTTTTAATTCTTTTTTATTCAAAAGCAATTTTCTTTCACTTCGTGATTTATGGTTGAATTGATTCCCAAAAGAATATTCTTCGATATAAGTATTGATAGCAAAAAGTTCCAGATTGTTAAACTCACAGAAGCTTTCAGTAATATTTGCTTTTCCCAATCGAATCGATTTGATTTCTGTTCCGGCCAGAACGATGCCTGCCGTGTAAGTATCAATGATTTCGTAATCGAATCGGGCTCTCTTGTTTAGTATATTGACAGATTTTAACATAGAATGCAAATTTAGAATAAAAAACTCCTTGTTGTCAAAGATAATTAAAGATATTTTTTAATCTATGATTTAAGTCAGGATTTAAGAGAAACCTTGAGACTAAGTTTGTTCTATAATTTAAAATAAACTACAAAATGAAAAAAATTGTAACATTAGTAAGTATCGTATTAATGGGCTTGAGTGCCAATGCTCAGGAATCTTCTCAAAGTTTAAAAGGAACTTGGTTTGCAACCTCTCAGTTTGGCTACCAACAGACTAAAACTGCAGATGAAAAAAATACAACTTTGTCTGTACTGCCGATAGTAGGAACTTTTATTAGTCCATCTGTTGCAGTTGGAGCAGGTTTTGGTGTCATTAATATAAAAGCAGAATCTGATGCTGGAACGGCAGCAAAAACAAATCTACTTGTTGTGCAGCCTTTGGTTAGAAAATACTGGAACGTTGCAGGATCATTGTATTTCTTTGGTCAGGCTGCTATTCCGGTTATCTCAGGAAAAGAAAAAGAAAGTGATCTAAAAGTGAATCAGTTTGGTTTATCTGTATCAGGAGGTTTTGATTATTTCATTACAAAAAACTTCTCAGTTGAGTTTTCATATGATTTAGCGAACTTTACTTCTACAACTATTGAACCTAAAAACGGAGAAAAAACAACGGTTACTAATTTCGGATTGGCGCATGTTGCCAATGTTGATCCTTTTTACAATACTGCTTTGGCAGGCAGTAATCCGAATTTGACATCACCACTTTCTTTCGGATTTAAATTCTTATTCTAAAAATTTAGGGAATTGTTTGGGTCAATTCGTTAATTTTGCAAAAAAAGACCGTGCTTGTTAAGTACGGTCTTTTGATATATATTAAATTTTATAATATGGAAAATAAATCGAAAGATCCACTTCACGGAATTACGCTTCAAAAAATTGTTGAAACTCTCGCTGATTATTATGGATTTGACACTTTAGGAGAATTAATTCCTATCAAATGTTTTACTTCAAATCCAAGTGTAAAATCAAGTCTTACTTTTTTAAGAAAAACGGATTGGGCGAGAAAAAAAGTGGAAGAATTGTATATTAAGTCACTTCCTAAATTCGGCTGATTAGTTTAATTTGTAAGAAAGCATTATACCGCCACGATAAGGAAGCCATTCGCCACTTTTATTCCAGTTAACCGTTTTTTCATATCTTCCAGGAGTTCCATCATTATATTTACCATGATAAAATCCTTGATGCCATCCACCGCCAACAAAGAAATCAAGCAACCATTTGTCGCTTACTTTTAGATTGTATCCAATCGTTGCGCCAATTCTGTAACCAAAACCATCTTCATAATGGTTGCTGTTCCAGTAATTCCATTTTTGAAGCTCGTATTTATCTGCGCCAATATGCCCTCCCGCATAAAATCCGTTATATTTTTCTTTAAAATGGTAGCGAACTTCCGGAGTTACAGTGATGAATTTCATTGGATGATTGCCATTAAAAGACTCCCAAAAAGAAGCCATCACATCAAAACTAAAGGTTGTTTTTTCTCCGATGCTGGTCTCAATTCCGATATTCGGAACTGCAACTAAGGCAGTAATTCCGTTAAATTTTACATAAGTCTGACTTTGGGCATGCAGACAGAATAAAAGAGCGATTAGGGCGGGTATTTTTTTCATAAAAAGATTTTTACACTTCAATAAAAGTCAGTATTTAACTTGTTTCGGCGCAAATATAACGCATTAATAAGGTGACTATTGTAATAAAATTCTTTTTTATAGTTGATTAAAAGTTATGGCTCTAATAATGAGTAGATTACTTTGTCTAGGAATTTTCCCTCCCAAAAATCAGATTCTTTAAAATGAGCTTCTTTTACAAAACCACATTTTTGGAGAACCTTTTCAGAAGCACTATTTTCTGGATCAATTACAGCTTCGATTGAATGGAGTTTCAATTCTTCAAAACCAAATTTTATAAGTTTTTTTACTGCTTCCGTAATAATGCCTTTTCCATGAAAATCAGGATTTAGCATATAGCCAATCTCTGACCGATAATTTTCAGGTTGCATTCTGTAAAAACCAATAATTCCCAATAATTTTGGGTTGCCCTTAAGTCTGATTCCCCAGTTTATGCAAATGTTTTCTTCGATTTTATCATTAATCATTTTGATATGCTCCAAAGCGCCTTCGTGATTTTTCACTAAAGGCCTCGGAATATATTTCATGGTTTCTGGATTAGAGCGAAGTAGAAAAACTTCTTCTACATCAGAATCAGTAACCCTGTCTAAAATTAAACGTTCGGTTTCTATTACAGGAAATGGAGTGAAATTGAATTCTAGCATGTCTTTTTTATAATATCGTAATACTAAATTTTGCAGCAAAATCATTGTTGGCTTCAAGAGTCAAAATCCCTTCTTTTTCGTATAAATCACCTGAATTTTCGTCAGTGTCAGAATAACCCAGCCAAGGTTCGATACAAATAAAAGGAGCGTTTTCTTTTGTCCAAATTCCTAAACTTGGAAAATCGTTGTAAGCTGCTTTTACATAAGGAACTGCATTTTTTAGAATAGTTATTGATTTCGAATTTAATGTCTTAAAAATCAAAGCATCATTTTTAAACAGTTCGTAGTTTAACGGAATTATACCATTTGCCGTTTCTAAAATTTTAGTTTTAGAAGAAATCAAATCATTTTCAAGCAAGTAATATTTGAGTTCTTCTTCTTTTTCAAATTTAAATGCATAATCTTCAAAATTGTCAGGTAAGGCAATCGCCGGATGTGCGCCTATAGAAAAAGGCATTTTAGCGGTTCCGTTGTTAAATACTTTATATTCTAAATCCAATGAATTTTCGCTAAGCGTATAAATCAATTGCAACTCAAATTCGAAAGGGTATTTTTTTAAAGTTTCTTCAGAAGATTTTAATGAAAAAACAGCTTTGTTTTCGGTTTTTTCAATAAGTTCAAATTCCATATCGCGGGCAAAACCATGACGAGGAAGCTGGTATTCTGTACCGTTAATTGTGTAAGTGTTATTTTTTAAAGTTCCAACAATCGGAAAAAGAACCGGTGAATGTTTGCCCCAGAAATCAGGATTTCCCTCCCAGATATATTCATTGTTTTGTTTGTCTTTTATAGAAAATAATTCAGCTCCAGCATGTTTTATAGAAGCAGTTAATGTTGAATTTGAGATTGTTGTATTCAAAATAAGATATTTATAACGGAATTAGTTTTAGAGTGATGTAAATATATTTTATAAATTTTAGTTTTTTAAGAAAATCGCTTAATTTATTTTATTTGTAAAATTTTACTAAAATTGAATTTAAGTTTTGATGTTTCTCTTTAAATAGCTTTTTTTTTCATTAATTTGCTACATAAACAGCTAAAAAATATGAAAAATAATTCTCTAAAAGCCTTATTTACCGTGGCTTTATTTGCAGGGATTTCTGTTGCATCTGCACAACAGGTGCCATCTGGTACTGCTGGAAATCCGGTAAATAATTATGATTATCACGATGCATTTGCACCTCATTTCTATACAAAAAACGGAACTTCTACTAGGACGGCGAGCGGACAGCCAGGAGTAGATTATTGGCAGAACAAAGCCGATTACGCAATAACGGTAAAAGTTAATAACACAACAAACGAGATTGTTGGTACGGATGAAATTACATATACCAATAATAGTCCAGACAAATTGTCTTTTCTTTGGTTGTATTTGGATCAGAACTTATTTAAAGACGATTCTCGCGGAAATGCTGTAGTGCCTTTGACAGGAAGCAGAAACGGAGCTCAAGGTCAGGTTTTTGATGGCGGAAATAAGATCAAATCGGTTAAGGTAATTTCTATTGGAAAAAAGAAAACAGAAATAGAAGCAAAATATATAATTACAGATACCAGAATGCAGGTTTTTCTTCCAGAAGAATTGGCAGCAAAAGGAGGTTCTGTAAAAATCAAAATCGAATTTTCATTCATTGCTCCATTTGAGGGATCAGACAGAATGGGAGTTTTAGAAACAAAAAACGGAAAAATATTCACAATCGCACAATGGTATCCGCGTATGTGTGTGTACGATGATGTACGAGGTTGGAATACCGCACCCTATTTAGGAGCTTCAGAGTTTTATTTAGAATACGGAAATTTTGATGTAAAAATTATAGCTCCAGCAAACCATTATGTGGTTGGTTCGGGAGAATTGGTAAATGGTGCAGAAGTTTTTTCTGCAGAACAATTTAAGCGTTATAAAGATGCACAACAAAGCGATAAAACGGTCATGATACGTTCTGCTGAAGAAGTTGCGGCAACTGCAAATTCTAATGCAACGGCAGAAAAAACTTGGCATTACAGAATTACAAACGCAAGAGATTTTTCATGGGCATCTTCTCCAGCATTTATTTTAGATGGAGCAAAAATCAATCTTCCAAGTGGTAAAAAATCGTTAGCATTATCTGCTTATCCAGTAGAAAGTGCAGGAAATGATGCATGGGGACGTTCTACAGAATATGTGAAGGGCTCAATTGAGAATTATTCAAAAAGATGGTTAGAATATCCTTATCCTGCAGCAACAAACGTAGCAGGAAATGAGGGAGGAATGGAGTATCCTGGAATTGTTTTCTGCGGATGGAAATCTAAAGGAGATGACTTGTGGGGAGTTACAGATCACGAATTTGGGCATATTTGGTTTCCGATGATTGTTGGGTCAAACGAACGTTATTTTGCTTGGATGGATGAAGGTTTTAATACTTTTATAAATTCGGTAAGTTCTGTTGATTTCAACAATGGAGAATACAAACACCAACCGGAGGATCTTCATGAAAATGCAGAATATTATACAAGTCCGACATTAGAAACAGTAATGAGTTCTCCTGACAATATGAAAGAAGGCAATATTGGTGTTTTGTGTTATGCCAAACCAAGTGCTGGACTTGTTATTTTAAGAGAGCAGATTCTAGGACAAGAACGTTTTGATAAAGCACTTCGTACCTATGTGGAGCGCTGGGCATACAAACACCCAACTCCTGATGATTTCTTTAGAACGATAGAAAATGTCGCTGGAGAAGATTTGAGCTGGTTTTGGAGAAGCTGGTTTGTAAATAATTGGCGTTTTGATCAAGGAATTAATTCTATTAAATACGTTAAAAATGATCCTGCAAAAGGAATCGTTATTACAGTTGAGAATTTTGATAAAATTCCGATGCCGATTGTTTTAGATGTAAAAACTAAAAGCGGAAAAGTTACGCGTGTAAAGCTTCCTGTAGAAATCTGGCAACGTAATAAATCATGGTCTTTCAAACACAACTCAACGGAAGAAATAGAAAGTATTACTTTAGACCCAGAGCATGTTTTCCCGGATTATAACGAAAGCAATAATGTTTGGACAGCGGGAAAAGGTAAAATTGAAAAAGATATTATACTAGATCCGTATCTAGGCCATTTTGTTGCCTCGAAATCGGCTTTAACAATCGAAATGACCGAAAAAAATAGTGTTTTGAATGCAGAGCTTCCTAATTATCCGAAATTTGCTTTAGATCCTGTTGCTGGCGAAAAGGATACATTTGAATCTCCAAGAGCAGGATTGAAATTTAAATTTAATGAAGCTAAAACTGGTTTTGATATGACAATTTTAGGAAATGGACAAGTAATGCAGTTTTCTAAAAAATAAAAGCAAGATTTAAATCTTTAAGACCCGATAGTTGAAAAACTATCGGGTTTTGTTTTTGTTTCAGGTTTCAAGTTTCAAGTTTTTTAATTTATTCAGTAATAGTTGCTAATAGAAAAACTCAGAACCTTAGCGACTTAGTGTCTTAGCATCTCGAAAAAACCAACATTACATTAAAAAAATGTTAGAAAATTATTTTTTTGTTTGTTGAATTAAAAAATAATGTACTTTTGCACCGATGAATAAAATAAGTTTACATATAACTTCTTTGTCACGGACAATCTCACCAGGTACTTCTCCCGAAGTACGGATGCTATCTCTATAGTATTCATTGAGTTTTTCGCCCGTATATTTATTCATATCCATTTTTCATTTTGAAATCACATAATTTGTCCATTGGACAAACGTATCCTAGAAGCATATATTATTTCGTGAACTTTTTTAATCAACTTGTTGATTTTGAAAGTGTTAATGCTATTTTGCTTACTTTTATTGGATTCAATTCTGGATTTCAAGCCAAACAATATTCTTTAATTTTTAACGCTAAACTTCAATTATTGAAATGAAGATCTCTATTGTTGTTACTCAGGAAGAACACTTCAAATTCGCACAAGAAATCTGCGATACGATAGAATCATCTGCCTTGTTGAGAGGTACGGGGATTGCTAAAAGGACTCCTGAGTACATTCAGAAAAAAATGTCGAATGGTGATGCAATGATTGCTCTGGCAGACGGGAAATTTGCTGGTTTTTGTTATATCGAAAGCTGGGAACACGGAAAATTCGTAGCGCACTCAGGATTGATCGTACATCCTGATTACAGAAGTTTAGGTTTGGCAAAAAAAATCAAATCGAAAGTTTTTGACTATTCTTTGAAAAGATATCCGGATGCTAAAATATTCGGGATTACGACTGGTTTAGCGGTTATGAAAATTAACTCTGAACTAGGTTATAAACCTGTTCCATTTTCAGAATTAACAACCGATCCAAGTTTCTGGGCTGGATGTAAAACTTGCACCAACTTTCAGATTCTACAAAGCAAAGAAAACAAAATGTGTCTTTGTACTGGAATGTTATATGACCCCAAAGAAAAACAAAAAACACCGCCAAGACATCCTTTTAACGAGGCTGTTTTAAGCAGACTTAAAAAAATCAAACAGGCTCTGTTTTTAAACAAATTATTGTCATTTATTTTTTTATTCAAAATTTAATCAAAAAGAAATCTCAAACTGCTACATACGAAAGTATTAGCCTAAATTATAAAAAATGAAAAAAGTAGTATTAGCTTATAGCGGAGGATTAGATACCTCGTATTGTTTGAAATATTTAAAAAATGAAAAAGGATACGAAGTTCATACTGTACTTGTAGACACAGGAGGATTTTCTGATGAAGAATTAACAGCTATTGAAAAAAGAGCTTACGAGTTAGGAAGTGCACAACACGCAAATCTTACAATCATTGATAAATATTATGATAAAGCTATAAAATATTTGATTTTCGGAAACGTATTAAAAAACAATACTTATCCATTATCAGTAAGTGCTGAACGTGTTTTTCAGGCAATTGAAGCTATAAAATATGCAAAAAAAGTAGGAGCAACAGCTATCGCTCACGGAAGTACAGGTGCTGGAAACGACCAAATTCGTTTCGATTTGATTTTCCAAACTATCGCTCCAGAAATCGAAATCATTACGCCAATTAGAGATTTAAAATTGTCAAGACAAGAAGAAGTAGATTATTTAGCTCAAAACGGAGTTCATTATTCTTGGGAAAAAGCACAATATTCTATTAATAAAGGACTTTGGGGAACTAGTGTTGGAGGAAAAGAAACTTTGACTTCAAGCCAGCCATTGCCAAGCGAAGCATATCCTTCGCAATTACAAAAAGAAGGAGAAGAAAAAGTAACATTGCATTTTGAGCAAGGTGAATTAGTTGCATTAAATGGCAAAAAAGATGTTCCTGAAAAAAATATCGTAAAACTTGAAAAACTAGCAAATGCGTATGCAATTGGTAGAGATATTCACGTTGGAGATACTATTATTGGAATTAAAGGAAGAGTTGGTTTTGAAGCCGCAGCTCCGTTAATTATCATCAAAGCGCATCATTTACTAGAGAAACATACTCTTGGGAAATGGCAGCAATACTGGAAAGAACAATTAGGAAACTGGTACGGAATGTTATTCCATGAAGGTCAGTTCTTGGATCCAGTTATGAGAAACATTGAAACTTTCTTGCAAGACACACAAAAAACAGTAAACGGAACCGTTACAGTTTCTTTAAAACCATACCATTTCTCACTTGATGGAATCGAATCTAAAAATGATTTGATGAACACAGGTTTCGGTCAATATGGAGAAATGAACAATGCTTGGACATCTGACGATGCAAAAGGATTTATCAAGATTTTAGGAAATGCACAAAACATATTTTCATCTGTAAATCATTTAGATCATGATTAATGTCGGAATTATTGGTGGTTCAGGCTACACGGCTGGAGAACTCATCAGAATTTTAATGTATCACCCAAAAGTAAACATCGATTTTGTTTACAGCACCACAAACGCTGGGAAACCTCTTTCTGTAGCGCATCACGATTTGATGGGCGATATCGAAATGAATTTCACAGCCGAAATCAATCCGAATGTGAATGTTGTTTTCTTGTGTTTAGGTCACGGAAAATCAATTTCATTTTTGAAAGAAAATCAGTTCGCGAGTCATACTAAAATTATTGATTTAGGAAATGATTTCAGACTGAATAAAGACGCTCATTTCGAAGGAAAAGATTTTGTTTACGGATTGCCTGAAATCAATAAAGCCGAAATCAAAAAAACAAATTATATAGCAAATCCTGGTTGTTTTGCAACTGCGATTCAGTTGGCTTTATTGCCTTTAGCAAAACACAATTTGTTGAATAATGATGTGCATATTAACGCTACAACCGGAAGTACAGGAGCAGGAGTAAGTCTTTCAGAAACTTCTCATTTCAGTTGGAGAAACAATAATATGTCACATTACAAAGCTTTTGAACACCAACATTTAGGAGAAATTTCAGAAAGTCTGGTTCAATTGCAAGACGATTTTGACAGCGAATTGCTTTTTATTCCTAATAGAGGAGATTTTCCAAGAGGAATTTTTGCAACCTTATATACGTTATGTGATGATAGTTTGGAACAATTGGTTGCCAAATACGAGGATTTCTATAAAAACGAACCTTTCGTAACCGTAACCACAACAAACATCAACATGAAGCAAGTGGTGCAAACGAACAAATGTATCATTAGTTTATTGAAAAAAGGAAACCGGGTTTTGATAACATCAATTATAGATAACTTAACCAAAGGAGCTTCAGGACAAGCGATTCAAAACATGAATTTAATGTTCGGATTAGAAGAAACCACAGGTTTACATTTGAAACCAAGCGGATTTTAATAAAAGTAAAATGTTAGAAGTTAGATGTTAAACGTCTAGACTAAAACTTCTCACATTTTACAAATAACATTTAACTTTTTAAAAAATGAACTTATTCAACGTTTACCCATTATACGACATAACTCCAGTAAAAGCAGTAGATTGTACCATTATTGACGACAAAGGAGTAGAATATTTAGATTTATACAGCGGACATGGTGTGATTTCTATCGGACACACGCAGCCGGATTATGTAGCAAAATTGAAGAATCAGATAGATAACTTAGGTTTTTATTCGAATGCCATTCAGAATCCTTTGCAGGTTGAATTGGCTCAGAAATTAGGAAAACTTTCTGGTCTTGAAGATTATGAATTGTTTTTATGCAGTTCTGGAGCTGAAGCAAACGAAAATGCTTTAAAATTAGCTTCTTTCCATAACGGAAAATCAAGAGTTGTAGCTTTTGATAATTCTTTCCACGGAAGAACTTCTGCAGCTGTTGCAGTTACTGATAACAAAAAAATCGTTGCTCCAATCAACGCACAACAAGAAGTAACCTTTTTACCGCTAAACCAAATTGAATTAGTTGAAGCAGAATTGGCTAAAGGAGATGTTACAGCAGTAATTATCGAAGGAATTCAAGGAGTTGGAGGTTTAGACCAAGGAACAACTGAATTTTTTCAGGCTTTAGAAAAAGCATGTAAAAAACATGATGTTGTTTTAATCTTAGACGAAGTACAATCAGGATACGGAAGAAGCGGAAAATTCTTCGCTTTCCAACATCACGGAATCAACGCTGATATTATCTCCGTTGCAAAAGGAATGGGGAACGGTTTTCCGGTTGGAGCGATTTTGATTTCTCCAAAATTTGAAGCTAGTTTTGGATTATTAGGAACTACTTTCGGTGGAAGCCATTTGTCTTGTGCAGCAGGAATTGCAGTTTTAGATGTAATTGAAAAACTGGATTTACAGAAAAATGTAAACGAAGTTTATGAATATTTCTTAGAGAAAATCAAAGAAGTTGAGGGCATCAAACAAGTAAAAGGAAAAGGTTTAATGCTTGGTGTTGAGTTTGATTTTGATGTTGCAACTTTAAGAAAGAAATTAATCATAGAAAAACACATTTTTACAGGAAGCGCGAACAATAAAAATCTATTAAGAATTTTACCGCCGCTTACAGTGAAAAAAGCTGATATTGATACGTTTGTAAAAGCTTTAAAAGAAAGTTTAGAAGAACTTAAAAATTAGAAATTCAAAAATGAATATTTCCAAAAAATTTGAATCAAACCGAATTTTTAGGATTTGGATGTATACTGTAAGTCATTCAACATTAATATTGAGAAGTGAAAAACAATATGATGATGTTGTTTACGATTTTAATTACGATGATCCTGATACTACTATTGATTTAATTTTTAGTGCAGTTGATTTTATTTCGATTCCAGATAGATTTGATATTCTCGAAATAAAGAAACATGATGATAAATTTATTTTCAATAATAATGAAAATTGGTTTGTTAAAGCTGTTTTTTGTAATGTAGGGAAATATTCAGGAGAAGATGAAGATGACATTTGGCATCGGAATTTAGAATATGATGAAATTATAAATATTCAATAAAATTTCTTAACAGGTTTTAGAAACCTGTTAGGATCAATAAAGTTTCGATAAAAGAAACAACCAAAAAACAACCAACCAACAAGAAATTATGAATCCATTATCAATTGAAAAACGCAATCTCGTACTGCGGACTATGGCAAAGCTGGTCGAACAGGAGCGGAATCAGATTATCTTAACCAATCAGGAAGATCTTGCTGATTACGACGGCTCAGATTTAGCGATGGAAGAACGCTTAAAAGTAGATGATAAAAAAGTCGACGAAATGATTTTATCATTAAACCAATTAGCTTCTCAAGAAGATCCCGTTGGCGTTGAGCGTTTTCATTTTACACACGATAATGGAATAAAAGTTATAAATAAAACTGCCGCTTTCGGAACGATTTTAATTATTTACGAATCTCGTCCCGATGTTACCATCGAAGCAGGCGGAATTGCCTTTAAATCAGGAAATAAGATTTTATTAAAAGGAGGAAAAGAGTCTTTAAAATCAAATTTGAAAATCGTAAGTCTTTGGCACAAAGCTTTGGAAGAAAACGAAGTTTCAAAAGACTGGGTGGAATATTTGAATTACAACAGAACAGAAACTCAGGCTTTTTTAGAAAAACCAACTCAAAAAGTTGATTTAATAGTTCCGAGAGGCGGAGAAAAATTAATTGAGTTTGTAAAAGCACACGCAACTTGTCCGGTAATTGTAAGCGGACGCGGAAATAATTTCGTTTACGTTCATGAAAAAGCAGATACAGATTTGGCTTTAAAAGTAATTTTAAATGCTAAAACAGCTAAAATTTCAGCTTGTAATGCTTTAGATAAAGTTTTAATTGATTCGAAACTTCCAAATTTTGAAGGTTTTACTGCCATGCTAATTGAAGCTTTAACTGAAGCCAAAGTTGAAGTTATTGTCGATAAATCTTTAGAGAATTTCGAAAATACTAAAACATTTCAAAACGAAGATATTTGGTACGAAGAGTTTTTAGATTATAAAATCGTAATCGGAACCATCGATTCTCAAGAACATGCAATTAATATGATCAATAAATATTGCGGAGGACATTCAGCAGCAATTATTACCAGAGATAATGAAATCGCACAGCAGTTTATGGAATCGATAGATGCAGCGGCGGTTTATCAAAATGCATCGACCAGATTCACAGATGGCGGACAATTCGGTCTTGGAGGTGAGTTAGCGATAAGCACAGATAAATTGCATCAACGTGGCCCAATCGGTCTTCAGCATCTTGTAACCAATAAATGGTACGTTTACGGAGAAGGACAGATTAGGTAATTGAGATAATTAGATAATGTGTCAATTAGATAATTAAACAATTGCACCTTAATAGATTTAAAAAAAACTTTGTGCCTTAGCGCCTTTGTGGCAGATAACAAAATGAAAAAAAGGATTTTATTAAAAATAGGAAGTAATACTTTAACGAAAGAAACCAATCATATTTCGCGGGGAAAGATTGAAGACCTCGGAATACAGATTGCAGCTTTAAACGACGAATATGAGTTTATCATCGTAAGTTCAGGAGCAATTGCTGCAGCGAAGCAATTTGTAAAACTGGATAATCAGGATAAAGATGTTTTTGTAAAACAGGCTTTAGCTTCTATCGGACAGCCTCATTTGATGCGGATTTACAATGAAAATTTTAAGGATTTAGGATTAAATACTTCGCAGTGTTTACTTTCTTATTCTGATTTCGAAAAAGAGCAGACCAAAAAGAACATTGTAAATACCATTAATGTATTGGTTAAAAATAATTATATTCCGATTATCAATGAAAATGATACCGTTGCCACAGATGAGATTCGGTTTGGAGATAATGATAAATTAGCGGCTTTAACAGCAGTTCTTTTAAATGTAGATATTCTGATAATTGCCACCAATACAAATGGAATTTATACGAAAGAATCCATTCACGATGAAGTTCCGGAAACAATCAAATTGGTAAATGATTTAAAATCACTCGAAAAAGAAATCGGCGAATCAAAATCATCACATGGAACAGGAGGAATGCAATCTAAAATAGAAGCAGCAGGAATCGCAAAAACAGCAAATATTGAAACCTGGATTGTGAATGGATTAAATGATAATTTTATTCTAAAAGCATTAAAAGATGAAATTCCTTTTACGAAAATAATCTAATGAGTCAATTAGAAAATTAGTTAATTAGATAATGCACAATTATCCAATTTTCTAATTATCACATTATCTAAATTAAAAAGAAAACAAATGAACTATATCTCAATAAAAGAAATCAACTCATTATCAAAATGGGTAAAACAAGCGATAAAAATCAAAAAGAATCCGCTTAAAAATCAAAGTTTAGGAAAGAATAAAACTTTAGGAATGTTATTCTTCAATCCAAGTTTAAGAACACGTTTGAGTACTCAAAAAGCGGCACTAAACTTAGGAATGAACGTTATGGTAATGAATTTTACAAACGAAGGATGGACTTTAGAATTTGAAGATGGAGCCGTAATGAATTCTGGTGCATCAGAACATATCAAAGAAGCTGCAGAAGTAGTTTCACAATATTGTGATATTATCGCAATTCGTGCTTTTGCAGGTTTGGTTGACAAAGAAAAAGATTATCAGGAAACTGTAATTTCAGGATTTCTTAAATATGCTACCGTGCCAATCGTAAATATGGAAAGTGCTATTCGTCACCCATTACAGTCGTTGGCAGATGCGATTACAATGGAAGAATTCAAACCTAGACACAAAGACAAACCAAAAGTAGTGCTTTCGTGGGCACCACATCCAAAAGCGTTGCCGCAGGCAGTTGCGAATTCATTCGTAGAAATGATGCAGTTGCAAAAAGATATGGATTTTGTAATCACACATCCAGAAGGATATGAACTAAGCCCAGAAATTACAAAAGACTGTAAAATCGAATACGATCAAAACAAAGCGTTTGAAAATGCAGATTTCGTTTACGTAAAAAACTGGAGTAATTTCAACGATTACGGAAAAGTAACCAACAGCGATCCAAATTGGACAGTAACAGCTGAAAAAATGGCTTTAACCAACAACGGAAAATTCATGCACTGTCTTCCAGTTCGTAGAAATGTAATTGTAAGTGACGAAGTTTTAGACGGAGAAAATTCAATCGTAATCGAACAAGCGAATAATAGAACATATTCAGCACAATTAGTTTTACAAAAGATTCTTAAAAAATTGTAAATTTAGGTGCAAAGGCTCAAAGTGGCAAAGGTTCAGAGGTTTTACGCCTTGAGAAAAACCTTTGAACCTTTGCACCTCTGCCTCTTTGAACCTTAAAAGAAATGAACGTATCAGTAATAAAAATAGGTGGAAACATCATCGACAATCCGGCAGAATTAGAACAATTTTTAACCGATTTTTCTAAAATCGAAGGATATAAAGTTTTAGTTCACGGCGGTGGAAAATCGGCTACAAAAATGGCGCAGAGTATTGGTTTGGTTCCGCAAATGATTGACGGACGCCGAATTACAGATGCTCCAATGCTTGATGTTGTGGTCATGATTTACGCCGGACAAATCAACAAACATATTGTAGCGCAATTGCAGGCAAAAGACAATAACGCAATTGGTTTTTCAGGAGCTGACGGGAATTTAATTCAGTCAACAAAAAGAAATCACCCAACAATTGATTACGGATTTGTGGGCGATGTAAAACAAGTCAACACCAAATTATTGGCAACTTTATTAGAAGCAGGAGTTGTTCCTGTTTTCTGTGCCATCACTCACGATAAAAATGGACAATTACTGAACACCAATGCTGACACCATTGCAAGCGAATTATCTATTGCATTATCTGAAGTTTTTGATGTAACGTTGACATATTGTTTTGAAAAACAAGGTGTTTTGCAAGATTCAGAAGACGAATCATCTGTAATAACAGAAATCAACGAACCATTATACAACAAACTAAAAGAAGAAAAAGTAATCCATTCCGGAATGATTCCAAAACTGGATAACTGTTTCAATAGTTTATCAAGAGGTGTGCAGAAAATCAAAATTGGTCATCACAGAATGCTCCAAAATTCAAATATTCCGCATACAACGATTACGTTATAAAAAATGCTGTCACGAATTGACATTAATTTTGACTGTTAAGAGAGAAAATAGTTTTAGATGAACATTAAAAAAATCATTTTGATTTTAAATCTAAAACAAAAAAACAATTTGCGAAAATTCGTGTAATTAGTGGCAAAAAAACAGAGTTGCGCAGTACTTTTAAATATTAATTTAAGAAATTTGCGCCAATTAAAAATGTCGCATATTATTTAGTTAACAAAGTAAAAACTAAAAAAAAACTTAGCGACTTAGCGCCTTTGCGGCAAGAGCACAACAAAATGAAAAATATAGATACGCTTACCCAGGAAGCAATTAGTTTATTAAGAAGCTTAATCGAAACGCCTTCATTTTCAAGTGAAGAAGATCAGACGGCTCTTTTAATTGAAAATTGGTTCAATCAGAACGAAATTCCATTCAAGAGAGAGAACAACAATGTGTGGGCTTTTAACAAATATTTCGACGAAAACAAACCAACACTTTTACTAAACTCACATCACGATACCGTACGTCCAAATCAGGCATACACCAACGACCCGTTCAAAGCAATTGAAAAAGACGGAAAATTATTCGGATTAGGAAGTAATGACGCTGGAGGATGTTTAGTTTCATTATTAGCAACCTTTGTACATTTCTACGAAAACCAAAACCTTTCTCACAATATTGTAATTGTAGCTTCCGCCGAAGAAGAAAGCAGTGGAAAAAATGGTTTAAATAGCGTTTTAAAAAGCTTGCCAGAATTAGATTGCGCGATTGTTGGAGAACCAACCTTAATGCAATTGGCAGTTGCGGAAAAAGGACTTTTAGTTTTAGATGTAAAAGTAAAAGGAACTGCAAGCCACGCTGCACATCAAAACGATGATAACGCATTATACAAATCAATTCCGGTAATGGAATGGTTTAAAAAATATAAATTCGACAAAATCTCAGATGTTTTAGGTCCCGTAAAAATGACTGTAACGCAAATCAATGCTGGAAAACAGCACAACGTAGTGCCATCAGAATGTGATTTGGTTGTAGATATTCGTGTAACAGACCGTTATACCAATGCTGAAATCTTAGAAGTGGTTAAAGCAAATGTAAATGCCGAAGTAACGCCAAGATCTATGCATTTAAATGCATCTTCTATTCCAGTTGCACACGGTTTAGTTCAGGCGGGAATTGCATTAGGAAGAACAACTTACGGTTCGCCAACACTTTCAGATCAATCGGTTTTAAGCTGTCAGTCTTTGAAATTAGGACCAGGAGAAACATTGCGTTCACATTCAGCAGACGAATTTATTTTTATAAATGAAATTGAAGAAGGAGTCGATTTGTACATCAAAATACTAACTGATTTCTTTAAATTATAATATTTTTTAGGAGCTAATCCCGCTATCCGTTCCAATCTTTTGTGCCGAACCCCGGCACAAAAGGATTTCCACTACTATCGGGGCTAGGACACTCAGGAACTTAGAAACATTAAGTAAAAAAAGAAACTTTGTGAATCTCTGAGAACCTTTGAGTATCTCTGTGAAACAAAAAACATACATCTTATGAAACTTTGGGAAAAAGGAATACCAACAGATAAACAAATCGAACAATTCACCGTTGGAAACGACCGAGAATTGGATTTAGTTTTAGCAAAATACGATGCTTTAGGTTCAATTGCACATGCCAAAATGCTTGGGCAAATTGGTTTATTAACTCAAGAAGAAACAACTTCTTTAGTTGATGCATTAAACGAAATCATTGCAGATATTGTAGTAGGTAATTTCAAAATCGAAGACAGTTTCGAAGACGTACATTCTAAAATCGAATACCTATTAACGGTAAAACTAGGCGATGCAGGAAAGAAAATCCACACCGCACGTTCTCGTAACGATCAGGTTTTAGTGGATGTTCATTTATATTTAAAAGACGAGTTAAAAGCAATAAAAGAGCAGGTAAAAACATTGTTTGATTTGCTGATGGAATCGGCAGAAAAACATCAAAACGTTTTATTACCAGGTTATACGCATTTACAAATTGCAATGCCATCGTCATTCGGAATGTGGTTTTCAGCTTACGCTGAAAGTTTGATTGATGATATTACGATGCTGAACGCCGCTTCAAAAATTGTAGATCAGAATCCGTTAGGATCTGCTGCAGGTTACGGAAGTTCATTTCCAATCAACAGAGCATTTACAACACAAGAATTAGGTTTTGAAACCTTAAAGTACAACGCGGTTGCTGCGCAAATGAGCCGTGGAAAAGCAGAAAAAACAGTTGCTTTTGCGATGACAAGCGTTGCAGGAACGTTATCAAAATTCGCAATGGACGTTTGTTTGTATATGAGCCAGAATTTCGATTTTATTGGTCTTCCGGCACATCTTACGACAGGTTCAAGCATTATGCCTCATAAAAAGAATCCAGATGTTTTTGAATTAATCAGAGGAAAATGCAACAAAATTCAGGCACTTCCATACGAAATCACTTTAATTACCAATAATCTTCCAAGCGGTTACCACAGGGATTTACAGCTTTTAAAAGAAGGTTTGTTTCCAGCGATTCAGACTTTGAAATCTTCTTTGGATATTGCCATTTTTTCAATAAAAGATATTACAGTAAAAGATCATATTTTAGAAGATAAGAAATACGATTATTTGTTTACAGTAGATACTTTAAACGAAATGGTTGTTGCGGGAATGCCGTTTAGAGATGCTTACAAAGCTGTTGCTGAACAATTAGAAGCAGGAACATACAAATCTCCAAAAGAAACAAAACACACGCACGAAGGAAGTATCAACAATTTATGTCTTGATTCGATAAAAGATAAAATGAAAGCTGCTTTTTAAGCTCTTTCTAAAAAAAGAAAAACCGATTTGTTGTTGAGCAAATCGGTTTTTTTATGTCTATTTAATTTTCAATTAACTTTTGTTGCTACAACTTGTAGACACTAAACCTGTAGGAGTTACTTGTAATGTTGCTCCAGCGCCGCAGGATTTATCAGAAACAAATTCTTCCACTTTTCCTAAAGGAATTGTCGTGTAAACATAAGATGGTTTAGTTACTTTCGTACCAAAATCCATTGGGCCTTTATGGCAATGGTCAAATGCAATTCCGATTTCACCGCCATCTGTACTGGTGTATTCTTTAAAAACTTTATCAACATTAGTAAAATCACTGCCCTCTACATAACAAGTCGAATTTTTGATTCCACCACCTAATCCAATTGCCAAAGAACCAGATTCAGAGGTGTTGTAAAGACAGTTTAAAATATGGATTTCAGCATTTCTAACACGCGGCATTCTTTGTCTGCATCCCTTTGCCCAATAACAATTCTTAAAAGTAATGCTGTAATGACCATCAGCTGGCGCATCAGTTTTAGAAGATCCGACTAGATTTGAAAATCTGTGATCGTCAGCTCCACCGGTTCCTCCAGCTTTGGGTGTTTTTAGATAAGTAAACTTACACCAAGAAATTGTAACATTGTCAGCATCACCTTTGTTGTCAAAATTACCATCCATTCCGTCTTGAAATTCACAATGATCAACCCAAATATTAGTTGCTTCAGAAGTTAAATTATCATGACCGTCAACGTCGTATGCGCCAGGGCCTTCAAAAATCAGATTTCGAATAATAATATTGTTAGAACCAGATTTTAGATTTAAAATTCCAGAATTCGCAGCCGTTTGGTCAAGGTTTACTAATCGAGCGCCTGGAAGCCCAATTATCGTTTTGTCTTTTACTAATAAACTGGTGTAAGAACAGTTAATAGTTCCAGAAACTAAAATTACTTGTGGCGTAGTAAGTTTTAGTTTTGAAGTCAAATCAGCTAGGGTAGAAACCGTTACCGGAGTCGTGTTTCCCCCGCCAACAGCAGAAGCTCCAAAACCTTCGGGGGCGTTCATAAAATAATTTTGAGCAAAAAGAATAGAACATGGAACAAGTAGTGCCAATAAAATAAGCTTTGTTTTCATTTGTGGTTTTTGTGTGGCTTAATAGTTAGTGTAATCGATTGCACAAATGTAAAAGTTTCAGATTAATTTCAAATTAATTTATCAAATTTTTATGTATTAAAGTTTTGATTCTAAGAAGTGTAAGTGTGATTTTTACACTAAAAAAGAATAATTTTGATTTAAAGGAATAAAAAAGAAAATGTTACAGAGAAATTATCGCTTTTCTAAAAAGAGAAAATTCATACTAAATACATATATTTGAATTTCAGTTTAAAATTTAAAAATGAAAAAATTTAGTGAACACTCAACTGTAACTCTTTTTGAAAAAGGCTTGATAACGGAGAATCAGTTTGAAGAAATAAAATCGTACAGAAGTTTGAATATTTTTTCGGTAAACGCAGAATTAAAGCTCTTTCTTTATTTGTCAGTTCTTTTATTTACCTCTGGAATCGGGATTTTGATTTATGAAAATATTGATTCAATTGGACATATTGCGATTTTGTCATTGCTTTTAGTAGTGATTGCGGTTTGTTTTTTTTATTGTTTTAAATATGCGAAGGGCTTCCAGAAAGGAGAAACAACTTTTGAGCACCCCGTTTTAGAATATCTAGTTTTGGCTGGCAATATCCTCACTTGCATTTTCATCGGATACCTTCAATTTCAATATAAACCTTTTGGAGAACACTATGGGTTAGCTACTTTAGTACCAACTGTTGTGAGTTTTTTTTGTGCTTACTATTTTGATAATAGAAGTGTTTTGACCATTGCAATTACCGGTTTGGCAGCTTATGTCGGGCTTTCTGTTACGCCTCAGGATTTATTAAAAAATAATGATTTTTATGCTAGTCAAAGTTTGAGTTTTTCGGCTGTCTTGTTAGGAGTTTTATTGATTTTATGGACAATTTATAGTCGCAGAATCTCTTTAAAAATACACTTTGGCTTAATTTTTCTGACTTTTGCTCTCCATATCATAAGTATTGCTGCGATAAATAATTTGACGAGTCACGATGTTTTGACATGGATGGTTTTTGCGTTTTTTTTAATGGTTTCTACCTATTACTTTTATAAAGCCAGTTATGAGTATCATGCCATGTCGTTGTACGTTTTTATGATTCTCTATGGCTATATAGGCGCTAATATATTTTTATTTAGAATTTTTGAAAATTTAGATTTCTCTGATATTTGGGAATTAGTGATTTTATTACTTCCTGCTTATTTTATAGGCTCAATTGTAATGTTTATTAAATTAGTTAAAGACTTTCATAAAGAAATTACCGAATGATAGTGTACGATAAAAGAATGCTCGATAATCAGATTTTAGTTGATGAAGCTCATGCTTTATGCAAAGGAAGTTTTATAAGCAAAGAACAGAAGAAGTTTATCAAAAAAGAATTGCCACTTTTTAGAAGTCAGGATAATATTTTGGTTAGAATTGGATTCTTTATACTTGGCGCTATGCTGTATAGCTCGATTTGTGGTGCGATTTCGATTTTTGGAATAGGTGGAGAGAATGCTTATTTCCAAATCTGCTTTTATATTTTTGCCGCTGTCGGTTTTGCAGGTTCAGAAATATTGGCAAAGCAAAATTTTCATAACCACGGATTAGACGATGCCTTTATATTAGGTGCCATCTTGAATGTCGGTTTAGCTATTGGAATTACCACAGAAGCAGATAATCCAGCCATAATAGCTTTTTTTATTACAGTAACGTCAATTTTTATGTTTATCAGATACCTGCATTTACTTTCGATGCTGGTTTTTTGTGTAGCATTTACAAAATTTTTGTTTTATCTAATGTTTGAATTCGGCGATATCGGAAAAGCAATTCTGCCATTTACTGCTATGATTTTTGCTGGGATTCTCTATTTTGTAACAAAAAAAACAATCAATAATTTGAGTGAAAGTTATTATTACAACGGACTTTTATTAGCGAATAGCTTTTGTCTCGTTTTGTTTTATCTTTCTTGTAATTATTTGGTTGTAAGGGAACTTTCAGCAGAACTTTTGGGAACAGAAGTAAAACCGGGAACAGATATTCCGTTTGCTTTTTTCTTTTATGCTTTTACATTTATTGTTCCTGCAGTGTATTTAGTTCAGGCTTTAAGGGCAAAAGATAGAATAATGCTTTGGATAAGTTTCCTCGCCATCGGATTTTCAATCTATACCATTCGATATTATTATTCGGTACTGCCAATCGAAGTGGCGCTCACATTGGGAGGATTGGTTTTATTTACAATAGCTTATTTTTCAATTATAAAATTAAAAGAAAAAGAGAGCGGTTTAACATTCAAACCAGATAGAATCAATCATTCAGATACTATTTTAAATGCGGAAGCTTTAGTTGTGGCTTCGACTTTTGGAATGAAACCAGAAGCAAAACCACAAGATTCTCCAATGGAATTTGGAGGAGGAGGTTTCAGCGGAGGTGGATCTAGTGAAAGTTTTTAATTGCTTTTGCTACAGATTAAAGAATTAAAATGATTTTCTAATCTTGGTCAAGTCGCCGCGAATTACACGAATTTTCACGAATTGATTTGTGTAAATTCGTGTAATTCGTGGCGAAAAAAAAAATCTTTTTAATTCTTTAATCTGTGGCAAAAAACTACACTTTACTTTTAAGCGCCTCAGCATCAATATCGCTGTGCGAAACATCGTAAACTGCTTTTCCGTTTTTGATTAAAATTAATTGCGGTGATTCGTGGTAAACTCCAAATCTGCTGGCGATTTCGTTCGAAATATCACGGTGAGCAATCAAATCTAGGAAATAAGCATCTACAACGCCTTCAAGATCAAATTCCTTTTCAAATTGTTTCAATGCCATACGGCTGATGCTGCATCTTGTGCTGTGTTTAAAAATTACAACAGGTTTTTCTTGAGAAATTGCTTCTATTTCCATTAACTGAAGCATATCCGTCAATTCTGTCCAGCTTACGTTACTTTTTTGAGCTTCTGAGTTCTCTGAACTTCCGAAGATTGAATTAAAAAAACTCATATTTGACTTGTTTTATGACTTTTTGACATTTAAAAATGAAAAAAATCAGTTTTTTGATGCCGTTTTGTCTGTTTTTTTGTTGTGGAATATAATTTGTCTATTCGATTACAAAGTTAGATTATTTGAGTTAAAAATGTACTTCAATAAATCTTAACTTTAATCTTATAGAATATTAAACAAATAAAATCAATCAAATTATAAAAATATGAACATAAATAAATTTACTATTAAATCGCAGGAAGCCATACAGTTGTCGCAGCAATTAGCGCAGCGAAATGGCCAACAGCAAATTGAAAATGAACACATTTTCAAAGCCATTTTTGAAGTGGACGAAAACGTAGCGCCATTTCTTTTGAAAAAACTAAATGTAAACGTTCCGTTGTTCCTTCAAATTTTGGACAGTACAATTCAGAGTTTTCCAAAAGTTTCCGGAGGAGATGTAATGCTTTCCAGAGACGCAAATAAAGCTTTGAATGAAGCTGAAATTATTGCACAAAAAATGAACGACGAATACGTTTCGATCGAGCATTTAATTCTAGCTATTTTCGACTCAAAAAGTAAAGTTTCTCAAATCTTAAAAGACCAAGGAGTTACCGGAAAAGGACTGAAAGCAGCAATCGAAGAATTACGTAAAGGAGAAAGAGTGACATCGGCTTCAGCTGAAGAGACTTATAATTCCCTAAACAAATATGCTAAAAATTTAAACGAATTAGCAAGAACAGGAAAGCTCGATCCAGTGATTGGTCGTGACGAAGAAATTCGCCGTGTATTACAAATCCTGACTAGAAGAACCAAAAACAATCCGATGTTAATTGGTGAACCAGGAGTTGGTAAAACCGCAATTGCAGAAGGTTTAGCACACAGAATTGTAGACGGAGATGTTCCAGAAAATTTAAAAGATAAAATCGTTTTCTCACTAGATATGGGAGCTCTTATTGCCGGAGCGAAATACAAAGGGGAATTCGAAGAACGTTTAAAATCGGTTGTAAAAGAAGTTACAGCGGCAGACGGAGATATCGTTTTGTTTATTGACGAGATTCACACGCTTGTTGGAGCAGGTGGAGGAGAAGGCGCAATGGATGCGGCTAATATCCTGAAACCAGCTTTGGCTCGTGGAGAGTTGAGAGCGATTGGAGCAACAACTTTAGATGAATATCAAAAATATTTTGAAAAAGACAAAGCACTTGAAAGACGTTTCCAAAAAGTATTAATCGATGAGCCAGATACTGAAAGTGCGATTTCGATTTTACGTGGAATCAAAGAGAAATACGAAACACACCATAAAGTTCAAATTAAAGACGAAGCGATTATCGCTGCGGTAGAACTTTCGCAAAGATATATTACGAATCGTTTCTTGCCAGATAAAGCGATTGACTTGATGGACGAAGCGGCTTCTAAACTTCGTATGGAAATCAATTCAAAACCAGAAGAATTAGATGTTTTGGATCGTAAAATCATGCAGTTGGAAATCGAAATCGAAGCCATCAAACGTGAAAAAGAAGAAAGCAAGCTGAAAATTTTAGGTATGGAATTGGCCAACCTGAAAGAAGAACGAAACGAAATCTATGCAAGATGGAAATCTGAAAAAGATATCGTTGACGGAATTCAGGCTGTAAAACACGAAATTGAAGACTTTAAATACGAAGCAGAACGTGCAGAACGTGACGGCGATTACGGAAAAGTAGCCGAAATTCGTTACGGAAAAATAAAAGAAGCACAGGAACGCCAAGAAACATTACAGAAACAACTGCTAGAATTCCAATCTGGAAATTCTTTAATCAAAGAAGAAGTAACTAGAGAAGATATTGCAGAAGTGGTTGCAAAATGGACAGGAATTCCAGTTACCAAAATGCTTCAGACAGAAAGAGAAAAACTATTGCATTTGGAAGACGAATTGCACAAACGTGTAGTAGGTCAGGAAGAAGCGATAGAGGCGGTGAGTGATGCCGTTCGTAGAAGCCGTGCCGGTTTACAGGATATGAAAAAACCTGTTGGATCATTCTTATTCTTAGGAACCACGGGAGTTGGTAAAACAGAATTGGCGAAAGCTCTAGCAGAATATCTTTTTGATGATGAAAATGCCATGACGCGTATCGATATGAGTGAGTATCAAGAACGCCACAGTGTGAGCCGTTTAGTTGGTGCGCCTCCAGGATATGTTGGTTATGATGAAGGTGGTCAGTTGACAGAAGCCGTTCGTAGAAAACCTTATTCTGTTGTGCTTTTAGATGAAATTGAAAAAGCGCATCCAGACACGTTTAATATTTTATTGCAGGTGCTAGATGAAGGTCGTTTAACAGACAACAAAGGGCGTTTGGCTGATTTCAGAAACACAATTATCATTATGACTTCTAATATGGGAAGTCAGATTATTCAGGAAAAGTTCGAAAATCTAAAGGGCGGAGTAGAAGCAGCTACAGAAGCTGCTAAAAACGAAGTTTTAGGATTATTGAAACAAACCGTTCGTCCTGAGTTTATCAACCGTATTGATGAAATTGTAATGTTTACACCACTTACTGTAGAGAATATTTCAAGAATTGTAAGTTTACAGTTAAAAAGCGTTACAAAAATGTTGGCACTGCAAGGAATTACAATGGATGCAACTCCAGAAGCAATTGCTTACTTGGCAGACAAAGGTTACGATCCACATTTTGGTGCAAGACCTGTAAAACGTGTGGTTCAGAGAGAAGTTTTAAATCAATTGTCAAAAGAAATCTTGGCAGGAAACATAACAACAGACAGCATTATTTTATTAGATGCTTTCGATGGCAATTTGGTTTTTAGAAACCAAACAGCTGAATAATTTTTTTCATGTTAATTCTTAGGAAAGCATCAGTCGAAAGACTGGTGTTTTTTTTATGCTTAAATTCTGAAACTTTTAATTCAAGTTCTATAACAATTTATGTCTGTAAAATAATCAATTTTAAGTTTATAAAAATCAGCAAATTATTAATTAAAATTTAAAGTCATGAACAATATATTCAGAGGATTACTTGCAGGATACGGAGCTAAAAAGTTAGGAGGCGGCTGTTTCGGAACAATTATAGTTTTCATTATCTTGTGGGTTCTATTAGGACAATGCAGTTAAAAATCGCAATACAGAAAAATAGGAATAAAAAACATAAATTTAGATGCCCGATTATTGGGCAGATTACCGCAAATTGTCTAGATTCGCACCACTAAAAATAAATTTAAAAAATGGCTTCAGGTTTTTTTGTTCTATTAGATGATATCGCAGCAATTATGGATGATGTTGCAGTAATGAGTAAAGTTGCTGCAAAGAAAACAGCTGGAATTCTAGGCGACGATTTAGCAGTAAATGCAGAAAAAGCTTCTGGATTTGCATCTTCAAGAGAATTACCAGTTTTATGGGCAATCAGTAAAGGTTCGTTACTTAATAAAATCATTATTCTTCCAATTGCATTTTTATTAAGCGCATTTTTTCCAATCGCAATTATAATAATTTTAGTTTTGGGAGGACTTTTTTTAGCATACGAAGGAGCCGAAAAAATTTATGAATTTATTTTTCCTCACAAACACGAAGAATCTGAAGGAATTACCGATGAAGTTCTTACAGAAGAAGAAATCCTGGTAATCGAAAAAGAAAAAGTAAAGTCAGCAATTATAACAGATTTTATTCTTTCGGTTGAAATCGTAATTATTGCTTTAGGAACTGTAATGGACCAACCTCTTATACAGAAGATAATTGTAACTTCTATAATTGCCTTAGTTGCTACGATTGGAGTTTACGGAATTGTAGCACTTATCGTTAGGATGGACGAAGCAGGTTTCAAGCTTATTAAATATAGTAAAAGTGAAAAAAGCCTTTCGAGATTTATTGGAAATTTATTGGTGAAAGCTCTCCCCGTTGTTATAAAAAGTTTAACAGTAATTGGGACAATAGCATTACTTTTAGTTGCAGGCGGAATATTTGTACACTATATTCCATTTTTCCACCATTTATCAGAAGAAATAAAAATTCCTTCAATTATCAAAGAATTTACAGTTGGATTAGTACTTGGATTTATAGTTTTACTTTTTGTAAATATGTTTAAAAAGATTTTTAAAAAGAAAACAGCCTAATACACATCAAAAATATATTTAAGAAAACATCAGTTAACGCTGGTGTTTTTTTTTGTTTTAGAAGCAGATCAAATCGTTTTCAGAAGAACGTTTTGTCCCGCTAGCCACTAAATTCCCGATTTAGAAAAACTACGGCTGAAAAAGCCTTGTTTTTCTAAATCGGGAGATACCGTTCCTATCGGGGCTAGATAATAAAATTTTTATTTTCATAAGAAATAATGGTATTTTTTGAATATTTTTTCATCAAATAAGTTGTTGATTTGTAGTTATTTAATATTTGACTCAAACTTTTTAACATTTTCTATAAGCAACCTTTGGAACTAAGCCATGTCTTCATAGTAATTAACAATTAATTATTATTTTATATGAAAAGTTTTAGATTAAAATCAGTTTTGGTAGTATTATTTTTGTCAATTTCATTTGCGTCATGCAGTAACGATAACGATGAGAAAACTCCAGTTCCAACTACAAAGGCTGCTTTAGTAACAGAAATTAAAGGACCGGCAACAGGAAAAGTAAATGACGAATTAAGTTATGATGTTACTTATGTTGTAGATAATGCTTGTGCAGAATTCGATAAAATTTCAGAAGTAACAATTGGAGATGTAAAAGGATTGCAAGTAATTGCAAAATATCCATCACAAATTTGCACAACGGAAATTCCAGCGCCAAAGAAAACAGTTTACAAATTCAAAGCGACTGCAAAAGGAACTTTCGAAATTAAATTCAAAAAATCAGAAACGGAATTCTTAACTCAGAAAGTTGTGATCGAATAACAAATAGTTTAGCTGCTATTTTTTTAGGTTGATAAGCCATTTTGCAAAAGTTTTATTTTAAACGGATGTGAAATGGTTTTCTGTTTTTAAATCCTTCTTTTTTCCCCTGTTATATAAAAGTTATAGACTTTGCCATTCCTTTAAAAAGTATTATTTTTGTACTCTAAATTTTATGTCATGCCGAAAAGAAAATATAAAATATCAGTTATTCAGTTAAATCTGAATGATGTTGCTGAAAATAATCTTAAAAAATGTATCAGCTGGGTAAGAGATGCTGCAAGTCAAGGAGCAGAGGTAATCTTACTTCCTGAATTGTATAGCAGTCATTATTTCTGCCAAAGCGAAGATGTAGATAATTTTGCGTTAGCAGAACCATTGTACAGTACTTCTTTTGTTGCATTTAGCGAATTGGCAAAAGAATTAGGCGTGGTGATTATTGTTCCTTTCTTCGAAAAAAGAATGGCAGGAATCTACCACAACAGTGCTTATATCATTGATACAGACGGTACAGAAGCTGGTTTATACCGTAAAATGCACATTCCAGACGATCCACATTTCTATGAAAAATTCTATTTCACTCCAGGAGATTTAGGTTTCCAAGCAATTGAAACTAAAAAAGGAACTGTTGGAACATTAATCTGCTGGGATCAATGGTATCCAGAAGCGGCAAGAATTACAGCATTAAAAGGTGCTGAGGTTTTATTCTACCCAACAGCTATTGGATGGCATCCAAAAGAAAAAGAACAGTACGGAGAAAACCAATATGGAGCTTGGATGAATGTAATGAAAGGCCATGCGGTTGCAAATGGCGTTTTCGTTGCAGCGGCTAACCGAATTGGTTTAGAGAAGTATATTGAAGGAACTGAAGGAATTCAATTTTGGGGAGCATCATTTATTGCTGGACCACAAGGAGAGATTTTAGCTCAGGCTTCACATGATAAAGAAGAAATCTTAATTGCTGAGGTTGATTTAGATCTTCAGGAAAATGTTCGTCAAAACTGGCCGTTTTTCAGAGACAGAAGAATTGATGCTTTTGGCGATATTACAAAAAGAGCAATTGATAAATAATTTGATTAATCTAACAATATAAAAAAGGGCAAAATTTTGAATTTTGCCCTTTTCTGTTTTTAGCTTTATATGGATTACTTCACTTGGAAAGTAACTCTTCTCACGATTTGACGTGCCTCTTTCGAATTTTTGTTAACCGAAGTATCCTCTCCGTTAGCAATCACATTTAGTCTCGATGCATCAATTCCTGCATTTATTGCTACATTTTTCACAGCCTCAGCTCTTTTTCTAGACAATTCAGTATTGTAGTTTGTGTTTCCAATTTCATCAGCATAACCAATAATATCAGCTGATTTTCCTGGATTATTTTTCAAGTATTTCACTAAGAAATCAACACCAGATAAAGAAGCATTTGTTGGTTTAGACGAATTAAAGTCGAAATAAACATTTACATAACCTCCGTTGATTAATTCTTCAACAGTGTTGTTTGTAGCTGTTCCAGCTCCTTTTTTCTCATACGTTTTGTCTAAGTAGCTTTCTAACTCATCCGGAACACCGTTTTGATTCGTATCAATAGATTGACCTTTTGTGTTGACAGCAACTCCTGCAATAGTATTTGGTTCTAAATCGTATAAATCAGCAACTCCATCTTTGTCTGAATCAATAAGACCAGTTTCGATTAAGTCCACTCTTTTTTCCAATTCACCAATTCTATCTTCTTCACCAACCCAGTCAGCATGTTTTTGGTTTTTTCCTAAGTAGAATGTCAAACCAACAGAAGCATTTAATAAAACTCCGTCAAAAGAACTAGTTGTAGTGTTTCCCATTCCGTCGAAGTTCCAGTTTTGTCTTCCGTTTACAATTCCGGTAAGGTCACCAGTTAGTGCTACTCGGTTACTTAATTTGATTTGTCCAGTTATACCAGCGATTCCGTGTGCCATGTAATCTTGACCTCCAAATCCTGTTTCAGTACTAATTTGCGAAACACCAAAACCACCATGTGCTAAAAGTCCGATTGTGTTAGTCCAAGTTTCAAAATTTAAAGCACGTCCAACATTAATAACCCCTTGTAAACTCGCTCTTACATAACGACTTTCAAAATCAGGTGTGTTTTTTTTCTCTTTAAATTGGTCGTAACCTATATCTAATTTCACCCCGAATTTTGGATTAAACATATATCTTGCACCTAAATCTGCGTGAAAGAAGTTAGCTGATTCTGTAGTGTAACCCGGAGTCATTGTTCTTGTCGGTTTGTTGACACCGCCGTTAAGTTCTATCGACCATTTGTTGAATTCCTGATCTACAGTTGGTTTTGTAGAAGTGGTAGCCATATTTTGTGCGCTTGCAGCGAAGGATAGTAATAATAAAGAGGCAGATACTAATTTCTTTTTCATGATATCAAAAATTTTATTGTTTTATTTTAAACTCATGACAAAATTAGAGGACGCGTTTTAAGTGCGTGTTGTATATCCAATTACATAATTTCCATGTTTTGGCTTATAATTATGAAAATTAGTTAATTAAGTATCAATAAAAAGCAAAAAAAGAGCAAAATTTATGTTTTGCTCTTTTTGAATTTCAGGTAATTTTATGGTTATTTCAAATCTGGCTGATAGATTTTTACAGTTCCGTCTCCTTCGCTGCTTACTACTAATAAACTTCTTTTGGTAGGACTTTTAGAAGCTGGAATGAATAATAATCCTTCTGGAGCATCACCTGTTTTTACAGTTTGTAAATATTGCGGAGAATTTGGATTGGTTACATCATAAGTTACAAAAGCATCAGCTCTTTCAAGACCAACGAAAAGAATATTTTGAGTTCCCATTTTGGCTACATAAACCGCTTCTGGCTCAGAACCTTTGTCGTCACTTCTTTTATCATCATAAAGGCTTAGTTCGTTTGATTTTTTGTCAAGATCGTTTTTACTATCGTAAACAATTTTCCCAGTGTTTCCGTTCCAGATAGAGAAAGATCTCGCTCCGAAACTTACCATTTCGTCTAAATCTCCGTCTCCGTCGGTGTCTCCCATATCTGTAAGGAGATTAAGTCTTCCTAAATTAGTATCCAATTTTAAAGTAGCTGCGTCTGGAAAAACAGTTGCATCAAGTTTTAAGTTTTTCATTCGCTTAATATCGCTGTAAGCATTATATTCTCTGGCATCACCTTCGTTGGCAGTAACAAAATAAGGCACATTGTTAGCAGAAAAATGACTGATTGCATCCGGCATAAATAATCCTTTTACTTTCCAAGGGTTAAAAGCAATTTTATCATCAAGGTCGCTTGGGTCAATCGCATTTTCGGCAGTGTTGTAATCTTTTAGACCTAACGGATAAATAGCTGTAATCGTTTTAGAAGTCAAATCAACTTTTGCAACACCATTGTTTTCTTGTAAAGTTACCCAAGCCGTTTTTGAATCATCAGAAATAGTGATGTATTCTGGTTCGATATCCTGAGCAAAACTCTTAGCGAATTTTGAAATTCTGAATCCGTCTTTTGCTAAAGTTGTGGCCTGACTTGCAAAAGAGCTAAAATCTAAAGTTGTTACAGCATAATTACTTGTTTCAATAATAGAAATCGTTCCGTTTGGATCTAGAGAATAATCGGTATTTGGTTCGCCTTCGTTAGCGGTCATGATATATTTTCCGTTAGGAGAAAACGTTACCATGTCTGGTAGAGCGCCCACAGTTACTTGTTTGATTAAGCTGTAATCTGAAGTGTTGAAAACAACTACTTTACCGTTAGCTTGTTTATTTGCTGTAGATTCTAAAGCAACTGCCAGTTTTCCGTCAAATACAGAAACACTGTTTGCGGCACCTTCATAAGTGGCTAAATCAATTTTACCAATTTTCATTGGTTTAGTAGGATCCGTAATATCGATAACGTCAATTTGGTTGACACCGCTGTTATTTACTGTAAATAATCTTTTTGTTTTCTCGCAATAAGCTGAAATTTCTGCAGCAGCTTCTCCGCCAATTGTAATAGAACCGATTTCTTTAAAAGTTGCTGGATTTTCGTTTACAACAACTTCAGGTTCGTTGTTTGAATTTTCATCATTATTACAGCTGGCCATTATTAAAAGAGCAGCCAATAATGAGATTGATAATTTTTTCATCTGTTAGTTTTTAGTTTTGGCAAAAGTAATTTTGGCATCGATGTTAAACATTAAGAATGTATTATATAATCTTTAACTTAAATTTTGCAAGATTAATTTTGTGAAATAATGTATGAATTTTAGTAGAATGTTTTATAATCCTAACGAATGCTTATCTTTGCACTTTCTAAATTAGAACCTATTTATGTCAACAAATAATAGAAGATTTCCAGCAGAATGGGAAAAACAACAAGGAATTGTGTTGTGTTTTCCGCATAATGGCAACGATTGGCCAGGAAAATACGAAGCTGTTCAATGGGCTTTTGTAGAGTTTATTAAAAAAGTAGCCACTTTTGAAACTGTTTTCTTGGTTGTAGCCGATGAAAAGCTGAAAGAAAAAGTTGCCGATATGCTTGAAAGAGCTCGTGTAAATCTTGAAAACATTTCTTATATCATTCATAAAACAAACAGAAGCTGGATGCGCGACTCTGGGCCGATTATTGTAAAAAATGGTTCCAAAAGAGAAGCTTTAAATTTCAATTTTAACGGTTGGGCAAAATATAAAAATTATCAACTAGATAAATTTGTTCCAGGTAAAGTAGCTGATTTTATTGATGTTCCGTTAACGCAAGTTATGTACAAAGGAAAACCGGTAATTGTAGAAGGCGGTGCTATTGATGTAAACGGAAAAGGAACTTTATTGACTTCTGAAGAATGTCTAATGCATCCAACAATTCAAGTTCGTAACGCTGGTTTTACCAAAGAAGATTACGAAGCGGTGTTTAAAGAATATCTTGGCGTAACAAACGTAATCTGGCTTGGTGATGGAATTGAAGGTGATGATACTCACGGTCACATCGACGATTTATGTCGATTTGTAAATGAAGATACAATTGTAACTATAGTTGAAACAGATAAAAATGATTCAAATTACAAACCTTTGCAGGATAATTTGAAACGCCTGCAGAATGCAAAATTAGAAAATGGAAAATCGCCTGTTATTGTGGCGTTGCCAATGCCAAAACGTGTAGATTTTGAAGATTTGAGATTACCAGCTAGTTATGCAAATTTCTTGATTTTAAATAATTGTGTTTTAGTGCCAACATTCAACGACAGTAATGATCGTGTAGCTTTGAATATTTTAGCAGAATGTTTCCCAGACCGAGAAGTAATCGGAATAAGCTGTATTGATTTTATTTGGGGGTTTGGGACATTGCATTGCTTAAGCCAGCAGATTCCTGTTTAAGTTTTTGCCACGAAGGCACAAAGGCGCAAAGTTTTTTTAAGTTTTGTGCTGAGTTTAATCTCGCAAAGTCGCAGAGTCGCAAAGTTTTAAAAATTTATATTAAATATCCTTCAGTTTTAAATGGAGGGAGGAATAAAGTCACTATACAGGGCTTTAGTCAAAATTGTGATTTTGGCTAAAGCCTTTTTTGCAACATACGAATCCTCAATTTAGATTGAAGGCAAAAAAACTTTGCGACTCTGCGACTTTGCGAGATTCAAAAAGACATGTCATAAAATGAGAAAAATCATTTTAATCCCTTTAATCTGTGGCAAAAAAAAACATAAAAAAAACCTTGGTTAACGCCAAGGTTTTTCTATTTCTATATGTCTACAGAATCTTTATCTGCTCTTCATTGTCTGATAAATGGAGGTAATAATTGGCTGGCAACTTCACCAAAACCAATTCTTACTTCTGCATTTTCGCAGAAACCACGAATAATTACAGTATCATTATCTTCGATAAATTTACGTTCGCTTCCATCTTTCATTTTTAACGGATTTTTACCGCCCCAAGTCAATTCCAACATAGAGCCAAAACTGTCTGGAGTTGGACCGGAAATTGTTCCAGACCCCATCATGTCGCCAGAATTTACGCGACATCCGTTTGAAGTATGATGTGCTAACTGCTGACTCATTGACCAATATAAATATTTAAAGTTAGATTTCGAAATAACAGTCTCTTCTTGATCTTCAGGTTTTAATGATACTTCTAAATGAATATCAAAAGCTTTCTTCCCTTTTGTCTGCAAATAAGGAAGTGGCGCTGGATCTTGTTTTGGTCCTTTAGTTCTAAATGGTTCCAAAGCATCCATCGTTACAATCCACGGAGAAATTGAAGTAGCAAAGTTTTTAGCTAAAAACGGTCCAAGAGGCACATATTCCCATTTCTGAATATCGCGAGCGCTCCAGTCATTTAGTAAAACCATTCCGAAAATATAGTCTTCCGCTTCGTAAGTAGGGATGTTTTCGCCCATTACATTTACATCAGTTGTAATAAAAGCAGTCTCCAATTCAAAGTCTACTAAACGTGAAGCTCCGAAAACGGGCGTATCGTGGCCATTTGGCAACGTTTGCCCCATTGGTCGGTGAACAGGAATCCCAGACGGTACAATCGTAGAACTTCTTCCGTGATATCCAACCGGAATATGAAGCCAGTTTGGCAGTAAAGCATTCTCTGGATCACGAAACATTTTCCCAACATTGGTAGCATGTTCTTTACTGGAGTAAAAATCGGTATAATCGCCAATTAAAACCGGAAGTTGCATTTCTACATCTTCAATTTTAAATATAACAATATCTCGGTGTTTTGTTGAATCTCTTAATTGTGGATTGTTTTGGTCAAAAATATCTGCAATGCGATTTCGGACCAAACGCCATGTTTTTTTTCCATCAGAAATAAAATCATTCAGCGTATCCTGCATAAACATATCGTCGGTTAATTCTATTCCTTCAAAATAGTTTAGTTGCTGTAAAGCCCCTAAATCTATGGCATAATCGCCAATTCTAGTTCCCACGGTAACGACATTTTCTTTCGTAAGAAACACGCCGAAAGGAATATTCTGAATAGGGAAGTCGCTGTTTTCAGGTACTTCTAACCATGATTTTCTACTGGTATCGTTGGCGGTTATTGGCATGTTAGTGTTAATTGTTTGTTGAAAAAATACATGTCAAATATATCATAATCTAACTGTATGGCAAACGTTTTTTTGTATTTTTGCAGGAAATTAACGAAAAACGAAAAAATGCAACGCGACGAACAAA
This sequence comes from Flavobacterium procerum, assembly GCF_042431625.1. Taxonomy (NCBI): domain Bacteria; kingdom Pseudomonadati; phylum Bacteroidota; class Flavobacteriia; order Flavobacteriales; family Flavobacteriaceae; genus Flavobacterium; species Flavobacterium procerum. Next base: position 667,693 of record NZ_JBHLYW010000022.1, on the reverse strand, counting down.
TTTTTGATCTTATCCAAGAGGAAAAAGAAAGACAAATTCACGGACTTGAACTTATTGCTTCTGAGAATTTTGTAAGTGATGAAGTAATGGCAGCAGCTGGGTCTGTTTTGACAAACAAATATGCCGAAGGTTATCCTGGTAAAAGATATTATGGTGGATGCGAGGTAGTTGATGTTATCGAGCAGATTGCTATTGACAGAGCTAAAGAATTATTTGGAGCTGAATATGCAAACGTGCAGCCACACTCAGGTTCTCAGGCAAACACTGCTGTTTATCATGCTTGTTTAAATCCTGGTGATACTATTTTAGGTTTCGATTTATCTCACGGAGGGCACTTGACTCACGGTTCTCCTGTAAACTTCTCAGGTCGTTTGTACCGTCCGGTTTTTTACGGTGTAGATGCTGAAACTGGTCGTTTGGATTATGATAAAATTCAAGAAATTGCAACTAAAGAACAGCCAAAATTAATCATTGCTGGAGCTTCTGCTTATTCTCGTGATATGGATTTTGCTCGTTTCAGACAAATTGCTGACAGTGTTGGAGCTATTTTATTTGCTGATATCTCTCACCCAGCAGGTCTTATTGCAAAAGGATTATTAAGCGATCCAATTCCACATTGCCATATTGTTTCGACAACAACACACAAAACATTAAGAGGACCACGTGGAGGTTTGATCTTGATGGGTAAAGATTTCCCAAATCCACAAGGATTAACAACTCCAAAAGGAGAAATCAGAATGATGTCTTCTTTATTAGATTTAGCTGTTTTCCCTGGAAATCAAGGAGGACCTTTAATGCACATTATCGCTGCTAAAGCGGTTGCTTTTGGTGAAGCATTAAAAGACGAATTCTTTACATATGCAATGCAATTACAAAAGAATGCAAATGCAATGGCTGATTCTTTCGTAAAAAGAGGTTATAACATTATCTCTGGCGGAACAGACAACCACATGATGCTTATTGACTTAAGAAATAAAAATATTTCAGGTAAAGAAGCTGAAAACGCATTGGTAAAGGCTGAAATTACTGTAAACAAAAACATGGTTCCTTTTGACGATAAATCTCCATTTATCACTTCTGGAATCCGCGTTGGAACAGCTGCAATCACAACTCGTGGTTTAGTTGAAAAAGATATGGAAACTATTGTAGCTTTAATCGACAAAGTACTTACGGATCATACAAATGAAGATCTTATCGAAGAAGTTGCTGAAGAAGTAAACGAATTAATGAGCGAAAGACCAATTTTTGCTTATTAATTAGTTTCAAGTTTCAGGTTTCAAGTTTAAAGTTTTGTAATGCGGAAATAAGCGTATTATGAAACTTTAAACTTTTTTAGCTTTAAGAAGAAACCTGACAACCTGAAACAAAACAAACTTGAAACAAAAACAAAACTATGGGCGTATTAAGATTACAGTTGCCAACTGATCCAAGATGGGTAAATATTGTTGAGAAAAATATAGAAGAAATTCTAACCGATCACGCTTGGTGCGAGCAGAAAGCGGCCACCAATGCGATTACAATTATTACAAACAATCCAGAACATCAGGATTTGGTTCAGGATTTATTGGCTTTGGTAAAAGAAGAAGTAGATCATTTTGAACAAGTGCATAATATCATCATCAAAAGAGGATTGAAATTAGGACGTGAGCGTAAAGACGAATACGTAAACGAATTATACCAATACATGAAAAGAAGCGGAGACGGAAGCCGTGTTTCTGGCCTTGTAGAAAGACTTCTTTTTTCTGCTATGATTGAAGCTAGAAGCTGTGAGCGTTTTAAAGTGCTTTCGGAGAATATTCAGGATGAAGAATTGTCTGTTTTTTACAGAGAATTAATGGAAAGTGAAGCAGGGCACTACACGACTTTCATTACTTATGCTCGTAAATACGGAGTGGGAATTGATGTTGAAAAACGTTGGAGAGAATGGCTGGCTTTTGAAGAATCAATTATAACCAATTACGGGAAAAACGAAACGATTCACGGATAGTTAAATTCAAATTCCAATTTTTTCAAATTCCAAATTCCATAATAACAGCGCATAAACTTTTGTTTGTCTCTGTGAAATTTCAAAAATAAAAAATCAGTTTAATCCGCGTTTTCGCGAAAGCGAATCAGTTTTATCCGTGTTCATTTTTTTAAGTTTTTATAATCTAAAATCTAAAGTCTACAATCTAAAATTTCCTATATTTGAGAGTAACCAAAAACTCGAACGATGAGAATAGAAATGGACTTAAAATTGGGATTTAAAGACGTAATGTTTAGACCTAAAAGATCAACACTTAAAAGTCGGTCAGAAGTTTCTTTAGAACAAAATTTCAAGTTTTTGCATAGCACCTCAAATTGGATCGGAATTCCGATTATGGCTGCGAATATGGATACGGTTGGAACTTTTGAAATGGCGAAGGTTTTGGCAAAAGAAAAATTGTTTACTGCGATTCATAAACATTATACTTTAGAAGAATGGAGTACATTTCTTCAAAATGCAACTCCAAATATATACGATTATATTGCAGTAAGCACTGGAACAGGCAAAGAAGATTTTGATAAAATAGGAGAAATAATAACTGCAAATCCGTTGCTGAAATTCATTTGTATTGATGTCGCAAACGGTTATTCAGAGCATTTTGTTCAGTTTCTAAAGAAAACCAGAAAACAATATCCTGAAAAAATAATTATTGCCGGAAATGTAGTTACGGGTGAAATGACCGAAGAACTTTTATTAGCCGGCGCTGATATTGTAAAAGTCGGGATTGGCCCAGGTTCTGTTTGTACCACACGTATCAAAACAGGAGTAGGTTATCCGCAGTTATCCGCAATTATAGAATGCGCCGATGCAGCTCACGGTTTAGGCGGACATATTATAAGTGACGGAGGTTGTACAACTCCGGGTGATGTTGCCAAAGCTTTTGGAGCTGGAGCCGATTTTGTAATGTTAGGCGGAATGCTAGCTGGACACACAGAAAGCGGAGGTGAGCTAATTGAAGTAAATGGCGAAAAATTCAAACAATTTTACGGGATGAGTTCGAAAACAGCCATGGATAAACACGCTGGTGGTGTTGCAGAATACAGAGCAAGCGAGGGGAAAACGGTTCAGGTTCCTTTTAAAGGAGACGTGATTCATACTGTTTTAGATATTTTAGGAGGTATTAGAAGTACATGTACGTATGTCGGAGCCTCAAGATTAAAAGAATTGACTAAACGAACGACTTTCATCCGCGTAAGCGAGCAAGAAAATCAAGTTTTTACAAAATAAATATGATTACAATTACCGAAGCATTTGTTGAAGATATTGCTAAAATTCAAGAGATTGCTCATATAACTTGGCCAATTACGTATGGCGAAATTTTGACTTCAGAGCAATTAGATTATATGTTAGATCTCATCTATTCTAATGAAGCACTTTCAAAACAAATTGAGAATAAAGAACAATTATTTTATTTAATTTCCGATTCAGAAGCTATCATTGGCTTTATTGGAATCGAACATAATTATAAAAACGAAAGCATTACCAAAATCCATAAAATCTATCTTTTGCCAGAAACACAAGGAAAAGGTTATGGAAAAACAGTTTTTGAAGAAATTGCAAAAATGGCTTCAGAAAATAATTCGGCAGCACTTTTATTAAACGTAAACCGATTCAATACGGCTTTAAACTTCTATAAAAAATTAGGCTTCAAAATAAAAGAAACGGTTGATATAGAAATTGGAAATGGGTATTTAATGGAGGATTATGTAATGGGGAAAGACATATTAAAGTAGTGGTTTTGTCATTTCGACTGAAAGGAGAAATCACACGCGGAACTCGACAAAGATTGGAGACTATCTGTGCGGAATTTCTAGTGTGATTTCTCCTTTCAGTCGAAATGACAAACTGTATGTTAACTGACAACAATATCATGCGTAAACAATAACCCTTTCACTTCATTCAAAGAAAAAATAGCTTTCTTCAATTTAGTTCTAGAAGGATCAATGGTATAATTATAACTTGTCTTAAAATCGGCTTTGTTGGCGATGGCTTTTGAGAATTCAGAACGATATAAATCGCAATTATCAAAAAGTACGCTTGTTAAATCCGCAGCCATAAAATCTACGGCAATTAAACTGCAATTGGTAAATGGAGTTCCTTTTAATTTTAAAGTATAAAACTTCGAAAAATCAAGAATACAATCATTAAAATGTACTTCAAAAATTAATTTGTCGCACATAGCGAAATTTACTTCTTTTATTTCGCATCGATTAAAAGTAACCGTTCTCAAAGCAACATAATTAATTTTTGTTTGATTAAAAATACAATCATTAAAAACGCAGTCAATAAAAGTCACGGCTAGAAAAGTGCAGGCAGAAAAATTACAATTATTAAAAACGCAACCTTCGAAGTCCTTAAAATTGAGATCGTCTTTGGCGTAAATAATTGTACTGTATTCTTTATCAAGAAAATATTCGCTATCTTTTTTCAACTCTTTGCAATAATTATTTCTGGTTGAAAAGGTACTAATTTACCATAAAACAATCTGGATAAATTAAAAATGATTTTGATTTCATTGACATTTTTAATTCATTAAAATGCTGTAGCTTTACACTTATTTTCAAGTTTAAAATACATCATTAATACGATATGGAACCAACAAGAAAAGAGCATGATTTTTTAGGAGAATTAGAAATTCCAAATCATTTATACTACGGAATCCAGACTTTTAGAGCGGTAGAAAATTTTAATATTACTGGAATTCCAATTTCAAAAGAGCCATTGTTTATCAAAGCTTTGGGGTATGTAAAAAAAGCAGCGGCTTTAGCAAATAAAGATTGCAATGCTATCGACCCCAAAATTGCAGAAGCAATCTGTTATGGAAGTGATCAGGTAATTGCTGGGAAATTTAATCAAGAATTTGTGAGCGATTTGATTCAAGGCGGGGCTGGAACTTCTGTAAACATGAATGCTAATGAAGTAATTGCTAATATCGGATTAGAATATTTAGGTCATAAAAAAGGAGAATACCAGTTTTTGCATCCCAATAATCATGTAAACTGTTCGCAGTCTACAAATGACGCTTATCCGTCGGCATTTAGAATTGCTTTATATTTAAAAATGGAAAGTTTTATCAAAACTTTTGCAGGTTTAGAAGTTGCTTTTGCTAAAAAAGGAGAAGAATTTAAGGAAGTTCTGAAAATGGGAAGAACCCAGTTACAAGATGCAGTTCCGATGACTTTAGGACAGGAATTTAAAGCTTATGCAACGACAATTGGAGAAGATATCCAACGTTTAAAAAATGCACAGGAATTATTGTTAGAAATCAATATGGGCGCAACTGCTATTGGAACCAAAGTAAATGCACCTGAAGGTTATCCTGAACTTTGCGTAAAATACCTTGCAGAAGAAGTTGGAATTCCATTGACACTTTCTCCAGATTTGATTGAAGCAACCGTAGATACAGGAGCTTACGTTCAGATTATGGGAACATTAAAACGTTCGGCGGTTAAGATTTCTAAAATCTGCAACGACTTAAGATTGTTAAGTTCTGGGCCGAGAACGGGTCTTAACGAAATCAATCTTCCGGCACGTCAGCCAGGTTCTTCTATTATGCCAGGAAAAGTAAATCCTGTAATTCCGGAAGTCGTAAATCAAACTTGTTTTTATGTAATTGGTCAAGATTTAACGGTAACTATGGCTGCTGAAGCAGGTCAGTTGCAGTTGAATGTTATGGAACCTGTTATTGCTTTTGCAATGTTTACATCATTGGATTATCTTTCGAATGCAATTCAGACTCTAATTGATAAGTGTATTGTTGGAATTACTGCAAATATTGATCACTGCTACAATATGGTGATGAACAGCATCGGGATTGTAACGCAGTTAAACCCAATTATTGGTTACGAAGAAAGTGCCAGTATTGCGGGTGAAGCTTTAAAAACAGGTAAAAGCGTGCATCAGATTGCGGTTTTAGAAAGAAAATTGATCACTCAAGAAAAGTGGGATGAAATTTATTCTCTGGAGAACTTGATACATCCAAAATTTATCACCAAATAGTAGCTGCATTGTCTTCTGCATTCAATTTTAAAAATTAAGAATTAAAAGCTTTAAAACACAAATCAATAACAAAATGCAGGCTATTGGGTCTGCTTTTTTTATGTTTTGATTTAATTGTTCATAATTAAATCATAATTTCTATCCGTAATAAGTACTATTTTTCAACTCAATTATTATTTTTGTTGTATATACAAACTTCTCAAGATGAAATTACTGATAGTTGAAGACGAACCAAACCTATTGTCAATCCTTCGTAAAGGATTTGCCGAAAACAATAATGAAGTAAGTGTGGCAATGGACGGAAAGACTGCTCTGGAAATGATTCATAATTACACTTTTGATGTTGTTATTTTAGATGTAATGCTTCCGGATATTAACGGAATCGAAATTTGCAGAAGACTGCGTGCTGCTAAAAATTTTGTACCGATTCTGCTTTTAACTGCTTTGGGAACTTCAGAAAACATCGTTACTGGACTTAATTCTGGAGCTGATGATTACCTTGTTAAGCCTTTTAAATTTGGAGAACTGGACGCACGCGTCAATGCATTGTACAGAAGATCGAATCAGGAAACAGAAAAAATCGATACTATTACAATTTCTGATTTAGAGATAAACGGTCGCGCCAAAACAGTAAAAAGAAGAGGAGAAAACATTATTCTTACCGCAAAAGAGTTTAAGTTACTGTATTATTTGGCAAAAAATACCGGCAGAATTGTTTCCCGTGACCAAATTTTGGACAACGTATGGGACATCAATTTTGATATGAATACCAATGTTGTTGATGTCTATATTACCTATTTAAGAAGAAAAATCGATAAGCCTTTTGGATCCAAACTTATTCATACCATGAAAGGATTGGGTTATGTTATAAAACCGTAAAATGGATATTAGAAAAAAGATTACTTTCAATTATGTTGCACTGTCTACCTTTAGCACGTCATTGTTGTGTATTATTGTTTTTTTTCTTTTCAGGGAAAACAATAGATACCACTTTTTAAAACGTTTAGATGACAGGTCAAAAATTGTGGCTTCAATCCATTTTCAGAATGATCCTCAAAAAATAAAATACTACAAGAATCTTAAGAAAAACGGTCTTGAAGAATTAATCGAAGAAGAAGAATATGTATTAAAAATCAACAGCCATAACAGTTTTGATTATAATATCAACTTAGATCTTCCGAATGAATTCTACACTACTATTTTAAGTACCGGAAGCGATTATTTTGAACGAGACAATAAATATTATTTAGGACAGATTTTTGAAGAAAACAAGCAGAAATACATTGTAATTGTTGGCGCAAGAGATAGAAAAGGAACCGATACGACCGTTTATATTGTCAAAATCATGGTTTTTGGCGGTATCGGATTTGTGATTCTTGCTTTCCTTTTAGGACGTTTTTTGGCCAAGAGAGTCATCAATCCGGTGGCACGCATTACTAAGGAAGTAAAAAGAATCAGTGCTTCTAATCTTCATAATCGTTTGCCGGAGGTTAAGAATTCTGATGAAATTTCGGATTTAACGAATACTTTCAATAATATGCTTGACAGGCTGGAAACTTCTTTTGAGATTCAGGCCAATTTTATCAATAATGCTTCACACGAATTAAAAACACCCATCACAACCATTATTGCTGAGGCCGAAATTATGCTTTTAAAAGAGCGTGCAGTTTCTGAATATGTCGAATCGCTTGAAAATATCTATAGTCAAGCTTCTAGATTAGGAAATTTGACTGAAAGTTTGCTCAAACTTACGCAGACGGGTTACGACGGTAAAAAACAGGTTTCTGATATTGCTCGTATCGACGAATTGCTGATGGATGTAAAATCTGATTTGGATAAAATTTATCCAGACAACAGGGTGAGCATCAAACTTAATTTTGCACCAAAAGATTCCAATTTATTGTTGTTGCCATGCAATAAACCACTTTTGGAACTTGCAATCAACAACATTATTACAAACGGAGTAAAATATTCGGATAATAATGAGGTTTTTGTAACTTTATCAGCCAATAACGAAATGATTAAAATTTCGATTAATGATATTGGAATCGGAATTCCGCCTGAGGATATTCCGCATCTTTATGAGCCGTTTTTTAGAGGGAAAATTGCAACCAGATATATAGGTTACGGTTTGGGACTTCCGTTGGCATCCAAAATAATCCGAATGCATGAAGGAGAAATGCAGGTTCAGTCAGAACAGAACAAAGGTACAATCGTTACAATCATCTTCAAAAAAACAAAGATTAAAAATTCTAATGTTTAATCTTAGAAAATTCTAATTTTAGATTAAGAAGCATCTAATCTGCCCGAAGTTATTTTGTAGGTATAAACTAAACGGTTATACTTATGAAAAATTTCCTTATACCTACGACTTTAAAAGACGATACTATTTCTGCTGTTAAATCTGCGGTAAGTCAGTCTAAAAATACTGATTCAGAAATTATCTTAGTATTAGTTTCTGAAGCGCCGGATACATTTTCTTCTTCAAGTTTTTTAAGAGAAATGAGATCCAGTCTTACCAAAAGCCAGGAAGAAGTCTTAGAAACGTGTCGTTATATTATTGATCATACTCCGAACTGCAAGCTTAAAGTTCACAATCAGTATGGACTTTCAGCACCGATTTTCAAACGTATTATCGAGGTTTTCTCTATAAAACTCGTTATCCTGACACATTCTTATAAACAGGAAACAAAAAAAATCCATCAATATTTAGTGCAGCTTGCTGGCAATCAAAAATGTCCGATTCTTCATTTGGGTACAGAAAGCAATAAAGATGTTTTCAAAAAAGCACTTTATATAGAAAACGCTGAAGTAAATATTCATGTAAAAGATGTGCAGCAATTTTTGAGCGAAAACTTTTCATTCGAGATTGTTAGCCAGACGGCAAGTTTTGAAGATAATTTCGAAAATGCAGAACCATTTTTATCTGAAGCTATTTCAAAACACAATATTGATGTGCTGGTAGAAACCCGTAAAGGAGAAAAAATCAAATTTAAAAAAGTAAAAAAGGAAAATATTAATGAAAAACTGGGACTTCCGGTGCTTTCATTATACGAAGAGCTGGTTTAAAAAACAGTTTAAAAGTGAGTGTAATTTAATTTAAAACCGAAAAGTATGCTGTTAAAGAAAAGAATACCAATGAAGTACGTTCTCGGGAAAATTAAGATAGAAATTGCCCTTGTAATGGCTTATGTAGTAGCGTTTGAAATTTTTCATCACTATTTTGTAACGCTTCCAGTAGATATTCCTATTGCAATTCCGACCATGATCGGAACCATTATTTCGCTTTTGTTAGCCTTTAAATCAAATCAGGCTTATGACAGATGGTGGGAAGCCCGAATTGTATGGGGAGCAGTTGTAAACGACTCGAGAACTTTGATCCGCCAAGTGCTGACTTTTTATGAAGATCCTGATTTTTCTGTAGAAGCAAGCGAATTCAAAGAGAATTTTGCAAAAAGACAGATTGCCTGGTGTTATAGTTTAGGACAGTCGCTTCGAAATAAAGATGCTGTAAAACCGATTCACGGATTGATGAGCGAAGAAGAAATTAAATACATCAAAAACCATCAGAATGTTCCAAATGCGATTTTAATGTTGCATGCTAGAGATTTGCGAAATGCTAAAAACGATAAGAAAATCAATGTTTACCAACAGGTTGAGATTGATAATACATTATCGCGATTATGCGATGAAATGGGAAAATGCGAGCGAATCAAGAATACTATTTTCCCGACAACGTACAGTATGTACATCAGATTGACATTGTGCTTGTTTATTCTGTTATTGCCTTTCGGACTTACAAGTGTCTTGAGCTGGTTTGCGATTCCGTTGATTACTGCTATAGGTGCAGCTTTCTTTTTAATAGAAAGAATGGCAATTCATCTGCAGGATCCGTTTGAGAACAGGCCAACAGATACACCTGTAACCGCGATTGCCAATACAATCGAAAAAAACATAAAACAAATGCTTAATGAATATCAAAGCGAGTTTGATATTTTGAAAGAGTTTGAATTAAAAGATGATGCTAAAAAGGTAGAAAGCGATGCTTACTACGTTTTGTAACAATAATTGACTTGGTTTCTCAATTGTCGCCAGGCAGCGTTTTAATTAGTGATGCTGTCTGGCATTTTTTTGTGATTTACTACGAATATTTTTTAAGCAGATTTCCTAATGTCTGTATGGATTGTCTCAATTCGGTTGACCACGGAAGTCCAAAACTCAAACGCATACAGTTGGAAAACTGGTTCTGAAAAGAAAAAATCCTTCCAGGAGCAATGCTGATATTGTGTTTAAGCGCCAAATGATAAAATGATGCCGTATCGATATTTTTATCAAGCTCTACCCACAGAAAAAATCCGCCTTGTGGTTGGCTTACTTTTGTGCCCGCTGGAAAAGATTCTAATACCGTATTAATATAATTATTGCAGTTGTGGTTTAAAATCTGTCGTATTTTGCGAAGATGATTTTCGTAACGACCGTTTTTTAGAAAATCGCCAACAACTTCATGAGTAATTGTAGGCGAGGAGATGGTATGATATAGTTTGGTTCGTAAAACCTCTTTTTTAAATTTTCCTGGCAGAACCCAGCCTACACGATAGCCGGGGGCTAAAGTTTTGGAAACTGAACTGCAGCAGAGCACAATGCCGCTTTCGTCATACGTTTTGCAATTTGTTGGGCGACTTGTGCCAAAATAGAGGTCTCCGTGAATATCATCTTCAATGAGTGGTATGTTATAAAACTCCATCATTTTGACAATTTCTTTTTTATGTTCGTTCGGCATCATACTTCCAGACGGATTGCTAAAGTTGCTCATCAAGACACAAGCTTTTACTTTTTTGCTTGAAAGCGTTTTTTTAACTGCTTCGAGCTCAATTCCTGTCGTCATATTGGTCGGAAGTTCCATTACATACAAACCCAAAGATCTGGCGAGTTGCAAAATGCCAAAATACACAGGACTTTCAGTAATAATTGTATCTCCTGGTTTTGTCAAGGTTAGTAAACAATCTGAAATCGCAGAAATACAGCCCGGTGTTGTAATGATATCTTCCTCAGTCAGAGAACCGCCCCATGTAAACGACCAGCGCGCAATCTCTTTTCGTAAATTGCTGTTTCCCTGAATTTCCTCATAACTAGTGCCACTGTTTGGTAATTGGCGCATAGCCTGAACCATTCCCTTGTTTAGTTTGGCGATAGGAAGCAATTCATTTGAAGGGAAACCAAGCGAAAGCATCGTAAGGTCTTTTTTACGCATATCGCCATAAACCAAATCAATTAAGTCTTCACGCTCGATATTTTTGACAGTTAAAACAGGGTTGCTCGCTGATGGTTCGGGAATAATACGTGCCGAAATATTACTTACATAATAACCTGATTGCGGTCTTGATTCAATCAAAGAACGGCTTTCAACTTCATAATATGCTTTGCTGACTGTACTCATGCTGTAACCCGTTTCGGCGCAGACTTCGCGAATTGAAGGCAGTTTGTCGCCTACATTTAAAAGTCCAGATTTTATCTGTTTCTCGATTCGGTCAGCAAATTGAAGGTATAAGTAGCTGGAATTTTTCATAAAAAAAAAACTGTTATGCTGCAATTTACAAAAACTGTATCTGTATTGCTGTTTTATTTTTAAGAAATTTGCTTGATCAAAGAAAACAAATTCAAAAAACAAATTTTGTGAAAACAACAAAGTATTATATAGCTGCAATAATTGCTTTTGTAACATGGGGACTTTTCAGTTTGGTTTTAAGGCCAATTCACGAGTATCCTTCATTGGATATCTTGTTTTTCCGGGTTTTCAGTTGCAGTATTTTAATGCTTTTGATTGCTTTTCTATTCAAAAGAAAAAAAATAAAAGAGACCGTAGAAGTCTTTAAAGCCATGCCAAAATCAGAAAAAAGAAAATCAATTCTTTTGAATATTGGTGGAAGTGCTTTTTTGATGGCAAACTGGTTCACGTTTATTTATGCTATGAACCATGTAAGTATCAAAGCGGCTTCCTTGGCTTACTTAGTTTGCCCAATTTTAACGACGCTGCTGGCTTATTTTATATTAAAAGAAAAACTGCTTAAATCACAATGGATTTCGGTTGGTTTGAGTATTTCGGGCTGTTTGTTGCTTTCTTATACTGATATTTTGGATATGGCGTTCAGTATCGTTATTGGTTTAACATACGCTGCTTATTTAGTAAGCCAGCGTGCCAATAAAGGTTTTGACAAGTTTATCGTTTTGACTTTTCATATAACATTGGCTGCATTGTTTTTAGTACCATTTTATCCAAGTTATGGAGGACCGGTTCCAACAGAATTAAAGTTCTATCTCTGTATCGAAACAATCGCAATCTTATTTACAATTGTACCACTTTTCCTGAATTTGTACGCGCTTTCCGGAATCAATTCTTCAACAGTTGGTATGTTATTAAACATCAATCCGATGATTGCATTTGGATTAGCAGCCTTTGTTTTTAAAGAGAATATTACACCTTTACAAATTACAGCATACGGAATTATATTCGCTGCAGTGTTAGTTTTTAATTCACATCATCTTTTTGCCATAAAGCAAAAATATATCCTGTCGTCTAAAGATTCTCGCCAGACATAATCTTATATTTTTTATTGGTTTAAAATGTAAAATTACGAGAATCTTAACAGGGTTTTAAAACAGGAATGATTATTTTTCATTCCTGTTTTTTTATGCGATAAACTGAAAAAAATGTTTTGCCACAGATTTCACAGATTAAAATGATTACATTCTTTGTGTTAAAAATTGTTGCCACGAATTCCACGAATTCCTTTTTTTAAAGAATAGAAATTAAAATTTGTGAGAATTAGTGGAATTCGTGGCGAAAAAAAAATCATTTTAATCTGTGAAATCTGTGGCTAAAAAAAGAATACAAACCGAATCTTAATATATTCCTATGAAAAACAATAAACTACAAGCTTTTATTCCATTATTTTACTTAGTGTGGTCTGATGATCTTTTGACTCAGAAAGAATTTTCGACTTTAAAAGAATTCATAAATTCACTTGCAGCGCTGTCTTCAGACGAAAAAGAATTTCTTCTTTCAAAAGTTGATATTTCAAACCCGCCTTCGCGAAATGAACTCACACAATGGAAAACAGATATCGAAAAAAGCATTCTGGATAAATCATCAATAAAATCGATTTTTGATATCGCAAAAGCGCTATCAGGAAATGATTTAGATTTAACGCCAATAGAATCTGATTTTAAAAAACTTGAAAACGATCTTGGAATCTTAGGTGAGGAAGCTTTGCAGAATTTCAAAACAAAAGACGGTTCTTTTACGTCAAATTCTCAGACATCTGAAAATTTTGACATAAAAAAAATTACCGAATTTCTGGATGGCAAAGAAGCACCAATCATAAAAAAAGTAAAATCAGTCATTTCAAGACCTGAATTTGCTTATGAGACGTCTACCGATATTAATGTTTTTCGCCAAACGGTTTACAAATGGTGCAAAATCCTTGCCGATGAAAATTTAGGAAATATGGCGTATCCAAAACAATATGGTGGAGGAGAAAACATAGCCGATTATTTTGCGATTATGGAAACGTTGAGTTATCACGATTTGAGTTTAGTGATAAAATTCGGTGTGCAATTCGGACTTTGGGGAATGAGTGTACAATCTTTAGGAACAGAAAAACATTATGCTAAATATTTAAAAGATATTGGCTCGTTAAAGCTTCCGGGTTGTTTTGCGATGACCGAAACGCATCACGGATCAAACGTAAAAGGTTTGGAAACTACGGCAACGTACAATCATAATGATAAGACTTTTACTATTCATACGCCTTATAAAAATGCCCAGAAAGAATATATCGGAAATGCGGCGGTTCACGGACAAATGGCGACTGTTTTTGCTAAATTAATTATTGACAATCATGATTATGGCGTAAATGCTTTTGTGGTTCCATTACGAGATTCAAACGGAAATATTGTAAATGGAGTTACAATCGGCGATTGTGGTCATAAAATGGGATTAAACGGTGTTGATAACGGAACTATCAGTTTTGATAATGTTGTGATTCCGAAAGAAAATATGCTAGATCGCTTTGCTTCTGTTAATGATAAAGGGGAATTCGAAAGTCCGATTCCGAGTGATAACAGACGATTTTTTACTATGTTAGGAACTTTGGTGGGAGGTAGAATCGGAATTCCGCGTTCGGCATTAGCTGCAGCTAAATCAGGATTGACAATTGCCATTCGCTACAGTGATCAAAGAAGGCAATTCGGACCAGAAGGCGGATCAGAAGTGCCGATTTTAAATTATAGAATGCACCAGCGCAGATTGTTGCCTCATTTGGCGAAAACCTATGCGGTACATTTTGCTCTTCAATATTTAACTAAAAGGTTTTTGGGTAGAACCGAAGCCGAAATGCAAGAAATCGAAGCTTTGGCAGCCGGAATGAAATCGTACTCGACCTGGAGCACAAGAGATATTTTGCAGGAATGCCGTGAAGCTTGTGGCGGAAAAGGTTATTTGTCTGAAAACCGTATTGATGCCTTGAAAAATGATACCGAAATTTATACCACATTTGAAGGAGATAATACGGTATTAATGCAATTGGTAGCTAAAAATCGTTTGTCTGAATTCAGAAAATCGTTTGGAGAAATGGGCTCTTTAGGCATCATCAATTATGTATATGAAAATGCCAAAACGGCTCTTGCGGAAAAAAATCCAATCGCAACCAGAAGAACAGAAGACGAACATTTGCTGGATGTCGAATTTCATTTGCAGGCATTCGTGCATAGAGAAAAAACAATATTGGCTTCTGCAGCGAGACGTATCAAGAAATTGGTTGATGGCGGTTTAGAGGCTTATGATGCTTTCAATGTCGTACAGCATCAAATGATTGATGTTGCCCAAGCTTATTTGGAGCGTATTGTTTTAGAGCAGTTTCAGGAAGCTTTGAAAGTGATTGAGGATGAAAATTCAAAACAAATCTTAACCAAACTTTATCAGTTGTTTGCGCTTTCACAGTTAGAAAAAAATAAAGCATGGTATTTGGAAGATGGTTATATGGAAGCCGTAAAAACAAAAGCGATTCGAAAAATGGTCAACCAGTTGTGTTGGGATATTCGCCCAGATGCGGTCGCACTTGTAGATGCTTTTGATATTCCAGAAAGCTGTCTAGCAGCGCCTATTGCAGTTTAACTTTTTTTATAAACCATATAAGTGATATAAGTTCATTTAAAACTTAAGCTTGGTAATTAGCTTACACAAATCCAAAACTTAAAATTTCCTATATCACTTATATGTTTTAAAAATATTGGCTAAAAAGTTTTGGTTTTATTCGACGAACACTACATGTATTCGTACTTTACTATATTTGTGACTCTTTTTATACTCTTAGATTGAAAAAATATTTATTGTTTGTATTAGCAGTTTTGTTCAGCTCTCCGGCTTTTGCATTGGATAGCGAGGATGTTATTTTGACGAAATTAAACAATGCGATTAAAAACAAACAACATTACGTCAGGCTTAAAGAAGAACGGATTTTAAACTTCAAAAAAATAAAATCTGAAAATCTGACAGCAGAACAGGAATATAATTACAATAAAACGCTATACTTAGAATATCAGAAATTCAATTCTGATTCGGCAATTCGATATGTAAAAAAGAACATCAAAATAGCCGAACAGCTTCAGAATAAAAATCTTTTTAATTTGGCGCAGCTTCAATTGGTAACACTTTTTTCCTCTTCAGGAAAATACCGAGAATCAGAAGCCATTCTGAAAAGCATCAATAAAAAAAGGCTTTCTACAGATTTATTGCCTACATATTATGTATCCTATCGAGAATTTTTCGAACATTATGCGGCGAATAGTTATAATGAAGAATACCGCCAACAAATCATAAAATACAGAGATTCTCTGCTTGTAATTCTGAATCCGAAATCATTTGATTATAAGATAAACCGCATTCAGCAGGATATCTTTCATAAAAAATATAATAACACGCAGAAGCAGTTACAAGATTTATTGGCAGTTACAAAAGACGATAATCCGCAGTATGCGATGATTACGTATTTGCTCGGTAAAATTTATGAATCGACTAATAATCTCGAACTTAGAAAGAGATATTATGCGCTTTCTGCTACATCAGATCTTAAAAATGCTAATAAAGACAATGCTTCTCTTCAGGAACTCGCTTTGGTTTTTTACGAAATTGGCGATGTCGATATGGCTTATAAATTGACGCAGTCGGCGATTGAAGATGCTTTGTATTGCAATGTACAGTTTCGAACCTTATTAATGTCAGAAGTATATTCGATCATCAACACAGTTTATCTCGAAAAAGAAGCAAAACGCAAAACCGAATTACAGCTTTATTTATTATGCATCAGTTTGCTGTCTGTTTTTTTGGTTGCTGCCGTAATCTACGTTTACAAACAAATGAAAAAGGTTTCGCGAATTCGTACGGAATTGTACGAAACCAGTCAGAAATTAGCAGAATTAAACAAAGACATTACCGAAACCAACGAACAGCTTCAGGAAACCAACTCACAATTGTCTGAATCTAATCATGTTAAGGAAGAATACATTGCGCATTTTTTCAGTCTTTGTTCAACATATATTAACAAACTGGAGAACTATCGTATTGTTTTGAATAAAAAAGCAACGGCCAAACAGTTTGATGAGATTTATAAAATCTTAAAGTCAACGACTTTGGTAGATAACGAACTTGAAGAACTTTACAAAAACTTCGATATTATCTTTTTGAATCTTTATCCGACTTTCGTGAAAGACTTTAATGCCCTTTTGATTCCAGAAGAACAGATAGTTTTAAAACAAGGAGAATTGCTCAATACGGAACTTCGAATTTTTGCTTTAATCAGACTCGGAATTACTGACAGTGTCAAGATAGCGGCATTTCTTCGTTATTCTTTAAGCACCATTTACAATTATCGGACAAGAGGAAGGAATAAGGCTGCTGTTTCGCGAAATGATTTCGAAGAAAGAGTCATGAAAATAGGCTTAATGGTATTGAAAACTTAAATAAAATTTTAAAAGCACTACTTTTTTTAGTACTTTTTTTTATTTATTAAATTGAAAATCAATGTTTTGATTTTTTAAATTACTACTTTTTTGCGTTTAAAAATGTAACGTGTCCGATAACGTTTTAGTTTTACATTATGATAAAGGTACAAATGACCACTAGTACTTTTTTACATATTTAAAGCTTAAATAAATTACAATAGTTATGTTTAAAAACGTTAAAACAATCGTTGTTTTAGTTTTATTGAGTTCATTCGGATTGAATGCACAAAATAAAGTTCCGGTTTATCTTGATGATAAAAAGCCAATTAATGAGCGTGTAGAAGATGCGCTGAAGCGAATGACAACCGAGGAGAAAATTGCCATGATTCATGCGCAGTCTAAATTTAGTTCACCTGGTGTAAAACGTCTGGGAATTCCAGAAAACTGGATGACCGATGGGCCTCACGGAATTCGTACCGAAGTAAAATGGGACGAGTGGGATCAAGCAGGATGGACAAACGACTCTTGTATTGCATTTCCGGCTTTGACCGCACTTTCTTCAACATGGAATAAAGAATTGTCTTCATTATATGGTAAATCTATCGGAGAAGAAGCGCGTTACCGTAATAAAAATGTACTATTAGGCCCAGGAGTTAACATATATAGAAGTCCATTAAACGGGCGTAATTTCGAGTATATGGGAGAAGATCCGTTCTTGGCTTCAAAAATGGTTGTTCCTTACATTAAAGGCGTACAAGCAAATGGAGTTGCAGCCTGTGTAAAACATTTTGCATTAAATAATCAGGAAACAAATCGTAATTCTGTAAACGTAATCGTAGACGATCGTGCATTGTACGAAATTTATCTTCCAGCTTTTAAAGCGGCGGTTCAGGAAGGTGATGTTTGGTCGATTATGGGTTCATACAATAAATACAAAGGACAGCAATGCTGCCACAACGAATATTTGTTAAACGATATTCTTCGCGGAGAATGGGGTTTCAAAGGAGTTGTAGTTTCAGATTGGGGCGGTGTAAACGATACCAAACAAGCAATCCACAATGGATTGGATATGGAATTTGGCTCTTGGACAAACGGCCTTTCTTGGGGAACAAGCAATGCGTATGACAATTATTATTTAGCAAAACCATATTCTGAAATGATCAGAAAGGGCGAAATTGGAACAAAAGAATTGGACGAAAAAGTACGCCGTATTCTTCGTTTATCTTTCTTGACTACAATGGACAGAAATCGTCCTTTTGGTTCTTTTGGAACTCAAGAACACGCTGATGCAGGTCGTAAAATTGCCGAAGAGGGAATTGTGCTATTGCAAAACAACAACAATATTCTGCCAATCAATCTTTCTAAAACTAAAAAGATTGCTGTAATTGGAGAAAATGCAATTAAAATGATGACTGTTGGAGGAGGAAGTTCTTCTCTGAAAGCAAGATACGAAATTACGCCTCTTGAAGGATTGAAGAAGAGAATCGGAAATCAAGCCGAGATTGTATATGCAAGAGGTTATGTAGGAGATCCGACGAGTAATTATAATGGAGTAGTAGCCAAAGTGAGTTTGGAAGAAAAACGTCCGCAAGCTGAATTAACGGCAGAAGCTTTAAAAATTGCTAAAGATGCGGATATTGTTCTTTTTATTGGAGGCTTGAACAAAAGTGAAAATCAGGATGACGAAGGACATGACCGTAAACATTTAGAATTACCTTACGGTCAAGATAAATTAATCAGCGAATTGGCGAAAGTAAATAAAAACATTGTTTTTGTAAATATTTCTGGAAATGCAGTTGCAATGCCTTGGATTAAAGAAGTTCCAGGAGTGATCCAAGGATGGTTCTTAGGAACTGAAGCAGGAAATGCTTTAGCAAATGTTTTAGTAGGTGATGTAAATCCGTCAGGAAAACTTTCTTTTACTTTCCCTGTAAAATTAGCCGATAATGGAGCTCACGCTTTAGGAGAATTTCCAGGCGGTGATGATGTAAAATACAACGAAGGAATTTTTGTTGGATACCGTTGGGCAGACAAAAACAAAATCAAGCCATTGTTCTCTTTCGGTCACGGATTAAGCTATACTACTTTTGCTTACGGAAAAGTAACAGCTGATAAGAAACAAATGAGCGCTGGAGATAAAATTACGTTCTCTGTTTCAGTAAAAAATACAGGAAGCCGTGACGGATCAGAAGTAGTTCAACTTTATATCAGCGATTTAAAATCTTCGTTGCCTCGTCCGATAAAAGAATTAAAAGGTTTTGAAAAAGTGGCTCTTAAAGCTGGAGAAGAAAAAACAGTTACGTTTACAATCGATAAAACGGCTTTAAGTTTCTTCGACGATAAAAAACACGACTGGGTTGCCGAACTGGGAGCTTTTGAAGCAGTTATCGGAGCATCTTCTACAGATATAAAATCTAAAGTGGGATTCTCACTTCAATAATTTCATTATTTCTAAATTTGGTTGGTTGTAAAGCTGCAAGTGTAAAAAATTTGCAGCTTTGCTTTAGTTTTAATTTTACCATTAAGACATTAAGAAACATAAAAATAGCTTTTTGCAGATTAATTTACCATTAAGAAATTAAGAAACATAAAGGAGCGCTTTATTTTCTTAAATATAAACAGTAATATTAAAGTCTAGCTTAATTTTCTTACTATCTTAATGGTTAAAAAAATAAAAATGACATGAAAAAAATTACACTTGCAGTTTTTGCTTTATTTTTGATCCAAAACCTTTCAGCGCAAAGCTTAAATAAAATGCAATGGTTTAACGAGCCGGAAAAATGGGAGATTAAAAACAATGCTCTGATTATGAATGTGACTGCCAACAGTGATTACTGGCGAATTTCGCATTACGGTTTTACAGTAGACGACGCGCCATTTTATTATGCCAATTATGGAGGCGAGTTTGAAGCAAAAGTAAAATTGACCGGAAATTACATAGCTCGTTTTGACCAAATGGGGCTCATGATTCGTATTGATGAAAGAAACTATATTAAAACTGGAGTGGAGTTTGTTGACGGAAAATTCAATGTAAGCACAGTGGTTACCCACGATAAAAGTGATTGGAGCGTGACAACTTTAGAAAAAGCACCACCGTTTATTTGGATAAAAGTTGTGAGAAGATTAGATGCTGTTGAGGTATTTTATTCTTTAGATGATAAAAGCTACATTATGACTAGAAACGCGCCTTTAGAAGATAATAAACCGGTAATGGTTGGTTTAATGGCTGCTTCGCCTGACGGAAAAGGTTTTGAAGCGAAATTTGAAAACTTCACCGTAAAGCACCTGCCGGATCAAAGAAGGCTTGAGTGGCTTAAGAATCATCAATAGGGAAGTTAAATTTCAATTTTTAAATTCCAAAATAATTACTAACTAAAAAACTTAACCAAAACTAAATATAAATGAATTCAATTTCATCTGATATTACACCAAAAAAACATTACGAAATTTTAGACGGCCTGCGTGGCGTAGCGGCTATTTTAGTCGTGGCTTTTCACATTTTTGAAGCACACGGAGGCGGAAACCGTTTTGTACAAATCATCAATCACGGATATCTGGCAGTAGATTTCTTTTTTCTCTTATCAGGATTTGTTGTAGCGTATGCCTATGATGACCGTTGGGGAAATATGACACAATGGGAATTCTACAAACGACGTTTAATCCGTTTGCAACCAATGGTAATAATGGGAATGATCATTGGTGCTCTATTTTATTATTTTCAGGCATCAGATATATTGTTTCCGAGGATTGCAGGAATGGAAGTATGGAAAGTCATTTTAACCATGATCATTGGTTTTACGCTATTGCCGATTCCCCCTTCAATGGAAATTAGAGGTTGGGGAGAAATGCATCCTTTAGATGGTCCGGCATGGTCACTTTTCTTCGAATATATTGCAAACATTTTGTACGCCTTGTTTTTCCGCAGGTTTTCGAATAAAGTATTAGCTGTTTTTGTGGTGATATTTGCCGGACTGTTAATTAATTATACCATTTTTGGGCCTAAAGGAGATGTAATTGGCGGTTGGTCTTTGAATTTGGAACAAATGAATATTGGCTTTACAAGATTATTGTATCCATTTTTTGCTGGAGTTTTATTATGTCGTTTAGGAAAGTTGATTCATGTAAAAAATGCTTTCTGGATTTGCAGTATTTTAATCACCATTGTTTTAGCGTTGCCAAGATTTGGAGATGAAAACAGTCTTTGGATTAATGGTTTATACGAATCATTCTGTATTATTTTGGTGTTTCCACTTATTGTAGCAATTGGCGCTGGCGGGCAGATTAAAAGCGAATTTTCGAAAAAGATATGCAAGCTTTTGGGAGACATTTCATATCCAATTTACATTACCCATTATCCGCTGATTTATTGGTACACGGCATGGGTGGTAGACAATAAAATTTCATTGAAGCAAGGCTATCCGCTAGGAATTGCTCTTCTGTTTACAAGTATTCTGCTTGCTTATTTGTGTTTGAAATTATATGATGAACCAGTTCGCAATTGGCTTCAGAATAAATTTCAGAAGAAAAAAGCAGTATAATTTTTTTTTAGAGTTTGTAATTTTTTGTTAGTTACAAATGCAGAAGGGGATGAAACATTTTTGTTTTATCCCTTTTTTAATTAGATTTGATTCTAAAATACATAAGAAATGTCACCGATTGATGAAACCCACAAAATGCCGATATACATCAAGGCAGAACAGATTTTTCAGCTGACACAGGGACTCGTGCAAATTGTGCCACTTGAAAATGAATATCTTCAGGAAACTGTGGTTAAATTTATGCTTGAGAATTCCATGACAATTCCTGTAAAGATTGCAGGGGCAGAAGGTGGTGATTTATACGATCTAAGGATGGAAAATGCTGCAATCATTCGCAAAGCGGCTAGAGAATTGTATGTTCAGGCTGGAAGCCTTCGTTTTGAAGATGGAATCAGAGATAAAGATTACATTGAATTGCTGCGAAATACAATCGAAGAGTTTCGTCTTCTTTTTATAGATTGGGTTGCAGGATTTGATCAGTGGAATTATATTAAAGACAGTTGGGGATTGTTTAATCCTCCAGGAGTTACTGCACACGATAAAGATCCGGATGCAGATATTCCCTTTAATCCGAAGGATTTTTTTGAATTTGATGATACTAATTATGACGATGATGAAGATTAAAAAGAAAAGAACAGCATCGAAATGCTGTTCCGTTTAGTTTCATATCAATTCATAAAAATTTCGCTTTCCAATTTTTATTTTCGTTCCTTTTTGTAAAGAAATAGATTCGTACGGATTTGTAATTTTCAAATTGTTTATCTGAACTGCTCCACTTTCAATCAATCTTCTGTTAGCCGATTTTGTAATGTCATTTTTAATTAATGTACAAACATCCAGTAATACAATTTCATCTGACTCACTTTTTAGAGATGAAATCAAAATCGGAACAAATGTCTTTGCTTCTAATTTTTTGTTTTGAAATTGATTGATGAAGAAATTTTCTGCTTCATCTGCTTTGTTTGCATCATGGTATTGCGTGATGATATTTTTAGCAATCATTTTTTTGATGTTCATCGGGTTTTCATTTTCGAGCCTTTTTTTGATTTCTTGTTTTTCTTCGAATGAAAAATCAGTTGTTAAGTCTATAAATTCTAGAATAAGATTATCGGGAATCGACATCGTTTTACCGAACATTTCATTTGGCTCATCAATCAATCCGATTGTGTTGTGAAGCGATTTGCTCATTTTTTCTTTTCCATCCAAGCCTTTCAATAAAGGCATACACATTACAATCTGTGCTGGCATTTTGAAATTTTCCTGCAATTGTCTTCCCATTGTACAATTGAATAATTGGTCTGTACCGCCCATTTCGATATCGGCATTGATTTTAACTGAATCAAAGCCTTGCAAAATTGGGTAAACCAGTTCGTGCATTGCAATTGGTGTATTTTCGGAAAAACGTTTATTGAAATCATTTCTATGCATTAGTTGCGCTACTGTCACATTCGACATAATCTGAATCACTTCTGCAAAAGAAAGTTCGTCGAGCCATTCTGAGTTGAATGCAATTTGAGCTTTTTCAACATCGATAATTTTAGATAATTGCGAAATGTATGTTGCAGCATTGTGTTGTACTTCTTGAGTGCTGAGCGGTTTTCGACTTTTGTTTTTCCCCGTTGGATCACCAATTCTGGCGGTGAAACTTCCAACAAGAATCACAATCTGATGTCCAAGATCCTGAAATTGTTTCAATTTTTTGAGAACAACTGCATGTCCCAAATGCAGATCTGGAGCAGTCGGATCAAAACCTAGTTTGATGATTAATTTTCTGTTTTCTGTTTCAGCCAGTTTGATTTTTTCTTCCAAACCATTTTCAGGAAGAAAGATGGCGGCATTTTCTTTTAGTTTTTGAATTGTTTCCATTTTTTTGAAAATAAAAAAGCCCGGACGCAATGCCCGGGCTTTTAGGTTTATATAATTTATCTATCTAATTTACAGTTGTGAATACGTTGAATTATATGCATAGCCTATCCGAGCAGATATTATTGCATAATAATAAGTGCTGAAAAATGGAAGACGTAATATGCTGTTCAAGAATTTCATATCGAGTGCAAAGATAAATAATAAAATCTAATTTAATCTGCTGAAATCCTTTTAAAATCTGCGTGAAATACTTTTGCGCAACGATTTTTTCACGCAGATATATACAAATTAAAGCAGATTTACACAGATTTGAATTTAAAAAAAAATAAAAAAGGTTCAAAGGAAAAACTTTGTCCCTTTGAACCTTTGCATCTTAAAAAAAAATATTCTAAAACCAATTCTGCTTAAAGCTTCTTTGCTGAAATCCTTTTAAAATCTGCGTTAAATACTTTTGCGTATTGATTTTTTCACGCAGATATATACAGATTAAAGCAGATTTACACAGATTTGAGTATTGTAGCAAACAACAAAGGTTCAGAGGAAAAAACTTTGTCCCTTTGAACCTTTGTAACTTTGCATCTTAAAAAAAAATTATTCTAAAACCAATTGTGCTAACGCTTCTTTGCTGAAACCTTTCAATTGATCTGTTTTTCCAGCTTTGATTTTTGCCACCCAATTTGGATCAGATAAAAGAGGTCTTCCAACGGCAACCAAGTCAAAATCGCCTCTCTCGAAACGTCTGTTTAGTTCTTCTAAAGAAGTTGGCTGTGAACTTTCTCCAGCAAAAGCACCGAAGAAATCACCAGAAAGCCCAACAGAACCTACAGTAATAGTTGGAGCTCCCGTCACTTTTTTAGCCCATCCAGCAAAGTTTAAATCAGAACCTTCAAACTCTGGTTCCCAGAATCTGCGTTGAGAAGCGTGTATAATATCAACTCCGGCATCTACAAGAGGTGTAAGCCAAGCTTCTAATTCCTGCGGATTTTTAGCCAGTTTATAATTGTAATCAGAAGGTTTGAATTGAGAAAAACGCATAATTACAGCAAAATCATTCCCAACCTGTTTTCTAACTTCTTTGATTACTTCAATAGCAAAACGATTGCGTTCTGGAAGTGTTTTTCCGCCATAAATATCTTCACGCAAGTTTGTTTCGGCTCTAAAGAATTGGTCAATTAAGTAACCGTGTGCACCATGAATTTCAAGAGTATCAAAACCCAGTTTTTTAGCATCAGCGGCAGCTTTTCCAAAAGCCAAAATAGTATCTTCAATATCTCTTTCAGACATGGCGATTCCGTTTCTAAAGTCAGGACGATTTAATCCAGACGGACCTTCAAATGGAACAGGAGGAACCCATCCAGAATGATGATTGTCCATGATTCCCATATGCCAGATTTGCGGTCCCATTTTTCCGTTTACAGCATGAACTTCATCAATCACTTTTTTCCATCCATTTAAAGCTAAATCTCCATGAAAATGAGGTACATTAGCATCATTAGAAGATGATTTTCTGTCAATAACAGTTCCTTCAGACAAAATTAATCCAACTTCGCCTTCAGCTCTTTTTTGGTAATAAGCTGCTACTTCATCAGTTGGAACTCCGTTAGGAGAAAAAGAGCGCGTCATTGGCGCCATTACGATTCGGTTTTTCAGTTTTAACGATTTTAGGTTAAATTCAGAAAACAGGTTGTTTGTACTCATAGTAATTTTACAAATTAGATTGAATTAATTTACTAAGTGCTTCAAAGGCACCTTCGTTACGTTTATAATAGGTCCATTGTCCAACACGTTTGGCTTCTATAAAACCGGCGCGCTGCAAAATAGACAGGTATTCGGATACTGTCGATTGTGTTAGACCAGCCTTGGCCTGAATCTGACCCACACATACTCCGTGTTCAAATCCAGCATGCTCCAGCTGGCCCGGAAAGTTAATTTCGGGTTCTTTTAGCCATTCCAGCATTTGTAGTCTGGACTTGTTGGATAAAGCTTTAAAAATTTCTATCGTTTCCATGATGCAAATATATCGACTTTTCCCGATATACCAATTAAACGAAATTTATTTAGGATAATTTTATGATGGGAAGAGAAAAGATTGCAGTGATTTAGAGTTTTCACAAAGAAAATTTATATTTGCTTTTAGAAATAATCTCAAAATGACAGATAGTCTTGCTAAGACGAGATTTAAAAAAAGCCCCATTTATCAAATTAAACTTAAATTATGAAAAAAACTTTACTCATTTTTGGATTCTTATGTTGTGTAATAACTGCATCAAATGCGCAAGTTGTGGGTTCAGAGATTGGAGACATTGCTCCAGAAATAGAACTTCCGGATGCAAAGGGAGAAAATGTAGTGCTTTCTTCTTTACGTGGTTCACTCGTTTTAATCGATTTTTGGGCATCATGGTGCGGTCCGTGCATCAAAGAACAGCCATTATTAGTGAAATTGCATAATGCTTATCCTGATAAATTATCAATTTATGGTGTTTCTATGGATACAAAAAAGCCATTGTGGACTGCTGCAATTGCAAAGGGAAAACTACCTTGGATAAACGTTAGTGATTTTAAATACTGGAAATCTCCTGTGGTAAACGATTATAAGCTGCAGTCGGTTCCGCTAAATTTCCTGATAGATAAAAATGGAATTATTATTGCAAAGAACATTCACGGAAAAGCTTTGGAAGATAAAATTAATGAGTTGTTAGTTCAATAAATCTGTTTCTGGAGCAAGTG
Source organism: Flavobacterium procerum (assembly GCF_042431625.1). NCBI lineage: Bacteria > Pseudomonadati > Bacteroidota > Flavobacteriia > Flavobacteriales > Flavobacteriaceae > Flavobacterium > Flavobacterium procerum. The sequence continues at coordinate 641,539 of NZ_JBHLYW010000022.1, read as the reverse complement.
AAATTTTAAGCTATTTTTTAGTTGTTAAAGAAAATACGCTAAATTAAATTATGATATTATGATTCAAAAAGCACTTTTAGTATTATTGGTATTGATTTCATTGAAATCTAATTCGCAAACATTGGAAACCGTTTATAAATTAAAGTCGAACTACCAGAAATGTTTGGATAAAGGAATTGACATGAGAGGATGTTCTCTTAAATATTACAATCAATCAGATAGTTTGCTAAATGTGGCGTACAACAATCTTAAATCAAAAATAAGTTCAAAAGAGCAGTCTAAACTCAAAAAAGAACAAGTAGAATGGCTGAAAAAGCGTGATCAGTTTTTTGAAAAAATATATTCTGATACTAAAAAAGAAGGTCATTTTAAAGAGGGAACTCAAGATTTTGAGATGATCGTTTTAGATGAAGAGGCAAAATTTGTCTTTGGCAGAGTCAAAGAACTTATCAAAAGAAGTTAGATCTTATATTTTCATAAAACAGAATAAAGTTCACAAGGTTGATTAATAGGCAACTTTGTGAACTTTCTCTTTTTTTTTGCGTTTTGTCATTTTTAAAATCACGTTCTAAAGAGTGATTTAAAGAGAGAATTGGATTGGTGAAGTACAAAAAAAAAGCCCAATTCAATAAAGAAATGGGCTTTAAGCTTTTGTTGCAATTTAGTTACTCGTTTTCTGTGTTCTCTTTTCTAACACCGCCAAAATTCGTTTTCATCATTTCTCTAATCTGAAATTGCGTTTTATTTCGCGTAACGTTTTTCCATTCATCAAAATCATAAATATTAATTTTTTCAGCATACGGATTGGTTACGAAAAAAAGTCGCGATATAGAGAATTTGTAGTATTTTAGTTCATGCGAAATGTGACGATCGGGAACGACAATAAGGATTGTGTCCCAGTCCAGAAAATTCTTGGGAACATCCTCTCTTTCTGTTAATCCAAGAGAATCAAAAAAGGCAACTATCTTTTGATCATTATTCTTATCGATTTTTTCATCGATTCGTTTAATGGTGCTAAGAAGCTTTTTTTCATCTTTAATAACACTCATAATTACTCTCTGCTTTTTAAATTTTTATATAAAATTACACCAAAAGAAAATTATTTTGAAAAGTATAGCCAATAGAATGATTCTAAATTTTCGCTTCTCATTTTTGCTCAGCAAAATGGAGTAATTGTGAACGTTTTGATAAAATACTATTAATTTAAAACGGTTATAAAGCTTAATTTTATATTTCTATACTATTCTAACCGACTAACCGCTTTTTATGAAAATACTATTTTCTAGAACCTTTTTACTGCTTTTTATTGTATTGTCCGACTTGTCTTTTGCTCAAAACAAATCAGATAGAGAATTGATTTTGATTGATAAAGATTGGCGTTTTTCGTTTGGTCATTTATACGATACTCAAAAAGATTTCGGACATGCCACGGGTTATTTTTCCTATTTAACAAAAACAGGTTTTGGCGACGGCCCGGCTGCAAAAGATTTTGATGACCGCGCTTGGCGAAAACTTGATCTTCCTCATGATTGGGCGGTTGAACAGCCTTTTGGTGAAAGTGGTAGTTTTAGCCACGGATTTAAGGCTGCAGGTAAAAATTATCCTGAAAAAAGCATCGGCTGGTACAGAAAGAAAATCAATGTTCCAGAAAGTGATTTGGGGAAAATCATATCAATTCAATTTGATGGTGTTTTCAGAAATTCAAAAGTATTTTTTAATGGTTATTACCTCGGAACAACAGAAAGCGGATATAACGCATTTGAGTACGATGTTACGGCTTATGTGAATTATGGCGGAGAAAATACGATTGTTGTTCGCGCTGATGCCTCAATGGAGGAAGGCTGGTTTTATGAGGGTGCTGGAATCTACAGACATGTGTATTTAAAGAAAACGAATCCAATTCATGTAGATCAAAACGGCACGTTTGTTACTTCTGAATTGATAAATAATGATGCAACGATTACGGCAGCTATAACGATTAAAAATAAGGGAAAATTTAAAGGTTCGATTGATGTTGTTCAGAAGATTTTAGATGCTCAGAATAAGCAGGTTGCCATTTCTTCTGAAAATATATTAGCCCCTGAATTCTATAAAACTATTGATTACAGTTCAAAATTGCGTATCGAAAATCCGCTTTTGTGGGATATTGATTTGCCGAATTTATATCAATTAATTACTGAAATAAAAAAAGAAGGAAAAATAATTGACAGTTATAAAACTTCTTTCGGAATCAGAACAATTAAGTTTGATTCTGAAAAAGGTTTCTTTTTGAATGGAAAATCTATAAAGCTCAAAGGAACTAATAATCATCAGGATCATGCAGGAATTGGAACTGCGTTACCAGATGAGATTCAGTATTATAGAATTAAAAAACTGAAAGAAATGGGTTCGAATGCTTATCGATGTTCGCATCATCCGCCAACGCCTGAATTATTGAAAGCCTGTGATGAATTGGGAATGCTGGTAATCGATGAAACCCGTTTGATGGGAATCAACGATTATCATTTGAATGATTTGGAACGAATGATGAAAAGAGACCGAAACCATCCTAGTATTTTCTGCTGGTCGGTTGGAAATGAAGAGTGGAATATTGAAGGCAATATTGTTGGTGAAAGAATCACTAATGTCATGCAGGATTTCGCCAAAACTATCGATCCGACAAGACCCGTTACGGTTGGCATCAGCAGCGGGTTTAAAAGCGGTATTTCTTCAGTAGTAGAAATTATGGGGTATAATTATCTCGGAAATGGAGATATTGATGCTCATAGAAACGAATTTAAGAAACAGCCGGGAATGGGAACCGAAGAAGGTTCGACATTTGCAACTCGCGGTATTTATTTTACGGATGACGCCAAACATTACCAAAGTGCATACGATAAGAAACCTCGCCCTACTTTTTATAGTATTGAAGAAGGCTGGAAATTTTATGCGAAACGTCCTTATCTGGCCGGAATGTTCATTTGGACTGGTTTTGATTATCGCGGAGAGCCAACGCCTTATGGCTGGCCTTCGGTAACTTCGTATTTTGGCATGATGGATGTTTGCGGTTTTCCAAAAGACAATGTCTTTTATCTCAAATCTTGGTGGGGAAAAGAACCTGTTTTGCACCTATTGCCGCATTGGAACTGGAGTGGAATGGAAGGCAAAGAAATTACGGTTTGGGCTTATTCTAACTGCGATGAGGTAGAACTTTTTCTAAACAAAAAAAGTTTAGGAAAAAAGAAAATGGAAATCAACAGCCATTTAGAGTGGAAGGTTTCATATAGTCCAGGAACTCTCGAAGCGATTGGCTATAAAAATGGCAAAAAAGTTTTGACAGCTGTTCAGAGAACAACAGGAAAAGCAGAAAACATTAAATTGAAGCTGGATAAAGAGAATGTTTTGAAAGGAAATGTTGCTGTTGTAACTGTTGAAGCGACTGACAAAAATGGTCTTAATGTTCCGACAGCAAATGATGAAATCACATTTTCTATAAAGGGTGGAAAAATCTTAGGAGTAGGAAATGGTGATCCAACATCGTTAGAGAGTGATCAGTTTATTGATGACATAAGTCTTGTTGCTATAGCTAATCTTAAGGAACAGAAAATGGCCAATGCTGTTTTGTCGCAACAATTATCTAATTTTGAAGAGAATGAATGGACAGAAGCTTTTAAAGATCGTGATTATAAAAAACAAGCACCATCTTATATTTATAAAGGTGAATTTGAGTTAAAGAACAATGCATTAACAAATAAGGTAAGTTTCTTTTATAAAAAAATAGGAGTAGAAACAGTAGTTTTTATTAATGGAAATAAAGTGGAAGCCAGCACTGACGATGCCCAAAAATATATTCTGAATTCGAATATCTTAAAACAAGGAAAAAACACAATTCATATCGCAGCAACTCCTTTACAAAAAATAAAAGATTGGGATGTCATGAATACCAATCCTGGAATCATTCAGGTTATAACTCCAGCAGAACCTTGCAAAAGAAAGCTTTTTAACGGTTATGCCCAAATCATTATCCAAAAAGAAGATAATACCAAAGAAGTTGTTTTATCTGCTTCCGCGAAAGGATTAAAAATGACAACTTTGAGTTTAAAATAGTTTCACGCAGATTTTGCAGATTTAAGCAGATTATTTTTTCGATTTAAATTATTATAAAATAAAAATCTTTACAAATCTGCCTAAATCTGCAAAATCTGCGTGAAAAAAAACTTTGCGACTCTGTGACTTTGCGAGATTATTTCTTTCGCATAAAAAGTCTTGCGAGCCTTGCGTAAATCTTAGCGCTCCTTGCGGTTAAACCTGAGACCTGAAACAAAAAAAAACCAAAATAATATTGTTTGATTTTCATAACTTTGCAAAATGAATAATCAGATAGAAACTCAGAATTGCGATTTTACTTCAGATTTAAAAATGAAGGGATTTAAAGTGTATCCTATAAATGGAGATTTTAGTAAAGTTCCCGTTTATAGCCGAAGAGACTTTTATAAAATCTGCATCAATACCAGCAAAAGCCTTATACAATACGCCGACCGCGGCATAGAAACCGACGGAAGCATCTTGTTTTTTGGTAATCCGATAATTCCCTATTCTTGGGAAACACTTTCGGAGAATTATGAAGGTTATGCCTGTGTCTTTACAGAAGAATTCCTAAAAGCAAAAGATCGTTCTGAAACCTTGCAGGAATCACCTTTGTTTAAAATTGGAGGAACGCCGATATTTTCTTTAAACACTGAGCAAAAGGTTTTTATAGATTCGTTATTCCAGAAAATGATTCAGGAATATGAAACGGATTATGTTTTTAAAGACGATTTAATGCGTAGTTATGTCAACTTGATTATTCATGAATCGATGAAGATGCAGCCTTCAGAGAATTTTTTCAAACATAAAAATGCTTCGTCCAGAATTACCGCTTTATTCCTAGAGTTATTAGAAAGACAGTTTCCGATAGAAACCAAAAATGAGCCTTTGACATTAAAGACACCGCAGGATTATGCGCAAAGTCTAGCTGTTCACGTTAATCATTTAAACCGTTCTGTAAAAGAAGTTACAGGAAGACCAACAACGGCTCACATTACAGACCGAATTATAAACGAAGCCAAAGCATTATTACAGCATACAGACTGGAGTATTTCAGACATTGGTTATTCACTTGGATTTGAATATCCGAGTTATTTCAATAATTACTTTAAAAGACTTACAGGAACAGTTCCGAAATCACTTCGCATGTAAATTGTTTCAATTTCATAATTTTTTGTTTGAATATTGTTATTTTCTAAAAGCAGTGTTGCTCTAATTTTGCCTTAGAAAATTACAGTATTAATTATTTATCAGTCTTAACACACTAAGCGATACTTCATAAAGCGTCTTCTAGCTTTCCAAAATTTAGTTTCCTGATTCTGATAATTCCTAAAACCGAAACATTATGACAAAATCTGAAATGAATTAACAATTCTATTTTCTAAAACGACATGTAGCGCTTTTAGAATATTTTACACCAACTGGAAGGAAAAATTAACCAAACAGTGAATTTATACATTACCTCAAACACAAAAAAAGGAATGACGGGTTATTCTTAACTTTTTGGTAATGAATAATATATAGTTTAAAATAAAATCAAACTCAAAAAATAAGTAAATTTATGTCAACAAATTATTCAGCCGTTATCGAAGAAGGAAAAGTCCCGAATGTCTATATGACGGGTGACGTTTCCTATAAAAAACAAACCAGTGATATTCATCCGGAAAACACTGTTGTAAAGGAAGTTACTTTTGAGCCTTGCGCAAGAAGTAATTGGCATAGTAATGCAGGTCTGCACATGCTGATTGCGAAAGAAGGAAGTGGTTATTACCAAGAAAGAGGAAGCGCAGTAAGAATGCTTAAAAAAGACGAAGTAGTAACCATTTTACCAGATGTAGAACATTGGTATGGTGCCACTCCGTTTGATAAATTCTCTTATGTAGCCATCATTACAGAAGTGGATAAAGGCCACGGTGTTTGGATGGAACCCGTAACCGACGGAGAGTATTATCTTTTAAGTTACTAAGATTCTGAGATACTAAGTTTCTAAGTTTGTTCTCTTTAGCGCTCTTAGAGGTTGAACCTGAAACCTGAAACTTGAAACTTGAAACTTGAAACCTGAAACAAAAAAACGAAACAAATTATAAAAAAATGGAAACAAAAAGTATTAAAGCCTTTGGTACAGAAGCAGCCGAAGCACCCTTACAAACCTTAGATATTAAAAGAAGAGCAGTACAAGCACACGATGTTGAAATCGAAATTTTATACTGCGGAATCTGTCACTCAGACTTGCATACAGCCCGAAATGAATGGCATGGAACAATTTATCCGATTGTTCCCGGACACGAAATTGTAGGTCGTATTACAAAAGTCGGAGAACATGTAAAGGGTTTTAAAGTTGGCGATCTGGCAGGAGTAGGTTGCATGGTTGATTCTTGCAGAGAATGTGAACATTGCAAAAATGATCAAGAACAGTTCTGCGACGAAGGAAACATTCAAACATTCAATTCGCCAGACAAACATTTAGGAGGACAAACGTACGGAGGTTATTCTCAAAGTATTACAGTTGACGAAAGCTTTGTTCTACACATTTCGGATAAGTTAAATCTTGCTGCTGTAGCGCCATTATTATGTGCCGGAATCACCACTTATTCGCCATTAAAACACTGGAAAGTAGGTCCTGGTCAAAAAGTAGGAATCGTTGGGATTGGAGGTCTTGGACACATGGGAATCAAAATAGCAAAAGCTATGGGAGCTCATGTTGTGGTTTTTACAACTTCATTATCTAAAACTGATGATGCAAAACGTCTTGGAGCAGATGAGGTTGTATTGTCTACAGACGCAACACAAATGGCACAGCATGCGAGAAGCTTAAACTTTATTTTAGACTGTGTTTCTGCAGAACATAACATCGATGCTTATTTAAATTTATTAAAAGTTGATGGAACACTTACGTTGGTTGGTGCACCGATGGATCCGCTTCCTGTAACTTCTTTCAGCTTGATTTTAGGAAGAAGAAGTTTCTCTGGCTCGCTAATTGGAGGAATAGCAGAAACTCAAGAAATGCTAGATTTCTGTGCCGAACACAACATTACATCAGATGTAGAAGTAATTGGCGTTAATGATGTAAATGATGCCTATGAAAGATTGTTAAAAGGCGATGTCAAATATCGTTTTGTAATTGATATGGAGTCTTTGAAATAGGTTCAAAGTGACAAAGTTACAAAGGTTCAGAGGCTTTTCTTTAAGAAATTTTTGAGCTTTTGTCAAACTAATAAAAAAGAATTTAAAACTAGGTTTAATGTGACAGGGATTTAAACTTGCAGAGGTTTTTACTAAGAAACCTTTGCATCTCTGTCCCTTTGAACCTTTGTACCTAAAAAAGAAAAAAATGCAAACACGTAAACTAGGAAATAGCGGCTTAGAAGTCTCTGCATTGGGACTTGGCTGTATGGGAATGAGTTTTGGTTACGGACCTGCTCATGACAAAAACGAAATGATTAATCTGCTTCGTTCGGCTTATGAAAAAGGAATTACTTTTTTTGATACTGCTGAATGTTACGGACCATTTTTGAACGAAGAACTTTTAGGAGAAGCTTTAGCTCCGTTTCGTGATAAAGTTGTCATTGCGACGAAATTCGGTTTTTTGGAAGGCGATTCTAAAAAAGGATTAGACAGCCGTCCAGAATGGATTCGTAAAAGTATTGAAGGTTCATTAAAAAGACTAAATACAGATGTAATCGATTTGTATTATCAGCATCGTGTGGATCCGAATGTGCCAATGGAAGACGTTGCAGGAACTATCAAAGATTTGATTCAGGAAGGAAAGGTTAAACATTTTGGGCTTTCAGAAGCGGGTGTAGAAAGTATTCGCCGAGCGCATGCGGTACAGCCTGTTACTGCATTGCAAAGCGAATATTCACTTTGGTGGAGAACTCCTGAAGAAGATATTTTTCTTGTTTTAGAAGAACTAGGAATTGGTTTTGTACCTTTTAGTCCGTTGGGGAGAGGTTTTCTAACTGCTAAAATTGATGAAAATACACAGTTTGACAGCACCGATTTTAGAAATAGTTTGCCTCGTTTCACACCAGAAGCCAGAAAAGTAAATCAAGCATTGGTCGATTTACTTTCAAAAATCGCGGCTGAAAAAGGCGCAACAAACGCACAAATAGCTCTTGCATGGATTTTGGCTCAAAAACCTTGGATTGTGCCAATTCCGGGAACAACCAAATTGCACCGTTTAGAAGAAAATCTGGTTGCAATAGATTTAAAACTTTCTGCAGAAGACCTAAGAGAAATTGAAATTGCAGCTTCAAAAATAAAAATTGAAGGATCAAGATATCCAGAGCATCTGCAGAAGATAGCTGGGAAGTAAGGTTTTTCTAAGATTCTAAGCTTCTAAGTTACTCAGCATCTTAGAATCTTTGCGCTTTGAAAAAAAACTTAGTACCTTAGCTAAAAATCAATTTCTTTGAATAAAGATTCGATTCCTGTTTTATCTGTTGGCAATATACTTGGAGAAGAAACTTTAGGTATCACTTTATTTCGTCATAGTGTTAAGGGACGAAATACATTTGAACAGCCTCATAAACATGATTTTTTTCTGGTTTTCTTTGTTGAAAAAGGTTCTGGAATTCATAATATTGATTTTACACAATATGAAGTTCGCGATAATCAAGTTTATTTTGTAAGACCTGGGCAAGTACATAATTGGATGCTTAACGAAGATACAACAGGTTTTCAGCTTATGCTTTCGCCTGAAATTATTCATGTATTTTCAGGTTTAACTGCTTTTTTATATTTTGAACAAAGTGTTCCTTCTTGTTTAACTCTAACCGAAAATAGATTTCAGGAATTCAAAAAGCATCTTCATGAAATTGAACTGATTATATCAGATAAAGAACAGCTTGCCAAAGAAATCACATTACTTCATTTGCATTTGCTATTAAAATTATTGCAGAGAGAGTATTTGATTCAGTTTCCAGAACATGATTCTTCAACTAAATCAGAAAAAATCATTAAAAACTTTAATGCTCTCATAGATCGTCATTTTAATGAAGAAGCTTCAGTACATTTTTATGCAGAGAAATTAAACATTACGCCTAATTATCTCAATATTCTTTCGCAGCGCTATTTAAAAACTCCTGCAAGCGATGTTATAAAAGAAAGAACCATACTCGAAGCAAAACGACTTCTTACCAGTACCGATTTATCTATAAAGGAAATAGCTTATCAGCTGGGCTTTAATGACAATACCTATTTCAATAAAGTGTTTAAAAAGTACGTCGGAAAAACTCCTGGAGATTTTAAGGAAAGTTATAAATTTTACCATCCTTATCCGTAATATTACCATTCTGTTTTCAGATTGTAAACGATTTTTGTATCACAATAACTTCAGGATTAATTTGAAGCAAAATTGAAATGTAAAATTACGATATGGAAGAAAATCTAATAAGCAGAAAGAAATTTTTAGGATTAGGAGTTGCCGCAACAGGCGCTGCATTGTTTTCTGGAATTGGAGCAAATGCAGCTTCGCAAGTTTTGCCTACTGTTGAAGAAGACAAAATTTTAGGCGATTACATTTTAAGTAATGTACGATTGGAAGACGGTTTTGAACACAACGAAAAAAATGAAGTTATCGCAACAAAAACATCTTTGTATAGTTTGCATATTTCTAACGGAAAAATTAAAAATATTATTTCTGGAAAATCAGATTTAAAACTAAAAACAATAGATGCGAAAGGACTTTTGATGCTTCCGGGTTTACGGGATATGCACATTCATATCGATAAAACGTATTATGGTGGTACTTGGAACGCTGCACCAAGAAAAGGATATACAGTAAAAGATATGATTACGCTGGAACAAAAACTCATTCCGCAGTTGTTGCCCAATTCACAACGTAAAGCCGAAGAAGCTATCAAGCTCATGCAGAGTAAAGGAAGTTATTTTGCCAGATGCCAATGTAATATCGATCCAGTTAGCGGATTAAAAAGTTTGGAGCATCTATTGACCGCTTTAGAAAACAATAAAGATAGTTTTGGATGGGAAATCGTTGCTTTTCCACAACACGGAATCTTATATTCTCAATCAGAACCTTTGTTGCGTGAAGCCGCTAAAATGGGAGTTGATTTTATTGGAGGTCTAGATCCTACGAATGTAGATGGTAATTTGGAAAAGTCACTCGATACAATGTTTCAGATTGCACTCGATAATAAAAAAGGTATTGATATTCACTTGCACGAATCGCCTCCATCTGGTAAAGCCGCAATCGAGTATATCATAAAACGAACCGAAGAAAATAAAGAGCTTCAAGGAAAAACCTATATCAGTCATGGTTTTGCTTTGGCAAGAATGGATGCAAAAGACATGGAAAAGATTGCCGAACAAATGGGAAATTTAGGAATTGGCGTAATTTCAACTATTCCGTTTGGGAAAACTATAATGCCCATTCCGGCTTTGAAAAAATACGGCGTAAAACTGATGACTGGAACAGACAGTATTGTTGATCATTGGCAACCTTTTGGAACCTGCGATATGCTTGAAAAAGCAAAAATATGTGCACAGCTTTATGGTTGGACAGATGAATTTAGTTTAAGTCGTGCTTTACATATTGCAACTAAAGATGAGGTTTTGCCGCTAAACGATTCAGGAACCCGCGTGTGGCCTGTATCTGGAGACGATGCCGATTTTATTTTGGTAAAAGCAAGCTGTTCTCCCGAAGCTGTTGCCCGCCTTCCAAAAAGAGAAGGGGTATTCTTTAAAGGAAAAATGATTTACAAAACTTCTGAATTTTTAAATAGTTAGAATTTCTGGTATATTAGTAAAAAACAAAACCCCTTAAGCAATTCAACTCTTAAGGGGTTTCTTAAAATAAATAATAACCAATTAAATTTATTTTACTTTTTGTCAAGATTTTGTTTCAGCAGTTTTGCATGTTCCAAATGTGCAGTTAATCCTGCGATATTGGTTGATGCCCAAAGCTTAACATCGTCGTCAGTTGCATTTTTTGCAGCATCTTCAAGCTTTTTAATTGCTTTTTCGTGACCGTCAATCATCATGTCAGCAAATTTTTTATCAAAATCTAAACCTGTTTTTTCATTTAATTTTTTATACTCTTCCTGACCATCTTCGGTTAAAGAAGTCGGCAATGTAAAGTTTTTCGCTTTCGCTAAGGCACTTACCTCAGAAGCAGATTTTGTATGTTCGTCAACCAGCATTTTTCCGAATTTTTTAACTTCGGGATTGGTACTTTTGCTTTGTGCCAGTTTTCCTATTTCGATTTCAGCTAAGTTGATTTCAGCCTGATCCACCAAAAATTCAGAATCATCTTCTTTATTGTCAATACTGTCAAATTTTGCTTCATTTGCATCTTCAGCGACCTCTTTTGGATCTTCTTGTTTAGTTTCATTTTTACAAGATTGAAGAAATAAAATTATAAGTCCCGCTCCTAAAATGGCTTTTCCGGCTAATAATAACTTTTTCATGATATAATGGTTTAAATGTTATGATGTAAAATTATCTACTTTCTAGAAGGATTGTCTTATAGGATTCTAAAAGATTGTTATATGATTTTGATGCTGTTTTTTAATTGATGTCCTAAATGTGCCAGAAATAATTCTATATTAGCAGTAGGAAATTACATTCTTTACTCAAATCAGATCAAATCATAAAATGACTTCAAACCAATATTTTCTGCGAATTTTTATTCTTTTTTTATTTTCTACGATTGTTTCAAATGCACAAATAGGCGAAGGGCATCGATTTTGCGATGAACTCAAAACAGGAAGCTATTTTCCGCTTTCTTATGAATTCAAGAAAAAAATTCTATGGAGCAAAACCTATTATTGGGAAACCAAAATAGGTACAAAACAAATTGAAGGAAAAGAGTATGCCGAGATAAAACAAGAGTGGGAAGATAAAAATACCAGCATTTTATACATGAGGGAAGAGGATGGAGTTGTTTATCAATATGATCAGTACATTAAAAAAGAAATAATCAGATTCGATCAAAAACAAAAAAAAGGAGATGCCTGGACAACGGCAAACAAGGCTAAATATAAAATTATCAGTTATGAAGGCGAATTGCAGACTCCTTATTGCAAATACACCAATTTATTAGTCATTGAGGCAGAGGTAAGTTACGGAAAATTTAATTTTTATTATCTAAAAGGGCAAGGATATATTGGTGCAACTACTAAAGGAATGCTCATTTCCTGTCTTACTCCTGAGTGGAATTAATTTTGATATTCAAGCCATGAAAGTAATAAAAAAGATTATCGGGATTACCTTAATACTATTTGCTTCTCTATGTTTTATAGGTCATTTAAGGATGATTAATAGCCTATTTTTTGAATATGGAAAAAGCTTTGATTTTAATAGAATTACCAATTGGGGTGAAATTGTAATTAAAGCTGGTTTATTTTATGCCACAATTTACCTTGCTTTTAGATTAGGTATAAGATTGGTTAAACAAAAGAAAATACAAGAAGACGCGATAGAGGATATTGGATTATGAAATTAATTTTGCAAAAAGGACTATAAAAAGGTTAATTGTGATTGGTTTTTGCAATTCATTAAAACAAAATTTAGTTAAATAATAAAGAAGAATGTCATTAAAAAAGGAAAGTCAAATATCATTAATGGTAATTGGAACTATAGGATTATTCTCTGGTTTGTTTTTATATAACAAATTCAATGCATTTGAAACACAGGGAGAAGAATTAGACATATCTCTTCCGTTTTTTTTAACCCTTATTTACGATTTTTTCGGAAAATCGGCAGCTTCTGGAATTATTTCTTTGACAGGTTTAATTATGATTGTCAGCGGTATTTTGAGCATTAACAATCAAAAAAAATGGAAAGCGCTTCAAATTGAAAACAGTAAGCCAAAATTTATTTCACTTTCTGAAGATTTAGAATTTCAGATTACCAGAAAATTGTCGAACGATTTGGTTGATTATTTTGAAAGGTTGAATTTCGAAATCAAAGAAGGTCAGATTTATAAACATTATTGGACAGATAGTTTGGTTTTTGAAAAGGAAAATGACGAAAATTTTTTGAATATGGCGGTCTATTTCTGGAAATCAGATTTGCCTTTTTCGGAGACATTATTACCCGAAACTTTTGAAAATTTTCAAAAGTTAGAGTTCCGGTTTTTGACTTCTTCGGATACTATTAAATCAGAAAAAATAAAGAATGATGTCGATAAATATTATTATGAAGAAGGAAATAAGAAAAAAACAATCAGCAGTTTGGCAGAGGCAAATAGCATAGAATACTGCCAAATCCAGACTTTAGATCATGAAGATAGCGACGATTTAAGACATTACGAAGACGAACTTTACTTCGTACTAACAAATCCAATACTCAAATGCCGTAACAATGAGCTTTATATAGGAGAAAATGCAGTCTCAATTGAAATTGCATATGCAATAGGCGCCATCGATTTAGTGCGGAAAAAAAGAAATACATAGTATTTATCATCTAAATTGATATAAATCCCAATTCCAAAAGAGTTGGGATTTTTTTGTTCCTAAATTTTCATGTTTGCAATCTAGCAATCTCACAACTATGAAATTTCAAACAAAAATTGTATAACAGAAAATTCTTAATTATTGATGAATTTTGACATAACAGATTACGACATATAAATGTCAAAGTGTTGAATTTAAATTTAAAGTCATGCCAAATCCAAGAATTAAGAATGAGGAGCAATATGAGGCATTGGTAAAAAAAGGATACAGCAAAGAAAAATCTGCACGTATCGCAAACACACCAGATGCAGGAATAAAAGGAGGAAAGGCCAAACCATATGAAAAATGGACAAAAGAAGAGCTTTTGAAGCAAGCTAGTAAAGTTGGCATAAAAGGACGCTCTTATATGAACAAAAAAGGTCTTATCGAATCTTTGAGAAATAATTAATATCAGAAAGAAATTAGACAGTAGCCATGAATGCCAGAACCGAAAAATTAATGAGCCAATTGATCAAATCACCGCATTTGGTGCTAGAAAAATTGGATTTAGTTTACGTAAGCAATCAGAATCTTCCGATTGAAAGATGTGAAAGCAAAGACGGTTTTGTCTACAAAAAAAATGGACGCTGTATTAAGCAGAAAACAGAATTAAAGCGTTTCAGCAGTCTGGTTTTACCGCCAGCTTGGGTAAATGTCAAAATTTCTGATTTGACAAACGGGCATTTACAGGCCGTTGGTCTTGATGTTAAAAACAGAAAACAATATCGTTATCATCCAAAATGGAACAGTATTCGGAATCAGACTAAGTTTTACAAAATAGCAGAATTCGGATTAAAACTTCCCGCTATTCGAAAACAAGTCGATAAAGATTTAGAACAGAAAGAATGGTCAAAAGACAAAGTTACGGCGTTGGTTATTCGTTTGATGGAAGAGACCCATATCAGGATTGGAAACGAAAAGTATGCAAAGGATAATAAATCGTACGGTCTTTCGACTTTGAGAAAACGTCATCTCAACATCAATAAAAATACGCTTCGGTTCGAATTTGTCGGTAAAAAAGGAAAACAACATACCATAACAACACGAAACAAGCAATTGATAAAGCTGGTAAGCAGATGCGAAGAAATTCCGGGCTGGGAAGTTTTTAAATATTATGATAAAAATGGCGAAAGAAAGGTTTTAGACAGCCATATGGTAAATGAATACCTGCATTGTATTTCTGGCGAATATTTTAGCGCAAAAGATTTCAGAACATGGGCGGCTTCTATAATATTCTTTGAAAATTTAATGGAATTAGGAGTTACAACCGATGAAAAAGAAAACAAGAAAAACATTGTAACAGCTTACGATGCAACAGCAGGAGCCTTGGGAAATACGAGAAATGTCTGCAAAAATTATTACGTTCATCCTTTGCTGGTTTCGACTTACGAAGACGGTTCTATTCAAAAATATTTTGATAAAGCCAAGAAAAGCCGAAGCACAAAAAAATATTTTACAAAATCTGAAGATGCTTTTTTAGAACTGATAGAGAATTACCAGGTCAGTCTAATTTAAGTATTTATAAAATAAAAGAGTTGGGCGTTGCTCTTTAATAAACGCCACATACAAATCATTATTAACTAAAAAAATCATTATTATGTTACGTTGGACAGTCACATTTATAATTCTAGCCATAGTGGCAGGAATTTTCGGTTTTGGCGGAATTGCCGCTGGAGCAGCCAGTATAGCTAAAGTTTTATTCTTCATATTTTTAGTATTATTTATTATATCGCTAATTACAGGAAGAACGAGAGTTTAGTTTTAAATTCAGTAAATATAAAAACAATATAACGGCGCATTTACTTTGAGTATTTGTGCCGTTTATTTATTGTTTGAATATTTATTATAACGATACAATTATTTTATAATTCGTTGGGTAAAATGGGATAAAATAGCTTCATTCAAGAATTAAAATCTAATTTGATCTGCAGAAATCATTTAATAATCTGTGTGAAATACTTCTATGTATTAATTTTTCACGCAGATTCAGATAGATTTATATCTAAGCTAATGTTATAGAATTGAAAAAAATTCCCAATAGATTATTTCTAATAAAAAAAAATACCGTTGCGTATGATTTGCAACGGTATTTTTTGAATGTTCTGTTTTAGAATTTCCTTGGATCATTGTCCGGATAATCTTCTTCGTCATCGTTTTCCTGAACGTCGTCTTCAATATATTGATTATCTTCGTCATCGTAGTCGTCTTCATCGTCATCTTGATCAATGTCTTCCAAATCATCTTCAGTTTCGTTAAAATCATTTTCGAAGGTGTCAGCAGGATTGTCAAATTCATCATTTTCAACTTCTTCGTCAATATCTTCGTCAATATCTTCGTCAATATCTTCTTCGATATAGTCGTCCTCAGTTTCAAGTTCGACCTCGTAAATATCGTTGTTGTCTTCAAGATCTCGGTCGCTATGAAAATCATCATCCAGGTCATCTAAATCGTCGTCAGACAAATGGTCTTCCTGATTCGGATTTACTCCATTCGGGTTATAACCGTTTCTTACCGTATAGCCGCGTTCTGCAATTTCTCTGTTATCGTTGTCAGATTCTTTTACGTTTGCGATATCTTCAAAATGGTCATTAATACGACCAGAATTTTGATTTTTATTATTTGAAATATTCATGATGCGTAGTTTTAAAATTTGTATGTAACAAAGCTAGAAACGATATGTGGCTTTTGTTTTATAGAATTGTGTGGTGTAATTGTATAATTAACAGATGATTAGAATGAAATGTTGATTCGTAATCATATAACCCAGAAGGTCTTTGGAGGCGTAATTTTACAAAACTATTAATCACAAAAGATAATCCCATGAAAACCACGGATAATAAGAAGGAGTCGACTCCAAAAAAGACAGCAGCAGGAATGACCAAACCAAAATCGGATGCGGCAGCTGCATTAAATGAATTATTTGAAGATAGCTTAAAAGACATTTACTGGGCCGAAAAAGCTTTGATAAAGGCTTTGCCATTGATGGTAAAAAATGCTTCTTCGGTTGAGCTGAAAGATGCACTTGATCATCATTTAACAGAAACTGAAGGTCAGATAGAACGTCTTGAAAAAGTATTCAAAATTATTGGACAAAAAGCTACAGCCAAAAAATGCGACGCGATGGAAGGCCTTATCGAAGAAGCAAAAGGAATTTTGGAAGAAACAGAAGCAGGCGTTGTGCGTGATGCTGGAATTATTGCTGCAAGCCAGAAAATCGAACATTATGAAATTGCAACTTATGGGACCTTGCGCCAGTTTGCCGAAACTTTAGGGCTTCCCGAAGCCGCAACTTTGTTAGAGCTGACATTGGACGAAGAAAAAGGTGCCGATAAAAAACTGACGGATGTCGCTGTGAATGCGGTAAATCTTGAAGCAGCAGAAATCGAATAAAAAATTAATTCTTACCTAAAAAAGTGCAGTTTTACAGACTGCACTTTTTGCTTAAAATAATATATTATGCCTGAAGGTCCGTCTATAGTAATTTTAAAAGAGGAGGTGATGCAGTTTGAAGGACAGAAAATTACAGCTGTATCAGGAACCAGCAGTGAAGCGATTGAACGGCTGAAAGATAAAACAATCCTGAGTTTTAAGACTTGGGGAAAACATTTTCTAATATGTTTTGAAGATTTCAGCATTAAGATTCATCTGTTGATGTTTGGTACGTATCGTATAAACGAACGAAAAGAAGCAAAACCAAGATTGAGTTTGGTTATGCCAAAAGGAGAATTGAATTTCTATACCTGCCAAATCAAAATTTTAGAAGGAAACGTCAATGATTACTACGACTGGAGTATTGATGTAATGAATGAAAACTGGAATCCGTCGAAAGCAAAAATACAATTGGAAAAAACTCCTGAAAAAATGATTTGTGATGTTTTACTCGATCAAAATATATTCTCAGGTGTGGGAAACATTATTAAAAATGAAGTCTTGTACCGTTGTTACATTCATCCGGAATCTATTGTTGGAAAAATTCCGCAAGACGATATCGACCAATTAATCAGTGAATGTTCGGTCTATAGTTTCGAATTTTTATACTGGAAGAAAAAGTTTGAACTCAAAAAACATTGGCTGGCTTATACTAAAAAGACCTGTCTACGTTGTAATGTTCCAATTCATAAAAAACAAACCGGAAACGGAAAAAGACGAAGTTTCTTTTGTACAAATTGCCAGCAACTTTATTTATGAAAACAAATACGCTCATTGGTTGTTCAAGTTTTAATAATCGTTTTTGGAAAGGTGTTTTTTATCCTGAAAATCTGCCTTCAAAAAAATGGTTTGAATTTTATTGTCAGCATTTTGACACATACGAATTCAACGGAAGTTTTTACAAATTCCCAACTGTTAGAATTTTTCAGAATTGGTATGAGAAAGCGCCTGAAAATTTTATTTTTTCTGTAAAAGCGCCAAAAGAAATTACCCACATCAGAAAATTCGAGGATTGTACAGTTCTGCTGAAAGATTTTTATGAAATATCCAGATTGGGTTTTAGAGAAAAATTAGGCTGTATTTTGTTTCAGTTTCCGCCGAGTTACGTTTTCAGTATTGAAAAATTGGAAAATATAGTAAGGAATTTGAACTATGAATTTGAAAATGTAGTAGAATTTCGTCATCAAAGCTGGTGGAATCAAGAAGTTTGGGATGTTTTTAAGCATTACAAAATTACGTTTTGCTGTGTGAGTCATCCGAATCTTCCGGAAACTATTTTAAAGGATTTTCCACTAATTTATATTAGACTTCATGGAGTTCCTAAAATGTTCTATTCGAGTTATGATTCAGATAAACTACTTCATATTAAGAACGAAACAGATTCGCAGACCTCTTTTGTTTATTTTAATAATACTGCTAGCGAAGCAGGGATTCTAAATGCGCTTCAATTAAAAGAATTGTCAATTTGAATCAAAAAAAAGACCGCAATGATCTACGTCGCCTTTGCATTTAAACTCTGCTCATTTCGCGTAAATCCCTGCGGACTCTCAAGTTAAATAAAACTATAATTTTCTATAATTTTAGATTTCCTTCAATGCCATCATCCATTGTGTGGCCAGTAACAAAAGCGGCGGCCATTTTAGCGATAGCAACCATTTTTCCATTTTTGTTGTTCCAGTAATAGCCGTCTTCCGGAATTACTTTTATAACACTTAGATTAGGATCGTCTATACCGCCTGGCATCCAGATTTTTACCACCGGATTCCATAATTTTTCGATTGTTTTTCTGTCATAAGAAATACTGGCACTTCCGTGAAGGGTAAGAAATTTGTCATGTGGTTCCGAAAAAAACAATTCTACCGTCGGATTTAAAGTGATTTCGGCATTTTGGCCGCTGTTTCTGTCAGACAAAAACCAAAGCTGTCCTTCTTCATCGATTTCCTGAACCGACATCGGGCGAGATTGTAGTCTGTTGTCTTCTCTATACGTACAAAACATGCAGGTTTTGATGTTCTCTGCAAGGTCTTTTATTTTTGCTGCTGCAAATTCGTCTGTAAGGTCTTTATGATCTCCCATGATAATTTTATTTTAAGTTTCAACTTTTATTCATTTTTTAGCTCTATAAGCAAAATGTAAAGTTGAGTCTTTTAATTTTCAATTGGTTATATAATTGTTTTATAAAATTATGAGATTTCAATTTTAATTATTTTGTAAGAATTTAACTCGGTAACGAATATTTTGAGAAATTATTTTATCTTTGGTTTAATTAAAATTTCACTCGAAAAATACCATGACGAACTTTACTATTTTTTACACAGATGACGATGAGGATGATTTGAGTATTTTTACTGATGCTGTAGAATCAGTTCCTCAAAAAATCAACCTGCAGACGTACTCGGGAGGACAGAAATTATTAAATGCGATTTTTAATCCTCCGCCCACGCCTTATGTGGTTTTCTTAGATTTGAATATGCCCGGAAAAAATGGTTTTGATGTCTTAGAAGAGATTAGAAGTTCGCAAGATCAGAAGAATATTCCGGTGATTATTTATTCTACTTCAAATGAACCTGGCATTATTGAAAAATGCCGCACTCTTGGGGCGAATTGTTTTGTAACAAAACCAGTCTTAATGAGTGATATTGTAAAATCTATTGAATACGCTTTAGAAGTTGACTGGGACAAGTTTACTCCCAATCATTCCAATTTTGTTTACAAGTACTGATTTAAGATAAATCGGGAAAGTAAAAGTTAAAGACAGAACCTTGGTCTTTCTCGCTGAAAACCATAATGATTCCCTTATGGTTTTCAACGATTTTTTTGACAATCGCCAACCCAATTCCCGTCCCAGAATATTCGCTTTCGGTATTTAATCGCTGAAAAACTTCAAAAATTCGTTCCTTATAAATAGAATCAAAACCAATTCCGTTATCCGAAATTTTTAAATGAAGATAGATTTTCTCAGGAAAATCGATAGTGCTATTTATCTCGCTTCCTTTAATTTTTTCAGTTTCAATCTTAATAACCGGAGAAACTCCTTTTTTAGTAAATTTTAATGCATTTCCGATAATATTATGAAACAACTGCCTGAATTGGAACTGGATTAAAGTTGCTTCGCCTAAATTTTTATATTCAATTCGAGCACCTTTTTCCTCAATACGGTCAGAGAAATCGCTTATGACTTCTTCGGCAATTTCGTCAAGTTTTACTTTGGTAAATATACGTTCGGCCGAATTTGTGCGCGAGTACGTAAGCAAATCCTGAATAAGATTCTGCATTTTTTTTGCCGAAACTTCAATTCTGGCAAGATACGTTTTGGCTATAGCCGAAATATTGCCTTCGTCTAAATCTGCAAGACGGCTGGCGAAAGTCTGAATTTTTCGAAGCGGTTCCTGTAAGTCATGACTCGAGATATAGGCAAACGACTGCAGCTCGATATTCATATTAACCAGATCGCGGTTTTTGATTTCTAGCTGTGTGGTACGCTCCATAATTTGTTCTTCAAGCTGAGTAGAAAAATTTTTCTGATCTTCGATATCGGTACTGGTTCCAACCCACATCTGAATATTTCCAAATTCGTCTTTTTGAGCAATTGCACGGCTTAACTGCCATCTAAAATCGCCATTGTGATATCTAAAGCGATGAATGAGCAGAAAGTCTTTTCCTGTTTTGACAGATTCCATCCAAATGTTTACATTTTCTTCACGGTCTTCGGGATGAACAATCTGAAGCCAGCCGTTTGCATCAATTTCTTCTTTTGATAAACCAGTGTAGGTATAAAATGTATTGTTGAAATAATTTAAATTGCCCAGCGTATCGCTTGTCCAAATCATTTGAGGCATAGAATCGGCGAGGAGCCTGAACTTTCTTTCGCTGGAAAGCAGTACTTGCTGAATTTCTTTTTCTATTGTAAAATCCATTACGGTACCAATCATTTTGGCTGGTTCGTCGAATTCGTCAAAGAATATTTTTCCGTGAACTTTAATCCATGCAATCGAATTATCTGGTTTAATAATTCGGGCTTCGTATTTATAAATACTCGTTTCAAGAGCTTCTTCAAAAGCATTCTGTAGAATTGCTTCGTCTTCTGGATGTATTCTTCCACGTATTTCCTGATGGATGATTTTAGTGTTTTTTTCGAATCCGAAAATGTCTAGAATATTTTCGGTATAAATCAGTTTGCGAGTCTGCAGGTTTAGGTCCCAAGTTGCAATTTCTGCAATTTCTGCCGCAAGCCGAATTCTTTCTTCTGCATTTTCAAGCTTTCTTCTGGCTTTTACTTTTGGAGTCACATCGTTTACCGTAACCATAACGCCCGAAACAGTTCCGTCTTTTTCATAAAGCGGTGTGTATTCGTAATCCAGATAGAATTTTTTCAGTTTTCCTCTAATATCCACATAAGCAATTGATTCGTTTTCACGAATTGTCTTGCCATTTTCAATAACATCATTTAGCAGTTCGGGATATTTTTGATTCATGAGTTCGGGAAAGATTTCCAGAAGCGGTTTTCCGATAGTATCCTTTTCTTCTTTCTGCCAAATGGTTTTCATCATTGTGGTATTGGCCAATTCGATAATATGGTTTTTACCTCTGAAAATGGCCATCGCAATCGGAGATTCGGTTACGATTTTCCGAAACGCATTTTCGCTTTCTGTCAGTAAATGTTTAGCTTTTATTTCATCTGTAACTTCATAAGAAACAATAATTATTCCCGAAACGTTGTTGTTTTCTCCTCTGATAGGGTGAAAAACCAAATTAAAATAGCATTCTTCTTCTTTCCCGTGGCGGTTTAAGATAACTTTCAGTTCATCAGAATGATAGGGTATTCCTTTATTAAAAACTTCATTAAGGAGCGGATAAAGAGTTTCTCTTGTTTCTGGGACTACATCAAACACAGGTTTTCCTAAAATATCTTTTTCCTGTTTGTCGATAATCTGAAGATAGGTCGGATTCGCCATTTCAATAATCAAATCCGGACCTTTTAGTATGCCAATTCCAAGAGGCAGCTGTTTAATAGTTTCCCTGAACCTCTTTTCGCTTTCTTCAACTGCTTTACGCATTAAAACCTGTAGCGTAACATCGGCAGCAATAGCGGTTATGCCGTAAATTTCGCCATTTGATTCCCGAAGTGCCTCATAGGTGACATTTATAAAAGTATTTTCTATCTGTCCTTTACGGCTGAGTTTTACAGGAAGTTCATAAGCAGTAAATTTTTCACCTGAAGAATAAACATGATAGAGAATATCTTCCAATCCTTGCCCGCGGGATTCAGGAAGCGCTTCAAAAATAGGTCTGTTAATAACCTGTTGTTCTGTTCTTTCCCAAATTTCTAACATTAAGGTATTAACGATTTCGACTACATAATTTGGGCCTCTAAATACGCACATTGCATTTGGAGCCTGCAAAATACTGTTGCGATAACGCTCTGTTGTGTCTTGTAGCTTTCTGTGAAGATTTACTTTTTCGGTAGTTTCATTACAGATAACCAGAACTCCAACTGTATTTCCTTCCTCATCATTTATAGGGCTGTTGCTGAATGTCCAATAGACTTCTTCGACTTTTCCGTTTCTAAAAATCGGAAGCAATTTATCTTCATGCCAAGTTGATTCGTTTTTATATAATACTTGGTCGAGTTGTGGTTTAACGAAATCCCATATTTCTGGCCAGGCTGTTTCGCCTTTTTCTCCTAGAATATACGAATGTTTACCGTCCTTTCCTAAGCTTGGGCGGTAAGCATCATTATAAAAGCAAATATGTTGCGGTCCCCAAAATAAAAACATGGGGAATTTTGAATTTAAAAGAATCCCCAGACTGGTTCGTAAACTTTGAGGCCAGGTTTCAATTTCGCCCAAAGAAGTTTTACTCCAGTCCTTGGCACGTATCAACGAACCCATTTCGCCTCCTTTGACAAGGAAATCGTGATGTTTGCTGCTCATTAAATTTTGTTTTTGTTCTTTTTAAAACAATAAAAAATTATGTAATAAATATACTATTTTCTCTACATATATAGAGTTCAGCATTAAAATTAATATAAAAAAAACACACTATTTGGTTGATTTTTAAATGAGATAAGAATTAAATCTATTGAGTTAATTTTATTTGCATTCAATCATGAAATTTGAAAAAGCAAAGTTTTAGTAACAATGTTAATTCATCCAAATCATGAAAAAAGAGCAGAAACACGAAACCGACTATATAGAAAAATATCAGAGCGAAGGATATACCTCTAATTTCTTATTTGAAAATGGTACCCTTATAGATGCTGAAACCAAATATGCTTATCAACCAGATGAAATATTTATTGTAGCCCATCATCGTTATGAAGGAATGAGCGACCCCGATGATATGTCAATCTTATATGTACTTGAAACTAAGAATCAAATTAAGGGAACACATTTAATAGGCTACGGACCGACAGCAGATTTGGAAGAAGCAGAATTTTTTAAAGATATTCCGAAAGCGAATTATGCTAAAAATGCAGACATTAATGAACTCACATAGATAAAATAGATTAGTATTTTATTTTGCTGATGAGCAGTTGTTTCAGTTTTATTCTGAGGCAGCTGCTTTTTTTATTCATTAAAAATGAAAGAAACGGACTGCAACTATAAATTATGAAATATTGGTCTGAAATTGTATAAGGGTTTGATTAACAAGTTGAAATAAATTTGGTATATACAAATTAGGGCAAGAAACAAGATTGATTTTTGTACGTAATAAGTACCAACCATTTTATTAAACCGAAACAAATGAAAAAACTTTACATAAATACAGGAAGCTTTGATGCCGTTTTTGATAATCTTACAGATAGTTTTGAAGGCACGTTAGTAAGTACTGAAAACGAATACAAAGTAAACATAAAATCGAAATGGGCAAAAGGAACTATAACTGGTGTTCGTTTTGATGAAATGATTTATTTGAATTTTGATTTAATGCTTCAATCAGATTTGAATTTGAGTATAGAATCTAACCGATGTGCTCCAGTGTTTTTTGCTTATTGTGAAAAAGGTGTTTTAAGACACAGTTTCGGTGCAGGAGGTGAGATTAAAAATCTTAAGAAACAACAATCGGGAATTGTTAGCAATACAACTGCAATAAATAGTGTTTTGTATTTTGAAAGCCACAAACAGATTCAGTTTTCTATAATAGGAATTCCGACCGCTTCAAAACAAGACGGCGAACTGGTGGCAAAAATTAGAAAACACTTTATCAGTGATTCTGGAAATTACATCTATACAGGAAACAGAAATGTAATGATAGAAGAGAAGATTACAGAGCTTAAATCGATTCCGAAAAGAGGAACTGTTCGATATCTGGTAATGAAAAACATCTTGAACGAAATAATGGAGCTTGAGATAGCCCAGCACAGTTACAACTATTTAAGCACATTTAAACCAGTTGTGAATATGGCAATGAAACAGCTTGGAGAAATCAAGAAGCTGTCTCATAATATCCCAGAACTGATTCAGAATGCAGGAATGGCGGGTCTGAATTATCTTCCTCGAATATTCAAAGAAAAACATTTGGCAGTTAAAACTTACGACCAAAAATTAGCTAGCTAGTAAGCACATATATATTCTTCATTTTTTCCACAAAAAACAGCTTTCAAAGCTGTTTTTTTTATCTCAAGTTCATTCTTTTTCATAATAAATAATAAAATAAACCATAATCAGGTTTAAGCAGAGCGAAATACTGTTGGTAACGATAATCGGCAGGTCATTTTTTAGGATTCCGTATACAACCCAAATCGCAATTCCGAAGGTCAGAATGCTGAACATTTTCAATGAAATCTCCTTGACTTTTTTGGTTTTCCAGACTTTTAAAATCTGTGGAATCGTAGAAATTGTCACGCAAGTTCCGGCAAATAATCCTATAACGTCTAAGTAATTCATGGGTTTTTATATTTATTGTTTTTTGTTTCAAGTTTCAGGTTTTACATTATCGTTTATTGACCATTTTAGCTTCCAACCAGTTCGCCTCCGTTAATGTGAATGAATTGTCCTGTTATGTAACTGCTGTCTTCGCAGGCCAGAAAAACGTATGCTGGTGCTACTTCAGAGGGTTGTCCGGCTCTTTCCATCGGATTGTCTTTTCCAAAATCGGATAACTTATCAAAAGTTGCCACAATCAGAGGTGTCCAGATTGGGCCTGGCGCGACGCCGTTTACGCGTATCTGTTTTTTTGCCAGCATTGAAGACAATGATCGGGTAAAGGTTACAATTGCACCTTTAGTACTTGAATAATCCAACAAATGTTCACTGCCTCTATAAGCGGTAACCGAGCTGGTATTGATAATTGCATCGCCTGATTTTAAAAACGGAAGCGCCGCTTTTGTGATATAAAAATAAGGATAGATATTGGTTTCAAAGGTTTTATGCAACTGTTCTGTAGTGACTTTTTCCAATTCTTTTTTCGGAAACTGAACCGCGGCATTATTGACCACAATGTTTAATTTCTTAAAATGGGTATGACATTTTTTTATTGCTTCTTTGCAAAATTTCTCATCCTTTAGATCGCCACTGATCAACAGACATTCTTGTCCCTCTTTTTCAATCATTTCTTTGGTTTTGAGGGCGTCTTTGTCTTCTTTTAAATAAACGATTGCAATATTGGCTCCTTCGCGGGCAAAATGTACGGCAACACTTCTGCCGATGCCACTGTCACCTCCCGTTATAAAGGCCGTTTTTCCTTGCAGTTTTCCGCTTCCAGTATAATTTTCTCTAATGATTTCGGGTTGTGGTTTCATTAAATGCTCATTTCCAGGGAGGTTCTGTTTTTGTTCGGGGAAAGTCTTTGTCTTTTTCATTATAATACTATTTATGCTTATATGCTTAAAATTAAGCACATTATAAAGCTGAAATTAACCGGAAAGAATAATTGTTTAGCTCAATTAAGAGGCAAGTCTAAGAACAGAAAAAACACTTAGGAGAGGAAAAAGATAAATGTTTCATAATTACCATCTAAAAGATGGGAATTTTGTAAAGATTTCTAATTTAAATAAAAAAGCTGCACGGTATTTTTTTTATATTTTTGAGAATTTAGATGAAGTTTTGCTAGGGAACTTTTGATTTTTATAAAAAAAACATGACAATTTTTAAATAATTTTAAAGAGTAAAGTTTTGATTCACAACCGATTTAGTCCCCCATTCTCATGGTATTAATTGTAGACGATATTAGGGCAAATATCATTGCCTTAAAGAAAACTTTAGAGCTGCATAATATCGATGTAGATACTGCCGAATCGGGAGAAGAGGCGTTAAAGAAAATTCTAAAGACAGATTATTGCCTGATTATAATGGATGTTCAGATGCCCGGACTTGACGGTTTTGAAGTAGTTAAGATATTATCCGGAAACAAACGAACCAAAGACATTCCTGTAATTTTTCTTTCGGCTCTCAATACCGAGAAAAAATATATTTTTAAAGGATATGAATCCGGCGCAGTAGAATACATCACTAAGCCTGTAGATTCTGATTTGCTGATTCTCAAGGTTAAAACTTTTCTTAAGATTTATGAACAGCAGAACGAACTTAAAGCTATAAAAGATCTTCTTTCGAAAGAAATTAAAATCAGGAAAGAAGCACAGGACAATCTCGAAATCAAAATTGCCGAGAGAACCAAAGAACTGGTTCAGAAAAACGAAGAACTCGAGCTTAGAAATCATGAATTACAGCAATTTGCCTGGGTTGTTTCTCACGATTTGAATGAACCTATTCGAAAAATTCAAATTTTCATTAAAATTATAAAAGATCTTTATCTAAAATCAGATGAAAAAGCGGTCGATTATGTAAACAGAACGATAAAATCGGCAGAACGAATGCAGACGCTTATTACCGATCTTCTTGCGTATTCGAGACTTTCGGCTCAGGTAAAACCCGAAACGACAGATTTAAATGTTGTGCTTCAAGAAGTACTTTCTGATTTCGATTACCTTATTGAACGTAAAAATGCTGTCATAAAAACCAATGAATTGCCGACCATTGACAGTATTCCGAGTCAGATGCGTCAGGTTTTTCAGAATCTTATCGGGAATGCATTGAAATTTTCGGGTGGCGACGAACCGCCTTTCATCGAAATCATTTCAGAACTAATTGCCGATAAATCGTTTGACAGTCCAACAGCACCCGAAGGGAAATATTGCAGAATCACAGTAAAAGACAACGGAATTGGTTTTGATGAAAAATACCTAGACAGGATATTTATCATTTTCCAAAGTCTAAATGACCGACAAACCTATGAAGGAACCGGAATTGGTTTAGCGATTGCCAAAAAAATCATCGAGAAACACAACGGATTAATAACCGCAAAAAGCGAAGTAGGCAATGGCGCAAGCTTTATAATTGTCCTTCCTTTAAAATACGAATAAATACAATTGAAAAACATGAATGGTAACTTTAAAAGAAATCTGCTTATAAGTTCGTTGGTTTCATTATTGGTTTTGACAATCAGTTCTGTCGCTTCTTTTATCAGCATACAAAGTTTATTAAGCAGTAATTTCTGGGTCAACCATACCCAAGAGGTAATCTATAATTTAAACGAAGGCTCATCTATAATAGTAGAAGCACAGACCAGTATGCGCGGTTATCTGCTCACCGGAGACGAACAGTTTGTTGACCGTTTTAACGATTCTGAAGCCAGATCAAACAGCTACTTTGATAAACTAGACGAGCTCACGGTAGATAATCCTTCACAACAAAACCTTCTAAGCGATTTAAGAAATAAACGTCTTGGGTTTTTTAAGTATCTGAACAATCAAATTGTAAAAAAACGTCTAAATAAAGAAGCCTTAATTTTCGATTTGAATGAAGGAAGATTAATGATGAACGAAATGCGTGTCATCATTAAAAAAGTTGAAAGCACCGAACAACATCTTTTAGAAGAACGTATTGCCAATTCTGAGCGTTATGGAACTTATAGTTTGATTCTGATTGTCGTTGCGTTTTTTATTGCTTTTCTTATTTCGATTGTATTTTTAATCAGAATATTGAAAGATTATAACGAACGCTCTTTGTTACAAGGTGAATTGGAGAAGAAAGACAAAGAAACGGCTCAGAGAATTGAAGCAATCAGTACGATTGCAACCAATATTTCAAAAGGAAATTATGATATTAGGGTCGATGATACAAAGGCTGATGCGTTAGGAAGCGTTGGGGAGTCACTTAATACAATGGGAGTTTCGCTAAAAAGTTCCTTTGATCTTTTATCTCAAAAAGAATGGTTGCAAACTGGTGTTGCAGAATTGAATAATGTAATGCTTGGCGAAAAAACGCTTCAAAAACTGTCAAAAGATATTATTGAGTTTTTATGCCATTATACGAGCAGCAGTGCGGGAGTTTTGTATGTTGTTGAAGAAAATGAACTGGTATCTGCCGGAGGATACAGCTATATACCAAACAAGAACCGTGAACGAATTCAGAACGGAGATGGTCTTATTGGACAGGCAATTTCTTCAGGAAAAATACTAGAGCTAAAATCTTTATCTCCAGATGATATTCAGATAAATTATGCTTTGGGACAGGTAAAACCTTCTCATGTTGTGGCAGTTCCTTTAATCGATAATAAAATTGAAGGCGCTGTTGAACTTGCTAGTATTTATGGTTTTTCTGAATTGCATTTAGAATTTCTGAAAACGGTTTCTAACAATATCGGAATTGCGATAAAAGCAACTCAGAACAGAAAACGTGTCTTAGAATTGCTGGAAGAAACCAAATCTCAGGCTGAAGAATTGCAAGTGCAACATAGTGAATTGGAAGCAATTAATGCCGAATTGGAAGCACAGACCGAAAAACTGCAAGCTTCTGAGGAAGAACTTCGTGTACAACAAGAAGAATTGGAACAAACCAATGAAGAATTGTCGGAAAGAAGTGTTTTATTAGAAGAAAAAAATACCGAAATTCAGAAAAAATCTGAAGCTTTAGAGCTTACGACGCGCTACAAATCGGAATTTTTGGCTAATATGTCACATGAATTGAGAACGCCTCTAAATTCAATTTTATTGTTAAGCCGTTTGTTGTCCGAAAATAACAATCAAACAATGAATAATGAAGAAATTGAGTTCGCAAAAGTAATTCAGAGTTCAGGAAACAGTTTATTGGGATTGATTGACGAGATTTTGGATTTATCTAAGATTGAAGCCGGAAAAATGGATCTTGAGTTTATAGATGTTTCAACAAGAGAAATTACTGATAACCTTTGGAATCTTTTCAATATTGTTGCTAAAGAAAAAAATATCAAATTTGAAATAATTGCCAAAGACGCACCAATTGTTATTAAAACAGATAAAATGCGTTTAGAGCAGATTCTTAAAAACTTGATTTCTAATGCCATTAAATTTACGGACAAAGGTTCTGTAAGCCTAGAAATCAAAGTTGATTCTGATGACGATAAAATTATCTGCTTTATTGTAAAAGATACGGGAATCGGAATTCCGGTAGAAAAACAGCCTTTGATTTTCGAAGCTTTCCAGCAAGCAGATGGATCTACAAAACGTAAATATGGAGGAACAGGTCTAGGATTGTCAATTAGCCGTGAATTAGCCAAATTGTTAAGAGGTGAAATAATTTTGCATAGTAAAGTCAACGAAGGAAGTACTTTTACGTTATGTCTTCCGGTTTTAGGATTTGCAATTAATAAAATTTCGACAAATAAAATTCCGCATGCAGAACCGATAGAAGATGAGGAAATAGAATCTGAAGAAGAAAGAATAAGATACATCAGCCCGGTCATTCCTAATGAAATTGAAGATGACAGAAACTCGATTCAGGAAGGCGATAAAGTAATTCTGATTGTAGAAGACGACATTAGTTTTGCGAAATCGCTGCTTGTCTTTACACAGAAAAAAGGCTATAAAGGAGTCGTAGCGGTACGAGGAGATTATGCGCTTAATTTTGCCTTGATTTATAAACCAGTCGGAATTTTACTGGATATTGAACTTCCGATAAAAAGCGGTTGGGAAGTTCTAGAAGAATTAAAAAATAATTCGCATACCAAACATATTTCGGTTCATATCATGTCTTCGCACAAACTTAAGCAAGAAAGTTTGCTCAAAGGAGCTGTAGATTTCTTAGATAAACCAGTGGCTTTTGATAAAATTCCAGAAGTTTTTATGCGTATTGAACACATTATCAACAAGGAATCACAGAAGGTTTTAATTATCGAAGACAATCCGAAACATGCCAAAGCACTTGCTTATTTCTTAGAAACGTACAATATTAATTCTGAAATCAAAAGCGAAGTTTCGGAGGGATTAACGGCTTTAAACAGGGAAGAAGTAGATTGTGTGATCTTGGATATGGGAATTCCAGACAAACAAGCGTATGAAATTTTGGACGGCGTAAAGAAAAATCCGGGATTAGAAAATCTTCCTGTAATTGTTTTTACAGGGAAAAGTTTGTCTATTAAAGAAGAATTAAAAATTAGAAAATATGCCGATTCGATTATCGTAAAAACAGCTCATTCGTATCAAAGAATGCTCGATGAGGTTTCGCTTTTCCTTCACTTGGTGGAAGAAAAGAAAGAAGGAAAGAAAAAAGAAAGTCCGAAAAAGCTTAATTCGCTAAATAATATTTTGTTTGAGAAAAAAGTTTTGATTGTAGATGATGACGTTCGTAATATTTATTCGCTTTCTAAAGCTTTAGAGGCATTTAAAATGAATGTTATTACTGCTTTTGACGGAAAAGAAGCGATTAAGATATTAGATGAAAATCCAGATACGGATGTAGTTTTGCTCGATATGATGATGCCAAACATGGATGGTTATGAAACTGCCGAAAAGATAAGAAGTAATCCTAAATTCCTTAACTTAGCCGTAATTGCCGTAACAGCAAAAGCCATGACAGGAGACAGGGAAAAATGTATCAAAGCGGGAGCTTCAGACTACATTACCAAACCGGTCGATGTTGACCAGTTGTTATCGCTGTTGCGAGTTTGGTTATATGATAAAATCTAATTTTTTAAAGTACAGATGAAGAAAAAACGACTGTTGATTGTTGATGATGATTCAAGGAATATTTTTGCCTTGGTTAATACTTTAAAAGCAAGATCTTACGACTGTTTATCGTGCTTAAGTGCAGAAGAAGCATTAAGAATTTTGGCTGAAGATGCAACTATAGATGCCGTTTTGATTGATATGATGATGCCAGAAATGGATGGTTATGAGGCAATTCCGCTTATTAAAGAAATTCCGTTGCAGGAAAATGTGTTTATAATTGCGGTAACGGCTCAGGCTATGAATGGCGACAAAGAAAAATGTTTAGAGGCTGGGGCAGATGCTTACATCTCAAAGCCTGTAGATGTAGACAAACTCCTGCAGCTTTTGAGTGAAATTTGATGAATTATGATTGAGGATATTGAATTAGAAACGCTCATCAATGATGTTTATGAATATTATGGATTTGATTTTGGAAGTTATTCCAGAGCTTCGCTAAAGCGTCGTGTTTACAGAGTTTATCAGCTCGACGGTTTTAAGCATTTTCATGATTTTCTTTCCCGTGTCCGAACAGATGCGGAATATTGCAGAAGAATGATTGACGAAATTACGGTAAACGTAACAGAAATGTTTCGCGACCCGTCATTTTATATGACTTTAAGAAAAGAAATTTTGCCCTTATTAGGAACCAAGCCTTTTATACGCATCTGGCATGCCGGATGCTCAACAGGCGAAGAAGTCTATTCTATGGCAATACTGCTTCATGAAGCAGGTTTGTTGCACAAATCGCTGTTGTATGCTACAGATGTAAATGCATCTGTTTTAGAAACTGCAAAAAGCGGGATTTTTCCACTTCGTATGATAAAAGATTATGCTGATAATTACAGGGATTCAGGCGGACAAGAAGACTTTTCAAACTATTATATTGCCAATTACGGTTACGCAAAATTTAACCAAAATTTGGCAGAGAAAATGGTGTATTCACAACATAATCTTGTTTCTGACACTTCTTTTAATGAGTTTGATTTGATTTTGTGTCGCAATGTCTTAATTTATTTCGATAATAATCTACAGAAAAGAGTGGTTAAGTTATTTGATGACAGTCTTTCTGTACTTGGTTTTTTAGCATTAGGAACAAAAGAAACTATAAAATATTCTATATCTCAAAGCAAATACAAACAATTTGATAAAGAGAAAATATGGAGGAAGATAAAATAAAATTAAATTATAAAGTGGTCATTATAGGAGGCTCGGCAGGAAGTCTTCAGGCTTTACTTCAGATACTACCTTTTATGCGGCGGCCTATTTCGTATGCAGTCGTAATTGTGGTACATCGCAAAAGTTCAGACGAGCAGACCTTAGAAGATCTAATTACATTAAAATCAAAAGTTGAGGTAAAAGAGGTTGAGGACAAAGTGCGTCTTTTGCCTGGCTTTATTTATATAGCGCCGTCAAATTATCATTTATTATTTGAAAAAGATGAAACACTTTCGCTGGATACTTCCGAAAAAATCAATTACAGCAGGCCTAGTATAGATGTTTCCTTCGAATCGGCTGCTGAAATTTATGGCAGCAATCTTGTCGGAATCCTATTATCGGGTTCTAATTCTGATGGCACTGCGGGATTGCAGGCAATTCAGAAAGCGGGAGGCACAATTATTGTTCAGAATCCGCTTTCTGCAGATATGTCTTTTATGCCTAATAATGCCATTCAGCATACAAATCCCGATTATATTTTGACTACAGAGGAAATTCTGGAATTTATTACTTCAATAAATAAAGAAACTGCTTAATTTGTTTTTAAACATATAGAAACATAGTTTTTTTAATCTACAAAAAGAGTGGAAAACAAATCTAGATTTGAACACATAGTTATTGTGTTTAAAATTAAGCCACAGATTAAAAGGATTAAAATAATTTTTTTAAGTGTCTATAATTTTTGCCACAAATTGCACAAATTTTATCGAATTAAAATTTGTGGAAATTGGTGAAATTCGTGGCTTGTTTTTTCTCCCGCAGATTTAGCAGATTTTTTTTAAATCCTTTTAATCTGTG
This sequence comes from Flavobacterium procerum, assembly GCF_042431625.1. NCBI lineage: Bacteria > Pseudomonadati > Bacteroidota > Flavobacteriia > Flavobacteriales > Flavobacteriaceae > Flavobacterium > Flavobacterium procerum. Next base: position 608,611 of record NZ_JBHLYW010000022.1, on the reverse strand, counting down.
TGTAAACTTTTTAAACACATAGAAACATAGATTTTTTAATATGCAAAAGAGCAGAGAACAAATCTAGATTTGAACACATAGAGACTATATGTCTAATCTGTGGCTAAACTTTTTAAACAAATAGCTATGTGTTTTATCGCAAGTGAAACGCCTTTTTTAGACAAAGAAAAACTATGTTTCTATGTGTTGTTTAAAAATATACCCAAAGTATATAACTTATTATTTCTCATCTTCGGGTAATATAACCTTATTCATTTCGGCTTCTTTTTCAGCTCTTTTCTGTGCTGCTTTTCCTTTCCCAATCGGAATACCGGCGGTTAGATACAAAGATCTGTTATATTGAATAGGAGTTGCATCGCCTTTCAATAAAGGAACTAGTCCGTAATAATATTGAAGAGTAATATTTAAGCCATTTCCGATATTTAAATGATAGCCAATTCCAGCTGCTAAACCCGCATCGATTACATGAAGTTGGTTGCGGATAGTTTTTTTATACGTAACATCATCCTTATCGATTTCTTTGGTAAACCTATCAAATGCAGTAGCAAGAAGTCCCAATTGTGGCCCGGCTTTAACGTAAATTCTATTTTTAAATTGGTATTTGATTAAAATAGGAACGTTAAAATAACGAATTTCGCGATCAACTTTTCCTCCCGCAAAAGTTTCATCAAGTCCTTCATCATTTAATGAGTACACGGGAATATCGTTGGCTCCCATAGGAGATTTTACAATGACTCCAGTATTGATCATCCATGAAGGATTTTTTCTAGAACGAATATCAAAATAAAAGCCGAGATTAAAACCGACATTGGCTCCCGAAGATTCCTGATTGGATATAGAAGAGAAGTTCGCTCCACCTTCAAGTCCAAATTCTAAAAAGGGCGAGTTTAGTTTGTCTCCAAAAATAAGAGATATTAGGACTTGTGATCGAGCTTGATTAAGACCAAAAAGAAAAATCAATATTAGGAAAGATTTTTTCATCATTTACAACTTATAATCCAAATCGATATTGTATACCTCCCAAAGCCTGGGTGCGTGTTCCAAGAAAGCCAATTTCAACCCTAAACATAATATGTTTGTCAAGCTGATATTGTGAGCCAACGATAAAATTCCACATATCTTTCGGACGTTTCTGAAGTGAATACTGAACAGATGATGAATTAGCAGTACTCAAAGCGCCATCCAAAGTAGAAAGAAAATTACCAGCCGTTTCCAAAGCACGGTTTGCGGTATTATGTTTGGCCATATTACCTGGATTTTTTTGTTCCGCTGGCGTTAATCCGTTCCACCAAGTATCTACTTTTTCTTGATTTTCAGAGACTTTTGCAAGACCATTATCCACTTTTGCTTGAGCAGTAGATAAGTCAATAACTTCAGATAAATTTATAGTTCCGTTTGTATTTCCTGCAATATGCACTCTGAAACCGCCAACCCATAAAGCAATATTTTGATCAGGTTTGTGGAGTTTGAACGTTTTTCCTAATCTGGGGCCAAAAACATATGAAAAAGCTGGTTTGTCTAATGCATCAACATCAGTCCAAGCCATATTCATATCAAGAGCCAGCCAGCCACCGCCAATTCCAATCGTAGGAGTCATTCCAAAACCAAAAGTAGTAGCGCTGAAATTGGCTTTGGAGCTGAAATTGGCTACTTCAGACCAATTGTTATCAGCATCTGGAATATAAATGCCAGCATTGATTTTTGTTGAAGGATTTGATTTTCCAAAAATGCCGTAAATATTCAAAAAAGGAAGCAGCCAAATATCCGGACGGATAGTTAATGCTCCAGCTTCTACAGAAGATTTATCGAAACGGACAATTTCATCTAAATTGTGCATTGGACCGTTGTTGAAACCCACTTGCAGATTGCTGATTATGATTTCAGAATCTTGCCAGAAATAATTTAAAGAAAGACCTGCAGAATAGGGAAGCTTATACCCTTTTTTGGCTACTTTTTCTCCCCAAATAGGAAGAGCATAAGGATAATCGGTAACTTTAAGACTGTCTTTGAGTTCCTGATTTTTTTGTCCTACAATTTTTTCGGTGTAAACCTGTGCGGATATTTGAAAACTGCATAAGAATAGAAAGGCTGATATTAGCGATTTACATTTCATTTGTCTGAGTGTTTTTAAAATTAATTAATCGGACTGCGTAAATAAATGTGTACTAATGAATTTCGGCTTATTTTATTGCTTTACAGGTGTATAGGTATTATAACTTGAAAATTGGTTGTGAAGAAATAATGAGTTTATTAGTGTTAAAGTTAATTAAAAAATCGTAACACCTCAGATTTTTTTTGAGAAATTGATTTTGTAATAGAAAGAAAATCAGATAGTTTTGATGAAAATGTTCTTTTAGATGGACAATCGTTTTAAACAATTCCTCTTTTTGTAAAAGAATAAGTATTATTTTTGTTTTCGTGAAATGGATAACAATCATATTATCAATTTACCTGATGGCACTTTCAAATATGCCCTGTGCAGATATGGAAGTGAACAGCGCTATGCATAAAACAGCTCAGTTTGCGTCAGAAGACAATCATTCGCATGATAAAGACAATGATTTATGTTCTCCGTTTTGTGCTTGTAACTGTTGCGGTGCTCAGATTTTAAGTTACCATTCTGCTGTAAGTTTCGAATTTCCTAAGACTTACAGTCAAATTTCAATTCCTTTGCCGAGTTACAATTCTGTTTTTATTTCCGATTTCTACGGAAGTATTTGGCAACCTCCTCAGATAGTATAATGATTATGCCTGTTCGATAAAAATCGGAAACGGGCGAGAGAGTTGTGGACTTTCCACACGTTTACAGACAATTTACTTGTCTAATTTCTCACGTCATTATATATTCAAATGTTAGATAAAATCATTCAGTTTAGTATACGGAACAAATTCGTCATACTATTATTTACCCTTATGCTCATTGCTTGGGGAAGTTATTCGCTTAAAAAATTACCATTAGACGCTCTTCCTGATGTCACCAACAATCAGGTTCAGATTATTACTACTGCGCCAACATTGGCAAGTCAGGAAGTCGAACAATTGATTACTTATCCATTAGAAAGAGCTGTAAAAACAGTTCCAGATATTATAGAACTCCGCAGTATTTCGCGTTTCGGATTATCAGTTGTTACCGTTGTTTTTGAAGATGATGTAGATATTTACTGGGCGCGCGAGCAAATATTTCAGCGTTTAAAACAAGCCGAAGAAAATATTCCAGATTACGTAAATTCTCCCGAATTAGCTCCCATTTCTACAGGATTGGGAGAAATTTACCAATATGACGTCTATGCCAAAAAAGGCTACGAAAACAAATATTCAGCAATAGAGTTGCGAACAATTCAAGATTGGATTATCATTCCGCAGTTACAAGGAATTAAAGGTGTTGCAGATGTAAGTACTTGGGGTGGCAAACTAAAACAATTCGAAATTGCCGTAAACCCAAATATGCTAAACAGTTTAGGCGTTACAATTACCGAAATTTTTGAGGCGCTAGAAAAAAACAATCAAAACACGGGAGGCGCTTATATTGAAAAAGACCAATACACCTATTTCATTCGTGGTGTGGGTATGGCAAAAGGCGTAAAAGACCTTGAAAATGTAGTAGTTAAAAACCGAAACGGTTCGCCTGTTTTGGTTCGCAATGTAGCGCAAGTGCGCGAAGGCGTTGCGTTGCGTTACGGAGCTTCAACAAAAGACGGAAAAGGAGAAATTGTTTCCGGAATGGTTTTGATGCTGAAAGGAGAAAACTCTAGTGCCGTTGTGGATCGTGTTCACGAAAAAATGGTTCAGATTAATAAAAGTCTTCCCGACGGAGTTGTTGCTGAGGCCTTTATTGACAGAGGAAAACTTGTAGATAATTCTATCAAAACCGTCGCTAAAAATTTATTAGAAGGAGCTTTAATCGTGATTTTCGTTCTGATTTTATTCTTAGGAAACCTTCGTGCGGGACTGATTGTCGCTTCGGTTATTCCGCTAGCAATGCTATTTGCTGTTATTTTAATGAATGCTTTTGGCGTAAGCGGGAACTTAATGAGTCTTGGCGCGATAGATTTTGGAATTATTGTCGATGGAGCGGTAATTATCGTCGAAGCTACGATGCATCATCTACAGCAATTCAAAAATAAAAAAGAATTAACACAAGAAGAAATGGATGTTGAAGTTTATAATTCGGCTTCAAAAATCAGGAATAGTGCGGCTTTTGGTGAAATTATCATTCTGATAGTCTATCTACCGATTTTGGCCTTAATTGGAACTGAAGGAAAAATGTTCAAACCAATGGCAATGACGGTTGGTTTTGCGATTATCGGAGCATTCATTCTTTCACTGACTTATATTCCGATGATGAGTGCTTTGTTTCTTTCGAAAAAAACAGAACACAAAGAAAATTTCAGCGACCGCATGATTGCTTGGTTAGAAAGCCATTACACGCCATTATTAAAAAAAGCTTTAGAATTTAAAAAAGTGGTGCTTTCTATTGCAGTCGGATTATTTGCTTTTGCTTTCATCATTTTCCAAAATATGGGAGGCGAATTTATTCCAACAATCGAAGAAGGTGATTTGGCCATCAATGCCACAATTATGACAGGAAGTTCGCTTACGCAGATGGTTGAAACAACAACAAAATACGAACAGATTCTGAAAGCCAAATTCCCCGAAATCAAAACTATCGTGACCAAAATAGGAAGTGGTGAAATTCCGACCGATCCAATGCCAATTGAAAGCGGGGATTTGATTATTGTTCTAAAAGATAAAAAACAATGGAAAGGCAAATACCATAATTGGGAAGAGCTCGCTAATGCAATGAAAAAGGAAATGGAAATTATTCCGGGAGCGAATATCGAGATTTCACAGCCGATTCAGATGCGCTTTAATGAATTAATGACAGGAAGCCGGTCTGATATTGCAATCAAGATTTTTGGTGACGATTTGGAGATTTTGGATGCCAAAGCGACGGAATTGATTTCGAAAATAAAAGGAATTGAAGGCATCGGGGATTTAAAAGCAGACAAAGTAACGGGATTACCGCAAATAACAATCAAATACGACTATGATAAAATTGCCCTTTACGGACTGAATATTTCCGACATCAATCAAATTATTCGTTCGTCTTTTGCGGGAGAAGTTGCCGGAAAGATTTACGACGAAAGCAAAAGATTTGATGTAGTGGTGAGAATGGACGAAAACAATCGCGCAGATATTACAGACGTTAGCAATTTGTTTGTTCCGCTTCCGAACGGTCAGCAAGTACCGCTTTCTCAGGTGGCTTCTGTTGAATACGAGCAAGGTCCGGTACAGGTCATTCGCGAAGACGGAAAAAGACGAATCACAGTCGGATTAAATGTCCGAGGAAGAGATATAAAAAGTGTGGTTGAAGAAATTCAGATAAAATTGGATAATAGTTTTAAACTTCCTGCGGGTTATTATGTGACATATGGCGGGCAGTTTGAGAATTTAATCGAAGCTTCAAAAAGACTTTCGGTTGCCTTGCCAATTGCTTTGGGACTTATTTTGGTTTTATTGTACTTTACTTTCAAAAGTGTAAAACAAGCTTTGCTGATTTTTACTGCAATTCCGTTATCGGCAATAGGTGGAGTTTTTGCGCTTTCGCTGAGAGGAATGCCGTTTAGTATTTCTGCCGGAATTGGTTTTATCGCTCTGTTTGGAATTGCAGTTCTTAACGGAATTGTACTGATTTCGTATTTCAATCAATTAAAATCAGAAGGCATTTTAGATCCGTTTCAGAGAATCCTTATCGGAACCAAAACTCGATTGCGTCCGGTTTTAATGACGGCTGCCGTTGCTTCATTAGGATTTCTACCAATGGCATTATCGACAAGCGGCGGTGCAGAAGTGCAGAAACCTTTAGCTACGGTAGTTATCGGCGGATTAATATCTGCAACATTATTGACCTTAATTGTTTTGCCCATTCTGTATTTAATGCTGGAGAAGTTTAAACGTGGTAGAATTGGTGAATGAGAGAATTAGGTAATTAGATAATTTATTACTGTGTATAAAATAATTTCTCTCGCAGATTCAGCAGATTTCGCAGATTAATTTGAAAAGAAAAAATCTGCTAGATCTGCAAAATCTGCGAGAGACAAAAAAAGATTTTCACGCAGATTTAAACAGATTAAAGGAGATTTAATTTTGATTTTAATGAATAAAAATCTGCGTTTATCAGCTTAAATCTTTTTAGAATCTGCGTGAAACAAAAAAATATAAAAATGAAAGAGTTACTATATAATAATTTAAGAAAAATAAACTTTGCGGACTTCGCGCTTCCTTTGCGAACTTTGCGGTTAAGTGCATTTCTATTATCAAGTATTGTTATTTCAGCACAACAATCTATTAGTCTTGAAAAAGCAATAGAACTTGCTAAATCAAACAACATTGACTTAAAAATTGCCGATAAAGAAATCGAGAAACAAACCGTTTTAAAGAAAGCTGCTTTTCAGCCCGATCCACTTCAAGTTCAGTATCAAGGCGGACAGTTCAATAGTATCGATTATGATCATAATGTGTCTGTACAGCAGTTTTTCCCATTAGGAAACATAACCAAAGCCAATCGACAATTACAGGAAGAACTGGTAAAATTAGCCGAAAAACGAAAAGCATTATCATCATATGAAATAGAAAAAGCAGTGACTTTGGCGTATTGCCAATATTTGTATGGCGTTTCAATTCAGAATCTTAATTCAGAATTGAATGCTATTTACACTAAATTTCTAAAGAATGCCGAACTCCGCTTTAAAACTGGAGAAAGCGGCAATATTGAAGTTATAAGCGCCAAAGCCAAAGTAAAAGAAATAGAAACCCAGAAAGTACAATTGGAATACGATTTGGCAATTTATCAGAAACAATTGCAATTTTTCATTCAAACAGACGAAAACATTGTTCCGGACCAAAACACTGTTTTGCAGTATGCTTTTGTCGAAAATCAGGAGAACACAAAAGCCGAGATTTTGATGACCGATTTTTACCAACAGCAAATTTCGGTTTATCAAAAAGAAGCAGGGACTTTTAAAGCATTGCGTACACCAAAAGTAGGTTTAGGGTATTTTGCCCAAACGATTAATACTCAATCGCTCTTTCAAGGGTTTACGGCAGGTTTGCAGATTCCACTCTTTGGAGGTGTTAATACAACCAAAGCAAAAGCAGCTGAAATTGGTATTTCGCAGTCTCAATTGGCTTTAGACAGAAACAAAATAATACTGAACTTGCAGAAAGAAGAATTGAGGAACAACTTTCAAAAGCAACAAAAAAACTTAGATTATTATCAAAATGAAGGATTGCAATATGCGAATCAAATCATTGAAACGGCGCAGAAAAGTTATGCCAATGGCGATATGAGTTACTGGTCTTATATCAGTTTCTTAAATCAGGCAATTGATATTAAAAAACAATATGCAGAAGCCACACATAGCTACAATCAAAGCGCGATCGAACTTCAATTCCCAACCATCAAAAACAATTAATCATGAAAAACATATTCAGTTATTTAACAGCAAAGGACGCAAAGAGATTTTCGCAAAGAGCGCAAAATTTAATTTCCTTGCGTGCCATGCGCTTTATCCTTGCGTGCCTTGCGGTTACCCTAATCGCATGCAACGAAAAGAAAACAGAAGAATCTCATGAAGAAGAAAAATCCAGTACAGAAGTTGCTCTAACTGCTTCTCAATACAAAACTGTAGGAATTGAAACAGGATTTGTTGAAGATCGAAATCTGAATAAAATCATTAAAGCAAATGGTTACACTACAGTTCCACCTCAAAATTCGGCAGAAGTTTCGACATTGATTGGCGGAACGATAAAAGACATTTATGTTTTAGAAGGAACATTTGTAAACAAAGGAAAAGTTTTGGCAACAATCCAGAATCTGGAAGTAATCGAAATGCAGGAAGAATATCAGTCGGCAACCGCGAATGTTGAATATCTGCAATTGGAATACAACCGCCAAAAAACCTTGAGTGAAGAAAATGTAAATCCGAGAAAGACTTTTCAGGAAGTAAAAGCCAAATTAGCAGCCGAAAAAGCCCGCGCGCAAGCCGCAAAAAACAAGTTAGATGCTTTGCACGTCAGCACAAAAGGAACAATATCAGTTGTACCGATTGTTTCGCCAATAAATGGTTATGTTGGAAAAATAAATATTGCTAAAGGTGCTTTTGCCAATACAGGAGTTTCGCTTTTTGAAGTGGTAGACAACAGTCAGATGCATTTGGATTTGAATGTTTATGAGAAAGATTTGGGTTCTATTTCGATTGGTCAGGTAATTGATTTTGTGTTAACGAATCAGTCGAATAAATCGATTAAAGGAAAGATTTTCGGAATCAATAAATCTTTTTCGAATGAAAGCAAAACCGTTGCCGTTCATGCTAAAATTGAGCCTGCTGATGCAAAAGGTCTGATTCCGGGAATGTATGTTTCGGCAAATATTAATATAACCAATACAACAGTTCCCGCTCTTCCAAAAGATGCCGTAGTTCGAAATGCTGATAAATATTTTGTTTTCATTCAGGAAGAAAGACATGCAGAAGAAAAACACGAGCACAAAAAAGGGGAAAAAGAAGAAACTCATGAAGAGGAAATTCATTTTAAAGCAGTAGAAGTAATTCCGGGAACAACAGATTTAGGTTTTACAGAAATCAAATTTGTAGATAAAACAAATTCTGATGCCAAAATCGTTACAAAAGGCGCTTTCTATTTATTGTCTGCGATGAAGGGCGGGGGAGAGCATACTCATTAGGAGGTGGTTTTGCCACGAAGGCGCTAAGGCACTAAGATTTCTAAGTTTTATTAAAATAATCTCGCAAAGACGCGAAGTCGCAAAGTTTTTCAAATAAAGAATAAACGAATTATTTGTCAGAGATGACATAAAATGAGAAAACTTCGCGATTCTGCGACTTTGCGACTTTGCGAGATTGATTCGATGCAGTTAAAAAAAACTTCGTGCCTTAGCGCCTTAGTGGCAATAAACTTTACCACAAAATGCGTAAATTTAGAGCATTATTTAAACAAAACTTCAGGCATCAAAAACTTGAAACCTGAAACCTGAAACTAAAAGAATGATACATCAAGATAAAGAAGTAAAACATATAAAAAATAAAACAAAACCTTCCTGTTGCTGTTCGCATGATGAGCCCGTACATTCAGAAAATGATGGACACAATCACGATGGACATGACCACGAACATAATGTAGAAGGAAGTCTTTTTAAACTATTTCTGCCGTCAATCCTATCTTTTGTTTTATTGATTATCGGGATTGGTTTTGATAATTATTTTCCGCAAAATTGGTTTACGGGTTATGTTAGGATTGTGTGGTATGCGATTGCGTATCTTCCGGTTGGATTTCCAGTTCTACGAGAAGCTTATGAAAGCATTGTAAAAGGAGATGTTTTCTCGGAGTTTTTCCTCATGTGCATTGCGACAATTGGTGCGTTTGCCATTGGCGAATATCCCGAAGGTGTTGCTGTAATGTTGTTTTATACCATTGGAGAAACTTTTCAGGGAATGGCAGTTAACAAAGCAAAATCGAGTATTAAAAGTCTATTGGATCAGCGTCCAGATGAGGTGCATGTTTTAGAAAACAATGTAGCTGTAAAAGTTAAAGCTAAGGACGTTCAGATTGGAGCAGTTATTCAGCTAAAAGCAGGAGAAAAATTAGGCTTGGATGGAGAATTATTATCCGATTCGGCTTCGTTTAATACAGCGGCTTTAACCGGGGAAAGCAAACCTGACACCAAAAAGAAAGGCGAAACTGTCTTGGCCGGAATGATAAACGGAAATACGATTGCCGAAGTAAAAGTAACAACAGCTTACAACGACAGTAAACTGTCTAAAATTTTGGAGTTGGTGCAAAACGCTACAACCAAAAAAGCCCCAGCAGAATTGTTCATCAGAAAATTTGCCAAAATCTACACACCTATTGTAGTGTATCTAGCAATTGCAATTTGTTTGATTCCGATGCTTTTTGTAGCCAATTATGTTTTTAGCGAATGGCTGTATAGAGCTTTAGTTTTCTTGGTTATTTCCTGTCCTTGTGCTTTGGTTATCAGTATTCCGCTTGGTTATTTTGGTGGAATTGGTGCTGCAAGTAAAAACGGAATATTATTTAAAGGAAGTAATTTTTTGGATAGCATTTCGACAATTCAGAATGTGGTGGTAGACAAAACAGGAACCATGACCGAAGGTGTTTTTAAGGTTCAAGAAGTTGTTATAAAATCTGAATTTGATAAAGACGAAATTTTAAATCTGGTTAATGCTTTAGAAAGCAGAAGCACGCATCCTGTGGCAACGGCAATTCATAATTATGTTGGAAAAATCGATTCTTCGATAGAATTAAAAGAAATTGAAGAAATTTCGGGTCATGGTTTAAAAGCTATTTTTAATGGAAAAAAACTGTATGTGGGGAATTTTAAATTGCTCGATAAGTTCAATATTCCTTATGATATCAATCCGTCTTCAATAGTTTATACCACAATTGCAATTGCTTACGAGGGTAAATTTGCAGGTTATTTAACGATTGCCGACGAAATTAAAGAAGATGCCCAAGAAACAGTTGCTAAACTAAATTCGTTAGGTGTAAAACTGACCATGTTAAGTGGCGATAAAACCAATGTGGTTCAGTTTGTGGCTGATAAACTCGGAATTAAAAAAGCTTTTGGAGATTTGCTTCCAGAAGATAAAGTCAATAAAGTCAACGAAATTAAAGCTAAAAATGAAACTATTGCTTTTGTGGGAGATGGCGTAAACGATGCGCCAGTAATTGCTCTTAGTACTGTCGGAATTGCAATGGGAGGCCTTGGGAGCGACGCTGCAATTGAAACTGCCGATGTGGTTATTCAGGATGATAAACCAAGTAAAATTGCAATGGCAATCAATATCGGAAAACAAACCAAAAAGATTGTTTGGCAGAATATCATTTTGGCTTTCGTTGTAAAAGCTTTTGTTCTGATTCTAGGCGCCGGCGGACTTGCGACAATGTGGGAAGCTGTTTTTGCTGATGTAGGTGTTGCATTGTTGGCAATTTTGAATGCAGTTCGAATTCAGAGAATGAAGTTTTAAAACCAATGTAGGTCAAAAATCCCCTAAATCTGCCCAATCTGCGAGAGATAAAAAAAATTTCACGCAGATTGGGCAGATTAAAGCAGATTTAATGTTGATTTTAATAAATAATAATCTGCGTTTATCAGCTAAAATCTTTTTAAAATCTGCGTGAAATAAAATTACAAGTCAGTAAAATGTTTTATCGCTGATTCCACATATTTTTGAATGCTGTGAGAATTCAGAAGATGAAGTTTTAGAAAACATTGTAAGGTAAAAATCCCCTAAATCTGCCCAATCTGCGAGAGATAAAAAAAATTTCCCGCAGATTGGGCAGATTAAAGCAGATTTAATGTTGATTTTAATAAATAATAATCTGCGTTTATCAGCTAAAATCTTTTTGAAATCTGCGTGAAATAAAATTACAAGTCAGTAAAATGTTTTATCGCTGATTCCACATATTTTTGAATGCTGTGAGAATTCAGAAGATGAAGTTTTAGAAAACATTGTAAGGTAAAAATCTCCTAAATCTGCCCAATCTGCGGGAAACAAAAAATAATTTTCTCGCAGATTTAGCAGATTTGGCAGATTTAATATTGATTTTAATAAATAATAATCTGCGTTTATCAGCTTACATCTTTTTTAAATCTGCGTGAAATAAAATTACAAAGCAAACAAAATAATTTTCTCACAGATTCCGCATGCTGTGATAATTCAGAAAATTAATTTTTAAAAAACCAATCTAAGACAAAAATCTCCTAAAATCTGATAAATCTGCGAGAGATAAAAAAAAGTTTTTTCACGCAGATCTAATATAGATTAAAGCAGATCTTAATTTAAATTATAATCTGTGATTATCAGCTTAAATCTTTTTGAAATCTGCGTGAAATAAAATTACAAAGCCAGTAAAATAGTTTGCTCGCAGATTCCGCAGATTGAGGGGATTTTAGTGGATTAAAATTTCAAATCAATTGTATTTTCATCATTTTCCAAAGTAATTTTTACAGGATTACTTTCTGATTGAATTTGTGTTGGATACCAATTTCGCTTCGGTTGTACTAGAATCAATAAACCATCATGATTGCCAATTGCAGAAAATTTTTCAGTATTTGTGTTTTGAGAAAAGAAATGAAGTCCGTGTTCTTTAACTAGTTGATTTCCTAATTCTAATGGACTTTCGGTTACAATTCCGATTTCACTGATGTTTAGTATTGAAGCTGTATTGAATTCGCCGATTTTGGTATTATTGAGATCATGTCGTGCAATGAATTCCAATAAATTTCCATTATGATCGAAGAAATAAACGGAGTGTGCATTCCAGTTCTCAAAATGAGTAACTACGCTTTTATCTTCTAAAATAATCAATTCTATTGTGTCTTTGCACCACTCAATAGCCTTTTCTAGTTGATTTGCTGGAATATTAAAAGCAAAATGATATATCGAATTAAAGTTTTGATCTTCAACAAATTTTAAAATAGAAGCTCCTGCTTGAAATGTAATTGATTTTTGGTCATTTTCCAGAATAGTTAGTCCGAATACATTTTGATAGAATGCTTTCGTTTTTTGAATATCGTTTGTTTTGATTTGAATCTGATCTATTTTCATAATTGTATTTTTTAATAAAGCAAATTTCCTTTTTTGCTTTAAACAAATTTAAAAAATCGATGCTTGATAATGATTATAACGCCATTTTATACTTCGATGAAAGTATAGTAAATTACTATTTTAAATAGTTCTGACGATAAAAAAAGTCCGTTTCATATGCTTGAAACGGACTTTGTATTTTAAGTAAAAAGGTTTATGCCATATCAATCAGTCCTCTTTTTAGGACATAGTGATCATCATTTTTTACCAGAAAAAATTGAGCTGCAAATCCAGAAGGTTCCCCTAGATAAGTTAAACTCACATCAAAATATCTTGAATTTCCATTTTCATCAGCCCACATAAAATCATCCAAAATATCTAAGTTTCCTAACCATTCCAAATTAGTAAGCCATTCTTTTCCTTCAAAAGATTCGTCTTCGGCAATTTCGTGTATAAGATAATGATCTCGCCAAATTACATGAATAGATTCTTCCCAGTCGTTATACAAATGATCTACACTATTTTTGGCATTTTCTAGTTCTCCTTTTTTTAAATAAGCAAAAAAAACTTCAACTGCCCTTTGAGCTTCCACTTCTGTTGGTTTTTCTTTCCAGGTTTTAAATGTTGTCATAAAATCTTAGTTTATATTGTTGATATTGGGGTATTCAAATTCTTTCAGTGGCATAAAAATATGTAATTTTCTATTGATATACATTGCATTGCAAATTATAGTGTAAATATTTTTCTACTTAAAGTAAAAAGAGTGTTTAGCCTTTGGTTTAAACAAAAAAGCCCGTTTCAATTAAGAAACGAGCTTTAGAGATTTGTATATTTTTGGGGCAATTTACAAATCATTTATTTTGCTGAGGTGAATCATGATTATGTCCTTTTTTTCTCAGTTCGACTAATTCGGGATTATATTTAAAACCATATCTAAGAAGTTCTTGCGTAGGCATCGTTTTTAACTCTTCTTTTTTTAATTCTAAAAACAACTTATCTCTAAGATTTTGAATTTCAGATTTTACTTTTGGATCATTATTGAGAAACAATTCTTGAAGACGATAAGGCATTTTTATATTCAGTTTTTTGGCTAAAGCTAAAATCTCGTTTTCACTCATCCATGTATGGTAACCGACTCTTTTCCAAGTATAGTTGATTCTAAGTCCGGCAATTCTGGCAGCATCATTATCTTTAAATTCAGCTATTAGAACAACACCTAGAGAGTCCCTATAGTTTTTTATTCTGCCAGGAATAAATTTATAATCTGTAAACGTTTTTTCATAAATATCCTTCGGTATGTTTATTTTAAAATTTTCATCTAAATATTTGTATTTATAACCTAAGAAGTCAATCTTTACCAAAGAATCATTTTTCTTGTTTTTTTCTTGCAAAATCTGCTGTATTTGTTCTTGTGAAAATACTGAGCCACTACATAACAAAATGGTAATTAGAATGTATAATGATTTCATAAAAAAAAGTTTTTAAATTTATTTATTTCGGCATTTCTGGTACCATCATTCTTCGTGTCGGCGTGCTTAAGGTTTCGATGAAAGCTAATAAGTCGCTGATTTCTTCTTTGCTTAAATCTAATTTTCGAAGCATAGGATCCGATTTTGGAATTAGAGAATCTCTTGCAGTTCCTAAATATTTTTTCTGAACAGGAGACGGATTTCCTAAATTGTACAATTCTACAACATCCAATAAAGTAGGGAAGTGTCCGTGATGCATCCAAGGTTTTGTGTTTACCACTTCACGAAGTGTCGGCGTTCTGAATTTACCAATGTCTTTTACATCTTTCGTCACGTTATAACGTCCGAAATCTTCATTTTTTGTGCCGAATAAAGTCTGCCCGTCATTATGAAACTGATTATCGCTGAAATATGGCGTATTATGACAATTGATGCATTGCGCTTTGGTTCTGAATAAATGAAGACCTTTTACTTGTTGATCCGTATAAATATCTGATTTTCCACTCACAAACTGATCAAATTTGCTTTTCGGACTATTGATGGATCTTTCGAAAGTTGCAATGGCATATTGAATCCTCTCCAAAGTCACTTTTTTGTCTCCAAAAGCAGCTGCAAACAAAGAATTGTAGCCTTTTATTTTAGCGATTTTGTCAACGGCAATTGTCAGTTTTTCATTCATTTCCAAAGGATCCTGAACAGGAAATTGCGCTTGATCTTCTAAACTTGAAGCACGTCCGTCCCAAAATAGGGAAGTTGCATATGCCGAATTTAGAATCGTCATCGAATTGCGTTTTCCTGTCTGACGGTCATGTCCAAAAGAGCGTGTCAAGTTATCTGTCCATCCTAATTCCGGATTATGACAAGAAGCACAAGCAATTTGCCCGCTTTTAGACAACCTCGGGTCAAAAAACAATATTTTCCCCAAACTTTCTTTTTCCTTCGAATACGGATTGTAAGCAGGATAAGGCACCGCAGGAAGCACTCCAATATCCTGAAATTTAGTTTTATCAATGCTCTCATGTAATTCGGCAGTAGGCCATTTTGAAGCATCGCCGTTGGAATACAATTTTCGGAGTTCCTGAATATCGATATAATCAGGATTTTCCACGCTTTTATAAGCCGTTAAGCTGAGCAGGAAAAGAATAGGAAAGATTAGCTTTTTCAATTTTTTGCTTTTTGTTTTTTTGATTTGTTTTTTTTTGATTTGTTGGAAGTTTCAGGTTTCAAGTTTCACTTTCTGTTGCAACCTGAAACTTGAAACCTTTTTTACACTCCAAAAGCTTTGTCAAAGTTTTAAACTTTGACAAAGCTCGATAGGATTTTTTTGTTTTAGGTTTCAAGTTGTCAGAAAACGTAAAACCTGAAACTTTAAACCTGAAACCTGAAACAACTTTATAGCGTAACTTCTTTAGGACAATCGATGCTTAAAGCTGCTGGTTTTGGATAGGTTCTGTTATTGTACATTCTATATTGTGCTGTAACAGTTCCTCCAAACAATGCTTCATTAGTCAATTTTAGTTCAAAAGTAATTTCGAATAGACCAGTACTAATTTCTTTATAAGTTCCTGCTCCTGAAATAGCAATAATATGGCTGTTTCTATTACTTCCGGTGATGGTAATGTATTGTGGAATGACCAGTACATTTCCATTCGTTTTACTGTTTCCGTTTTCAGGGAAAAACTCTAAAGCTGATGTAATATTGAATCCAGGAGAATTTGCTGCAGTTGTGCTTTCGTTAGAAAACCATCTTTTTAGGTTGAATGAATTTGTTGTATTGGTTCCAGATGCTACGTTAAAACCAATTCTGAAGGCATCGTGATATACATCATCATTTGGATCTGCGGTTCCTTTATCGCTGTAAAGAATAGCATTTTCATGATCTTTTGTAACCACAACTGGGTAAGTAAAGGCGTTATAAGCCTGCCATGCGCAAACTCCACTTCTGTCAAACCATGTTTCACCATACGTAAGGTAAAATTGATTTGTTAAATCATAAAACTTAGATGCCGGATTTGCATTAATATCTCTTGAACTCTTAATTGGTTTTACAATTTGCATTATGGTGTTTCCAGTTGCAGTATAATCTCCTGCATTGACTAATGAGATAGATGTTTCATAATATACATCATCGTTTTGAATGTCTTCTAAAAGCGTAAAATGATAGGTAACAGAATTGCTGTTTTCTTTAAATTCATCATGAGTTATAGAATAACTAAAGCCGTCCAAAGATTTAAATATTTCAAGATTTTCCATTTCAGAAGGGAAGTATCCATTAGGAAAATTAACATTAAAATCAAACTTTTCTCCAGCTTCTCCTTTTAGAACAAATCGGTTTACCGGAAAAGTATAGTTAGTAGCAATAGCTCCCAGATCAATTTTGAAAACATCATTTTTATTTTCATTCAAATTTCCAATATGAACATCTGGATTTGATACCGTTTCAAGTTTAAAAGTGATGTTTTGATTTTCCTTCCATCTTTTGTCAAAAGAAACAAAAATAGTATCTGTTAATTTATTTCCTTTAAAAACCAGCTCATTTATTGGATCTATTCTAAAACCCTCTTTGTCACCAGATATTGTAGTACTGAAATTAGCTGTAACCGTTTCATTTAGAGAATAAGCTGTTAGTGCAACAGGAACTTTTAATGTTTTTATAGATTTATTTACATAATTTGACTGAGCAACCAGACCGCCATTTGATGCAGGATATTCTAACGGTGCATTGTCGCTCTTTACCAAAAAGTTAAATCTCAGGTGCGGTTCTACTTGTGAACCCAGTTTATAATCGTCTTTAGAACACGAAATTATAAATAACGTGGTCAGGACTAGTATGCTGAATAACTTAATACGATTCATTTTGCTGTAAGTTTTCATTAAGATTAGTATTAAAAAGTGGAATTGGTAAAACAAATTTTAAAGACGGATAGCTAATGCTACAATTGTTTGAAACACAACCATCATTTCTAGTAATTCCCATTTGATTACGAGTCAAATCAAAAAAGAACTGACCTTCAAAACATAATTCTTTTCTTCTTTCCAAAAGAATATCTTCTTTTAAATTAGCAGTACTGGTAAGTAATGTAGCATTGGCGCGAGCACGAATGATGTTTATATCTGCCAGTGCAAGATCTGGTCGGTTATTTTGGAATGCGGCTTCTGCACGTATAAGATACATTTCGCTTAGTCTAAAAACTACATAACCGGCATTGCCCTGATATTTTCTGGTAAAACTATAGTTCATATCTCTACGTACGCCATTTACTAAAGTAGACAAAGGAGCTGTTACAAATAATTGTTTTCTAATGTCATTATTTTCATATAAATTTATTAGGTCATTTGAAGCCACATATCTTGCATAAATTGATCCATCATATCCAAAATACGAAGACATTGATGACGAGACAGTACCTTCAGCATCTTTCGAAACAGAAAATTCCATTAATGTTTCAGAGAGAGGCAAATCTGGTTCAGACCATTGTGCTACCAAATTAGAAGAACTTACTAAAGTGAAACCGGAATTCGTGATTACATCATTTGCTGTTTCATAAGCATTAGTCCAATCTCTTTTGTTAAGATACACTCTTGCAAGCAATGCTTTGGTATTGTTTTTATTGAAAAATGAATAAGAAGGACCAGCCAGAGAAGAAGTGTCAGAATAATTCTCTAAAGCACTTTTTAAATCATTTATAATCAAATCATACGTTTCAGCAGCCGTTTTTCTTGCCGGATATGTAACTCCAGATTTGATAGATTCTGTATTGTAAACAATTCCTGGATGTGAGGCGTTTGGAGTATACCCATAATTTTGGCTGTATACTAATGCCAATAGAAAATGTGTATAGGCTCTTATAGTCAAAGCCTCTGCCTTAATTTTGTTTTTTTCAGTCTCAGTTGCATCAGGCAATGAAGGGGTATGTTCTAAAATTAAATTAGCCTGATTAATAATATCATAACTTTCGTCATAGAATAGCTTAAAATTACTCGTCTCTGCTAAATCTTCAAATGAATACAGTTCTCTTACATTTAAAGGAGCTGTAATTTGTCCAGTGGAGGAAACAGGACTGAATTTGATGTTTCCTCCTTGTAAATCAGAATACACCGCAAAACGCTCTCCTCTTACATTTTCTTCTAGATTTCTGTAAAGTCCGTTTAATGCTCTTAGAGCACCTTGTTTATTCTGGAAAAGTTCGTCGATAGAAGTTCTTAATCCCGGTTCTTGCTCTAAAAAGTCGCTGCAACTTTGTACTGAAAAAATCAGTAGAGCAATTGTTATATATTTTAAATATTTCATTTTCTTAAAATTTAGCATTAACACCAAGTGAAATTGTTCTAGCCTGAGGATAAGTGTAGCTGAACTCTCTTATTCCATTCATGCCTTTTGGGCTTTTTTCTTTGTACCAATATGCTACGTTAGTAGCGTCTACAAATACTTTAAGGGCATCCAGAAATGAATTTTTCAGTGGTACATTATAACTTAAGTTTACATTGCTCAGTCTTACATAAGTAGCATCATATACAAATTTGCTTAGATTTGCTACAACAGGATTATTTGTAACTGCTGGCTGCGAAACTATGTCTCCAGGATTTCTCCAGTGATCGTAAGCATTCACAGATAGGTTTCTGTCACTTGTATTTGAATATTTATCAATAAGAACATCCTGAGCAAGGAAATCACCTCCAATTTGGAAATCACCTCTAAAAGATAAAACCAGATTGTTATAAAAAGAAAAACTATTGTAAAAACCACCATAGGCATCCGGTTGTCTATCTCCAATAGGTTCCCAGTCAGCTATAGTATATAAGGATCTGTAGGTCATGATATCGTATACTTTACCATCTTTTTCTACAAGGTTTCTTCCTGTTGCAGGGTCAATTCCGACCCAGTTTATCCCCCAGATTGTAGTAGTGCTGTGACCAATTTTTTGGGCAAGTGCCACTTCGGCTGTAGAATAATCACTTCCTAGACCTTTTAAGGCTGTTACTTTGTTTTGTATAGTAGAAATATTAAAAGACGTAGTCCATTTAAATGCGTTGCTAGTTATCCATTTAATGCGGGTTGAAAACTCAAAACCTCTATTATACATGTCGGCAGCATTTAACTGAAGTGAACTGTAACCCGTTTCAGTAGGAATATCTCTTGTTGTAATCAAGTCGCTTAGAGCGTTGTAATAATATTCTACCGATAATTCTACACGTTTGAAAACATTAAAATCGATTCCGCCATTAAATTTAGTGTTCTTTTCCCAACTCAAACTGCCATTTGGAGCCAAATCAGCTGTTGCGCCATCTAAGCCATTATAACCGTTTTGTTGCAGGTTGTATAAACCTTTAGAACGGTAAGAACCAATTCTTGAATTTCCTGTTGATCCGTAACTGGTCTTTAGTTTTAAGAAATCAATCCAGGTATTCTTGTCAAGAAATTTCTCGTTGCTTATAATCCAGCTCGCTCCGGCACCACCATTTAGTGCAACGTTTGAATCGACACCAAAAACAGAACTTTCATCACGACGGAAATTAGCAAGGAAATAATAACGTTTTTTATAATTGTAGTTTGCCTGAGCAAATGCTGAAACTCTGGAATTATAGCTAATGTCATTACCAAAAGTCTGATTACTTTTTGATTCATCTTGTGGTGTATTCGGATTGTCGTCCCTAATAGCATCAGAGATGGCATTGATTTTATACGGATTTACAAACCCTAAGGCAGACTGATAATTGAAATTGGTTTTGTCTTCTGCAAGTTCAAAACCAACAACACCATCAATACCGTGGTTTTCATTCAGTTGTTTTTCAAACAAGAGCTGTCCCTGCCAGTTCCATTTAGTTGAATTTCTTTGATTTATAAGTCGGCGTCCCCATCTTGGATAAATAATACCGTCTAAAGTAAAATTAGTAAGGAATCTTCCGCTTTCATTTTCTGCAGAAAAATAACGATCCTGCTCTTTGTCTGTATAATCAATACCAAAAAGAGTTGAGAATTTTAAGGCTTTACTAAACTGATAATTCAAATTTAAGCTTCCTAAAATTCCGTAAGTATTGCTTTCATTTTTATTCTGTTCAATCGCTGCAAGAGGATTTCCTCTAGTGATGCCGCTTGATCCTAAGAAAGAATAAGAACCATCTTGATTATAAGGAGATAAAGTAGGAAGGTAAGCAAAAGTATAGAAAATATTAGGAGCATGCTTTTGTACATAACTCGGATTAAGCATTAAATTAATGTCCAGTTTCTTATGATTGAACCCAAGATTAATTCCTGCATTTAACTGTTTAGTGTCATTACCAAACTGGGGTTCATCAATTTTTGTATAACTGATATTGGTTCGATATGAAAACTTTGAAGTAGCTCCCGACACATTAAAATTGTATTTATTGTAAACTCCAGTTCTGTTTAATAAACTGAACCAGTCTGTGTTAACACCATTATATGGAGTTAAGGCAGTTCCTGGAGAAGTGTTTTTTATGAATTCATTACGCAATTCATTATACTGTTCGCCATTTAAATATTTAATTTGGTTAATCGCAGAAGAAATACCCAACTGATTAGAGAAGCCAAATTGAGTTTTTCCTTTTTTACCTTTTTTGGTAGTGATTATAATTACACCATTAGCTCCATCTGCACCATAGATACCAACAGCTGCCGCATCTTTTAAAACCGAAAGACTTTCGATATTTTCTGGTGCAATTTTCATTAACGGATTTGAAAAATCTTCAGAAGCATCTCCGTTTCCGCTAAAAAAGTTGCTGTCAATTCCAAATTCTTCACTCATTACAACACCATCAATAATAAAAAGAGGTTGTGTTGAAGTTCCAGTTTTTGCATTTGTAAAGGAAGGAAGTGTTCCCTGACCACGAATATTAATTTTTACCGGACCTCCAACTCCAGAAGTGTTTTCTACCAAAACTCCTGCAACTTGTCCAGTAATCATTTTGTCAAAACTTTCAGATGCTTGTTCTACAGCAATATCTTTTGCTTGTAGAGTTGAAATACTTCCTACAATTTCTTCTTTTAATTTGGTAGTTCCGTAAGACGAAGTTACAATTACAGGATTTAATTCGTCTACAGCTTCTTCAAGGAAAAAAGAAAATAGTTTTTTGTCTCCTGCTTTTTGTGATTGCGTATGCATTCCTAAAAATCCAACTTCAAGTATAAGATTTGGAATATCATTTCCGGTTAACTGGTAAACAAATTTTCCGTTAAAGTCTGTGATAGCGCCCATACCGCCATTTCCCATTCCTTTTATGCGAACGGTTGCGCCTGGAAGTGGCAATTTACTTTTAGCGTCGTAAACAATGCCGCTTATAAATCTTTCTTTTTCCTGAGGGTCTGCCTCAGATAAATCAAGTGTTTTGCTAGTTAATAAAACCTGCTTCTTCTGAATGTAATACGAGATGTTGGTGTCTTTCAGCAACTGCTTTAAAACAGTTTCTAAAGTCGCATTATTAATGTCTAAATCGACCAGCTGTTCGGCATCGATTTTTCTGGCATTATAAATTATTCTAAAATCGCTTTGTTCCTCAATTGATTTGATAATTAAGCTTATAGGCTGATTTTTGGCGTGTATGGTAATTAATTTATTCTGCGAAAATCCTTTAAATCCGGATATAAAGAGTGCTAAGAAAAACAGAATTTTTCTTAAAACGGGTGATATCGAAAATGTCATGTTTATTTATTTATCGTGGATTGGTAATGGTAATTGTTTTTTGTTCAATTGAATAATGAAATGGCGTGTCTCGTTTTAGAAGATCTAAAATATTCTCTACGCTAGATTCGCTGATTTTTATCGTTCCAGTAAAATTCTGTCTGGCCAAGTCAGAATTTTGATTGATAATCTCAACGTCGTAGGTACGCTGAATAATCTTGGCGATGGTAGAAAATGGGGTGTCTTTAAATGCTAATTCCCCTTTTGTCCAAGCATTGTAAAAGGCTGTATCAACATTTTTTAAAGTAATTTTTTTCGAATTGCTCATCCATGTTGCCATTTGGTTTGGCTCAAGAATGATAGAATTCGAAGGATTTGAGGTTTCGTACATCGCAATGCTTCCTTCAATTAATGTACTGTTAACGGTAGGATTTTCAGGATAGGCGCTGATATTAAATTTTGTTCCCAAAACCTTAATGTCAACCTGATCAGCATTTACAATAAATGGATGGTTCTTGTCTTTTGCTACTTCAAAAAAAGCTTCTCCGCTTAGATATACGTTTCGATTTCCGTTAACCCCAAACTGTTCGGGATAACGAAAAGTAGTGCCGGAATTTAAACTCACAATTGTTCCGTCTGAAAGTGTAATTTTAAAGCGTTTGCCGTATGGAATTGTCAGCGTATTGTATTTCACATTAGCGTCAGCAACTTTTCCAAAATAGACAATTTGATTAGGGAATTTTTTAGCCACTAAAACTCCTTTGTCATTTAAAAGTACGGTCTGATTTTTTTGGGAATAATTTTCTGAATGGCCGTCACCAAATTCCAGAACAATTTCTTTTGCATCTTTTGTTTTTTCAGTAAACAACAAAATCGTCGATCCTAATCCGACAAAAATTAAAAATACGGCAACATAGCGCATAAACTGTCGCATTTTATTTTTTGGTTTCATAGAGATTACCGGAACAGCATCTAGTTTTATATCGTCTGTCAAAGCATTGAGTACCCATGCTTTTTTTGCCGTTATAAACTGTTGCTTATTTTCTTCCGATGCTTCAATCCATTCAAAAAGTGCCTGTACTTCTTGTTCTGAAGCTTCGTTTGAAAGGTATTTGTTAAGTATTTCTGATGTCATAAATGCGTTTTAAATCTTCTCGCCATAGTAAGTACACTTCAGAATTAAAATACCCTACCTTTTATTCTTAATTATTATAAATAAGAATAAAAATCAAGAACATATAATCCGAAAGTTTGGTCTTTAAAATCTTCAAAGCCTTTGTCATATGGGCTTCGACAGCTTTTAAGGTCACTTGCATTTCTTCTGCGATTTCTGCGTTTTTTTTATTTTCGAAACGTTTTTTTATAAAAACTTCTCTAGTTTTTGGAGGTAAATCGTTTACAGATTCTTGAATGATACGTTCTAATTCGGTTAATTCTAAGGTGTCAAAATGAATCGAGTTGAGGACTTCAATATCTAGTTCTCTTTCTTTTTGGTTTAGGTGATCGTTTTTAAATTTATCCTTTACCTTATTATGACGGATTAAATTTAAACATCTCGATTTGGCATACGTAAACACGAAAGCTTTGATTCCGTTAATAGAATCAATATTTTCTCTGCTTTGCCACAAGTGAAGTAAAGCCTCTTGAGCCAGATTTTCGGCTTCATCGGCATCGTAAATAAACTGAATGCTGAACGATTGGATTCTTCTAAAATACTTATCATAGAAAAATTTAAAGGCAGTTTCGTCTCCTTCCTTAAAGGATTTGAAAAGATTTAATTCGAAACTGTCATTGTTGTTCATCAAACAAAATTTACTTAGAGAAAGCAATATTAAGTAAATTTTAAAAAGTACTTCGATTTGCTCAGAAAGCGGCAAATATAAAAGTTTATTTATATTAATTCTAAATAAAATATAATTATCGAATGTTTTGAGAAATTTTATTCAGAAAAGGTTTGATTTAAACCACAAAGACGCATTTTTTTGATTTATTTGGTTCTACAAAATGCAAAGTTCGCAAAGCTTTTTCTAAAAACTTTGCGAACTTTGCGCTGTCTTCGCAGTAAAAAAACTGTAAAAAAGAAATTATGTAGTTTTCATGAAATTCCGCCATCCAAAACCAATCAATAAAAGATTGAAAAGCAACAATGGTAAAAATGCTTTTAGAAAACTAATTTCTGTTCTATCATTAAATGTTTCTACTTTGAAATTTTCCCACTTTTGTTGGTCTACAGGCGAATTGTCAAAGATTTTAGGATAGAAATGCAATCTTAGTTTTTCGTGAAATTTTGTAGTTTCTTTCAAAAACAAAAGCTGGTTTCGCAAATCTGATTTCGCAATTTCATTTAATTGAATTTGGGTGTGAAGCGTTGGAATAAACTGTGCAATCAATTCACTGGCACGGTTTCGCTGTTGCAGTTTACTTTCTAGTTCCTTAGACTGAACCGCAGATTCGTCGTCGCCCATTTGCTGCATTGCATAATACCAAAGCCAACTGAATTCTTTTTCAGGCAAAGTGTATTTTTTAAACTGCGGATAATGCTTATAGAACTTTTCCATTGTTTCATTTTTATCTATGTCCCATTTTTCGTGATAGGCATTTCGCTGTGTAAGGGTTAATTCTAAAGCCTCAGGAACTTTGTATTTGTTGATGATATATGTATTAATTCCAGCAGGAAGAATTATAATCAGAAATAGCCAAATCGTTAATAAGATAACAGCATTGAAGTTCGAATTTTTCTGAAGCGAAACAATGAAAAAACAAATCGCAAACCAAAACAAAAGGTATAAAACAGCAATTCCGTAAAAAATAGCAAATGATTTGTCAATCGGAATCTTAAGCAATACAACTGCGGCTAAAAGTACCAAAGTTAGAAGAGCAATCAGACTCAGGATTCGAACATAAAACTGTTTGATGATGTAAAAAAAGGTGTTTGGACTTTGTACGGCGACTATTTTCCAAGTTCCTGATTCTTTTTCTTCGGAAATAAGATTGTATGAAAAGGCAATAATCAAAAGAGGGAAGAGGTACAAAAGCACAAAGCTAAAATCGATATTTCCAGCTAGAAGATTGCTCGGATTATTGAGTTCCGAATCGTATTTTTGCCCTTCCAGTCCGCGAATTGTCACACTTTGAATCGACGGATTAACATCGCGCTGTCCTATAGCTAAGCTATTTATAGGGAGCGTTTTATTGACTAATGAAAACTTGATATAATATAATAAAAGCCCGATTTCATCTTTATGAAATGCGGCATTTCTGGCAATATGTTCTTTTTGATAAACCGCAGCTTCTGCAATATTTTTTTCTTGTTTTTGCTGAAACTGTTGTCCAATTAAAAGGCTTACAAAGCTAATAATCAGCAAAAATAATAAGCCGGCTTTGGTTCCTTTCGAACGTATAAAATTTTTAAATAAGAGTTGTAACATAATTATACTACTTTAAGTTTTTTTGAAGCAAAAAGGATCAGAACAAAAAAGAATGTAATCCAAAGCACGATTGAAATAATCGAAATAATTTCGGTTTTTAAAACAGCAGCAATTCCTTTTGGTTCGTAATGAAAATCTTCTACATCTGCCCAATGTTCTTTGCCAATTGTTAGCGGTTTGTCATTTGGTCCAGGCTTTTTATTACTGATGTATTTTACTTGAAGCGCATTCATTTTCTGCGCCATATTGTAACGGTAAACTTCTGCCTGTTTCTGAAAATCGATGTACGAATCATAATCTGTGTTGGATAATCCCATTGACAAATTCTTCATTGCGATATAAGGATTCAGGAATGAAACGGCTTTTGAGAAACTGTTTTGCTTCGCATAAATGTGCAGCAATTCTTCCAAATGCTGGTTGTAGATGTTAGAGCTGATTCTTTCGCCTTCGGTCATAATAAATCCAGAATAATTAAAAGGCAATTTCTGTACAGAGTCGACTTTGTAAACTCGTAGTAAAGAGTCTTTTATTGCTTTGTAATGAATATCATTCGGATTATGGCTGTCACCTTGTTTTAAGATATCTTTTTCAATATCGCTTCCAAACTGTATTTTAGACGGTGCTTCATACAAGTAAGCGCCAATCGCCTGTGTTGTTCTTGGAAGAATAATGGTAAAAATCAACCAAATTCCGATTAATGAAACCAGTGCTTTTTTGGATGTTTTGCTTGATGCCGAAACCAAAACGGCTGTGACGCAGAAAAACAGTAGATAAACGAAATGGAAAAAGATAAAAAGAATCATTTTGATGATTTCGTCTGTTGTGATACTGAAATTCTGAAGCAACAGCCAAATGAAAACCAATACAATTATGGTCGGAATAAAAATGATCATAACGACACTTGCAATTCCGAGTGTTTTCCCGGTCAAAAGCTGTTTCCAGCTTACACCTTGGCTTAAAAAGATTTTTAAGGTACCATTTTCTCTTTCGTGTGCAACCGAATTAAATCCGATGAAGAAAATCAATAATGGCAATAAGATTTGCAAAACCATTGCAATGCTGATTTCACCAAAACGAAGCATGCTGTTAGAAAAACCAGCTTCAGAAAAATTGGCAGTATTTTGTTTATGAGCTTCAAGAAAAATGGCATTTCCGAAGAAAGGTTCCATTCCAAATTCAAAAACACTTAAAGAAGAACTTTTTCTAAAGGCAAAATTCCCGTAATGTGCCATACGATGCGGATTTTTGTCTGGGTTTTTTAGCCAGTCTTCTCTAGATTCGTGTTGGTATTTTTCACTGGTTTCATTCTGGTTGCGGTAATTGTCCCAACCCGAAAAAGCGGCATACAACAACAACAGCCCGATAAAAATGGTTATGATGTAAATAGCAGCATTTTTAAAAACGGAGTTTCGAAAATGTCTGGCTATTAGGAATTCTGTTTGTAATAATTTCATATAAATTAAAATTTATAAGTTACGGTAAGGCTCACATTTCTTGGACTTCCTGGAAATAGTCTTAGATAATTCTGAGCACCGAGCCAATACGTTTTGTTTAATAAATTGCCCGCATTAACGGCGATTTGTACATTGCTTTTACTTGGTTTGTAGAAAATCGCGGCATCAAAAATGGTAAAATCGGGAAGGGTAAAATCGCGGGTAAACCAAGGCACTTTACTACTTTGATACTGCATTCCGATACCAATTCCGAGATCTTTCAAAGCCGAATCTGAAGCAAAATTGTAACGTGTCCATAAATTGGCGCTGTTTTTTGGCGTATTTTGCTTTCTCGCACCAATTAAGGCTGGATTGCTGTCTTTTGTGATTTCGGCATCGATATAACTGTAGGATGCGTTAATCTGCCAATCAGGCGTAATGTAACCCGCCAAATCACATTCGAAACCGCGACTTCTTTCAGAACCTCTCGTTACGAGTAAATCCGGATTTGCAGGATCATTGGCGTTCATTAAAATGTTTTTCTGATTGATTTCGTAAATCGCTGCATTAAAGCTCATGGAATTGTTCAAAAATGTTGTTTTGATACCGATTTCTTTCAAATCGCTTTCGAGAGGATCAAACAAACTTCCGCCAGGTAAAGAACCTGTTTGAGGCATCAATGTAACCGTATTAGATTGTGGCTGATAACCTTCTAGATAAGTGGTATAAACATTTATGGCATTGTTAACCGCATATGTAATTCCGATTCTTGGCAGTAATGCTGATTTTTTGACCTTCAGTTCATTGTTGGTTTCATAATTCGTAATATCCTCAAACCATTCGTTTCGCAATCCCAGCAAAAAAGTAAAATTTTCCCATTGGATTTGATCCTGAATATAAATCGCATTTGTTGTCGTTAAAGCCGAAGGAAGTGCAGTTCGTACATTCAATGTATAATCTTCTGGACTTGTAAGCGTATATTTCGGATTATTCAAATTGAAATAATCAACGTTTGGTTTTGGCATCGTAACACCGTCAATAGTCACTGTCTGATAGTTAGAAGCATTTGCCACAACAAAAGAGCTTGCAACAGTTCCGTCGTTCAATAAATAACCCCTTGCAGCATTTTGCCCGCCACCTTTGTTTTTATTCCAGCTGTTTAAATCATAACCTACCAATAGTTTATGATTGAGTTTTCCTGTTTTTAAATCAAAATTGAGATAAGCGCTCAAGTTGTCTACATCCCAGTTTTGTTGACGCTGTACAAACTGCATCATGGCGAGATTTGAGACCTGCTGGTTGTTCATATCAACAGCAAAAGCATTTGTAGTTCTGTGTTCCTGAAGATTTTCTGTCCAAGTCTGTTTCATGTACGAAGCATTAAAACCGATTTTAGAAGTAAATTTATGAGCAAAATTGGTCATCAAAATCATTTCTTTTGATTTGAAGAAATCACTTGGAGCAGCCAGATTCAGGCTTATTGGTGTTTTGTTTAAGCTTGTCTGTCCAGCAACAGCGCCAAAAATAGGCTGTCCGCGATCTATAATTCCGCTCATATCGCTCAGAATTAATTCAGTATTAATTGCGGTTTTTTCATTCGGAATATAACTAAATGAAGGAGAGATCAAAAACGATTTATTATTGACTAAATCACGAAACGATTTTGCCTGCTGATAGGCTCCGTTTACACGATACAAAAGTGTTTTTGATTCATTCAAAGGACCCGTAAAATCTAGTGTCGTACGAAGAGTATTAAAACTGCCCACACTCATGCTGATTTCTTTTCGGTCAATAGCCAAAGGCTTTTTGGTCACCATATTGATGCTTCCGCCTGGGTCAACTGATGAAAAAGACGCGCTCGACGGGCCTTTGATTACTTCAACACGTTCAATATTACTGGTCAAAGGTTGTAGAAAGTAATATTGACGCGTTCGCATTCCGTTAATAATCTGTCCTTCTTCGTTCTGGCTGATACCTCTAATCGTATATTGATTGTAATAACTTGCCGGAATTACGCCACTGGTCATTTTTACCGCATCGGCCAAATAAAAAGCGGCTTTATCTGCGATTAATTCTTTAGTAACGGTAGAAATTGACTGTGGAATATCTTTGTTTAAAGATGCTGTTTTAGTAGCTGAAAACGAATAATCACTATTGTATTTTTTAGCCGAACGACCAATAATTTCAACAGTTTGTAGTTCGTTTTTCTTTGCTTCGAGTGCGGTCGAATCCTGCGCTGTGCTATCCTGTACTTTTGCGTTTCGCGTTTGTGCCTGAATTGCTGCGAGATTAATTATAAAAAAAGCTGGGATGAATAAATGTTTCATTAGGAAAATGGGTCGTTTAAACGGTTTGCAAATACAAATTCTCAAGCTCATTAGCCGAAATTTTTTCTGCTTCTATAACGGTAACCAGATTTCCCTGTTTCATAATACCGATATGTGAAGCGACTTCTCGCGCTCTGAAAATATCATGAGTAGCCATTAAAATAGCAGTTCCGTCTGCGGAAAGCTCTTTTAAGATTTGCGAAAATTCATTTGAAGCTTTCGGATCTAAACCACTTGTAGGTTCGTCAAGCAACAACACTTTTGCTTGTTTTGCGATTGCAATGGCAATTCCCACTTTTTGGCGCATTCCTTTAGAATAACCTCCAAGGTTTTTATCGTGAGCCGAAACCTGCAGTCCCGCTTTGTTTAAAAAATAAGTCAATTCGCCTTTAGAATACTTAAAACCTGCCAGCGAAGAGAAAAATTTAAGATTTTCTAAACCTGTTAAATTAGGATATAACATTACGGTTTCGGGTATATAAGCGACATGTTTTTTGGTTTCCTGAGCATTTTCTGTAACCGATATATTATTGATTTCCAATTCGCCTGATGTCGGCTCGATAAAACCTAGAAAAAGATTGATTGTAGTGGTTTTTCCTGCTCCATTCTGACCTAAGAGCGCAAATATTTCTCCCTCTTTAATCGTTAAGTTCAGCGAATTCAAAGCAGTGTAATCACCATATTTTTTGGTCAGATTTTTTACTGTAAGCATAATTGTATGGATTTATTATTAAAATGTATAAATGAGTAGCTCAGTTTCGGAACTTTAAAACGTCCGAAACCATGATTTTTTTTAGTTTTTGTTGAAGTTTACAAGGGAATTCGGTGGTTTCAGAAAAATAGAATAGAGATTTTCTTTTATTTCGAAAAGAAACAAAAGAGTACTATTTCCATTTTTAAAAAACGAAAAAGAATTGAATAGCCGAAATTGTAAACTAAAGTAAAGTAGGAGGTGCCCTTAAGGCAAAAAGACTTCCTTTGAAGAAAGTTGAAACAGTCTTGCAATAAGAAAAAACAGCCCTAACATTCGTAACGGTTTTCTGAAAAACAACCGCTTTGAATGTATTAGGAATGTAAGTGCTAAAAGTGAAATGACAGATATGACACTGCGAATCGGTGTCGTGGCTGTGTGTTATTTCCTGTTTGTTTTCGCTTGTGTGATGATGGCAGGACTGTTCTGTTAACTGCTTTAAAATATGCTCGTAGGAATGAATGGTCTGAAATAGCATTGCAGACAATACCATAACAGACATCAGGAAATTGATGATGATAATTTTCTTTTTCATTCCAGAACTGAATTGCGAACTTTCGTTAATTGAAAATACGCAACAAGGTTGCAAATATAAACATCCAGCTTTAAAATACAGTGAAATTTAGATAAATAAAATTCTAAAAAAGCTTTTAAAGATTATTATACAACAGCTGAAGTGTATGAAAATCAGACGATCCGTCGAAATATTTATGAAGCACTTCTTGAAAAACAGGCTCTGAATTTTGAATGCTTGCAAATAAAGTCATACAAGATTTCAGTTTTTCAAGATCAGGAGTGCCAAATATTTCATCGGCATTTTTTTCTTCATTTTTAATCAGTTCTCCAGTGATTTCTATAAGATGTTTTCCTAAAATCGGGTGCTCTAAAAAAGCTATTGCTTCATCCGCATTCTTAATTTCATAAAACTTTGAAGTGTCGCTTGAGCCCATTCCTTTTATTTGAGGAAAAATAAACCACATCCATGGAGATTCTTTTTTACCTTTTTTAATTTCATTAAGAGCCGTTAAATACAATTTGTTCTGAGCATCTAAAAAGCGGAGCAATTCATTATTATTGTAAGCCATTATTTACTGATTTTAATTTGGGGGGAATCAGGCGATAAATCTACAGAAAATATGTTAAGAAGGGCAATGCTGTATATTTTTTTATTGCTATTTTTTTTAGTATAGGCAACAGATTGCGCAGCTCAAAACAGGTGTAAAAATTTAGCTGCAAACAGAATTAATTTTGCCTAAAATAGATTCCAAAATTAGGAGAATCCGTTGGGTGAAATAGAATAAATAGCTTCTTTCAAGAATTAAAATCTAATTTGATCTGCTAAAATCCTTTTGAAATCTGCGTGAAATCCTTTTGCTTATAGATTTTTCACGCAGATTCATACAGATTAA
This sequence comes from Flavobacterium procerum, assembly GCF_042431625.1. NCBI lineage: Bacteria > Pseudomonadati > Bacteroidota > Flavobacteriia > Flavobacteriales > Flavobacteriaceae > Flavobacterium > Flavobacterium procerum. The sequence goes on along the minus strand of NZ_JBHLYW010000022.1, from coordinate 577,528 downwards.
AGCAGATTTAGACAGATTTATAGCTAAGCTGATTTAATAGAATTGAAAAAAAAATTTCACCCAACGGGTTAGGAGAACAAAACAATCATTAGTACAAAAAATCTTGTTAAGAAGGTTATTAAATGTTATTATTAGCTGTTTTGATTAGCAGAATTGTTATAAAATTTCTATATTTATAAAATTAGGATATTTTTGAAGGAACAGTAAAATCAGATTTTTATAAGCTGTAATCTTCAAAAAATGTCAATTTCTTCTAACGAGTTTCATACTCAATTAAAAAATAATATATGAAAATAGGACTAATCGGATTTGGAAAGACTGGAAAATCAGTAGCATCAATACTACTGGAAAACGAAAAATTCTCACTAGAATGGGTTTTAAGACAAAGTAAGGTTTTAGAAAACAGATCGGTTTCTGAATTTTTTGGTGTTGAGTCAGACAAACCCGGTTTGATCTATTCTAGCTCAAAAACTTCCATCGAAGAATTACTAGACAAACATCCAGTTGACGTAATTATTGATTTTTCGTCAGACAACGGAATTTATACGTATGGTGAAATTGCGGCACAGAAAAATGTCAAAATCATTTCGGCGATATCGCATTATAAAGAAAAAGAATTAAAATTCTTAGAAAAATTATCTAAGAAAACTACTGTTTTTTGGTCACCAAATATCACTTTAGGAGTAAATTATTTGCTGTTTGCTGCAAAGTTTTTAAAGAAAATAGCTCCGTGGGTAGATATTGAAGTAAATGAAGAGCATTTTAAAACAAAACAAGGTACGTCTGGTACAGCGGTTAAGATTGCCGAGGCTCTAGATGTTGATAGAGAAAATATTAATTCGGTTCGAGCGGGAGGAATAGTAGGAAAACACGAAGTTATTTTTGGATTCCCGTTTCAGACCGTACGATTAATACACGAATCCATTTCGAGAGAAGCCTTTGGAAATGGAGTAATTTTTGTTGCCGAAAACTTAAAAGGAAAAGATAAAGGTCTTTATAATTTTGAAGATATTTTGACACCTTATTTTACGGTTTAGTTTTTTTAGTATGCCACAAAGGCACTAAGACCCAAAGCTTTTTGTCTCATTTTTGTCATTTCAACTGAAAGGAGAAATCACATGAGGAGCTCTACAAAAATTGACGACTCTCTTTGTGTAAGTACAAATGTGATTTGCTTTTCCTATTGGGTATTACTCGGGTCTCCTTTCAATCGAAATGACAAATCGTACCTAATTATTTCCTGAAAGTCAAAGCTTTCATATATTCTAAATTCATTCTAGCGATTGAAAGTACTGAAATTCCCTGCGGACATTCGATTTCGCAGGCTCTTGTATCAGAACAAGCGCCAAAACCTTCTAAATCCATTTGTTTTACCATTGATAGCGCACGTTTAGGAGCTTCTATTTTTCCTTGTGACAGTATGGCTAAATGCGTTATTTTAGCTCCTACAAACAAAGCTGCGCTGGCATTTTTGCACGAAGCAACACAGGCACCACAGCCAATGCAGGCCGCAGCATCAAAAGCTTCTTCGGCAGTTTCGTAAGAAATCGGAATACTGTTGGCTTCAGGCGCCTGTCCAGTCGAGGCGCCGATAAATCCTCCTGAAGCAATAATAGCATCAAATGCTTTTCGATCTATTTTTAAATCACGCAAAACAGGAAAAGCCTTCGCCCGAAATGGCTCAATATAAAGTGTATCTCCATCTTTAAAACTTCTCATATGAAGCTGACAGGTTGTGGTATTTTTTAATGGTCCATGAGCTCTTCCGTTAATCATAACACCGCATTGCCCACAGATTCCTTCACGACAGTCATGGTCAAACTCAATCACACGCTCGCCTTGCTGAATTAGATTTTCGTTTAAAAGATCCAACATCTCAAGAAAAGACATGTGTTCTGAAACTTTATCAATTTCATAATCCGTAATTTCTCCTTTTGATGTAGCATCAAACTGCCTCCAAATTTTCAGATAAAGTTTCATTTTTTAGTTTTTAGTTTGTTGTACTCCTTAGTTCTTAGTGCTTAATATTGAGCTTTTAGTTTAACTTTTGCAACTCATAACTTTTTATTTTTGACTTATTTATAGCTTCTTACAGTAAGTTCTACGGCTTCAAATTTTAAAGGTTCTTTATGTAGTTCGGGTTTGTTGTTTTGTCCTTTCCATTCCCAGGCAGAGACATAACAGAATTCTTGATCGTTTCGAACCGCTTCACCATCGGGAGTTTGGTATTCTTCCCTAAAATGAGCTCCACAGGATTCTTCACGTTGTAAGGCATCATAACACATTAATTCGGCTAATTCTATATAATCGGCAATTCTGCCTGCTTTTTCTAATTCACTATTCAAAGTATTATCGCCTGTAATTCTGAGGTCTTTTTCAAATGATGCTTTTAATTTTCTAATTTCGATAATGGCTTCTTCCAAATTCTTTCTGCTTCTAGAAAGTCCGCATTTCTCATAAAGTAAACGACCAATTTTTTTATGAAAATAATCAGCAGAAAGGGTTCCGTTAGTATGTAAAAAGCAATCTAACTGTCTTCTCACAGCGTTTTCGGCTTCTTCAAATGCAGGATGAGAAACATCGAATTTTGCTGTATTTAATTCACCTGCCAAATAATTCGGAATCGTATAAGGTGCTATAAAATAACCGTCTACACAAGCCTGAAGCAATGAATTTGCTCCGAGACGATTGGCGCCATGATCGGCAAAATTAGCTTCGCCCAAAGCAAATAAACCCGGAATTGTGGTCATTAATTCATAATCAACCCAAAGTCCGCCCATAGTGAAATGAGCCGAGGGCGAAATAAGCATGGGTTCTGTGTAAGCGTTAATTCCGGTAATCTTTTCATACATCGTAAAAAGATTACTGTATTTGGCTTCAATCTTATCTTTTCCCTGTGCTTTGATGGCATCAGAAAAATCTAAATAAATTGCATTTTTCATGGGGCCGACACCGTGTCCAGCATCGATTCTTTCCTTGGCTGCACGCGATGAAATATCTCTTGGCGCGAGATTCCCAAAGGAAGGATAACGGCGCTCTAAATAATAATCTCGTTCTTCTTCGGGAATTGAATTGGCATTTCTTTCATCATTTACGGTTTTAGGAACCCAGATGCGCCCATCATTTCGAAGTGATTCTGACATTAAAGTCAATTTGGATTGGTTTTCTCCATGTTGTGGGAGCGAAGTAGGGTGAAACTGAATCCAACTCACTCCAGCCATATAAGCGCCTTTTTTATGAGCTCTCCAAACGGCGGAACTGTTGCACCCCATTGCCAGCGTAGATAAATAATATACTTTGCCATAACCGCCAGAAGCTAGTACAACAGCATCGCCAACATGACGTTCTAGTTTTCCTGTTTCGAGGTTTCGGGCAATTATTCCTTTGGCTTTGCCATCAATAACAACCAATTCAAGCATTTCGTGACGAGTGTATAAAGCTACTTTTCCTAATGCTTTTTGACGTTCTAAAGCTTGATAAGCTCCCAACAAGAGCTGTTGTCCTGTTTGTCCTCTAGCGTAAAAAGTTCTCGAAACCTGAACACCTCCAAAAGATCGATTGTTGAGATAACCTGAATATTCTCGTGCAAAAGGAACACCTTGTGCAACGGCATGGTCTATCAATGCGGCAGAACATTCGGCTAGACGATACACATTAGCTTCACGAGATCGAAAATCGCCTCCCTTAATAGTGTCGTAAAACATTCTATAAGTGCTGTCGCCGTCATTTTTGTAGTTTTTGGCAGCATTTACACCGCCTTGTGCCGCGACAGAATGTGCGCGTCTAGGAGAGTCCTGAAAACAAAAAGATTTAATATTATAGCCTTGCTCAGCCAGGGATGCAGCGCATGAAGAGCCTGCGAGACCAGTACCAATGACTATAATAGTAAGCTTTTTTCGATTTGCCGGATTAACAAGTTTGGCTTTAGCTTTATAAGTACTCCATTTTTCAGAAAGTGGCCCTTCGGGTATTTTTGATTCCATCATTTTTAGTATTTAAAATGAATTCATACAAAAGCTTTAAAGTGAACTAAATTTAATATAAAATATTGATATTTAGTTGTTTTTGTATGAATTTATTTAAATGAAAATGAATTTTGCGTACCTAATAAGTGTAGGTTTTATTTCCCGATAATTTCTTTTCGATGTAAAGTTCCCCAGTCTTTTAAAGCGATTATTACGTTTGTTAAAGATCTGCTGTGTTCGGTTCGCGAATATTCTACAGTAGGCGGAAAAGTATCGTAGACTTTTCTGGTTACAAGTTTGTTGATTTCTAAGTCTTTAAGTTCTTTAGAAAGCATTTTATCTGTGATGCCGTTTATGTCTTTAGAAATTTCTTTGAAACGCTTTGGCCTGTCCGATAAAGCAATCAAAATAGGAAGTTTCCATCTTCCACTGAGAATTTCTAATGCATCTCTTACCGGTAATAATGCGGCCATGCATTCCTTCGGTTTGCAGTTTTTTTCGTCTATTTCGGGTATTTTTACCTCCGTTTCCATAAAAATATTGGGTTACTATCCTCAAGTATAGCGCTATCCTTGAGGATAGTACTATAAAATAGATAGCAAATGTAGATAAGTTTGTATCGTAAAACAAACATTATAAATTATGAGCCAGAAAATTCTAAAAATAATTACAAGTACCAACGGAGAGAGTTCTTTTAGTAATCAATTGTCAAATGCAGTTATTCAAAAATTAGCAGTAAATCAGCCAGATACGGAAATTCAGACACTTGATCTAACTCAAACGCCATTGCCATATTTGACTAATTCTCACATAAGTGCGGTTTATACTCCCGCAGAGGAGCATACGCAAGAGCAAACAGCTGTGTTAAAATATTCAGACGATGCAATACAGACTTTATTAGAATCAGATATTATCGTAATTGGCGTGCCTTTGTACAATTTTGGTATTCCTGCAGTTTTAAAAGGATGGATTGATCAGGTAGCGAGAGCAGGGAAAACTTTTAGTTATGCAGATGGAAGCCCAAAGGGGTTGGTTATCAATAAAAAAGTCTATCTTTCAATTGCTTCGGGAGCGATATTTTCTGAAGGTCCTTATAAAAGTTATGATTTTTCAGAATCTTATTTAAGAGCTGTTTTAGGATTTTTTGGAATGACAGATGTAACAACTTTTAGAGTAGAAGGAACAGCAATTCCGGATTTTGCGGGAAATGCATTGCCAAAAGCTTTGTCTACTGTAGAGGAATTTGCTTTTTAAAAATTAATTGAAGCTATTAAACAAATCTGCCAAATCTGCGCGCAAAATTATTTTCGCAGATTTCGCAGATTTATAAAATCAAATCAAACTCAAAAGATTGATATTACTTTTCGATTATCATAGTCACTCCCTGACCGCCTGCGGCACAGATAGAGACTAAACCTCTTCCAGAGCCTTTTTCGTTTAATAGTTTAGCCATTACACCAATAATTCTTCCGCCTGTTGCGGCAAATGGGTGCGCGGCTGCCAAACTGCTTCCTTTTACATTCAGTTTAGTTCGGTCGATGGCGCCGAGAGGTTTCTTTAAGCCAATTTCGGCACTCAATTCAGGACTTTCCCAAATTTTTAAAGTTGCTAAAGTCTGCGCCGCAAAAGCTTCGTGAATTTCGTAGTAATCAAAATCTTGAAGGTTTAATCCTGCTTTTTCTAACATTCTTGAAGCTGCAAATACAGGTGCCAATAAAAGATTATGTTGGTTTTTTACATATTCAATAGCTGCAATTTCTGCAAAAGTAATATAGGCTAACACAGGAAGTCCTTGTTCCTGAGCCCATTCTTCGCTTGCTAGAAGAATACAAGACGCTCCGTCGCTTAAAGGTGTAGAATTTCCAGCTGTCAAAGTACCGTTTACCTTATCAAAAGCAGGTTTTAATTTTGCTAGTTTTTCAAGTGTACTGTCTTTTCTAAGATTATTGTCTGTTTCTAATCCGTTAAAAGGTGTGATCATATCATCAAAAAAACCTTCGTCATAAGCTTTTGTCATGTTCAAATGACTTCTCAAAGCAAATTCATCTTGATCTTCTCTTGAAATTTTATAATGTTTTGCAGTAATTTCGGTATGTCCTCCCATCGAAAGACCGGTTTGGGACTCTTCATTTTTAGGTACTAATGGAGAAAAATCTTTTGGGCGAAGTTTTAAAAATGTTTTGATTTTGCTGCCTAATGTTTTTGCTTGTCTTGCTTCTAATAAAACTTTTCTAAGTTTTTCGCTCACTGCAATCGGCATATCACTTATAGAATCTACACCACCAGCAATTCCAGACTCAATTTGTCCGAGAGCAATTTTGTTGGCAATATAAACAGCACTTTCAATTCCGGTATCACAAGCTTGCTGTAAATCGCAGGCAGGAGTAGCAGGATCAAGGCTAGTTTTCATCACGCATTCCCTAATCAGATTATTGTCATAAGTATGTTTAATTACTGCACCACCAGCAACTTCGCCTAATAATTTTCCTTTTAGGTTGTATTTGTCAATAAGACCATCAAGAGCAGCAGTCATCATTTCTTGATTTCCTACCGTAGAATAGGCGGTGTTAGCACGTGCAAACGGAATTCTGTTATAACCCACAATGGCTACTTTTCTGATGGTATTTGATTTCATATCGGATTTTTATTAAATGAATTTGTTTTTGAAAGTATAAAGATAAAAATAGAAATCGGTCTAAGACTTAATGTAGATTAATATTTTATAAAGAAATAACTTAAGATTATTGCCCGACATATTTTTTTTCCTGCTAATTTATTTCAAAATGTTATATTTATTTAGAATGAATAAAAATAATTTGGAAAACCCGATATTTGAAATTACTTTTGTGCAACAATTATAAAATGAAACCAAATGAAAATAATTTTTAAGAAAAAGGTATGCTTTTTCGTATTGCTTTTGAGCTCATTGAACATGATGGCACAAGAGTTTGGAAAAGTTGCCGGTAAAGTTTCTTTAAGCGGTAATAAGCCAGCAGAAAATATTTCTGTAACCTTAAAAGGCACAAAATATTCGGATGTTACGACAGTTTCCGGACAATACGAAATCACTAGAGTAAAGCCAGGCAATTATACGATTGTAATTCGTGCTGTTGGCGTCGCACCAGTTGAAGACAATATTGTAGTTACAGCAAATAAGACTACCACGAGAAACTTTTCATTAAATGAAAGCCAAGAAGATTTAAATGAAGTAGTTATTACAAAAAATAAATACAAGCAAGACAAACCTTCAATGTCACTTCGTTTACAGACGCCGGTTCTTGAAATACCGCAAAACGTTCAGATTGTAAGCGGACAAACCCTAAAGGATCAGCAGATTACAAGTATGAGCGACGGAGTAATTCGTAACGTGAGTGGTGCTGTTCGTTTAGAGCACTGGGGAGATTTGTACACGAATATTACTATGAGAGGTTCTCAAATTCAGGCTTTTAGAAATGGTTTTAACGTAGTTTCTTCTTTCTGGGGACCATTAACAGAAGATATGAGTTTTGTTGACCATATCGAATTTGTAAAAGGACCAGCGGGATTTATGCTTTCAAGTGGTGATCCAAGCGGATTGTACAATGTGGTGACTAAAAAACCAACAGGAGTTACAAAAGGCGAGGTGAGTGCTATAGTAGGAAGTTATGATTTCTACAGAGTAAGTTTAGATCTTGACGGCAAATTAGACAAACAAGGAAAATTATTATACCGTTTTAACGGATCTGCTCAAAAGAAAGGATCTCATCGTCCGTTTGAGCACAATGACCGTTATGCAATTGCTCCGGTAATTTCGTATCAGTTTGATGACAAAACAAAATTGACATTTGAGTACAATTTTCAATATGCAAATATGACAGAAGTTGGTTCTTACTATGTTTTCGGACCAGAAGCAGGTGGTTATGCAACAATGCCTCGTAATTTTACGATGACACAGCCAGGATTACCAGATACTAATATTCAGGATCACAGTGGTTATTTGCAATTTGAACATAAATTTGATGACAACTGGAAGTTAACAGCACAGACTTCTTACTTTAAATACATTCAGCAAGGTTACAGCTCTTGGCCCAATACTGTTGGTTCAGACAAAAATGCTCTTGGTAACGGAAATATCATTAGAAATGTGGGAATTTGGGATGCAGAAAGCAATATGTACTTGGGGCAAATATTTGTAAACGGAAAATTCAATACAGGTGGCGTTTCTCATAAAATATTAGGAGGAGTAGATTTAGGAAGCAAAGATTATATGGCAGATTGGGGACAATCGCATAATTTAGACACAGCAGCCAATCCTTTCAATGTTTATAATCCAAATTATGGTACCCCGTCAAACGGTTTCCCGCAATTTGATCACGATACTCCTCTTAGCCAGAGAGCAGGCGGACTTTACGGTTCTGATTACGCAGCTGGATATATTCAAGATGAACTAGGTTTCTTTCAGAATAAATTAAGAGTAACTCTTGCTGCTAGATATACATGGATCAGTCAAACGAGCACTTATGATGTACCTCAAGAAGATAGTCATATTACACCAAGAGCTGGTCTAAGTTTTTCCATTACTGATGATTTGGCGATATATGGATTATACGATCAGGCTTTTACACCTCAATCTGGAATTACGAAAAATGGTGATGCTATCAGACCGCTAACAGGAAATAATGTGGAGTTTGGTATCAAAAAAGATTGGTTTGATGGTTCATGGAGTACTACTTTGTCTGCTTACAGAATTATAAAGAAAAATGAACTTACTGCTGACCCTTCAAATGGTCCGAATGATGTCTATAAAGTTATTTTGGGAGAAAAAGAATCACAAGGTGTTGAGTTTGATGTTAGAGGAAAACTTTTTGATGGTCTTAATTTAATTGCTAACTATGCTTTTACAGAATCTATTGTAACTGAGTCAAGAATAGGTAGCATCGCAGCAGGAAGTACCGTTCCGGGATTTGCAAAACATACTGCAAATGCATGGCTAAACTATACCGTTCAGTCTGGCAAATTAAAAGGATTTGGTGCTTCTATTGGTGGTACTTTCCTTGACGGACGTCACACGGATACTTGGAGTGAAGGCCTTGAGGGATTGCCAACTTATTTTAAACTTGATGGTGGACTATCGTATGAAATCGGAAAAGTAAAAGTTACAGCAAACGTATTCAATATTTTAGATAGATACTTATACAGTGGTTCTTACTACAATTGGCTTGAAGCTTATTACTGGCAATCAGAACCAGGAAGAAACTTTAGAGTTGGTGTATCTTACAAATTCTAAGAAGATTTGTTTTAGTTGAAAAAATACAAATCGAAAAAAAAAGCATCTGTTAATTCAGATGCTTTTTTATTTTTGTTGTAAAGAGACAAAGGCGCAAAGGTTCAAAGGTTCAAAGTTTTTTTGACTTTATGAGCTTATAATTTTCTCACTCAGATTTGCTTCGCCTATTCGCTATAGCTCGGGTTGCAGATTGAGCAGATTATTTGTTTAATTATTCTTTTATCTGCTTAATCTGCGAGAGATATATTTCTTTTTAAAATATATTAATGAGAAAAACCAAAAGATATACTAGTAATAATAATCAAAACAACGATTAATGTGATTGCAACATATAGATAATCCTTCTCTAATAAAAATGAAAACAACGAAAGTAAAACCCTTAAAACTGGTGTTAAAAACAGCAAAATAATTCCGGTAAAAATCAATGATTCTCCATTTCCATTAATTGCTCCGTTGTAAATTGCAGCGATGACTTCAAAAATATTTCTGTCATTTTCTTTAAAAACAGAATAATCTTCAATCTGATTTCCGTTATGCAACAAGTACACAATGCCGCCAATAAAAGCTACTGATAAAGAAATCCAGACTCCGTAGCGCAATAAATTTCCGACTATAGCCTGAAAGTCTTTTTCTCCAAATTTTTCTTCTTGTATCATATTAGATTTTTCCATTTAGTCCGTTGTAGATCATGTTAACTGCCAGAACAAAAATCAGGCAGGCAAAAAAGACTCTCAATTTTTTCGGATTTGTTCGTACCAAAACTTTTGCTCCAGCCATTGCACCAAATAAAACGCCAATTACGACTGGCATACAGATACCCGGTTCGATATACCCTTTTTGGATATAAATTACCGAACTCGCCATTGCTGTAACTCCCATCATAAAATTACTGGTTGTGGTAGAAACCTTAAACGGAACACGCATAATATTGTCCATTGCGATTACTTTAAAAGCTCCAGAACCAATTCCGAGAAGGCCCGACATCATTCCGGCAACACCCATCATGCTGAAACCACCGATTACGTTTTTGGTTCCGTAACGCACAATCTGTCCATCATGGGTCGGATAGGTTCCGTCAAGTTTTAACTTTTTAGCTAGTGGGCTAGATTCTAAAACGATATGTTCTTCTTTTTTGCGAAGCGAATTAATTGCAGAAAAAATCAATGTTAATCCGAATAATACAGCTATAAATGAAGTAGGGGCAATGGTCGAAAGAAGTGCACCGCAGACTGCTCCAATCGTAGTGGCAATTTCGAGAAAAATTCCCATTCGCATATTGGTAATTCCTTCTTTTACATAAGCAGCGGCAGAACCCGAGGAAGTTGCGATTACAGAAACCAGTGCGGCTCCAATGGCATAATGAATATCGACACCAAGAATAATTGTTAAGAGCGGGATAATTATGATACCACCGCCAAGTCCTGATAATGAACCGATAAAGCCTGCTAAAAAGGCACCCAGAATCATAATCAGGGTAAATGTAAGTATTGTCATTTAAGATATGTTTTTGTATTTGCTAATTTACGAATACAAATTTGTTCAGGAACTTAAATATAGCTTAAAAATTTTTTTAGTATTCAGTGTTCAGGTTTTTAGTATTCAGTCCTTAGTCCCTAGTTCTTAGTTCTTAGTTCTTAGTTCTTAGTTCTTAGTTCTTAGTTCTTAGTTCTTAGTTCTTAGTTCTTAGTTCTTAGTTCTTAGTTCTTAGTTCTTAGTTCTTAGTTCTTGGTTCTTAGCACTCAATAATCAATTTATTAATAATTAATCATTTAACAACCTATTCATTAGTGGTCAGTTTCTAAGTAATCGATAAAAACTGCGTCTGTCAGTTTTTGAACAATGAGTTCAGAACTGTCAAAATTTAAAACTTTGATAAAGGTTTTTAAAGTAAGCCACAACTGAACACTAAAAGTCTGACTACTAAATACTAAGAACTCCCCACTAAACCTTAAGTCTCAGCTTCGTAGGTGGATAACCGAAAATCCTTTTAAAGGCAATACTGAAATTTGAAACATTTTGATAACCCGAAAGATGGCTTATTTCCTGAATAGAAAGTGTAGTATCTGCCAGATATTGTCTCGCTTTATTCATTCTGATTTCCTGAAGATAACCAAAAACAGTATCACCGAAAATGACTTTAAAACCTTCTTTTAGTTTGGTTTGATTGACTCCGACTTTGCGAGCCAGTTCTACAATAGTGTACGGATTGTCAATATTTTCGCGTATTATCTGTGCAGCGAATTTGATTTTTTCAACATCTCCTCCTGCCATTTTTACGGCTTCTTTTTCATGGTCTAAACTATGATGGCTTAAAGCTATAAGCTCATAGATTTTAGATTCCATGTAAATTTTTCGGGTAAGTCCTTTATAAAAACAGTTTTTGATGTCTTGTATAACACCAAATATTTTGGCTCCGATTTTAATTTCGCCCTTAGAAAGTGCGGTACTGGTGTTTTTTTGAATATTATTCAGAAAATAATCCATCACTTTAGATTCTCCTTCATATTTGGTAAGGATATTTAAAGGAAGATGGATATCAAAAGTATTGTAAACGATGTCTTTTTTGAAATCAATTTTTGCATGATTGTCTTCGGCAGAAAGAAAAGTGATGTTTCCAGACATAGGAGCAGCAAAATCTTTGACAGAACTTGGATTGATATAACCTATTTTTTGATCAGAAAGATTAAAATGCATTTCAAGCAACGACGTTTCTCCATGACCAGAAATAGCCACATCGTCGTGCAGCTGATAATTTCCCTGCAAAATCGACAACTCTTCTGTAATGGTGTGTTCATGAAATAAAATGTCGCCTCTCGGAGTTACAAATTTTATATCCTTTTCACCTTCTAGTTCTATTTCTGTTAGACCAGAATCAAGTTTTTTCTCAGGTTCCAGAAAATCAGCAAAATCATTCGAATCAATCTTAAAAGCCATTTTTTATACTTCTATATTCATAATTAAAACTTCCATTTTCATAAAAGCATCCCTCACTAATCAAATACTTTTGCACTGGCAAATATAATTTATAATAAGTTTAAATAAAAACAGCTTGACATTTAAATTACACCTTTTATTCATGTTCTTAGCGGGTATTTTTTTCGGAAATGCCTGTCCTGTTCATATTCAAATTGAAGACAAACTTGGAAATCCGTTATCCAATATAACTGTTTTGATCGACAGTAAAGCGGTCGGAACGAGTAATAGTTCTGGTATTTTAGAGCTTTCGCTGAAAGAGGGGGTTTATCAGATTGAAGTAGTAAACAAAGCCGGAGTAAAACAGCAAAAGTCTGTTACTGTCAATTGTGACAAAGACAATCTTTTCAAGTTTATGTTAGATACTTCAAACCATGATTCGGCTGATTTAAAAGAAGTTTTGGTACAGAATAAAACCATAAAAACGCAGATTGAAGAATCTCCTTTCTCAGTTCAAGTCATTGATTTGAAAAAACAATACGATAAAGCAGGAGATGTTGGCGATTTTCTAAACCGTGCTTCGGGCGTAAAATTGCGAACAAATGGAAATGTTGGTTCTCAGGTTCAGATTAATTTAGGGGGACTTCAAGGAAAAGCAATCCGTATTTTTAAAGACGGTGTTCCGATTGAATTGTTTGGACACGGTTTCAGTCTCGGGACAATTCCGGTAAACATGCTCGACAGAGTAGAAATATATAAAGGTGTAATGCCAGTTTATCTTGCTTCGGATGCACTCGGAGGCGGAGTCAATTTGGTAAGCAGAACTTCTAATAAAAATTTTGGAGAAGTATCTTATGAAATCGCTTCTTTCAATACACACAGAGCAACGGCAAACTTTTATCTTCAAAACAAAAACAATTTCTACGGTGGATTTAATGGTTCTTTAAATTATTCTGACAACGATTATAAGGTCAACGTTCCGATTCAAAATGCTACAAATGAAGAATTTAAAAATGTAAGACGTTTTCATGATATGACCCGATCCAATTATGCAGAGGCATTTTTTGGAATAAAAGAAAAATCATGGGCAGACGATTTAAGATTGACGCTTATTTATTCTGATTTCTACAAACAAATCCAGAATGATGCACAGATGGTCAATGTTTACGGACAGGCATTCTCAAAAGAAAAAAACTACACGGGAATGGTTAATTACAAAAAGAAGTTTTTTGACGATAAACTAAAAGTAAGTTTCCTGACCAATTACAGTCATTTTAACACCAAATTTGTTGATACAACAACTGTTCGTTACAATTGGAACGGTGAAATTATTGGACGAAATTTACAGCCAGGAGAAATAAGAGCCGGCAATTTTCAGAAACTGAATTACGATTTTGTTTCTTCGAGATTGAACATGGAATATGAACTTTCTGAGCGCAACTTTTTAGAATTTAGTGAATTGTATCAGTACCAAAGAAGAAAGGGAAGTGATCCTTTGGGAGCAATTTCTATTATTGAAGGTGTTGATGTTATGACTGTTCCTGCTGTTTACCAAAAAGACAATATGGCGTTGGCTTGGCGCTCTTTATGGTTCGACAGCAAATTAGAAAGCATTGCTGCTGCAAAATACTACCATTACAATACCAACGGTTATACAACCGATAATTATGGTGCGGCTTGGAAATCGACTAAAGATGACAGTCAGTTTGGATATTTAGGAGGATTGAAATGGGCAGACAAAAACTATTTGATAAAATTCTCTTATGAATATGCTACGCGTCTTCCAGATGAATCTGAAATTTTTGGAGATGCCATCATGATTCGAGAAAATCTGGATCTTAAACCAGAAAAGAGCCAGAATTTAAACTTAAACGGAGAATATTCTATCCTAAACGAAAACAGCAGTCTTACTTTTTCGGGAAGTTTATTCTACAGAAATGCCAAAGACGGAATTTTTCTTCAATATGATATTCCCTTTAGTAGATACATTAATTATGAGCAGACTGAAATAAAAGGTTTTGAATTTGAAACCAATTATGCTCCAGCAAAATGGTTTAACACCGGATTTAATGTAACCTATCAGGATATTAGAAGAGTTGGAATCCAGGAAGCGACTTTTAGGTATCTAAACGATTCGAGAGTTCCAAATGTTCCGTTTTTATTTGGGAATTTCTGGGCCAATACTTATTTCAGAAACCTGTTTAAGGAAGGTGATAATTTGAGTTTTACATGGAATGCCAATTATACCCATCGATTTTTTTTGGTGGCGATTCCGAAAAATCAGGAACCTTCTTTGTTTGGACCTGTTAAGGATTTCCAAACATCCTTAATTATTCCGAAAGACGGAAGAACAGGACAGTTTTCTAATGATGTAGGGGTTTATTATCATTTTGCTTCTCATAAAACAACTGTATCAGCAGAATGCAGAAATATTGGAGATGTAAAACTGTACGATAATTTCAATGTTCAAAGACCTGGAAGATCTTTCCATTTCAAAGTAGTATATAATTTTTTTTAAATAAAACCATAAATCAGATCAATTATGAAAAGAAGCAATTCACTTCGTTCAGTACTGGCAGGAATAGCTGCTTGTATGATTTTATTTTCTTGCAGCAGCAATGACGATAACAACAGTCCAGACAATGGAAGCAACGACGATACTTTGCCAAAAAACGAAACTTGGATCATTTATAACGGCGCAGCCAACTGGAGCGGTGGTATTTATGCTTTAAAAGATAATAAATCTAGAGAAATCAATCTTTCTGGGTTGCCATTTCTTCAGGTAGCATCTTCTTTAGGAGGAAGAACGTTAGATAAAACACTTTTTAAAGTAAATGACGTATCTAATACAAAACAAGGAATCAACAAAATGGGAATTGATGCTACTGGTAAAATAGTAGATCAAGGCTTTTTGCCATCTTTGTCTAACGCTTACGAAACTAACTTTTTAATAGCGGGTCCAACAGAAGGTTACTATTGGGATAAAGTAAGAGGTGGATTGAAATTACAAAAATTCAACCCGACTACTATGGAAAGAACAGGAGAAATTGACTTTTCTTCACTTTCAGAAGGACAACCTTTAGAGTCAATCGGACAATTGATTATCGCAAAAAGAGAAAACAAATTGTATCTTGATTTATTGCTAGGAGATAAAGCAGCAGGAAACTGGCAAGTAACTCCATCAACTAATGAAGTAGCGATTGCAGTTTACGATTTGACAACAAACAAAATCGAGAATGTTACTAAAATGGGCGGAACTACTAACTTAGGAGTATTTATCGATCACGTTTTATGGAGCTTAGACGAAGTTACTGGAGATTTATATATCGGATCTGTTAGTGATATGAAACTACAGGCTTCTGCACTTTCTTCAAAAATCCTAAGAATCAAAAAAGGAGAAGTTAACTTTGATACAACATTTGCACTTGACATGAAAACGTATCAATTTCCTGCTGAGTTCAACAGACTTTTTGCTCACAACGGAAAAATTTATACTACAATCCCATCAAGAGCGGTTTCTTACTACGGTGGCGGACAGCACGGAGTTAGATACAGAGACGATGTTTGGTTTTGGAATGAAATTGATGTTGTTACTAAAAAAGCAACACGTTTAAACATGCCACCTGATAATTTCTATACAACACAAAATCCATTTTTCCATAATGGAGAGATTTATTTCTTATCAAATAGTACTTCAGATGGTTTCTCTGGTGTAAATCAGTATAACCCAGTTACAAAAGAAGTAAAAGAAACTTTCCGTTTAAAAGAAAGCGGAAGAATTATGGGATTCAATATTATCAAAGACTAATTTGATTTTAGTTTATAATGAAGATGGCGCAGCAATGCGTCATTTTTATTTTCTAGACGTTTTAATTTATAGGTATTGATTATATTTGAAAGTATATTAAAAAAATCGATATTGGTAAACAAAATCCTCACGTATTCATTGGCGCATCATAAAAGTCTGTTTTCTGATGTTTCGGGCAGAAATGAATATTTCTACATTCAGACAACAGATCATCCTTATATAAGCGAACCTTACCGTGCAGAAAGTTATGCAATCGAATTTCTAAGAAAGGGCAGCATCATTATGCAGACTCAGCTTGAAAAAGTTATTGTGGAAGCTCCGGCTATAATTACACTCGGTCCTTCTGTAATTCGGGGTTTTTCTAAAAACAGTGAAGAAATCTTAATTGATATCGTATTTTTTAAACCACAGTTTTTTCTCGAAAACCAAGCAGATGTTTTTTTCTTATCCAAATATTCTTTTTTTGAAAACAGTCAGGCGCACGTTTGCAAGCTCGCGGATGCGAATGAGCAAAAATTCGAACAGCTTTTTAATTTAATCAAAGAAACATCAAATACGCAATCAATGCATCAAGCTTCTATATTGCGAAGTTATTTGTACGTGCTGATTTATGAATTGGATACTATTCAACAGAAAATTGAAGCTCCAGAAAATCAAAATCCTTTATTCGAAAAATTTAAAACGACGCTTTTTAAAGATTTCCTGACGCAAAGAAGTGTGAGCTATTACGCAGATATGCTTAATGTAAGCCGAAAATATTTATCAGAAATAGTCAAAAAGAACAGCGGTAGAACGGCAGGCGAGTGGATCAATGAAATAATAATTCTGGAAGCCAAAGTCTTGTTGCAGAATAAGAGTTTGACCATAAGTGAAATTAGCAATCTGCTGCATTTTCCGGATCAGTCTGGATTTGGACGCTTTTTTAAAAATCATTCAGGTCTTTCTCCTTTAGAATACCGTAAGAATCTTTAGAAAAACGACTTTTTGCACAAAACTAAAGACATTCTGCACTTTTACACCTTTTTCAAACTTCTCAATTTTGTTTTTTAAATAGAATAGTTATGGAAAAATCAGCAAAATTTGTGGTTATTATAAATGATAATGTCTTTTGGATGGAAAACAAGGCCATTCAGTTTTACGTAAATTTGTTCGGCGAAAATCTAGGAACAAGATATGCGGAAGAAAAGCTTTCGCAGTCTGAGTTGTTTAAGATTCAGAATGATTTTTCGGTTGAGATTCTAATGGTTTATAATGGAGAAACGCCGCAGTCTTTCGCTAAACTCGATTCATCGAGATTGTCCAATCAAAATGTAGGCACTCTAAAGCCGATTAATTTAAGCGAAATAATCTATTTTGATTCGTCAGATATTAGCGTTCTTCTAAAACGCGCCGAAGAAATCGCCCGCCAACGCAAACAGGATTTGATTTGGATAAAAGCTTTTGCAGTTGACACCGATTTGGTAAAAACACTCAAATCACACAACTACGAAGAATTTAGTCTTGAAGCATCTGTTGAAAATCAATATGCCGAACAGCTTTATTTTAGAAAGAAATTAGCTTAAGGCAAACCTAAAACGAACAGAAGTAACCTTAAAATTACTTCTGTTTTTTTATATTCTGTTATCAACAGCAAAATAAGTCTTTCCGATATTAGCTAAAAGTAAAGCAGCAGCGGCGCTGGTCAAAACCGAATAATCAAAAGGAGCTTTTACAGAAACGGAAATTGCCATGGCAAATGCAAAAACCAGCATTAAAAACGTGGTTCCTAAAGCGGCAATTCTAGTTTTGAAACCGAAAAGCAGCAAAAGCGAGAATAAAATTTCAAGAGACGTTGCAATTCCTCCCAAAACTTCTGCTGTAGCTTTGTTGGCAAACGAATTAAGCGTTTGAGTGTAGGCTACAAAGTTGTCCCAGTTTCCCCAAACGACTCCATTTGAACCCGGAGGACCCCATAATCCGAAACGATCAGCCGTAGCCGAAAGCATAGTGATTGCTAAAACTATTCTCAAAATTAAGCCTGCTTCTAGTATGGTTATGTTTTTCATTAGTATTAAATGATTTGTATTTGAAGTCTTTATTGTTCTTATAAAGTAAGAAAGTTTTCATATTTTTTTATGAACGCATTTTTTTTGCAAAAATTGCCAGTTTAAAAACCTTCCTTCCTAAATCAAAATCATTAATTATGATGATTTACGCTCTTTTCTCATATTTTACATTTGGCTATTGAATAAAAACAACAGATTCTAAAAAGAGAAAATATGAGAGATTATCGTTCGTACGAAAGAGTAGAACCCATTTATTTTAGCGGTGAAATATTTTTTCCTGTCGGATTATTTTTAGCTGCAGCTATGGTTACTTACATACTGCTTTATTTTTTTGGTCTTGGCACAGCCATTTTTTTTAACGTAGTGATAGCCTGGTGTGGCTATTTTTACGTGTATTATTACGGAAAGCTTAATTCTAAAATTACAATTGAGTTTTTAAAAGGAGTTTCTCTGATTATTCTTCTTTTGCTTTTTGTAGATTACGGAGCGTATGCGCTGACAGTTTATCAAAAAACGGGTATTTTTGACGGATTGTATTTCGCAATCTGGATTTCGATTTTGTTGGGTGTTCCGGCTTTTTATTACATTCGTTTGTACAGTTTGCATTATTATAAAAAGAAAAGCCTTGCGGCTATTTATTTTAAATCTTCTTTTGGCGTTTATCATGACAGAGAGTTGCTCATGTATATTGATTCCATTGCATTTGTCAATTCTTCTCAGAAACTAATTTCGAATCTTAAAATTAAAAATCACAATTGTTTTTATTCAGATGAAGAATTAGCGGAAATGAATGCATATTCGAGAAATTATGATTTGAAAAAATCAGCTTTTTCGAGTTTGATCTACATTCCGTTTGATGCAGATCAATTTGAAATGTCTTGGTATTCTTTGATAGAAGACCGATATTATAAAGTAAATGTCAGCTTTCCGTTTCATAAAATTGTTTTGGAACAAGAAAAATACCCGCTGAATGAATCTGAAAGGATTAAAGGAAAAAAAGCCAAACGATTCTATCTTCAGTTGTACCAAAGAGGCGGTTTTAAGCTGTATAATGAAGATGTTGTTTTACTGGATTATGATTGTACTCCGCCTTCAATAATTCAGGACAGTGTAAAACAGGAAAAATTGGCAGATCACCGCAAACGCCATAAATATTATAAGGAACCCGAATATTTTTCAAAACTTATAGATGATATACGAACATCCAATAGTATTGAGAAAAGACAAACGCTTCAGGATAAACTATTGCCGTGGAATCTCAAATTCTCAGGACTTAATCTTGGGAATTACATCGAAACTTACGATGCTTACTTAAAAAATTACAGACTAGAAAAAGAAGATGCGGCACAATTTGCGCCTCGGTATTTGCCTAACGAAATTACTTTTGTTTACAGAGGTTCTTATTTATTTTCGTGGCTAACGATACACATCGATACTTTAAAACTCGATGAATGCATAGATTTTGTTAAAGATGAGGATTCTGATGAAATTTCGTTTTTGCTTCATTTTGATAATCCAGATGGCGAAAATTTAGAGTTTGTTGTTAAAGGCAACGAAAGACAAGTCAGTTTTAAAGACTGGGAAATCGTAATTGACGAGCGCCATAAAAAAAATATGGATGAAGAACAGTATGAAAGGCAAGAGGATGAAAAGAAAAGAGAACTCTTAAAAACGGCCTGGAATTTTGTTTTTGCAAAAAATTACAAAGAAGCTCAAAAAAACTGCGATGCCTTACTGGCAATGGATCCTAAATATGGTTTTGCCTATTTTTTAGAAGCCCGACTCTTATGGTACACAGAAGGTTTTGAGACCTGTTACAGTAAAAGAGATTATTTTTTTGCTAAAACAGCACACGAACCCGCAGCGCTAGCGCATATTTACAATAGTTTTGGCTGTATTTTAGATTTAGAAAAACGGTATGAAGAGGCAGTTGTGTATTTTAAAAAGGCAATCACAATAAATCCCAAAGAACCGATTTATATCTGTAATCTTGGTGAAATGTATTATAAATTAAAGAATCCATCAAAGGCTTTAAGAGAGGCGAAGAAAGCACAAAAATTAGGCTACGAGTCGGATATGTTGACGGAAATTCTCGAAAACAAAGGAAAAATAAGTTCTAAAGAGGAATAGTATAGAAACTAAAAATCACTAAAAATAGTGATGTGCAGTATAATCGATGAACATACTTTTGCCCGTATAAATACAAATTAAAAAATTATGGGACTAGCAGAAAAACGCTTAGCAGAATCTATTAAAACAGAAAAACTTCCAGCTTTTGAGGCAAAATTAAAAGATAAATCAGGTTACGATATAAATGTAGATATCGACTGGAACACATTTATTTCTTATGATGAATATCCGTTGTCAAGACTGGAAATTGTTTTTGATGACATCGAATCTTTTGTGAAAAAAATCTGCGCAGATGATATGGGAAAAGAAGCATTGCAGGATAAAATGGCCACAATTAGTTTGACTAATTCCGAAAACAATGATGATGTCAAAATGGAACTGAAAGACAAAACGTTGTTTCTTACTGTACAATTGGTGCAGTCTTCTTTTAATTCACAAACCGATTCACAGCTTGTTAATTATATAGAGCCCCTTTTATAGGCTTATTTTTGTTTTAAATATTTTGAGAGACGAAAAAGAGGCTGTCTTAAATGATTGGCTTCTTTTTTTTATTTTTTCTAAACAGAAGATTTGTCTTATAAGCTCCGAAGGAGCGAAATATTTATAGCAATATTTTTTTTATTTTATCTACGCAGAAGATTTGTCTTATAAGCTCCGGAGGAGCGAAATATTTATGATAAAAAAACAAACGAATACAATAAAAAGCTCCAGCGGAGCGACATGTTTGTAGTAGCGACATGTTTGTAGCGACATATTTATAGCAATATGTTTACGGTATTATTTGAAGATGTTCCAGCTTTTTCCCTACAAGCGTTTTTTCTCCAACGATTTTAAATCCGATTCTTAAATAAAGATTTTTCGCCAAAGGATTGTCTTTTTCTACTAACAATCCCAATGTTTCATTGTTTTTATGGACATATTCTTCAATCAGGAATTTTAAAATCTCAGAACCGATTCCTTTTCCGTGATGATTTTGGTTGACTCCAAGGGAATCGATATAATACTCTCCAGCCTTAGTTTCTAATTCTGGGTCAAATTCCGGATTAAAACACTTTCGGACATGTTCGACTATCGGTTTGCGCAAAACTTTCAAATCTGACCCTTTATAAACGTTTACAGCGCCAATAATTTCATTATTCGCTACAGCGACAAAACAATTTTGATAAGAATACTGGTTGTTTTCTTTTTCTATAAAATACTGCAGGAAATCTTTCGCGGCAGCGTAATCTTCTTTTTTAAGAAATTTATAAACGATATCTTCCATTGCAAGCAGCAAAAGAGGAGCGATATATGGAGCATCGGATTTTTTAGCTTTTGTAATAATCATCTAGATAGATTTAGTAATGCAAATTTACTTTAAATATAATTGGCGGGTTGAGTAGAATTTTGTGTTCGAATCGGGCAAAATATTTCGATTTGACTAAGCGATTAACAAGAAAAGAAGTATGCAGAATTTATACCAAGATAGTATAAAAATATACCATTTGTAAAAGCAGCGCAGCATGTATCTTTGTTTTTATAATTAAAAATAAACATTTATAGATATGAAAGCAATAGGATTTAAAACCTCGTTAGCGATAGAAAACCAAGAGAGTTTTATCGAATTTGAAACCGAAAAACCAATTCCAGGCGCAAAAGATTTATTGGTAAAAATAAGCGCCGTATCCGTTAATCCAGTTGATTTTAAAGTTCGTCAGAGCGCTGCAAAAGATACTGTTCTTGAAACTCCAAAAATCATTGGCTGGGATGCCGTTGGAGTGGTAGAGGCTGTTGGAGCGGAGGTGAGTCTTTTTAAAATCGGCGATGAAGTTTATTATGCAGGAGATATTACAAAGCAGGGAAGTAATGCCGAATATCAGATTATCGACGAGAGAATTGTCGGAAGAAAACCAAAATCGCTGACAATTGAAGAAGCTGCCGCAATGCCTTTAACAACTTTAACGGCTTGGGAAATCCTTTTTGACCGAATCAGAATCAGTGCTGACAAAGACAAAAGAAAAAGCATTTTGATAATTGGAGGCGCTGGAGGAGTTGGTTCTATTGCGATTCAGCTAGCAAAAAAGATTGCAGGATTAACTGTCATTGCGACTGCTTCTCGACCGGAAACCATTGAATGGTGTAAAGAAATGGGAGCTGATTTTGTGGTGAATCATAAAAACTTAACAGAAGAGGTTAGAGGTGTAGGTTTTCAATATGTTGATTTTATTGTCGATTTTGTAGATACCAATTTGTATTGGGATATAATGGCTGATTTAATTAAACCGCAGGGCCATATCGCTTCAATTACTGGAAGTGCAGAACCTGTTGTATTGAACAAACTTAAAAGCAAAAGTGTTTCTTTTTCTTGGGAGTTGATGTACACGCGATCAATGTTTCAAACTGATGATATTCAGGAACAGCATAATATTCTAAACAAAACGTCAGATCTTTTGGATAACGGAGTTTTAAAGCATACACTAAAAGAAACTTTAAACGGATTAACGGCCGAAAACTTTAAAAAAGCACATAAGCAACTGGAATCTGGAACAACGATTGGAAAAATTGCGATTAAGTTTTAAGGTCTTTCGCTACCGATAAATTTTCATATTTAAAACTGATTTTTATAGGTTTTTATTTTATTTAAGATATTGTTTTTTAGTTATTTATTGGCTTTATGTAATTTAAAACTTTAGGTTTTTATTCTGTTAAATTCGTGATATTTTGGTCTGCTTTAATTGAATTGTTTTAAGTTGTTTTTTTACCGAAAAGGCATAGAGACGCAAAGAATGAGATTTTACCGGATTTGTATATAGTGTAATGCTTTAGGTTAGTATTGTTAAGTAGTTTTAAAAGAATATTTTAATTGTTTTTTTATTAGTTTTTTTTGTTGTGTAAAACAAAACATCAAAACCAGTAAAACATATATTTTTAAAGTGATTTTTTTTGAAAGTCTAAAACGCAAAATAAAACGCAATTAAGTTTCGAAATAGGATGAAATAATAACAAAAAAGCACTATAAATTTTATTTATAGTTGTTGTTTATAGTGTTGATTATTAGTTTTTAAATTAGCTTTGTTTAAATGAAAAGATTAGCATTGGCGTGAGCATAGCAGATTTCTTTTTCTTTCACTTTTTGTCGTTGTTTGAGACGGAAAAGTTTTGAAAAAAAAAACAGTCGTTACGAATACTGAATTACGATGTTTAAAATGATTTTAAATAAGAATGTTGAGGGTAATCGAATTTTTGTATTTTAGTTGAGTTGCAAAAACAGCAATTTATAATTTTTTAAAAACCCAAAACCATTTTTTTTTATGATTTCAAAAAACACAGATTTCGGATTACTGCTTTTACGCATTAGCGTTGGAGGTTTAATGCTTTTTCATGGAGTGGCAAAAATTCTTCACGGCATTTCTTTTTTAACTGAAAATATGGGAGCATTTGGATATGCTGTATACATCGGCGAAGTTTTAGCGCCACTTGCAATTTTGCTTGGCTGGCGTACAAGAATTGCTTCTGTAGTCTTTGTGGTTAATTGTGTGGTTGCGATTGCGGTGGCACATTCTAAAGAAATTTTCTCAATAAGCGAGCACGGAGGATATGCCAACGAGTTGTTGATGTTGTATTTATTAGGAGCGGCGGCATTGTTTTTTACAGGTGCGGGAAAATATGCGGTTTCTAAAAACAATAAATGGGATTAAGGAATTGCGATTCCTTTTGAAATAGAAAAGCTCTGAAATGAATTCAGAGCTTTTTTTTTGCGATTTAATGCATTAAAAACTCAAAAAGCGCTAAGAATACTTGTTTGCTCTTTGTTTTGCTTAAAACGCAGATTTTTTATTTTATTTGATGTGAAAAACGATAACAAGAAAAAGAACTCGACTTTTATTTTCCAAAAAACGTGACAATCTGTTATACTTATCTCATTAACAAATCTCGTCCCGATTCAAGAATACCGTTTTCTCTTACATACGGACTAATTAATGTTTTGGTTTGTCTGTAAATTCATAAAATTGTCTTAAAGGAATGTTAATGTCGAAAAATGGCGTTTTTGCCTTGTTGTTTTTCTTTCGGTCTTTAGTTGCGGAATAATTTGAAAGGTTGATTTTTTTTGCTGTTTTAAGATGATTTTGAATGTCTTGAATTTCTAAGGTTTTTCGAAACCTGCTTTCTGGCATGGCGTATAAGCGATTTTTGTCTAGACTAAAAACTTAACATTGGCGAATTGTTTTTAGCCGTATCTTTGTTTGTGATTTTTTGATGTTAATTTAACAATTTGGTAACATTGAAAATTTGTTTAATTCAAAATTTATTATAATTAATTTTAAATATTAACATATCTATGGATAAAAACGTAGCCGCAAATGAAAACGGTCAGGAGCTGGAACAGCCTTTGGTAGATGTTGCCAACGAAAATGAGCAGCCAGAAGCTTCTCAAGAACAAAAAACAGATGTAAAGCCTAAAGCAAAAAGGACTTCAAAAAAAGCTGAAATTGTTTCTGATGCTGAAGAAAAAACAGAACAAGAAGAAGTTGTTTCTGAAATTCAGGAAGAAGAGGTTGCTGAAGAAAGTAAAACAGAAGCTGATTCTGAAATTAAAAAAAATAAAAAAATGAAAGAAAAAGAAAAAAAGCAGATTGCTGAGAAAAAAGAGAAGCTGAAAAAGAAAAAAGCGGTGGCAAAGAAAAAAGAAAAAGCAAAGGACAAAAAGAAAGAAAAGGCAAAGAAAGCAAGACTTAAAGCTAAAGCCAAAAAGAAAGACAAAGCGAAAAAAGCAAAGGCAAAAGCTAAAGCTAAAAAAATAGCCAAAAAGAAAGCGAAAAGATCAAAATCTAAGAAAAAATAAATAATCGCTTTGCGGATTGATTCCAATAAAAAATGAGGTCTAGTGCCTCATTTTTTATTTTATACCATTATGTGATTTTCTTTTCTAAAATCGATTTTTCAATTTTCTGCAGAAATTCAGGGTCAAATTCAGAATAGGCTCTTAGTCTGTATTTCTCGTCGCGCTGTTTCATTACCATTCTTATTTTCTGCACCATCAACCAGATGGGTTCGTAGCGTTTATGGCCCAGAAGGTATTGTATTCTTAAAATAGAAATTCTGCGATGGGTCAAAGTCATCAATTCGATGCAGATCATCCAGTATCGAATCGGAAGATTGGAATTTTCCATTACGGTTCCGGAACGCAGACTGATTCGGTTTTTGCATTTGCGACATTGAAATTTCAGGTCGATTCTCCTGAAAGAATGTTCGTTATGACCACATTTCCTGCAGACTAAACCGTTTTTCAGACGTTTGTTCTTAAAATCTTCTATACAGGCATCTTCATTAGGATACTTCTCAAAATAGGCTCGTAATTCCATTAATTCGATTCTCGGTTTGAGTGCTAAATATAATGTTTTTAAAAATACAGCAACAAAAAAAAGGAATATCCATAAGAATATTCCTTTCAAAACATGATGTAAAATAAAATTACAATTTGTCTGCGATTTCTTTTTTGTATTTATTCAGGATTGATTTTGTCATTCCTAGGTTTGCTTTTGTAGAATCAACCGCCAAATAAATAAAGTATTCCTGATTGTCTGAAACGTCAATAATATGAATTTGCGATGTTAGCGTAATCATAACATTGTCTATAACCTGACCGTTTAGGTTTAAAGCTTTGATAGCGTTCATTTTTGCTTTTACCACTTCAAGGTTGTAAGCAGATGCTAATTCCGGATCAAAATCAGAAAGTGCAGACTGAGAGTAGTAAGACATTCCGCTTTTGATTTCGGCAACAGAAACAGCAATAAAGCCAGGTACATTTTTCTTTAGATCTTCTCCAAATTGTTTTAAAAAATCTGACATAGTTATGAATTTAAATTTGTTTTTTAAGTATTCTATTTTCTTGGATGTGATGCAAAATTAGACATAGAAAATCATTTAATTATCCGCTATTAATACCTTTTTTGTCATTTTTGAAAAAAAAAGTAACAATATGCATTTTGAAGCCGTTGTGTGAAGTTCTTGATTCGTTTTTTAATTATTTTAAAAACAAAAATGCTTCCGAAAATCAGCTTTTGATTCATTCGGAAGCATTTTTAGTATGCGAAAATCGATTACTTTATTTCTGTAATAAATTCGTCTTGTGGTGTTCTTACTTTTTTCAGATTTACTAACCAGTCATTGTTTGCATCTCTGTAGCCAAGAGGAAGAACTAAAACACTTTTAAGACCAAGTTCGCTTAAGTTTAATAGTTTGTCTACTTCGGCCGGAATAAAACCTTCCATTGGAGTTGCGTCTACTTCTTGTTCTGCTGCTGCCGCGATTGCGATTCCGAACGAAATATAAGCTTGTCTCGCTGCATGATTTGCGTGCCATTCTTGTCCAAGAGGTTCGTACATTCCCCAAAGTCTGTTTTTATATTCGTCCATTGCGTCGGCAGGAATTCCTCTTTCTGCAATAGTTCTGTCAAATACAGCAGAAATTTTTTCAAGGCTGTAACCGTCCCACGCAGCCCAAACCAATACGTGCGATGCATCTGTAATCTGGCTTTGGTCAAAACCTACTGCTCTTATTTTTTCTTTTAATTCTGGGTTTGTGATTACAAAAATTTTATAAGGCTGTAAACCAGAAGAAGAAGGTGCAAGCTTTGCCGCTTCAAGTATATAGTCGATTTTTTCCTGCGGAACTGTTTGTCCGTTCATTTTTTTTGCAGCATAACGCCACTTTAATGCATCTATTAAGGCCATAATTTTTTTATTAATTAAATTCTGTTCAAATGTAAAAACTTTAAGTGTATTTTTGTCATCTGCTTACTAAAAGTAACTGTGACATTTAGGTAACTAACTAACATTTTATGATTGAAGAGCCCAAACATGACCGCATAACATGCAATAAAAACATTATGGCAGTGCACGACGCCATGGATATATTAAATGGAAGATGGAAAATCTCTATTATTGCTTCTCTCTGTTTTAATACTTTACGGTTTACTGATTTGCTTAGAGAAGTAGAAGGCATTTCGGGGAAAATGCTGAGCCGCGAGCTGAAAAACCTCGAAGAAAACCAATTGGTGACTCGAACAGTATTAAACACACAACCGATTACTGTCGAATACAAACTCACAGATTACGGTCATACGCTTAAAGAAGTCATAGATTCGCTAGCAAAATGGGGGTATAACCACCGAAAAAGAATTACCGGAAAAGAATAGATCAGCTTTTCAATTCCGCAGCTTTCTGAAAAAAGCTCTGGCGCTCCAGTTTTTGCTCCGTTTCCTCAATTGCCCTCAAAAGATTATTCTGATTGTCTGTGATTTCGGTTAAGGCATTTTGCATGATTTTCCACACGGGTTGCATTTTTGTTACGAGCTCTTTTCCTTTTACTGTGAGCAGAATAAGGCGTTTTCGTTCGTCTAGTTTGTCTTTTTTAGAACTAATGATTTTGTTTTTTTCCATTTCTTTTAGCAAGCTGATGGTGGAAGGATGGCTATAGCCGATTTCAGAAGCTATTTCGACCACGCTAAGAATTTCTTTTACATGAAGCGTATAAATTACCGGAAACCATTTGGGTTCAAAATCAATATCAAAAGATTTGTAGATCAAGGCGCCGTCTTTACGCAATTGCTCGCTCAAGCGTTGCAGTCTGGTTGAAATAGCCAATATTCCGATTTCGTCTATTATATTCATCTGGATGGGTTTAAATTCAGGTGGCAGAAAACCGTATCGGGCTTCATTAGTGGAAAATCTTTAGGAAGCTCTTCTTGCTCAATTGTCTTAAAATTATTCTTTTCATAAAAACGTAAAGCTGCCTTTAGAATAGGAACAGTTCCCAAATATAGGTCGCTTATTCCGTTTTCACGACTGAAATTGATTAATTCTTCCAACAGCTGCTGTGCAATTCCGAATTCTTTGCCACGGTATTCTTTTTTCACGAACATTTTTCTGATGGCGCCGGCATCTTTACTGAATCTAACCAAAGCAATAGTTCCTGCCAGTTTTTCATCTATAAAAGCTCCAAGAAAACAACCGCCTGGTTCGTAATAAAAATTTCGAATTTTAAGCAAATCCGGTTGGTCTTCCAAAGTTATCGGAACATTAAATTCTTTCTGTTGAATGTTCAGAATCAAATCGACAATTTGTTCTTGATATTCATTTTGTATGGGTTTTAATTGTACTTTCATATAAAAAATAATATAAGTACAAAACTACGTAGTTAGCTACATATATCCAAATAAAAAAACTGCCAAAACGGGCAGTTTTCTAGTTTTTTTATTCTTTACCGATAATGATTACCGCTTTGTAACCCGTTCCGACATTCCATTCGCTTGACGAAATCAGCAATCCTTTGTCATCAAAAACCTGAAATTCGGCTGTGTTGGGAGAAGCAAAACCTTCATTTAGCGCTTCAATGTCTATTTTGTTGATTCCGGGAACCAGATTTATTTTAACGCTTTTAAATTCGCCATCCAAACTCACTTCTGGTTCGATTACTTTATCATTTAAATACACTTTTATTTTATCACCGTCTACAAAAGCGGCGTCTCTGTAACGAATGGTAGATGTCTGGCCAGTTGTTTTAAAGTTTCCTAAAAACTGATTTCGTCTATAGAAAATTCCGGGAGTGTTGGCTTCCTGTTTGTAGATCTGAGTGTTTTTAAAAAGCTCTTCTGGATTTACAATTAATGGATCCGGCTTTTCAACCACAGCTGGCGGATTTACCTTTGGCGAAGGTTCTTTTGGTGGAATCACTTCTTTAACCGCAGGATCTTTTGACGGAATGGCTTTGAATTTATTGTTTAATTCTTGTGCATTACTGTGAAACGAAATTCCAATGATGCCTATTGCAAAAAATATTCTTTTCATATTCTAAAATGTTAATCAGCTTTGACTGATAAGATTAAATTTGTCTTAATTATATAAACATTTAAAGATTTGTTTTATTGTCTAAAACATAAACATTAGGATTTTCTTAAGGTCTTTTTGAAATGATTATTACAATTTATTTTTTAATGATGCATCTTTGCAAATCAAAAATTTATTTAATAATGATTACAATTAATACCGAATATTCGTTTCCCCTAGAAAATGTTTTATTTTCATTTGCGTTAGAATCTGAAGCAGGAACGGTTTTTAACGATTTTCGTACACTAATTACCGGAATCGGAAAAGTAAATGCGGCTTATGAACTTACAAAAGCCATTCAGCATAAAAAACCTTCGTTAATTGTGAATCTTGGCTCTGCGGGAAGCAATTTTTTTAGAAAAGGAGATGTAATCTGCTGTACGAAGTTTATCCAACGCGATATGGACGTACAAGGACTGGGATACGCTAAATATGAAACGCCGCTTTCTGGTTTACCGCCGGTTTTGGAATACGGACTTACAATGGACGATTTAAGCATCGGAATCTGTGGAACAGGAGATAGTTTTGAAATGGGCCACTCACAAGCTCCGTACAACGTTATTGATATGGAAGCTTATGCACTTGCAATGGTTGCCATGAAAGAGAAAATTCCTTTTTTATGTTTGAAATACATTTCTGATGGTGCAGACGACAACGCAGCAGAAGAATGGACCATACAAGTGCATAATGCAGCAACTGCTTTTGGCGGTATTTTAAAACTGCATAAAAAAGATGTTTTACTGTAATGATTGACCCAATGGGTAAATCATTATTTTTCAATTTTCTTACCAGTTTTGATTCAAATCTGTATAAATCTGCTTTAATCTGTATAAATCTGCGTGAAAAAAATCTATACACACAAGTATTTCACGCAGATTTTTAAAAGATTTTAGCAGATCAAATTAGATTTATCTGTTGTGTGAAACTTTTTCCACGGAAGCGCTTTAGTATAAATTTTAATTAATCAGATTTTCTGTGCAGACCACTGTCCGTTTTTTTGAGTTAGAATTAGTCGCAGTATTTCAGTATCCAAATTGTGCAAGATTACGAATTCTACTTTGTCTTTATTTTTAATAGTGTATTGCATTTCATAAACTCTTTTTCTCTTTTCAAGATTGTGATCAAAACTATATTTTTCTAAATTACTGTCAAAATAAGCGTTAGAAAATTCACCGCGTCCTGTTGTTCCGGTAATTACAACTTTGTTGTTTATGTGGTAAAGATCTTCAACCGATTTTTGTAAATCTAGAATCACCGGATTCATTTTATTTTCCTCAATCTGATCTAATTTCTTTTGGTAAGCTGTTCTAGAAAACCTTTCGTCGTTACCGCATATTCCAAAAACAGCCCATTTAATAACAAAAACAGTATCTTTTTCTTTTTCAGTTTTTGCTATTTCGGTCATTACCGTTTTTATTAATCCTTTAGAATTGACTAATTCAGCTTGATTTGGAACAAACAAATCTGTAGTTATAAAAATGTCGTAAGCACAAAATGAAGATAGAAGCAAAATAAAGAAAAAGTATAATAGGTACCTTACTTTTGCTTTTTGTTTTCTTGCTGCGATATTCCCGAATAGCTTTAAGTAACATGCGTTATATTTTTGATGGTTTTGCTAATTCTAATTTGTATCTGAAATTTGATTTTGTTTCTGAAGGAGGAGGAGTGTATTGTACCTCTCCATCAATTATCATGTCCAATTCGTATTTACCAAGAAAAGTGTCTTCAAAATCAAAATATCGGTCCATAAACATTAATCGTGTCGGATCATTTCCAAATTTATCCAAAAATTGATAATTCATAAGCTGTTTATCGTATTTCGCTAAATTTTTGCAGTTTATTTTTAACGGATAATTCTCTTCAATCCTAAACTTGTAATGTGTTACTAGTTGAAGATCCAAATTGGTGTTGTGTTCTGAAATTTCGTTGAGAAGCAAATCACAATCGCCATCAAAAGGAGTTTTGTCTTTTTTGCGGTACAAAATTTCATAATAATAGCTTTCCCAAAAACTGAACGGATCGCCTTTTTGAAGATATGCAGATCGGCTGATATTCCAATAAATTGAATTCTCTGTCATTAATAAATCACTTAAAGGTCTATTTCGGTCAAGGTCGTCAATCAAATAGGATCTTTCGGGATATTTATTACCCATACTCGGAAAATGAGTATAAAACAGATTAGGAAAAAGATCGTCTATATATTCTAAACCATATGGCGCAACAAGAGAGTCGATTTTTTTCTTTACTTCATTAAAAGACAAATCATAAGAGTTTTTAACCGATATTTTGACTTTATAATTGTCGTGAACCACAACAATACCAGAAAAAATGGTGTCGGTTTTGACTATTTCTTTGGAATAAGGACCATCATTGACCCAGGATTTTTGTTGTCTTTCTGTTTGCAGCCTGATATTTCCTTTGCAATTTAGCATAAGATTGATGCGTTGCGGAAAACTGTCTATTCTTTTGAATCCCTCAATTTCGAAATTTTTATGAGAAGCAAAAATGGTATTGTAATCCTCAGGCACTTCTTTGAAATAATAATATTGCTTCTTCTTATTGTATTTTGCAATAATTGGCTTTTTTTTATACGATTCTAATGTCACAAGGGCGTCGGGAACATTTAGTTCGTCACAGGCATCTTTCAGATAAACACGAACCAAATCGGATTGCTGCGCAACAGAAATAAAACCAGCCAGTAAAAAAATAAGTATAAATGCAGGACGACGAATCATGTTGTGATTAGTTTGGTTGCGTAAATGTAAAATCTTTTTTAAGAGTTTCCTTTTTGATATAGATGATTTAAGAATTGAAGAGGTTGGGAGAGGAACCGAAAATTTTTCAAATTTTCTTTTTTGGGTTATTAAAAATGTAAGCAAGTTTTCAAATTTTAAATTGGTTTGTTGTTATTTTGAGATGAAATTTTTGAATAAGTAAGAAAAAAGAACTGTTTGGCGATTTATATCTTTTTCAAAATAATTCATAATTAAATTATTGATTATTAATGTTTTGGTTGTTATTTTGATTGCTTTAATGCTGAATATTTTCATGAATCCTTTAAATAATTAAAAAAAAGTAATTTTAAACTTGACTAATTTGGTAGAATTAATATATATTTGCATCACAGAAAATTTCTGTAGTGATACTTATCCAGAAAGACTGAGGGAATAGGCCCATTGATGTCTTAGCAACCTGTTACCGAATAAGGTGCTAAATCCTTCCCGATTTGCGGGACAGATAAGAAAGATTTCCTCAAAATCTGAATAAGGTCATCATTATTAAAAACTATTATTTTTTTAAGATGAAAACCGAATTACTTTTTTTACATGCCCTTTCTCCACGTTTGAATTTTATTTTCGAAGAAGATAACCGCGTCATTTTCCGAATGCGCAGATACTAGTTTTCTCTTCTTTATTTCCTTTTTAAATAGAATTTGTTAAGGCCTATTAACCAAAGGCCGTGGAATTCTTTTGTCCAATTATTAAACTAAAACCAAAATGAAAAAAAACTTATTAAGCTTAATTTTACTGCTGAGCCTTCTTCCCGGCAGACTTTTAGCACAGGAACGAACGATCAGCGGAACTGTTAGGGATTCTGAAAACGGAGAACCTTTGCCAGGAGTAACAATTAGCGCATCAAACAGTAATAAATCTTCTATAAGTGATGCTGACGGCCGATTTTCTATCGTTGTTTCTCAAAATGATAAAGCTTTGACTTTGACTTATATTGGCTATAAAACATTAGAAAAAGGAGTTAATTCTTCTTTCGAAAATATTCGTCTAACTTCAGAAAATACGGCACTTAAAGAAGTTGTAGTAGTAGGTTACGGAACTCAGAGTAAAAAAGAATTTACAGGTTCTGCAGCTAGAATTACTTCGAAAACAATTAAAGATATTCCGGTTCAGAGTTTTGAGCAAACACTTATCGGAAAAGCTTCTGGTGTAAATGTATCGACTCCGAGTGGAGTTTTAAACGATCCTCCAGTTATTAGGATTCGTGGCGTGAATTCTATTTCCTTGAGTTCTTATCCTCTTGTGGTTGTTGACGGAATTCCGGTCAATACTGGAGATATTTCGACAACAAATTCGGTTGCGAATAATCCGCTTGCGGATATCAACCCTGCTGATATTGAATCTATTGATATTCTAAAAGACGCTGCTTCAACTTCAATCTACGGTTCACGAGCTGCAGGTGGCGTTCTTTTGATTACCACTAAAAAAGGAAAACAAGGAAAAGCAAAAGTTACGTATGATACTTGGGTTGGAATTACAAGAGCAACCAGACTTCCTGATCTTTTAGATGCTGAACAATATGAAACCATAAAAAACGAAGCGGTTTTAAACAGTAAAATACTAACAGGAAATGAAAATAATGCTTCTGTAGCATCGGCACTTTTCTTTCCGTCTTATAATGCAGACGGTTCACGTGTAAATACAAAATGGAAAGATCAGGTTTATCGCGATGCGGTTTCTCAAAACCATAATTTAGGTATTTCGGGAGGAACAGAACATACAAGATATTATTTCTCTACCAATTATTCTAGACAGGAAGGAATTACAAAAGACAATAATTTCGAAAGAAAAGGCGCAAGATTCAATATTGACCATGATGTAAACAAATGGTTGAAATTGGGAGGAAACCTTTCTTATAACAATACTTTCAATCAAGCACAAAATACAGGTTCATTAAGCAGCAGCGGTTTATTGCTTATTGGCGCGGCGCGTCTGGCTTTTGCATTGCCTCCAAACGTATCACCATATAACGCTGATGGCACATATAACTTGAGCTCAACAGGAACTGCAAGTCCAGGAAATAATTTATTCACCAATACTTTATGGCATCCGGGTGCGTTGTTCGAAAACAGTAAATATACCAGTACAAATGATCATTTTGTTGGAAATGTTCATGCAACAATTACCTTTTTTGAAGGTTTCAAATTTGATTCTAATTATGGAATTGACAGATTAAAATCTGAAAATATTACGTATTTAAGTCCAAACTTAGGATCATCTGCCTTTGCAACAGGAGGTTCGGCTACCAATATTGCGGCGACCAGAAACAACTACAATTTCACCAACAGTTTGTCTTTTGACAGACGTTTTGGAGCAAACCATCATGTAGCGGCTTTGGCAGGTTATGATGTTCAGA
This sequence comes from Flavobacterium procerum, assembly GCF_042431625.1. Taxonomy (NCBI): domain Bacteria; kingdom Pseudomonadati; phylum Bacteroidota; class Flavobacteriia; order Flavobacteriales; family Flavobacteriaceae; genus Flavobacterium; species Flavobacterium procerum. The sequence continues at coordinate 543,386 of NZ_JBHLYW010000022.1, read as the reverse complement.
AATATGAAAACTCTTCTTGGGGAGCAAATCAAACCAATGTCTCTGATCCTTTCTTTGAAAATTACCAAGGAACATGGGGAACAATTCGTTCCTCTGGAAATGGTTTGTCAGAAAGACTTTTCCTTTCTTCTTTCTTCAGATTATCATATGATTATGGCGGAAAATACTTCATTACAGGAAACTTTAGAAAAGATGGGAATTCTGCTTTAGGCGTAAACAGCAAATACGGAAACTTCGGCGGTATTTCTGCGGGATGGTCTGTGAGCGAAGAATCGTTCTTTAAGAACAGCGGTATCGCAAACTATCTGAATTCACTTAAATTAAAAGGAAGTTGGGGTAGAGTAGGAAACGGAAATCTATCATCAGCCTATGCTTCACAAAATTTGTACAGTTCTTCTATTTACGGAACAGCAGCAACTTGGGCGCTATCGCAGGCAGGAAATGAAGATTTAGGATGGGAAACGAGCGACCAAACGAATATTGGACTTGAAGCAGGTTTCTTTAAAGACAGATTGCAATTTACGGCAGATTATTTCAACAATGACGTAAACGGTTTGATTTTAAGCAGTCCACAATCTCCTTCAAAAGGAATTCCGGGCAATTCAATTCTTTCCAACGTCGGTTCGATGTATAATCGAGGTGTCGAATTAGGTTTGAATGCTTCTATTATCAATAAGGAAGATTTTCAATGGAAAGCTTCTTTCAACTATACGCATGTAACGAATAAAGTTACGGCTCTTGCAGAAGGAAACACAGATATTATAGGATATACGCAAGTTACTACAGAAGCCAATAATATCACAAGAGTGGGCTATTCTGCGGGAAGTCTTTATGGAGCCGTATCAGCGGGTGTAAATCCAGAAAACGGACGTCGAATTTTCATTAATAAAAATGGAGAAAAAGTGCAATACAGTGCCGCAGTTCCGTCTGGACAAAGCAACTGGACGTATTTAGACGGGTCTACAGCCGCAGCTATTACAGTGGCAGATTATCAGGTTTTGGGTAATGCTCTGCCAAAATGGTACGGAGGCGTGACCAATAATATTCAATACAAAGCTTTTGATTTTACGGTTGGATTTACTTATTCGGGCGGAAACAAAGTAATGAACAATACCAGAGGAACTTTACTAGATCAGCGTTTTTACAATAATTCGACAGAAGTCTTAAACCGCTGGACAACTCCAGGACAACAGACTAACATTCCGAGATTGGTTTACAATGATGTTATTTCGAACGGTTCAAGCGGATTTGCAATTTCTGATAATGCCGAAAAAGCCGATTTCTTGAGATTGCAACAATTGACAATTGGTTTTTCTCTTCCGAAGAATATTTTAGAAAAAGCGCAATTATCATCGGTTAGAATTTATGCTCAGGCAACCAATCTTTTCTTGATTACTTCGTATTCGGGAACAGATCCAGAGACTTCATCAAACGGAGATTCAACCACTTCTATGGGAGTAGAGAAAAACTCTGTCGGACAAGGAAGAACATTCAGTTTTGGACTTAATGTTGGTTTTTAATAAATAAAATTATATCATGAAAACATATTTCAAATCATACAAAACATCGGTTTTAACTTTATTGCTGTCTGGAATTTTACTGACTTCCTGCGAAAACAATGAAGATCTGAATATCGCTCCAGAAACAACAGTTTCTGACAAGGATATTTTTAAAACTCCGGCAAGAATCGAAGGCTTGGTAAACGGAATTTATAAAGCATTTAAAGGTGCCAGCGTTTACGGAGGCCGAATTTTATTGTATCAAGATCAGCGTGGAGAAGATTTCATCAACATCACAGCAAATAATTTTACAGGTTACGAAAGCTGGAACAACTCTTATAGTTCAGGATCAAATGATATCAACAATCTTTGGGCACAGGCATATTCGGCAATTAATAACGCAAATATCTTGATTGAAGGTTTAGCAGTAAATCAGGGCGTAATTACAGAAGAAAAAGCAAAACAATATATTGGCGAGGCAAAGCTGATCAGAGCATTAGCTTATTATACTTTGGTCATTAATTTCGGACAGCCTTACAATAAAGATGCAGGAGCTTCTAAAGGACTTCCGTTACGCTTAAAAGCAGAAACCGGAACAGCCAATAATGATTTGGCAAGAAGTTCTGTAGCAGAAATTTATACGCAAATTTTGAAAGATCTAAACGAAGCTGAAGCAACATTGCCTCAGAGTTATACAACGGCTGACCTCAATACCACAAGAGCACACGTAAGTACTGCAATTGCTTTAAAAACAAGAGTTTACTTAACGTTGAATAACTGGCCAAAAGTAATTGAAGAAGCGGCAAAATTGGCTCCGCAGACGCAAGCTCCATTTTCTACTACGGCTAGCGAGGTTAAGCATGCATTGCAATCGGATATTACGTTGATTTTTTCTTCAAACTATGCTACAGTTGAATCTATTTTCAGCATTCCGATGAGTTCTTTGGATTCGTACACCGGACAATCGTCTATTGCTTATATTTACAATACCAATTTAGAATATTACCTAAATCCAACGGGAATTTTGGGCGATGCGCAATGGAGAACAACAGATAACAGACGTAATTTGACAAGAACCGTTTCGGGAAAACAATATTTTAAAAAATTTGCAAAACCATCGCCATTTTTAGATTATATCCCTGTAATTCGCTATTCAGAAGTTTTATTGAATTATGCTGAGGCAGCTGCCAAAACAGGAAATCTAACTTTAGCCGCCAATCTTTTAACTGCAGTTCATCAGCGATCTGATGCTTCGTACACGTTTGCATCTTCAGTAACTTCAAATCAGAGCCAATTAATCGAGGCAATCTGGAAAGAGCGCAGAATCGAATTGCTTGGAGAAGGTTTCCGTGGGCCAGATTTACTTCGTAATCTGCAGACACTTCCGGCAAAAGGCGACAACAAATTGCAAACTCAGGCGGTTTCGCCTTCGGATGCTAATTATGTTTTTCCGCCAGCAAACACAGAATTATCAGCAAATAAATTATACTAAAAACCAATAATAATTAACCACGAAACTTTGTCAAAGCAGTCACTTTGGCAAAGTTTTACTAAAAACAATTAAGATGAAAAAGATACTATTAGGTTTAGTTTTGTTTTTTGGGATAACAGAATCTCAGGCGCAAGAAAGTAATTTACAGTTAAAAGGAACTGTTGTAGATACCGTAGCACAATATGTCTATCTGCAGAAATTTCACAATAAAATGTTCACGACTATTGACTCGGTAAAAGTAAAAGACGGAAGTTTTAGCTTTAAAACCAAAGTAAAAACGCCTGAATTGTATGGTTTGAGTGTAAACACAGCTAATAATCCGCTTTATATTTTTTTAGAAAAAGGACCCATTACAGTTAAATTGAGTCCGCAAAAGTATTACAGCATTTCAGTAGTTGAAGGTTCTGCTGCTCAAGATTTGTTTGATGTTTATAGAAAAACAAAAGATGTAGAAATCAGCAAATTCATTACAGAACATCCAAATTCAATAGTTTCTGCATATGTTTTGTACAGAAATTGGTCGTACAGATTGACTCCAGATCAGATCACGCAAAATATTGCTTTGTTGGATAAAAGCCAGCAAAACTCCACTTACGTGAAAGAACTAAAAGAACTGGTAACCGTTTTAAACGGATTGGCTGTTGGTAAAAAAGCCCCTGATTTTACTGCCAATAATCCAGAAGGGAAACCAGTTCGTTTTTCTGAAAACTTAAAAGGATACACTTTAGTCGATTTTTGGGCTTCTTGGTGCGCACCATGCCGAAAAGAAAACCCAAATATTGTAGCGGCTTACAAAGAATTTCACGATAAAGGCTTCAATATTATCGGAATTTCTTTAGATAAAAAGAAAGAAAACTGGATAAAAGGAATTCAAGAAGACCATTTAGATTGGTTGCAAGTTTCGGAATTAACCTATTGGAACAGCACCATTGCTAAATTATACGGAGTTAGAGCTATTCCAGGAAATTATTTAGTGGATTCGAAAGGAGTAATTGTAGCAAGAAATCTTCGTGGAGAAGATTTACAGACAACGCTTAAATCGCTTTTGGATAAATAATTTGCGCTTTTTGTCATTTTCCGTAGATCGATGACAAAACAACATTTATAAAAATTAAAGAGAATAAAATGAAAACCAGATTATTTTTTTCAGCAGCAATGTTGTCGTTGATTATAGCAAACGCCCAAGTCAAAAGTGGTTTTAAAGGACAAGACCCTATTACGGCAGTTTCGACAGTAACGCGTCCTGTGGAGAAACAATGGAAAGGCGTTTTTGATAAAACAGGAGATGAGGTTTACTTCGGAAATGATTTCGCAGGAGCGCGCCTTAACGGAGTTGTAAAACTAGACGACAATACTTTCAGCGTTTTGATTACCCCAGAAAATGCGCCAATAAACGGAAGTCCATGGTATGCTTTTAAAGTTTGGTCAAAAACAGAGAAGGAAATTCAGATTCGGTTTGATTATCCGCCAAACGTAAGACATCGTTACAATGCGAAAATCAGTACCAACGGAAAACAATGGATAGCTTCTGAAAATGGCACTTTCGTGAAAAAGGAAAAAGATTCCAATTATGTTTTGAAAGTAAAAGTCAGCAGAGACACGACTTGGATTGCCGCGCAGGAACTTAAAACTTCGAAAGAAATAAACGAATGGATTTCATCCTTAAAAAATAAAAACAACACTGCCGAAGCTTCGATTGGTGTAACGGCAGAAGGAAGAAAAATTCCAGTTTTCAGTATCGGAAATCCTTCATCTAAAAATAAAATCCTGATTTCAGGACGCAATCATCCGCCAGAAGTTACAGGACATTATGCTCTTGAGGCTTTTGTAGAAAGTTTAACAGCCGATACACCATTGGCAAAAAAGTTCAGAAAGAAATTTGAAGTGTACGTCATTCCTCTTCTGAATCCCGATGGTGTTGATGGCGGTTTTTGGAGACATAATTCGGGCGGAATCGATTTGAATCGCGATTACAATGAATTCAATCAGCCGGAAACCAGAGCGGTTCGTGATTTTCTGAAAAATGAAATCAAAGATTCGAACAAACTTTGGTTTGCGATTGATTTTCACTCTACACATGATGATATTTATTACACAGTCGATCCTAATCTAAAAGGAAATATTCCCGGTTTTGTGCCCAATTGGCTGAATAAAGTAAAAGACGGAATTCCGAATTATACGCCACATGTAAAACCTTTGTATTTTAAACCGCCAACATTCACATTGTTCAGTTATTTGTTTGAAACCTACAAAACAGAAGCTTTGGTGTTTGAAATTGGAGACCATACGCCGAAAGATTTTATTAAAAAGAAAGGAGAAGTTTCGGGAGAAGAATTCATGAAACTGATTTTGGAAAATGTTAAAAATTAAAAGAAATGAAAAAAGTAAAAATTTATATCATTCTAGCGCTAATTGCTTCTGTCTGTTGTTTCAGTCAGCAAAAAAAAGAACTGATTCAGGTTACTGATCTTTTAAAAATCAGAACAGTGACAGATGTTGAGTTGAGTAAAGACGGACAAAATGCCGTTTTTACAGTAAAAAGCATCATCAAAAATCCAGAAAATGCTCTAGATTATGATTACGATACACAGCTTTGGATTACCAAAACCGCCAAAAACAATACACCAAGACAACTCACTTTTGGTAAAGAAACATCAAGTTCTCCTGTTTTTAGTCCAGATGGAAAACAAATTGCTTTTACCCGAAATGTAAAAGGAAAATCGCAGCTTTTTTTGTTTAAAGTGGATGAAGGAGGAGAGGCCGTTCAACTTACAGAATCGAAATACGGCGCTGGAAATCCAAAATGGAGCCCAGACGGAAAACAGATTTTGTTTACGGCATCCATTCAAATCAATGAATTAATCAAGGATTCGGTTTTAAATCCGAAGAAAGAATTACCAATTTGGAGTTTTGAAAAACCAGGATTTTCGGCAAACGAAAACCTGAATCCAAACAAAACCAAAGCCGATCCAAACGGAACTATCGAGGCAATCAGAGCTTATTTGGAAAACAACGAAAAAGATAAAAAAGCAAAAGTCGTAGACAAATTGCATTTTCAAACCGAAACCGCTGTAAGCAGCGAATTACGTTTTACACATATTTTTATTATCGATGCCAAACCAGGATCAAAAGAAAAAGCAGTCACAAAAGGATTTTATTCTCATTCAAATCCGTCATTTATAAGCAATACCAAAATAGCTTTCAACGCAAGCCTCAATGAAAAAAGGCATCCAGACAGGGTTATAGAAAACCGAATTTACACGATAAACACAGACGGAACTAATATAGCGGAGTTGTTGGGAGCAGAAAATACGGTATTCCAGCTGTTGGCCGTTTCGCCTTTGGGAAAACAGTTAGCATATCAGGAAAGCATCAGCAATAATTTATCGATTCCCGTGCTGAAAGTTTTCAATTTAGAAAATCCTTCTGGCAAAAGCAAAGTGATTGAATACGATCGAAATAACAATAATGTTCGTTTTTCTAAAGATGATAAGCAGCTTTATTTTACCTCTTCGAGCAATGGCGGTTATGTGCTTTGTACAGTTCCGCTAAATACTTTAAAAGTAGAAACACTAACTTCTTTCGACCAAGGAATTACAGATTATGATATCAATAATGGTGTTCTTGCTTTCGCGAAAGTTGAGGTTCAGAATCCGTCAGAACTTTATATTTCAGATTTAAAACTAAAAGAACCGAGATTGGTTTCCGAATTCAATACCAATTGGTTGAAAAACAAAGCACTAAGTTTTCCTGAAAAATGCACCTTTACCAACGAAAAAGGTCTTGAAATCGAATATTGGGTTACAAAACCAACTCGTTTTGAAGAAGGTAAAAAATATCCTTTATTAACTGAAATTCATGGTGGTCCGGCATCAATGTTTGGTCCTGGCGATGCCAGTATGTGGCTAGAATACCAGTTTTTTGCGGCCCAAGGTTATGGCGTTTTATATAGTAATCCGAGAGGTTCTTCGGGTTATGGCGAAAAGTTTTTACGATCCAATATTAAAGATTGGGGGCCAGGACCTTCAAGCGATGTTCTTACGGCTTTAGACAAAACTACAGCATTGGGCTGGGCAGATACTAATAAACTTTTTATCACAGGCGGTTCCTACGCAGGATATTTAACCACTTGGATCATCAGTCACGATCAACGATTTAAAGCCGCTTCTGCACAACGCGGGGTTTATGAATTGAATACTTTTTTTGGAGAAGGAAATGTGTGGCGAATGGTTCCGAGATATTGGGGCGGTTATCCGTGGGAAAAAGAAACCAAAGCCATTTTAGAACGTGAATCACCGCTGAATTATGCCGAAAACATCAATACTCCGTTTTTGATTATTCATGGAGATAACGATTACAGAACTGGTGTTACACAAAGTCAGATGCTTTATAAAATGCTTAAGGTATTAGGAAAACCCGTGGAATATGTAAGACAGCCAAATGCAAGCCACGAAATCACCAGAAGTGGCGATAATCGTCAGAGAATTGATCAGTTGCTTCGAACTTTTGAATTTTTTGAAAGATTCAATCAATAATAAAATAGTTAGTTAATTAAAAAGTGATAGGGAAATGAATGCTATTGAGAAAACAAAACCAGTAAGTTTAGAGCGTTATTTTTCTGAGTTCAGAAAAAATACAGTAGGGGTAAATCATAATTTTGAATCGGTTTACGGGCAGCAAGATCTGTTATATGCAGACTGGGTGGCTAGCGGAAGATTATACGGTCCGATTGAAGAGATTATGATCGATAAAATAGGTCCAATGATTGCCAATACGCATTCATTTTCAAGTCAGACGGGAAAAGCTTCTACTTATGCTTACCAATATGCGAGAGATATTATTAAAAAACATGTGAACGCTTTAGAATCTGATGTTTTAGTGACAACTGGAACCGGAATGACGGCTGCACTTTCGAAATTGCAACGCGTTATGTGGCTTCGAAAAAACTATGAAAATGAAAGTGATAAACCAGTAGTTTTTATTACACATATGGAGCATCATTCGAATCAAGTTCCGTGGTATGAGGTCAATGCTGATGTTGTAATTCTGCCAGCTGATGAAAACAATTTGGTCGACCCAGAAATTCTTTCTGAAGAAATAAAAAAATACAAAGACAGAAGTTTAAAAATCGGCTCTTTTACCGCTTGTTCTAATGTTACCGGAATTATTACGCCTTATCACGAATTAGCTAAAATCATGCACCAAAACGACGGACTATGTTTTGTTGATTTTGCAGCTTCGGCTCCTTATGTAAAAATCGACATGCATCCAGAAAACACAGAAGAATATTTGGATGCTATTTTCTTTTCGCCACATAAATTTCTTGGTGGGCCCGGTACTTGCGGTGTTTTGGTTTTTAATGAAAAATTATACCAATCTGATTTTCCTGACAACCCGGGTGGAGGAAATGTAAAATGGACCAATCCGTTAGGAAATTATTGTTACAGCGATGTGATAGAAGTAAGGGAAGATGGCGGAACTCCGGGATTTTTGCAAGTAATGAGAGCAGCTTTGACATTGCAGCTAAAAGACAAGATGAGCGTCGAAAAAATTGCCAAAAGAGAAAAAGAACTGCTGGATTTGTGTTTTTCAAAACTTCAAAAAATACAAGGTTTGTCTGTTTTGGGAGATTTAAAAAGTGAACGTATTGGATGTGTTTCGTTTGTAATTGAAGATATTCATTACAATCTAATTGTAAGACTTTTAAACGACCGTTTCGGAATTCAGGTACGTGGTGGCTGGTCGTGTGCGAGTACCTATGCTCACTACTTGTTTAATATCGACGAAAAGCGATCAAGAGCGATTACGAGTGAGCTTCTTCAGAAAAATCAAACTAATAAACCAGGTTGGGTACGTTTGTCGCTTCATCCAATTATGACCAATAATGAACTTGAATTTATTTGCGATGCAATCGAGCAAATAACGCTACATTATAAAAAATGGAAAAAAGAGTATACGTATAATGCTGCAACAAATGAATTTGAGAGTATTCAAATCAACGAAACAATCAAAGAGGATGTTCAGGAATGGTTCAATCTGGGTTAAAGAAATGTTTGTTATGCGTATGCTAACAAATTCAGAACCTTTTAAGAAATATCAAAAGAGAAGAAACCCGACAGGTTTAAAAAAAAGGCTGTCGGGTTTCTTTGTTTTAGGTTTTATAAAATCACTTTTTAAAAGCTATTTAAGAGATTCGATGATTTTTTCTCTGTGTGTAAGTCCCCAGTTTACCAAAGTTTCTGTAACTGGAAGTACTGATTTTCCATATTCGGTGATTGCATAAATTACCGTAGCAGGTTTCGTATCTTGTTCTGTTCTGCTGATTAGCAAATTGATTTCTAGTTCTTTAAGTTCCTTGCTGAGCATTTTTGCAGAAATGCCGCCAATTTCACGTTGCATTTTTTTAAAATGGATTGTCTGATGCGTTCTGTTGGTTAAAAACCTCAAAATCATAAGTTTCCATTTTCCGCCTAAGACGTCTAGACTGTCACGCATAGCCATAAGTTCTTCAGAACAATTGGCTTCGCGAATAACGCCATTCTCATTAATTTGTGCCATACTAGTTTCTCTTTGGTAACCGGTTACCTTGGGTAAACCCATAACAAAAATAAAATATTAGGCTGATACTTTTGTAAACTAAATGGATAAAAAATGAAAGCAGTAGTATTACAAGAAAATCAAAAATTTAAGCTGGCAACAGTCGCTGTTCCAGAGCCAGAATCGAATGAAATTCAGGTAAGGATTATGTTCGCCGGTTTTAATCCGATCGATTATCAAATGACAGAAGAGGGATCAGAAAGAAAACTGTTGCATTCTCCAATTCTCGGACGTGAATTTTCAGGAATAGTGACAGTAATTGGCGCTCAGGTAACCGAATTTAAAATTGGTGATGCTGTTTTTTGTGGTTCAGGAAGCATGGGTTCAAACGGAACTTATGCTGAATATATTTGCGTTCCGGAAGCAATTGCTGTCAAGAAACCTCAAAATATCTCTTTTGAAGAAGCTGCAGGAATTCCGTCAGCAGGACTTACTGCTTTACAATGTTTTAAAAGAATGAACGCTTCTTTATCAGATTCAATATTGATTACAGGCGGAGCTGGGGGAGTAGGAAAGATGTTTGTTAAACTGCTTATTGCGAAAGGTTTTTCCAATTTCATAACAACAGCAGGAAATGATGAGAGCATAAATTCTTTAATCGATATTGGTGTAAAACCAGAACAAATCATCAACTATAAAACCGAAGACATATACGAAAAAGCCCTTTCGTTAAACGGAAATAAAAAATATGATATAGCTGTAGATTTGGTCGGAAATCATATTGTGGCAATTGTAGCAAAGCTTTTAAAAATCAATGGTACTTATATAAATGTCACAAATTTTTCAACTCCAGAATCGCGAGATATTCTTTTTTCTAGAGGAGCGACAATTCATAACATTTCTAATTATGCATACGGACTCGAAAATCATTTTGAATATTATAAAAATAGTTTGAACGAGATAACAAAGTTAATTGAAGATGAAAAAATCAGTCCGCCCAAAATTTCGCTTATTGGGGAATTGAGTACTAGAACAGTCGAAGAAGCACTTTCTATGTTAAGAGAAAATAAAACACAAGGGAAAAAATTAATAATGCAAATACATACCAAATGAAAACAATTCCAAGACGAGTAGTAACAGGTCTAAAAAACGGAAAATCAATTATCGAACAAGATGAAATCGTTACCAATGTTTCAGAACATTTTCCGGGACTGATTATTTCGGATATTTGGTCAACTGACAGCACTCCTGCAAAATTTGATGAAAAAGTTATTGAAAATACCGCTTTTCCAAATACTCCAAAAAATGGAAGTTATTTCCGTTATGTACAAATTCCGCCCGACAAAGATTTAGGAATTGTTGCTTCCGAAGGCCAGCCACATCCGTTGATGCATCAGACAGACACATTGGATTATATCATCATTATTTCAGGTGAAATTTATTTGATTGTAGACGAAGAAGAAACGTTGTTGCAAGCTGGAGATATCGTCATTCAACGAGGAACGAATCATGCTTGGAGCAATCGCTCTGATTTGCCTTGCATTCAACTAGCTATTTTATTAGATGCAAAAAAAGACTAAATAGCATCTGTTTTGATAGAAAGACTAGAGCAATCGTTACAGTAGTCTATTATTTTGATAGGTTAATAAAAGTTTTAAAGATTTATGATTAAAAATTGAAATTAACTATTTAAATTTGCAGCATCAATGAGAAATAAAAGCCTTAATATGAAGAATTATTATATCAGCAATACAATGATGTGTTGTAATGTTGTTATGTAATTTACTGATTAGGCTTCTCTATAAAAACGATATTATTTATTTTAAAAAGCCTTTCATAACTGTTTGAAAGGCTTTTTTGTTTTGCAAATCTGAAAATAAAAATGATTGAATTAAAAAATGTAACCAAAACGTTTCGTCAGAAAGACAGAGTAGTTTTGGCCTTGTCTGATGTTTCGCTCAAGGTTCCGCAGGGGAAAATTTTTGGTGTTATTGGAACTTCCGGCGCCGGAAAAAGTACTTTGATTCGTTGCGTCAATTTGCTGGAAAGACCAACAATGGGAGAAGTTATTGTAGGCGGAAAAGCTTTAATGAGGCTTTCCGATTCACAATTGGCAATTGAAAGACGGCAAATCGGAATGATTTTTCAGCATTTTAATCTGCTTTCTTCCAGGACAGTATTTGAGAATGTAGCTTTTCCGTTGGAATTAGTCGGTACTTCAAAAAATGAAATCAAAACTCGTGTTTTAGAACTATTGGAATTGGTGGGTTTGGCCGAAAAAGCAAACGATTATCCGGCAAGTCTTTCGGGCGGGCAGAAACAACGAGTAGCGGTTGCGCGAACTTTGGCCAACAATCCAAAAGTTTTATTGTGTGATGAAGCAACGAGCGCACTTGATCCCGCGACAACCCGTTCTATTTTAAATTTATTGAAAGACATTAACAAACGACTGAACATTACAATTTTATTGATTACGCATCAAATGGAAGTTGTAAAATCAATTTGTGATGAAGTTGCCGTAATCAGTCACGGAAAACTAATAGAGCAGGGAAGTGTGGGTGAAATTTTCGCTGATCCTAAACATGAATTGACGAGAGAATTTATTTCTTCTTCGCTTCATATTGAGATTCCGTCTGTTTATCAGGAGAAATTGCAAAAGGAAGACAACGGAAGCTTAAATCCGTTATTGAAATTGGAAATGACAGGAAAATCGGTAAACGAACCTGTTATTTCAGAAGTTTCCAGACTTTTTGATACCGATTTCAAAATCGTAAGTGCACAAATGGATCAGGCAGGCGATGTAAATTTTGGCGTAATGCTGATTGAACTTTCAGGAAAACGCGAAAATTATGATGCTGCCATTCAATATTTTAATTCAAAACACATTAAAACAGAAATTTTAGGTTATGTCTGATTCTCTTATAGATTTATTGTTAAAAGGAACATGGGAAACCATTGTTATGACTTTTGTATCGGGCTTTTTTGGCTTTTTATTAGGGCTTCCAACAGGAATTTTGCTTTTTCTTACCCGTAAAAACCAAATTTTAGAACAGCCTGCTTTAAACAGAACCTTATCGGTTTTGGTAAATGTTTTTCGTTCCATTCCATTCATCATTTTGATTGTTTGGATGATTCCGTTTACCCGTTTCATTGTCGGAACTTCGATTGGAGTAAGTGCGGCTTTGGTTCCGTTGAGTATTGGTGCAGCGCCGTTTATTGCCCGTTTGGTCGAAAACAGCCTTTTGAGCCTTCCGTCAGGATTAATTGAAGCAGCAAGAGCGCTTGGAGCGACACCATTACAGATTGTTTACAAAGTATTGCTTCCAGAAGCGTTGCCATCCTTAATCAATGCAGCAACTATTACGCTGATTACGCTTATAGGTTATTCTGCCATGGGCGGTGCAGTCGGCGCAGGCGGACTTGGGCAAGTGGGTTATCAATACGGATATATTGGTTATGATGCCGTGACTATGAATTCGGTTTTAGCCTTATTAGTGCTTTTGGTATTCCTGATTCAGTTTGCGGGAGATGCGTTGTCGAAACGTTTTGACCATCGATAATTGATTTAAAAATAGAATTAAAAATTAAAACAGATACGATTATTATGAAACTAAATATTTTAAAAACAGCTGGAGTTTTGGCTTTGGCATTTGTTTTATCAAACTGCGGAAAAAGTAAAGACAACAATGACCCGCATTTTATTAAAGTCGGAGTGGCCTCTGGACCAGAATTAAAAGTGGCCGAAGCAGCGAAAAAAGTAGCAAAAGAAAAATACGGATTAGAAGTCGAGTTAGTCGCTTTTAACGATTATGTCGTTCCGAATGAGGCTTTGAGCCAAGGAGATATCGATGCGAATGCTTTTCAGCATAAACCTTATTTAGACGAGCAGTCTAAACAGCGCGGTTACAAATTGGCCATTATCGGAAACACCTTTGTATATCCGATTGCGGCTTATTCTAAAAAAATCAAAACACTTGCAGAGCTTAAAAACGAAAGCACCATCATTATTCCGAACGACCCGACAAACGGCGGACGTTCTTTATTGCTGTTGCAGAAAAACGGTCTGTTGAAACTAAAAGACGGTGTAGGACTATTGCCTAAAGTTACAGACATTGTGAGCAATCCAAAAAACTTGAAAATTTTAGAATTAGAAGCGCCTCAGCTTCCTCGTGCTTTAGATGACGAAAATGTTGCTATTGCCATCATCAACAATACTTTTGCTTCTCAATCTGGATTGGTTCCGTCTCGCGATGCCTTGTTTGTAGAAGACAAAGAATCTCCGTATGTAAACTTGGTGGTGAGCCGTGAAGACAATAAAAACGAAGAAAAAGTAAAACAGTTTTTACAAGCTTTTCAATCTGAAGAAGTTGCAAAAGCAGCAGAACGCGAATTTAAAGGCGGTGCAGTAAAAGGTTGGTAAAAGTTGTGTTATTTTGAAAATAAAAAATGCCTGTAAATGAAATGTTTACAGGCATTTTTTTAAGGAAAATTTATATATAAAATCAAATATAATTATGGCGTAATTATTTGAAGTTTAGTGATTAAGATAAAACAGGTTCCGCAGTAGTTACGGCTGTTTTAGTAGTGAAATTAAGCGTAAGCGGATCAAGATTTCCGTAGAAAAAAGTATCCAGAACTTCCTGAAACACTGGATCAGCATTTGATGTCTGAACAAAAAGACTCATCGAAGAGCGAAGTTTTCGAGCATCAAGTTCGCCAAGAATAGTTTCGGCCGACTTCTTTTTCATCGTTAAAAGAAGTTTGCAGATTTCGATTAAATGTTTAGCCAAAATCGGATGATTAAGAAAAGCCTCGGCTTCTTGTAAATCGGCAACCGCATAATAATCAGAAAGAGAGCTTTTTCCTAGTCCTTTGATTTGCGGAAATATAAACCACATCCAGTTTGTTTCTTTTTTTCCTTTTTTAATTTCAGAAAAGGCAGTTAGATAAAGCTTGTTTTGTGCATCTAAAAAGCGGATCAAATCATTTTTTGCGTAAGTCATATCTTGCTTTTGGTATTAAATGGTTCGTAATTTTTGAGAAAGCGTTTAAGAATTTCTTTGACCAAAAATAGATGCGAGGTCGAATTTTTTAGTTATAGAATTTTTGAGAGTTGTTATATAATTTTAATTGGGTGGAGTAATTTTAGATTTTGATAGTCTTGTGTAAATTACGCAGAGGTTCGTTTTAAATTATGGTTTTCCATAATTTACTTTTGAAATTATTGATGTTATTTGCTTTAAGATTAGTAGCTAAAATCTCTAATCTTATTGATATGTTTAATTTAAAAAATACATTAATGGAAACTATTAAAGCTATTAAACCTGGTCCAAAACCGAAAAAAGAAGATGGGACATTAGATGAACGAAGACGTGTTACTCCTGAAAAAAAGAAAGATTACCCTCCTTTAAAAGAACATGATCATAAGCCAAAGGATTAATGGATTAATTTTAAAAAGAAAGAGACAGTTTATGCTGTCTCTTTTAATAATAGTTGCAAGTTTTGCACATGTTTAATTTGGAATTATAGATTAAACTGAAATAAATTCCTTAATAATTCTTCTGATTTCTTCTTGCCATTTTTTTATTTCATCTTCTACATCAATCAAAATAATGCTACATATTTTATTGTCATGTTCTCCATCTTTTTTCAAATACACTCCAGCGCTACTATGTTTATTATCTCCAGGATAAACCAAAGCTACTTTATTGGCATTATAGTACTCATGATAAACATACATTTGACGTAAGTCATCAGGAGAAGGATTATAACCATTTAGATTTTTCCATTTGGTATCTAGGACAATATTTCCATTATCAGTTTCAATATAGATATCAGGTTTCATTGAAGATCTTCTACCATTTTCGGGCTTCCAGAAAAACTTAGATGTTTGTGCTTTTATTTTAATGAAATCAGTTTTGTTTCTCTTTAAAGTAGAATATATAAATTGTTCCCAAAGCAGATTCATGTCAAACATTAGAGCAAGAACATGGTTTCTTCCTTTGCTCACATCTGGATGATATTTCAATAATATTAGTTTAGCAATTTCAATGGCTTTTTTATAATGCTGGTTTTTTCTTTTATAGATTAATTTTTCAAAAGTAGAATTTGAAATTTTTATATCAGGCATTTCAGGAAAATGCAAAAGTAAAACACCAATTCTGCTGTGTAAATCATTATTGGTATTGAGCAGTTTTAATAATTTTATGGTTTTATAGAGAATAAAGTGCAAGATATGTTCAGTATCATAAGTTGAATGACGTACATAAAAACGTTCCTGATGGATTAGATTGTGTTGAATATGTTTGCTGAATTGTAAACTCCCTTTTAATGCAGTGACATTTCCTTCTTTTTTTTGATACTTTTTTACTAAACCATTGTGCAATAAATATTCTACTTCTTTTATAAATAACTCAAAATATAGATCGAGAATCGTATTATGTTTTATTTTTAAATTACTAGAGCTGGTAGATTTTATATCAAAACTGCCTACTGCTCGCAACATTCCAATTAGTAAATTACGCCATTTACTGTCTTCTGTTTCTGAATGTGGAATTTTGTCTGCCTTTGGTAAAACTTCAATTAGTGTATTTCCAACTTGTAAAACCCCAACATGTTCATTGAATTGAACACCATTATAAACTAATTTATAAAACGGTTTACCATTCCCATAATAACGTTCTAATGCTTCGAATTGCTCTTTAGTGATTTTTTTTTCACCTCGATCAAAACGAAGAATTTCATGTTCAAAAACAACGATATTTTCTTTTGTTTTACTCAAATTATTTATTCATTAAATATTGAATAGCTTGACCAAATTTCATTTTTTCATCAAGCTCATCTCTATAATCAATAATTTCATAAACATTTCTATCCTCAAAATCATTTTCAAAATCATCAAATTTGGCAAAGATATTTGATTCTTTATTCGATTCTTTCAAGTATACAAAGCCCTTTCCTAATACTAGACCAATTTTACTGTAATCTCCAAAGAAATATTCTTGGAGTAAAGGAATGATATTTTTATAAAAAGAATCTATGATAGAATCTTCATCTTTATTAAGTAAGTAGAAGTGACCTATTTTATGATCTTTATCTAATAGTTTTTCAATTCTTAAATTGATTTTTTCAAGTATTTCAAAAGCTTTATGACCAAAAATTTCATTTTGTAATCCGTTTAAATGATAAACAGGAGGCATTTCCTCAAAACAAAAACGTCTTCGTAAAGCGGTATCCAATGATTCAACACTTCTATCGGCAGTGTTCATTGTACCAATAATATACAGATTAGAAGGTACGCCAAATTTTTCCTTACTATATGGTAAAGCAACTTCTAAAGCTTCATCTTTACCTAGTCTTTTATCTTCTTCAAGTAAAGTTATTAACTCTCCAAATATTTGAGAAACATTACCACGATTTATTTCATCTATAATCAAGACAACAGGTTCAGCAGTTTTACCAAACTCTTTGATTGCATTTGTATATACACCACCATTAAATTTTTTTATTATTTCTTCAATATCATATTTTTCTGCTTCAACATCCTCGTCCAATACATCAGTGTCTGGTTTGAATTCTTGTGCTTCAAATTCTTTAAGTCCTTTAAAAATAGCATAAAATTCAGTTATTCTTGGACTTATTTCGACGGTTTCTCGTACTTGTTTTAGAGTAGTAATTTCAGCTACATTATTAAATTTGTCATAAAGTTTTTGTAGGTTTTCTTTTGTAAGCGGTGCAGGTTTTCTATTTGCTATTGAATTTTTTGCTCTTGCTTTTATAGAGTCATTACTATTTATTTCAATTATAGTCACATCTTTTCCTGTCAATGTTTTGTACACATGAGGTGTTTTCGCTTTTAGCGAATCTTGAATTTTTTCTATAAAAGCATCATACAAATCATCAAAGCTGTATCTAAAAGTTTGTCTTTTTGTTTTTTGATATTTTCTATAACATAAATATGCTGCGGTTGCACATGCTCTTTTAAAAAGACCTTCTTGAATGCTGTATTTTAAGAACGGATCATTATCATCAGGTTTAGCAGGTTTTATACCTTCAATAAAATCTTCGTAGCTCATGCTTTGATGAAACGTGGTAAAAACTACCTGTCCATTTTTAATATATTCATCAAACTTAATCTTTAATGTATCTCTTGTTTCAGAATTAATTTCTTCATCAGTTTTTGATTCCAAAATAGACAATGCTTTATTTATAGTATTATACGTTTTTCCTGTTCCAGGAGGGCCGTATAAGATTTGATTTAAGTTGTGTTTTCTTTGTGGTAAAGTTTGCATAGGAACTGTAATTTGATTTTTTTTATTTCTGTGTAGATTGATTTTAGCTATATTGCTAAGAAATTCAGATTCAGTATAAAAAAAGTCTTTTTCTAACTCAAAATTTATTATTGATTGATCAATTTTAGGTTTAATCTTTTTTAGAAAAAACTCTAAATTTTCTAAATAAGTTGTATTGTTTAACTGAAACATTGTTAGAGTATTTTCAATATCTTTTTCCTCCAAAGGTAAATTTGTAGCTCCAGATATGATTCCTTTTACAGTTTCATAAAAACGTCTTGTATCCGGGGTAGATTCTGATTTATAAACAACTTCAATCCAATTACTAATGCTTCCATCATCTTTAATCGTATAAACCAAACCAATTGTTTTAGTCTTATTTTTTGAGTCACCTTTTTTATAAAAGCTTAGCCATAAATATCGACCATCACCAGGAAACCAATATCCTTGTTCTAATCTGTTTTTATTGTTTTGGACACGTACACCGAATTTTAGCTTAGGATCTTTTTCTCTTTCATTAAGAAGGTATTCTAATAACTCGTCATTTAATTGTAAGTTATCCATAATTTTTTTTTTAATTCTAATCATATTTAAAGTCTAGCAAACATAATTAAAAGGATTAAAATAAAAGTAAGGAAAACCGTAATGATAAAAACTCAAAAGTTTTTATACGTATAAAAAACAAAAAATTCAATCTTTATCCAAGGACTAAGGAAAATTTTAAAAACAAACAAACCTTACTCCAAATCCAGATATGGTTTTAAAATCTTCCATTTAAACCCAATTACCCTAGCCCCGATAGAAGTGCAAATCTTTTTGTGCCACTCTCGATAGCTATCGGGAGGCACAAAAGATTGCAACGGATAGTGGGAATTTGCTTCTAAACAAAAAATTAAGCCAGTCCCCTGTCAACTTAACCCCTTATAGATTGCAGAAATCGTTTTACATTCCCAAAACTCTTCCTTTTTTCCGCCCCTTAAACTTAACCTCAGAAATAATCGTCGCAGAAAAAATCAAAGCCCCGCCCAAAAGCAAACGCCAAGAAAGATTTTCGCCTAAAATGAAGAAAGCTCCAATGGCTCCAAAAACAGGTTCAAACAAATAAATTACCGCCACACGTTCTGCAGATAAATAACGTTGTGAAATGTTGGATACCGTGTACATAAAAGCGGTCGAAAACAAGGCACAGTAAACGGCACCCATCCAAAAAGTATTGTTTTCTGGAAACCAAACGGCTTGGGAATCTGCAAGTGCCAGACAAAAAGTAAATAGGGCGCAAAACGAAAACATAGGCACAATCGAGTACAAAAGGTTTTTGCCAGCAGAATGTTTTTCAACCGAAATGAGGTAAACGGCAAAAGCAAAGGCTCCTGAAATCGTAAGCAAATCACCAAAATTGATTGTAAATTTATCTTTTATCGCAATTATAAACAAACCCGTTAATGCGGTGAAAGCGGCAATCCAGATTTTTAAAGGCGTTTTGGTTCTGTAAAGGGCTAATTTAAGTAGCGGAACAATAATTACTGTTAATCCTGCAATAAAAGAACATTGAGATGCATCGGTATATTTTAAGGCAAAAGTCTGCAACTGAATCCCTAAAAACATCGGAACGGCAAGTACGAAACCTGTTTTTACGGCTTCTCGATTGGTGTCTTTAACGTATTTCCAAAAAACAATACTCAAGACGATTACGGCCAAAATGAAACGGTAAAAAAGGAAAACGTTAGGCGAACTATCTCCAATCGCCATTTTAGTGACCGAATAGGAAATGCCCCAAAAAGCCGTGCCGAGTATCAGTAAAATCAATAAAAGTTGTCTTTTTTTCATTTTTAAGATTGTATTACAGAAGCACTTTTTTCATCATTAAATCGGTTTGCTCGTCGTCGCCTAATCTAAAAATATGAGTGTCAAATTGCACAAATCCGTTTTTGGTGTAGAAACTTACGGCTCTGAAATTTTTTTCCCAAACGCCAAGCCATATATATGTCGCTTTTAGTTCTTGGGCAGTCTGTTCGGCTTGCGCGTATAATGCTTGCGCCACTTTTTTTCCGTGAAATTCTTTGGCAACATAAATGCGTTCTGTTTCTAATGCGTTTTGATTTTCTTTTTCGGTTTGGGCGTCGGCAGTGTTTAATTTTAGATAACCGACAACTTTTTCGTCCAGAACAGCCAAATAAAAGTGCGAAGATGAATTGTGGAGTTCAGTTGTAAGCTTTTCGATAGCAAAACTTTCGTCCAGATATTTGTTCATGTTTTCTTCTGAATTTACATCCGAGAATGTTTCAGAAAAAGTTTGTCTTGCAATGGCTTGTATTTGCAGCACATCGCTAACGTATGCTTTTTTTATAATAAGGTTTTCCATATTTTTTGTTTTTTTAATGCGTAAAAAACGATTTTTATTCTTAATAAATGCGTAAATTGCATCAATGGATTTACAGCAAATTAAATATTTTCTGGCTTTGGCTCGCGAGCTTCATTTTTGGAATACTGCCGGAAAAATGAATATTACGCAGTCTGCGCTTAGCCGTCAGATTCAGTCTCTTGAAAATCAGTTGGGCATTCAGTTGTTTGAGCGCAACAAACGCAATGTAAAACTTACTGCAGCCGGCCAATTCTTAAAAGAAAAATGGGAAGTCGAATTGAATAAACTCGAGTTTATTCATCAATCTGCCCGTCAGATTCAGCTGGGAGAAAGCGGTACGATTACCATTTCGCATCCCGATTCGATTTCGGCTTCATTGATTCCTGAAATTTTATCACGTATTTCCGATGCTTTTCCGAAACTTAAAATCAAATTGGTTCAGGTTCTTTATGAAAATCAGCTGGATTACCTTCGTAATTACAAAATCGATTTAGCCATTTTAAGAGATATTAATCATGCCAAAGACATTCAATCCAAAAAAATACATACCGATCATTTAGCGATAGTTGTTCCCGAAGATCATCCGTATCAAACTCCCGAAGACTTAACCAAAGAGACGCTTGCTTCTCAAAAATTTATATTGCCAACAAGCGATGAAGGCAGCAGTTACAGCGATTTGATTCGACGATTATTCAATTCTTTTGAAAATGCTCCAGAAGTGCATCTTCATTCCGAATTTGGATCAACGATAATTGCTTTGGTTCGAAAAGGACTCGGAATTGCGGTTTTGCCTGATTCGTATCTTTTTCACGAAATACCCGGAATTCGATTTATCAAACTGCCTTTAGAAACTGATTTGTACATCAATTGGCGTTCGGAAGATCATAATCCGGTACTGGCCAATGTTTTAAAACTGATTGTTCCATGACGTTATGCTCTTAGCATTTCGATATGAGGAATTCCGTCTTCATCATAAACTTCGCCTTGTTCCACAAAACCAAGTGATTGGTAAAATTTGGACAAATGATATTGCGCCCCAATTCGGATTGGACTTTTTCCGAATTTTTCTTCACAGCCGGCAATAGAAGCTTCCATAAGTTTTACTCCCAAACCTAATCCTCTGTGGGTTGATGCGATTACAACTCGCCCGATAGAAATTTCATTATAAGATAAACCAGCTGGAAGCAAACGGGTTGCACCTGCAAATTCTCCGTCTACATAGTACAACAAATGAAAACTTTTCTGATCTTTATTGTCTAAATCCAGATAAGCACAATTTTGTTCTACAACGAAAATTTCGCTTCTTAATCGAAGCATATCGTACAATTCGTGATTGGTTAATTCATCAAAAGATTTAATTGTATAGCTGGATGTCATTTCTTTATTGTTTTGGTTTTTATTTGATGACAAAGATAGAATAGAGAATAATGTTGTGAAATGCTATTTTTTTATCATGTGATGCTAAAAATGCATTAAACACTAAATTAGATGATTAGTCAATTAGAAAATTAGAAAATTTGGTAATTAGATAATTAGAATTGGTATGTTTTCTTAATTATAAACACTTCCAAGGTTGAAACCTTGGTGTATGTTACTGTTGAATTCTTTTTTCTTTTTTTGAGTTAATCAAACAAACCTAATTGATTATTGTGGCGTATGATTTTGCTTTTTGGAGGTTTTGCATCGCCAAAAACTGTTTTTCCGCCGTATTTATACGATTCGGCTCTTTCTTTTTGTATTAATTCGTCCAAATTATCGTTGGGAGTAAACCCTTTTTCGGCATTCCTTGAAATTTCAGAAAGTTTTCGGATGGCTTCAATTTTATCATTATTTCCGATTTTGGCGCGATTTATTGCTTTTTGAAGCGTATTGATCGTCTCATCGTAAATGTTGATTGGAACAGGAAACGGATGACCGTCTTTACCGCCATGCGCAAAAGAAAAGCGTGCTGGATCTTCAAATCGGGTAGGCGTGCCGTATATTACTTCGCTAACTAAAGCTAATGACTGCAGTGCGCGTGGTCCCATTCCTTTTAAGAGTAAAAGTTCTTCAAAATCTTCGGGTTTATTTTCGTGAGTTGTCCAAAGCATGGCGCCCAGACGTTTCATATTGACATCTTCAACTCGTACATCATGATGTGTGGGCATGCTGAGATGCTGGATTTCTTTCATGATTTTTGTTGGAGATTCTTTGGTAAGTTCCAAAATTCCGGCTCTTGACTTTTCGGCAGTTCCCGCGGTTAGGTTCAGTATGGATCCTTGATTTTCGCCATAAATAAAAGTATGCGGTTCGTTAATAAAAGACTGTAAATCTTTAGAATGCCAATGATATCTTCTAGCGGTTTTAGAATCTGGATTCATTCCCTGCTGAATAACCGCCCATTGCCCTTTATTATCCACAATAAAATTATGTTGATAAAGCTGAAAACCGTCCTGAATTGCCGTATTATCGACTTTGGCAGTCAATCTACTGCAATTGGCGAGTTCGTTTCCATCCAATCCCGTTTTATTGCCCACAAACAAAAGTTCTTGTGGCGTTGCCATCGAATGTTTGCCTTTTCCTCCGCAGATGTAAATTCCAAGCTCTTGCGAATGCGGGTTAACCGATTTTTTTAAAGCACCCAAAACAGAAGTCGTGATTCCAGATGAATGCCAGTCCATTCCCATAACAGCTCCAAAACTCTGAAACCAAAACGGGTTGCTTAGTTTTGAAATTACTTCAGAAGTCGAAAATTCAAGAGCAATAGTTTCAACAATAGCAAAACCCAGTTTAGACATACGGTCGGCAAGCCATAAAGGAACATGGCCATAATGTAATGGAAGATCTGCAGTACCGGAACGTTTCATGTAATTTGGGTTTTATACAAAATTACGGAAAAATACAGAGAAGAAATGTTAACTGAAAGCTGCAGATGATTTTGATGGAATGAAAAACAACTTTGTCAAAGTTTTAAACTTTGACAAAGTTGTAAATAAAGTTTATGATTAATGCGAAACGGCTTTAAGTCCAATAATAGAACCAACCAAAGTGGTAAGGAAAAACAATCTCCAAAAAGCTGCTGGTTCCTTAAAGACAAGAATACCAACCAAAACAGTTCCGACAGCGCCAATTCCTGTCCAGACAGCGTAAGCAGTTCCTAGCGGTAATGTTTCTGTAGCTTTCATTAGTAAAAGCATACTTACGGTTAGCGAAATAAAAAATCCAATATACCAATAATACATTTCTGTTCCAGTTGTTGCTTTTGCCTTTCCGAGACATGATGCAAAGGCTACTTCAAATAAGCCTGCGATGATTAAAATAATCCAGTTCATATAGTTAAAAATTTGTGGTGCAAAGTTCCTTCATGAAATGCAGAAAAAATTTAACAAATGATAAAAAAATCTACTTTTATTAGCTTTAAATACTTTACGCGTAATGATTTTTTCACGCAGATTTACACAGATTTAATTTGAATGGTTAGCATTAAAAAAATCTAATTTAATCTGCTGAAATCTTTTAAAATCTGCGTGAAATACTTTTTGCGTAAGGATTTTTCACGCAGATAAAAATAGATCAAAGCAGATTTACACAGATTTAATTTGAATGGTTAGCATTAAAAAAATCTAATTTAATCTGCTGAAATCTTTTAAAATCTGCGTGAAATACTTTTGGCGTAAGATTTTTTCCCGCAGATTTATACAGATTAGCAGATTTTTAGATATAATTTGATGATTATAATTGAAAAAATCTTAATGGGTTATTTTAATTCTGCTCGAATTCTGCTTAAGCTTACTTGTGTAATGCCTAAATAGGAGGCAATATATCCTAATTGAACTCTTTTAATGATTTCGGGATGATCTTTCATCAACTCTAAATAACGTTCAGATGCATTTTTAAACTGTCTAGAAATCAAACGTTCTTCGGTTTTGATTAATTCTTTTTCGGCAAATTTTCGTCCCCAATTGGCGATGTGAACATCTTGGTCGAATAGTTTTCTTAAATTTTCAGTTTTAAGTTCATACAATTCGCAATCTTCCAAAAGTTCAATAGTTTCATAGCCAGGTTGCTCTTCTACATAACTTTTCATCGAAATTACGGTTTCGCCTTCTTTTCCAAACCAAAAAGTCACTTCGTTTTCTCTTTCAACAAAAGCTCTTACTAAGCCTTTTTTTATAAAATAAATATTTGATTCTATCTTGTTGGATTTTAGTAAAATATGTCCTTTAGAGAAAGCTATTTCGCTGACATTATTTAGCAAAGCCAATTTTGATTGTTCAGGAAGCTGGTATATGTAATCGAGAATTTTGGAAATATCCATCAATGGGATTTTAGAATTTTAGAATAAAGGTAAAAACTAAACGCAAAAGGAATAGTGTTTTAACAAAAAAATCCCATTTCAAAATAGAAATGGGATTTAAAACTGCCTCTGTGATGAGCTATTAAAATCAGAAACAATTTTTTGACCAACAATAACTAATTTATTCCTCCGCCTAAAGCTTTGTACAATAGGACCTGAGAGTTTGCATTTCTAAGCTGAATATCAACAAAATCAAGTTCTGCCTGTAGTTTGTTTTTCTGTGCATTAATGATTTCCAAATAATTAGCATAACCGCTCAAATACAAATCATTTGATACGTTTACGGCTATTTCGAGATGATCGATTTCTTTTAATTTGTATTTCAAAACATCTTCATAAGCTTCATTTCTGTGGAGTAAAGCACTTAATTCATTGAAAGCTGTTGTAACGCTGTTTTGATATTGAAGAAATGAAATTTCCTGTCTTCTGTTCGAAACATAAAATTCTTGTTTAATTTGCCCTTTATTGAAAACCGGAGCTGTTAACCCGCCTAAAATCTGCCAAGCAAAAGAGCCAACGTCAAAAATAGTGTTGAACGAAAACGAATTGAAACCTGCATATCCGCCTAAGTTTAAAGTTGGAAAAAACGCAGCACGAGCCGATTTTGCGTCGGCGTTGCTGGCCAATAATTCAAAATAAGCTTCAGACACGTCAGGTCTTTTGTGAATGATAGAATCGACACTTATTTTCTGATTTAAAACTTGAAGATGCCCTGATAAGAAATCGCTGCTTCTGTCGATTTTTCCGCCATATTCTCCTAAAAGCGTCAACAAAGCTTTTTCAGTTTGGTCGATGCTTAGTTTTAATTCTGAAGCTTCGGCATGAATGTTATTGTTTTGTGCATTAAACTGTTGTACAGCCAATTCAGTCGCTTTTCCGACCGATCTTTGAGCCGAAACGATATCCAATGCTCTTTCTTGCGTTTTTAAGTTGTTATCATAAATTGCGGCTTGTTTGTCTAATGCAATCAGTTTGAAGTACAAATCGGCAATATCGCTTAAAAGACGCGTCTGCAATAATCGCATTCCTTGCTGAGAAGCAAAATAACGTTGTTGCGCCGCTTTCTTACGATTGCTCAGTTTGCCCCAAATATCGGCTTCCCAAGATACTTTTCCGCCCAAAAAGAGATTAGGAGTAACATCTTCGTTGATTCTTTGTTTTTCGTTAATATTTTGAGAAAAATTGGTATCAAAGTTACCAACGCCATCCATGGTATATTTTCCATAACGTGTTCCAGAAGCATCTGCCACAAGATCCAAAGAAGGAAGTTGTGCCAGTTTTGCTACTTTTAAATGCGAATTGGCAATTAAAATTCGTTCCTGCATAATTAAATAATCAGGATTTTTGGCAATTGCTTTTTTTAGTAATTCCTCTAATTTCGAATCCTTAAAAAAGTTTTCTGTTTTTAATGGAATAAAATCATCCTTAGAAACTTCTTTTCGCTGTGCATCAAAATTCTCTGGGAGTTTTGCTGCGTCTAATTTACTGCTGACTTTTGGTGCAGAACACGCAGTCAAAAGCAAAACACCAGTTATTACAACGGCACTTTTGGTTGTCCTTAGAAACTGCACATCAGCATTTTTATATTGATTTAATATATCTTTCATTGTTTAATTTTATTTGTTCAATCTGTTTTTTTAAACACATAGAGACATAGATTTTTCTTTCTCAAAAAAGGTAAAGCGAAAGAAACTAGTTTCTAACACATAGGCTATGTGATTCTTATAAAAGTGAAACCCTTTTTTACGCTTTCCATCCCGATAGTTATTGGGACTATGATTCTATGTGTTTTAAAAAATCACGCATTAAGATTTACTCATTCGTTTTTCCAATTTCGCAAACAGTATGTAAAGTCCCGGAATGATTACAAGACCAAACACAGTTCCGATTAACATTCCGCCTGCCGCAGCTGTTCCGATCGAACGGTTACCAATCGCGCCCGCGCCAGAAGCGATACACAACGGAATCAATCCTGAAATAAAAGCAAACGAAGTCATCAAAATTGGTCGGAAACGAAGTCTGGCTCCTTCAATAGCCGCTTCGACAATATCGCGCCCGATTTTATTCTGTGCCATCGCAAATTCTACAATCAGAATGGCGTTTTTGGCAAGTAGACCAATCAGCATGACGAGTGCGACCTGAGCATAAATATTATTGTCTAATCCGACCATTAAAAGGGCAAGATAAGAGCCAAAAACGCCGACAGGAAGACTCAATAATACAGGGAATGGAAGCAATAAACTTTCGTATTGTGCTGCAAGTAATAAGTAAACAAAAAGAATACAAAGCGCAAAAATGTATATGGTTTGATTACCCGATAGAATCTCTTCACGTGTCATACCAGACCATTCCAATTCAAAACGGCTAGGGAGTTTTTCAGTTGCAATTTTTTCAACCGCGGCAATTGCGTCTCCGGAGCTGTAGCCTTCAGCAGGTTCACCGTTAATCATAGCCGACATGTACATGTTGTAACGTGTTAGTACTTCTGGACCGTAAACTCTTTCAAGTTTTATGAAAGTAGAGAACGGAACCATTTCGCCAGCATCATTTTTTAAATACATATCCAAAATACTTTCCGGATTTTGACGAAACTGTGGACTTGCCTGAACCATTACTTTATACATTTGAGAAAAACGAATAAAATTGGTCGCATAAAAAGAACCTAACATCGTCTGTAAAGTTGACATGGCATTATCAACCGAAATTCCTTTTTTGGCAGCAAGATCGTAATCAATATGAATTAAATACTGAGGGAAAGTCGCATCAAAACTTGAGAATGAGTTCTGAATTTCTGGTGAAGCATTTAATTCTTTGATGAATTCTTTAGTAACTTTATCAGTATTGGTAATGCTTCCTCCAGATTTATCTAACAAACGAAGCTCAAAACCACTGGTATTACCAAAACCAGGAACGGTTGGCGGTGCAAAAATCTCAATCTGTGCATCGGTAATGTTTTTTGTTTTTTCGGTAAGTTCTGCCATAAATTCGGTTACCGAAATATCACGTTCGCTCCAGTCTTTTAGGTTGATCATTCCCATTCCGTAAGAAGCTCCAGCAATTTCGGTTACGATACTGTATCCAGCAAGAGTCGTAACATTGTCAACGCCTTGAATTCCTTTTGCAATTTTGGTTACTTCGTCTAACGCTTTTTCTGTACGTTCTACTGTTGCTCCTTGTGGCGTTGTAACGCTTACGTAAACCATTCCCTGGTCTTCGGTCGGAATAAATCCTGACGCCAAAAATCTAGTTGTTCCCCAAGTTAATACGCAGAAAAGCACTAATAAACCAACCGTAACCGTATTGCGGTCAGCAAATTTCACTAATACTTTGATGTATTTTGAAGTAATGTTATCAAACCAATTGTTGAATCTATGGAAGAATCTGTCTAGTAACGATTTTTTTTCTTTATTTGGATCATGCGGTTTCAGCATAATGGCACAAAGGGCAGGAGTAAGCGTAAGAGCATTAATTCCAGAAATCACGATACTAATTGCCATTGTTAATGAGAACTGTCGGTAGAAAACCCCAACCGGACCACTCAAGAAAGCAACCGGAATAAACACGGCAGCCATTACAATGGTAATCGCGATAACGGCACCTGTAATTTCTTTCATCGCACTAATGGTAGCGTCCATTGGCGACATATGCTCTTCGGAAATTTTTACGTGAACGGCTTCAACGACGACAATCGCGTTATCGACCACAATTCCGATGGAAAGTACTAAGGCGAAAAGTGTCAATAAGTTGATGGAGAATCCCATCATCGACATAAAGGTAAAAGCACCAATAAGCGCAACAGGAACTGCTAATACAGGAATCAAAGTCGATCTCCAATCTTGAAGGAAAAGGAAAACGACAAATGCCACCAAAATAAAGGCTTCGACCAAGGTTCTTAAAACTTCATGAATAGAAGCGTCAAGGAAACGCGAAACGTCATACGCAATGTTGAATTCCATTCCTGGTGGAAAAGAAGAACCTTTTAATTCTGCCATTTTTTCTTTTACGCTCGCAATAACTTCAGAAGCGTTCGAGCCTGGACGCTGTTTTAGCATGATTGATGCAGAAGGTTTTCCGTCGGTTTTAGAAACCATTCCGTAGCTCATCGCGCCAAATTCGATTTTCGAAATGTCTTTTAATTTTAAAATAGTTCCGTCTGAGTTGGCTCTCAACGGAATTTCTTCGTATTGTTTTGGTTCGAAGAATTTTCCGCCGTATTTAATTACGTACTGCAATTGATTATTCATCTGCCCTGAACCTTCACCAACCTTACCTGGCGCAGCAGAAATATTTTGTTTTTGAAGTGAATTGATTACTTCATTTGCCGAAATATTATACGAAAGCATTTTTTCCGGATCCAGCCAGACACGCATCGAATATTCCTTTTGTCCCATGATTTCGGCACGACCGACACCATCAATACGTTTTAATTCCTGAAGAATGTTAATATCCGTAAAATTGAAAATAAACTGTTCATCCTGAGTTTTGTCTGTACTTGTAATGTTCAAGTACATCAACATACTGTTTACTTCTTTTTCAGTTGTAACTCCCGCACGAATAACCTCTTCTGGAAGTTCGTCCAGAATCGTGGTAACCCTGTTCTGCACGTTTACGGCAGCCAAATCGGGATCGGTTCCTACTTCAAAGAAAACCTGAATCAAAGTCAGACCATCATTGGAAGTTACGGTTGACATATACGTCATGCCGGGAACTCCATTTATGGCTCTTTCTAACGGAAGAGCAACAGCATTGGCCGAAACCTCTGCATTTGCTCCTGTATATTTTGCTGTAACGGTTACAGACGGTGGTACAATGTCGGGGAATTGGGTAATGGGAAGCTGAAACAACGCCAGCAATCCCAGAAGGACTATCATAACCGAGATGATTAATGACAATATTTTCCTTCTGATAAATAACTCTATCATTTTAAATTTTTTAGATAAATAATTAAATAACTGTTTTACAAGTCGATATGCAACATTTATTTCATGTTGATTTTATCGCCGTCTCTTAATGATTGTGTTCCTTCTTGTACAATTAGGTCGTCGTTTTTTAGACCGTCATTCAAGATATACACATCATCAAGAGTGGTTTCGACTGTAACATTCGTCATTTTAACTACTCCATCTTTGTTCACGCGGAAAACGTATTGTTTGTCCTGAATAGAAAAAACAGCTTTCTGCGGAATTAAAATTGCATTGGTTTTTGGCTCTGAAATAATCAGTTTTCCAGAAGTTCCATGTTTGATAAATCCTTGCGGATTGTGAAATTTTGCTTTGTATTGAATAGAACCCGTTTGTCTGTCGATTTCTCCGTCGGCGGTTCTTAATTCTCCTTTTTGGTCGTAAACCATTCCGTTGGGCAGAATCAATTTGATATCGCCTTGCGTATTTAGGGTTTTGTCTTCCATCATTTGGAAATAGGTATTCTCTGGAATTGAGAAGTAAGCGTAAACATCGTCTAGTTGAGAAACAGTTGTCAACAAGGAACCATTTTCGACTAAACTTCCTTCTTTAAACGGAATACGATCGATTGTTCCGTCAAAAGGCGCACGAATTGTGGTAAAATTAATTTGCTGATCAATAGCTTTCTTTTCTGCTACAGCGTGTGCAACTTTCGCAGAAGCGGCTTCATATTTTGCTTTAGATAATTCTAATTCTTTATCGGCGATTACTTTTTTATTGAAAAGCGTTTGAGCTTGTTCCAATTCTACAGAGGCAATTCTTAAATCGGCTTTTGCGTTTTTATAAACAGCTTCTGCTTTTAGCAATTGAATCTGGAGTTCGACATCGCTTATTTTAAAAAGGATTTGTCCTTTTTTTACTTTTTGTCCTTCGCTAACATATACTTTGTCTAATAGGCCAGGAATACGAACATGTATTTCTACATTGTTTTTGGCATGGACATCGGCAACAAATTTGCTTGATACGATGGTATCTTTTAGGGTAACTTTATATACAGGAACTGTTTTGATGTTATCTGAATTCTTTTTGTTTTTATCGCCACACGAGACTAAAACGAATAAAGCCAAGGTGCATAAAAGAAATGGATTTTTATAAATGCTCATCATTAGGTTTTTAATTTTGAATAAATTAGACGTTCTCCCTTTCTAACTAAATAGAGGGAGTCTGAATTTGGATTTTGAAAATAGATATGTTTACGGAAGCTCTTTTTAGAAGTTCCGTTTTTTAAGAGTATTTTGATATAAAATGATTTTCCCGTTTACTAGGTGAAGGCAAACGAGGAAACAGTCCAGATTTTTTTTCTGAATTAATTATATAAAAATAGCGAGAAGTTGAAATCTAGAATAATTGGTACAAATGCAGATAAGTATGCCTTTGTACCTGGTATATAGAAGCTATACCATAGATTAAACTCTTTTTATAAAGCTTAAAGTTGATCAGGTTGCTAAAATAAGGAGCTCTTATAGTGCTTTGCTCCAAAGTGGTAGCCCTAGATTTTATTTTCTTTTTAATGTTATAATGAACTTCCAGATTTTTGGAAGAAGAAAAGTCGGGAGTGTGTATAAGATTGTCATCTGCGGCAACACTATCGAGTGCAATGCAATGATTTAGATATGCCTGCTGCTGATATGTTTCGGTGCCTCTAAAAAAAGAAAGCAACGAAAGCAAAACAATATATACGAACTTTATAGGTTTCATTTTATACGTAGCGGCAATTATAGTATTACAACAGAATTAAACAGGTTTAAAGTGCGCCAAATATAATGATTTGAAAAAGAATGATTCTTAAAATTATTTAAAAACTGTAAAAAATTAAGAATATGATAACCTTAAATGCTGATTTTTCATGAAATAAAAAAAATAGCTACTTTATTTATAATTATGATTTTCAATGGAATAAACAAGCGCATAAATCTATCGTTAATTGTATAAAAGACATTACTAATCATGTAAAAAATACTCGATAAGAGGTTTTAAATTTGAAAGATACAAACCTTAAAAGTTATTTTCATGAAATCTTTAGTCAATATTAAAATGTTATCAATCATTACGATAAGCTGTTTTTTGTTTTCCTGCAAGAATAATAATGATGGATACAGCGACGAAATAGAAACAGTACAGACACCTGTCGACAGTACCAATACGGTCCCTGATACTACATCACTTGATAACGCTTCAAATCAGAATGAAGGCGGAAATCCAGACGATTCTAACACAGGAGCATCCTCGATAAGCAGTAATTCAAGTAATGCTTCATCTAAAAGTACTGCCGGAACCGGAAGCGGACCGGGAGAAAGCGCAAAAGACGGTGCAACTTATACCAACACAAAAGCTTCAGATTCTTTGAAAAAGAGTTATAAAAAGAAGAAGTAAGTAAAAAATCAATAAAAAAAAGAAGCTTTTTTCAGAGCTTCTTTTTTTTGTTTAAAATGATATATATAATTTTTAGGTATTTTTGATAAATGATTTTTTTGTGAAACTCTTTAAATTTTGATTATGAAAGCATTAGTTATTGGAGCAACAGGAGCAACTGGTCGATTTTTGGTTGACGAACTTTTAGAAAATCAGGATTATACTGCTGTTGCGATTTTCGTAAGAAAACCTACAGGCAGAAAAAATCCTAAACTTGTCGAGCATGTAATTGATTTTGCACAGATTGAAAACAGCAAAGATTTAGTTAATGGCGATGTTGTTTTTTCATGTTTGGGAACCACTTTAAAAGATGCCGGATCCAAAGAAAACCAGATTAAAATAGATTTTGATATGCCGCTTCAGTTTGCTGAAATCGCAAAAGCAAACGGAGTTTCGTCATTTGTACTGCTTTCGGCTTATGGAGCTTCTGCAAAAAGCAATGTTTTTTATTCACAGTTAAAAGGAAAACTAGAAGATAAAATTGCTGCGCTTAATTTTGAGCAATACATTGTTTTTAGACCAGGACTTTTGTTGCGTCCGGATTCTGATCGTTTGGGCGAAAAGATTTCAGCCGTAATTCTGAAATTTGCCAATTCTATAGGGTTGTTTCGAAAATTCAAACCACTTCCGACAGCTGTTTTGGCGCAAAAACTTGCAATTTCACCCAAATTATTTCCAAAAGCAGATTCGGTTGTAGAACTGGATAAAATTTTTGGACTGAATTTGTAACAAAACAGCAGAACTAGGGTCTAAATGTAAAAACATTTTGACTTGGTGATACTTTTGCTGAAAAGCAGTGCGAAAATGATGTTAAATAAATTAATTTTCTGTTATTTGTACTGGATTTTCTGCTAAGTTTTAAATGAACTTGTTCCTGTTTTGTATGGAATGATAAATGAAGGGAACACAATATTATGGGTTTCATTGAGTTTAAAAATTAGCGACCCTATTTCTGGTATGGACAATAAAAAGTTTATAAAAAGTTTAAAAAAAGGCACCGAAGCTTCTTTTAAGGAGGCCTATTTAAACTATTATGACAAACTAATCAGCGTTGCCAGACGATTTGATTTTTCGATGCTTGCTCCTGAAGATTTTGTGCAGGAAACCTTTGTCAGACTTTATGATAAAAGAGAATTATTAAATGAAGATGTTTTGTTTGATAAACAACTGTTTGTAATCTGCAAAAACATTATTATCAATCACTTAAACAGGGAAAATAAAATTGTTCAGCTTGATCCTCTTAAGATTGAGTTGGGAGAAGAAGAACCTGAAACCGGTGATTTTGAGGAAAGAAGCCGTCAATTGCATGCTTTTATTGAACAGCTTCCCGAACAACAACAAAAAATATTTACACTTCATAAACTGGAAAACCTTAGCTATAAGGAGATTGCAGAACTTACAGATCTTTCTGAAAAGACCATTGCCAATCATATTTACCTTGCCAATAAATTTATTCGAAAAAAAATCGAAAACCATTAGGAACTTTTCTGTTCTCGTTTGTTATAGATAAAAACGGAACATGAAAATGCGTATCGAAGCTTATAAAACAGATATAAAAACAAAGGAAGATGCAGGTTTTATTCTGCTTCTTCTGCAATTTGTTATTTCTGACTGTAAAATGAATTTTGATCTTAAAGATCAAGATCATATCCTAAAAATAGAAACCAGAAGAAATATCAAGGAATTAGTGTACGGTGTTTTTAGCAAACAGGGTTTTTATTGTCAAAAACTTAATACTTCTAAGGTATGGACGAAGAAAAATTAGACAAGGAATTGCAGAAAATCTGGGACGAAAGTCCTGTTTCTCATTCAGCCGAAACAAAAGAAGCTTCTTGGGAAGCATTTCGATCTAAAAATTTTACGCCTAAGAAAAGAAAACTCAAAGCGTGGCATTATTATGTCGCTGCAGCTTCTGTTTTGCTTTTTCTTTTTATAGGAACAGGGATTTACTTTACCGAAAGTCCAATTGAACGGGGAATTTCTACAGCATCAACTGTAATCGAAAATACAAGTTCTGAAGTAAAAACGATAGTGTTGCCCGATAGTTCTAGAGTTGATTTAAGTCCGTTTTCAAAAATAAAATACGCTTCAGATTTTACAGTAAATAGAAAAATAGATATTGAAGGTGAAGCTTATTTTAAGGTAAAAAAAGACAAGAACCATCCGTTTAAGGTTTTTTGCAATGAGACAACAACCACGGTTCTAGGAACTTCTTTTATTGTGAAAGAAGATAAAGATAGCAAGGTTACTGTAGAGCTTTACGAAGGAAGCGTGCAGATGAATGTCAAAGGACTATCTCAAAAATGGATACTAGAACCAGGAGATAAATTTATCTATGGCGATAAAATTGCCGAAGTAGAAGAATTTAACAGATTTACTGATTTTGAAAACCAAAAATTGGCAGGTGTCGGTGATTATATCGAAAAAAGTTACGGCTATAAAATAATTGTGCCTCAGGAATTCGCTAATCAAAGAATCACTGTGAGAATTAATAAAAAAGAAGATTTAAAAACGATTGTTCAATTAATATCAGAAATGTATGATTTAGACTTTGAAATAAACGAAGACTTGAAACAGATTACTTTTCAATAGAAAAGAAAAAGGATGCACTAGCCGCGAAACTACACATCCTCCTCATAATCAGGAAAGCAGGGCGCTTTCCGTATAATAATAATTCAAAAATACAAAATTTCATGAAGCATATAATTTCAGCATGCTTTTTTTTATTCAGTTTAAGTATCTTTTCCCAAAACGTTACGGTCACTGTAGATCAAAATATGACTCTTAAAGAGTTTTTTAGACAAATTGAAAACCAGACCGATTTAAAATTTGCATTTACGGATCAGATTGATACAAGCCAAAAATATTTCTTAAATAAAAAGACTTACACGAATACAGACATCAAAGAATTGATTAAGGAATTGAATAAAAATGCCTCTATTCAGTTCTCCATTGCCGGAAGTAATATTTTTGTTAAACAGAAATCGGCAAAAGCACCCAGAAAAAAAATCAAATTAATGGGGCATGTTTTTGATGAAAATAACGAGCCGGTTATTGGCGCAAATGTATATATCAAAGAACTTGCTTCAGGAGCTACAACAGATCAAAACGGTACTTTTTCGATAGATATTGAAAAAGGAAGTTATACGGTTTTGATCAGTTACGTAGGTTTTCAAAACAAAGAAAAAGAGATTACAGTTTCTGACAATGCCAAAATAGATTTTAAGATGGAAGCCGACAGTCAAGAGTTAGATCAGGTGATTGTGACTACTACAAAAGCGGTTGACATCAAAAATACTCAGATGAGTGTCAATAAACTTTCTATGGCAGAAATCAAAAAAATCCCGGCTCCTATGGGCGAACCGGATCCTTTAAAATCATTGCTTACATTGCCGGGAGTTACAAATGCTGGAGAAGTTTCTTCTGGTTTTAATGTACGTGGTGGAGCTGCCGATCAAAATTTGATTCTTCTAGACGGTGCGCCAGTTTATGGAGATTCGCATATGTTTGGTTTTTTCTCTGTTTTTAATGCAGATGCTGTTAGCAGTTTAGATTTGTATAAAGGAGGAATTCCTTCAAAATACGGAGGACGTGTTTCGTCTGTTCTCGATGTAAACCAGCAGACTGGAGATTTTGAAAATTATAAGGTAAACGGAGGTATTGGTTTGATATCAAGTCGTTTATTGGTGCAAGGGCCGATTAAGAAAGAAAAAGGGTCATTTATTGTAGCGGGACGAACTTCTTATGCGCATTTATTTTTGAAACTTACCGACAATAACAATTCGGCTATGTTTTATGATTTGAATGCCAAATTGAATTATCGATTTAATGATAAAAACTCGCTTTCTTTTTCAGGTTATTTTGGAAACGATGTTTTTGATATAAACGACCGTTTCGCCAGTACATTTGGAAATACAATGGGAATCCTAAATTGGAAACATAAATTTTCTGATGACATCAGCACCAGTCTTTCTGCGTTTTACAGTGAATATAGATTCAATTTAGGCATACCGACTGAAAATTTTGAATGGGACAATACCATTAAAGCTTATGGTTTAAAGTACGCATGGAATCATTCATTGTCTGATAAGCTCAAACTTAACTACGGAATCGACGGACAGTATTACAATTTTAATCCGGGAACTGTACAGCCAACAAGCTCAGAATCTCAATTCAATTACAAACAACTCGATAAGAAATATGCCTTTGAGTCTTCTGCTTATCTTGATTTTGAACATCAGATTACAGAGAAACTTAATCTTCGCTATGGACTTCGTTACAGTATGTTTTATCGTTTAGGAAGCGAAGAAATCAGTACTTACGAAGACGGAAAAGCGGTTGTTTATAATCCGTTATACAATAATTATGAAGAAGGAACCCCAACCGGAAGCATCACTTACGGAAAAGGAAAAACCATCAGTAAATTTGATAATCTGGAGCCTCGCGCGGCTTTATCATTTGCATTTAATGAAAATACCTCTGTAAAAGCGAGCTACAACAGAATGGCACAATACATTCATATGTTGTCTAATACGCAGTCGCCAATGCCTATGAATATCTGGACTCCAAGCGGGCCGTTTACAAAACCACAGCTTTTGGATCAATATGCTATAGGATATTTCAAAAATTTTGATGAAGGAGTTTATTCTTTTGAAGGAGAGTTGTTTTACAAAAATATTCAAAACCGTATTGATTATATAGACGGCGCAGACATTTTGGCGAACAACAATATTGAGCAGGTTATTTTGACTGGAAAAGCGCGTTCATATGGAATGGAATTGCTTTTTAGAAAAAACAAAGGTCTTTTTACAGGATGGGTTTCTTATACGTTGTCTAGAGCCGAACAAAAAACGCCTGGAAGAACGCCGCAGGAACCTGGAATTGCAAATGGTAATTGGTATTTGTCTGGATATGATAAACTTCATAATTTAAATATTGTTGGAAGTTACGAGCTAAGTCCAAAATGGTCTTTTAATGGTAATTTTTCTTTGCAATCCGGACAACCCGTAACGTTCGCAAATGGATATTATGAATTTGGAGGGATAAATATTCCGAATTATTCGCTGCGAAATGAAAACAGACTGCCACTTTACCATCATTTGGATCTTGCAGCAACGTATACGCCAAAACCTGATAAAAAGAAAGGCTGGCAGAGTTACTGGGTTTTCAGTATTTATAATATCTATAATAGAAAAAATGCGGCCTCAATAACATTTACAACAAATGACGATACAGGAGCAAATGAAACCAGAAGACTGTCTATTTTCGGAATGGTTCCAGGGGTTTCTTATAATTTTAAATTTTAATGAAAATGAGAATATTAAATAAAAAACTAATTACATTATTGAGTTTGTTCTGCATACTGCTTTTTTCTTCTTGTGAAGATGTTGTCAATCTAGATTTAGAAACGGCTGAAGCTAAAATTGTAATTGATGCTGAACTTATGTGGAAAAAGGGAACATCGGGCAACGAACAGGTTATCAAAATAAGCAAAATGGCTCCTTATTATAACAATAGTGTTCCAAAAGTTTCTGGCGCGCAGGTAAGAGTAGAGAATACCGACGGTGATGTTTTTATATTTAATGAAACTACGCCAGGTCAATATGTTTGCACTGATTTTGTTCCTGTGATTAACATGACTTATACCTTGTTTGTGACTGCAGAAGGGCAGACTTTTACTGCTGCAGAAAAACTTACCTCAGTAACGCCGATAGATAAGGTAGATCAGAAAAATATACCTGATTTTGGAGGTGAAGACATTATCGAAATGACTTTTTATTATAAAGATCCAGCAGATGAAAAGAATTATTACCTGACAGATTATAAAAGCGAATTCCTTTTGTATCCTGAATATGTACTTCTAGATGATGAATTGTTTAACGGAAACGACATTAGTACAAGATTTTCTGACGAAGA
Organism: Flavobacterium procerum; assembly: GCF_042431625.1. Classification (NCBI taxonomy): domain Bacteria; kingdom Pseudomonadati; phylum Bacteroidota; class Flavobacteriia; order Flavobacteriales; family Flavobacteriaceae; genus Flavobacterium; species Flavobacterium procerum. The sequence goes on along the minus strand of NZ_JBHLYW010000022.1, from coordinate 505,580 downwards.
CATGAAACCAGGAAATACTGTTGAAATTACACACAGAGGTATTTCAAAAAGCTTTTATAATTATATGAAATTAATCCTAGAAGTTTATGGAGGAAGTCCTTTTTCTGTGCCTCCAGGAAATATTCGAGGCAATATTGTAAATACAACCAATTCTGCTGATTTTGCTCTAGGATATTTTAGGCTTTGCGAAGCAGATCAGGTTTCTTATCTGGTAAAATAAATTTTTACAATAAATAGTCGAATGCATCTGAAATTAGTTTCCAGATTTCAGATGCAGTTTGGCAGTTTAGCAACATCCGGTAATATCGACGACTTTTTTAAGTTTATCCGAATATCTGATATACGTCATGTCTTCTTCACCTAAAAAGATAGAGAACAAAGGTCTTTTCTCATTTTGATATTCTAAAAACGCTTCATAATTCATAAAATCTTCCGAAGCAGTTCCTATAACCTGATTTTCCTTAATTTCACTTTTATTGCTTATATCCGTTAGCTTATCTGCGTTTAAAATCTCATTTGCTCTATTAATTATAAAACAGTTTACTTTTTTAGTTATCATGCATTTTAAATATACATAAGTTTTCAAAAGACCATGTTTTTTCTTAAAAATCTCTTAGGAATGAACCAACATCGCTGATTGGTAAAAAAAATGTGTTATCTTTAAAATTAGAGATATTCCTTTTGTCAGGAAATTTAGAATAATGCAATACAATTTAGAATGAGTAACAAAAAAAGCCTTAAAACAGTATCGTATGGCGAGGTCCTTTGGGATGTTTTTGAGAATGAAAAAAAAATCGGAGGCGCACCACTAAATGTCGCCCTGAGAATGAAAACATTTGGCTGTGACGCTGCTATTATCAGCTGTGTAGGAAACGACGCAGATGGAGATGCAATTATCGAACACATTAAAAATCTCGGACTTGATACCGAATCAATTATAAAATCTGAAGAGTTTGCTACCGGACTTGTTTTGGTGACCTTAGACGAAAGCGGCTCTGCATCTTACATAATTCATTATCCAGCGGCTTGGGATAAAATAAAACCGACTGCCGAAGCAGAAAAACTGGTTTCTGAAGCTGATGTGCTGATATACGGAAGTTTAGTCTGTCGAGATGAGGTATCGCGTACTACTTTAGAACGACTTCTGCAAAATGATGTTTACAAAGTTTTTGATGTCAATTTAAGAAAGCCTCATTACACTTACGAAATTATAGAAAGATTAATGCAGTCTGCTGATTTTGTTAAGTTTAATGATGAGGAAATAATAGAAATAGCAAAAGCGTTGCATTCTCCTTTCAAAACCATTGAAGACAATATTACGTTTATCTCCCAAAAAACCAATGTAAAAGGAATCTGTGTAACCAAAGGAAAAGACGGAGCAACCTTGTATTGGAACGATAAAATGTATCATAATGAAGGATATTCAGTTAAAGTAGCCGATACGGTAGGAGCGGGAGACTCTTTTTTGGCTTCGCTTATCACTTCATTGCTCAGTGGCAAAGAACCTCAAGATGCTATAGATTTTGCATGTGCAGTAGGGGCGTTGGTAGCAGCTTCGCCAGGAGCAAATCCTGAAATTACTCAAAATAAAATAAATGAGCTACTAAAAAAATAGTCTTTTTAAGACTAAAAAAAAGAATATGGAAAATTAACTAGGAAAACAGTTGTTTTTATAGAGAGAAAATTGAAATAAATGTGAAAAATGACATTTATTTTTTTATAAATTTGCTTTAGAGAAGCCACTTTAATCCTTCCAAATAAAACAATACAATCTAATATGAGCGCCAATCTGACTTCTTCAATATCGTCAAGTTTTCTTAGTGATTTAAAAACGCAAACTGCTGATTCTCATAAAAAATTAGAACATCTTCCTGTTTCTTCTTCTATTTTGTCTCCGGACATGAATATTGAAGATTATACGCATTATTTAAGTCTAATGTTGGATGTACACACAAGTACAGAAGAGCATATTTTTCCGTTGCTTTCCGATTTTATAGAAGATTTGGAACAAAGAAGAAAGAAACATTTTATAAAAGATGATCTTTCTTTTCTAAACTATACTAAAAAAGATTTTACAAACGTTTTTAGTACTACAGAAGTAAGCGTTCCCTTTGCTCTTGGAATATTTTATGTTATTGAAGGTTCTACTCTTGGAGGAAGATTTATTCTCAAAAATGTAACTAAAAATCCAAAACTTTCAGAAGAAAAAGGAGTGCGTTATTTTTCTGGTTATGGAGACAAAACCGGAAGTTTCTGGAAATCGTTTCTAGCTATGCTTGAAGCTTACGAACAAAAACATAATTGCGGAAATGATATAGTAGAGGGTGCAGTTTATGCGTTTGATAGTATTTATGAACATTTCCGGACTAAAGATAAAGAATGAAGATTAAGGATATAGTCAATCGTGACATTGTTACGTTAACCAACTGCGAGCATGAACCCATACACATACCGGGGCAGATTCAGCCGCATGGTTTTTTGATTGGGATTGATGTAGAAGGCAAAATAGAATTTTGTACCAAAAATAGTGCTGAATTTGTTGATGTTGCCTATACAGAAATGCTAGGGAAAAAGTTTTCGGATGTTTTTGGACAAGCGGGCGAAAAACAGCTTTTCGAATATATCAACGAAGATAAAATTAAGGATGCTTTTCCGCTTGAGATGGAACTTAACGGAAAATTATTTCAGATAAGCATTCACAAAAGTTTCGATATTTATGTTCTCGAAGCCGAGCTTTTGTTCAGCAGAGAAAAACTTGCCGATGTTTATACGCAGACGATACAGTTTGTAAATCAGATGAATAACACTAGGTCGCTGAAAGATCTGTGTGCGCTTGTTGCTGAGGCTACACGCGAAATAACGGGTTACGATCGTGTAATGATTTATCGTTTTGATGAACAGTATAACGGAGAAGTTTTTGCTGAAAGCTGCAGAGAAGATCTCGAACCATTTTTAGGATTGCATTATCCGCATACTGATATTCCTGCGCAGGCAAGAGAATTGTATATTAGAAACCAGCTCAGATTGATAGTAGATATCGAATATGAGCCGGTTCCGATTTTTACGATTGACGACAAGGAAGATAAAAACCTTGATTTAAGTCTTTCAATTCTAAGAAGCACATCACCCATTCATGTAGAATATCTTAAAAATATGGGAGTTGGCGCCACTTTGACAATTTCACTCATTCATCGTGATCGTCTTTGGGGGCTTATTGCCTGTCATCATTATTCAAAAAAGAATTTGTCTCCCGAAATAAGGCTGGCGGCCAAACTTCAGGGGCAATTCATCACTTCTCAAATTGATATCAGAGAATCTAATGATGAAAATGAGAATGCTCGAAATACGACATTGGCTCTTGAACAATTAACCAGTTTAGAGTTTCCGGTTTTAAAACAAGCTTTAATGAATATTATTGAAGCGCCACAGTTATTGCAGATTTGCAATGCAGCGGGTGTTTCCATAATAAGCAGGGATAAAATTTATAAAAACGGTTTAACACCTTCTGATGAAGAGATTATAAAATTACTGGATTTAATCGTTGATAAAAAGACGAATTCGACATTGGTTACCAATAAAGTAAAAAATGTTTTTCCAGATATTGAACTTTTCGACACAGCAGGAATTCTTTATCACGAGCTTGGAAACAGCGACCATATTATCTGGTTCAGACCAGAAACGGTATCGGAGATTAACTGGGGCGGTGATCCTGAAAAAAGCATCGTAAAAGACAGTAATGGACTTCATCCTAGAAATTCGTTTAATATTTGGAAACAGATTGTAAAAAATCAAAGCAGCAGTTGGAAACAATACGAAATATACGCTGCCACACAATATGCGCACGCACTCCATACACTGCTGATGGTTATTATGCTGAGCGAAGAAGAGGAAAAATACAGAACCCAAAGTGAAATACTGCGTGAAACCAATTCGGAATTGGAGAACATAAACTGGATCAGTACACATGATTTGCAGGAACCGCTACGAAAAATTCAGCTGATTACTTCTAAAATGATGTCTGAATTGGATGTTATTTCTATCGAATCTATTTCTTATTCTTTACAGCGTGTGCTAAATTCAGCAGACCGAATGAGAGTGTTGCTCGAAGATCTTCTTAAATATACCAGAATAAAGAATACAAGGGATACATTACAAAAAATTGATCTGAATCATATTTTGAAAGTTACGAAAGAGGAAATGAGTGAAATTATTTCTGAAGGTAATGCAGTAATAGAAAATGAAAACCTCCCTGAAGTTCATGCAATTGGTTTTTTGATGCGTCAGCTGTTTTCTAATATTATTCAGAATTCTTTAAAATACGCTTCGCCAGAACGAAATTGTGTTATTAAAATTACGGCTTCTCAGGAACCGGAATTGGTAAGTTATTCGGATAAAATTTATTGTCATTGGGTCCGCTTTTCTGATAATGGGATTGGATTTGAACAAAAATATGCTGATTCTATTTTTAAGGTTTTTACCCGATTACACAATCAGCAGGAATATACCGGGTCTGGAATCGGTCTTGCTTTATGTAAAAAAATAATGCAGGCAGTAGGAGGAACAATTCATGCAGAAGGGAAAACCGGTATTGGAACAATAATTACAATTTATTTTCCTTGTGACCCTCTTGATACGCTTTTGTAGTTTGGGAATTCTTTAATAATTAAACTCTAAATTAATTATTTAAAAATAAAAAAGAATCAGCAAAAAAACACCTTAGTCTTGTTGCATTTTTTGCTGATTCGAATAATAAACCAAACTTTGTTCTTATAGTTTTTCTATACATTTCCCATAAGGCACGCAGTTGCATTTTTATTTTTTCTCTTCATTATTCATCTTGTCATCCCATTCCGGTTCCTCGCCTTTAAATTTTTGAGTGTTAGAATCGTAATTTTTGTCATTTGTCAATACTTCATTATGGTCTTTGTATTGATGTTTTCTGGTATCTGTTCGATGGTCGGAACCGTTTCTTTTGCCGTTGTCCGGATTTTGATTATTTGTTTTCATAATTCATCGTTTTTAAGTTTTAATAAAATTACTTGAAATCTATTAGACAAAACTTATAAGATCACGAGTCGTTTTTTACAAAATACCATGTATAAATCGTTTAACATTCATCTAAACTATTTTTTTCAAGATTCAATTTCAAATAGTAATTAAGAAGAAAACAAGCATCGTAATACTTTAAAAAAATCTAAAAGAGTTCCTATCTCCCACAATAAAAACGTACCTTTAAGAAAGAAGCCTTTAAAGCATATCAAACCAGCGAAAAACATCGGTTTTATTTTAAAAATATTCATAATGAAATTACAATTAGAAACACTATATAAAAACAGAGAAAATGTCCATGAACACTTTTTGCAAGATGTTTTAGACGGACTTAATCAGAATCCTAAACATTTGCAGTCAAAATATTTCTATGATAAAAAAGGTGATGCTCTTTTTCAGGATATAATGGCAATGCCAGAGTATTATGTTACAAGATGCGAGATGGATATTTTTCAGAATAAAACGAAAGATCTTGCAACAGAAATACTTGCAGACGGAAGTGCGTTTGACCTTATTGAGCTCGGTGCCGGCGATGCTTCAAAATCATTACATTTATTAAAATACCTGCAGAAAACAGGAGCAAAGTTTACGTATATGCCAATTGATATTTCGGGAAATATATTGGAAGTTTTACATCAAAAATTACAAAGTCATATTCCGAATCTTGATATCAGGCTTCTAGAAGGCGATTACTTTGAGATGCTTCAAAAAGCTTCTAAAGTTTCTTCTCGTAGAAAAGCGGTTCTTTTTTTGGGCAGCAATATTGGAAATATGGAGCTTTCCGAAGCTTCCGATTTTTGTTTTGAATTGAGAAAAAACCTGAACAAGAATGATATTGCTTTAATAGGTTTTGATTTAAAGAAAGATCCGCATACTATTTTAAATGCCTACAATGATCCCAAAGGAATTACGGCTTCTTTTAATCTTAATCTGCTGGAACGCATTAACAGAGAGCTTGATGGTCGTTTTGACCTAGATAAATTTGAACATTTTCAGAATTATGATCCTTTGAGCGGTGCCTGCAGAAGTTATCTGGTAAGTCTGGAAAACCAAAAGGTGAATATCGGAATTCATTCCATAGATTTTAAGAAAGATGAAGTTATTTACATGGAAGTTTCACAAAAATTTTCAGTAGAAGACATTCAGAATTTGTCTGTTTCTAACGGATTTAAACTTAACAAAACAATTATGGACAGCAAAAAATGGTTTGCAGATGCAATCTGGACCGCAGTTTAAGACCATTATATTATGAAAGAAATTGAAACTTATATAGAGACAGGCATTTTAGAACAATACAAAAACGTACGTTCGCATTCAGAAGAAATCTGTCGCCCTTTAGAGATTGAAGATTATGTTGTGCAGCCAATCGTAGATGTAAGTCCGCCGAAATGGCATCTGGGGCACACTACTTGGTTTTTTGAAACCTTTATCTTAGTGCCAAATTTTGCCAATTATGCAGTATTTAATCCGCAGTACAATTTTGTTTTCAATAGTTATTATGAAACTGTCGGAGCGCGAGTGGTGCGTACAGACCGCGGAAATTTAAGCCGTCCGTCTGTAGCCGATGTTTACCGTTATCGTGCTTATGTCGATGCACAGATGGAAAAGTATCTGATGAGCGAAAATTTGAATGATGACATTATTTCGTTACTTGAACTAGGACTCAATCACGAACAACAGCATCAAGAATTATTGTTTTCTGATATAAAGTATATTTTGGGGCATAATCCGCTTTTTCCTTCTTATAGCGAAAAACCTTTTTTTCAGGAAATAAAGATTCCAAAAGGCGGATTTACAGCAATGTCGGCAGGAATTTATGAAATTGGTTTTAACGAAAAAGGTTTTAGCTTTGACAATGAATCTCAAAGACATAAAGTTTATCTTGAAGATTATGAAATTTCCAATACATTGGTAACAAATGCAGAATATCTAGGTTTTATAGCATCTGGCGGTTATTTAGATTTCAGACATTGGCATTCAGAAGGTTGGGATTGGGTAAACGAGCAAAATGCAAAATCGCCATTATATTGGCATTTTATAGACGATAAATGGATGTACTACACACTAAACGGATTAAAAGAAATTGATCTCTTAGAACCAGTATGTCATATTAGTTTTTATGAAGCCTCTGCCTATGCTTCTTGGAAAGGAATGCGTTTGCCGACAGAAGCGGAGTGGGAGGCAGCTTCCGATTTTTTTGACTGGGGCGAGCGTTGGGAATGGACAGGAAGTGCCTATCTTCCGTATCCTGGTTATAAAAAAGAAGCTGGAGCGATTGGCGAGTACAACGGCAAGTTTATGGTAAACCAAATGGTTTTAAGAGGAGCATCTGTTGCAACTCCTAAAAATCACAGTCGCAAAACCTATCGCAATTTCTTCCATCCCAAACATAGATGGCAGTTTACCGGAATACGTTTAGTTAAGTAATAGTAATTTTTAGATTGAATGAACTACAATTTTGATGAAATTATCAATAGAAGAAACACAAATTCTATAAAATGGGATGAAGCCGATTCTCCAGACATATTGCCAATGTGGGTTGCCGATATGGATTTTAAAACAGCTCCAGAAATAACAGCAGCGCTAGAAAATAGAATCTCGCACGGTATTTTTGGGTACAGCAAAACTCCCATTGCATTTTTTGAAGCTGTAATCATGTGGTGGAAAAAAAGACACGGTTTTTCGCTTCAGAAAGAATGGATACTTCCGGTTGCAGGCGTAATTCCGGCAATGTCTGCCGCAATACGTTCGCTTACAGAAAAAGGAGATAGAATAATAATTCAGCCTCCTGTATATAATCATTTTTACAGCACAATAGAAAACTGCGGAAGAGAAATTGTAGAAAATAACTTGATTTACAACGATGGCTTTTATACAATTGATTTTGAAGATTTAGAAAAAAAAGCAGCAGATCCTAAGACGAAACTATTGGTATTGTGCAATCCGCATAATCCGATTGGAAGAGTTTGGACAAAAGAAGAATTGAATCAAATAGCAGTAATTTGTAAAAAGCATGCTGTAGTCGTATTATCAGACGAAATTCATTCTGATCTAGTATTGAGCGAAGAAACGCATATTCCGTTTGCGTCGCTTGATCATTCGCTTATGGGAAATTCAATTACTTTTTCGTCAATAAGTAAAACCTTTAATCTGGCCGGACTGCAGGTTGGATATGTTTTTACAAATAATCAGGAGTTTTACGACGGTCTCAAATCAGTTTTGATAATGCAGGAGATGGAACTTTTAAGTCCGTTTGCCATTACGGCGCTTATTACAGCTTATGAAAAAGGGGAACCTTGGCTCGAAGCATTAAAATTATACGTTTACGAGAACTTTCTTTTTTTGAATGAATATATAGAACGCGAACTTCCTTCAGTAAAAGTAATGCAGCTGCAAGCAACCTATTTGGTTTGGCTAGACATTCGTTCATACAAATTATCATCAGATCAAGTTGCTCAAAAACTTTTTGACAATCAAAATCTTTGGGTCAATTCGGGAACAATGTATGGTAAGGCGGGAGAAGGGTTTTTGCGAATCAATATCGCTTGTCAGAAAAAAATAATGCAGGATGGACTGCAAAGAATAAAAAGAGAACTTTCGGGACATTAAACAAAATTGACCGCAGAAAACGCCAGTAAGTTTATCTGGTAGTTCTTTGCGGTCAAGCTGTTTTAAAATACTGTTTTTTACAAACAGAATTTAGCTTTTTTTACAAGAAAGCAGTATCGGTATTTCCTTTAGCTTTATTCTCCAAAGTATTATAGAATTCGCTATCTATATAAGTAGATTCTTCTCCCCAGCACATAAGTTGCTCTTTGGTAGATTGATAAAACTGCTCAACGTGTTTACGTTCATAATTTTCCATATACATTGGAGAATCTTCCGAAATGCGCACTTGCTGCTTCAAGTCTTGGTAATTTGCTGTTCTCATCGTGATATCTTTTAAATTTATATTTTTTGAACAAGTCTGTATCTATGTGTATGATGCAAATTTAGACTGAAGACCTTTTAAAGTTTTACACAATTTTCCTGAATAGTTATTTAATTTTCAGTTTGTTATATTTTTGATTAAAAGTTTAGATAAAATTATTGTTGTTATTTTATATAAAAATTAAGAAGTGAAAAAAACTATGAATTGATTTTTATAGATTTGTAAAATCTATGCACAATCCAAATTTAGTTTTGGAAAAATTATTAAATCAAAAGACAATGAAATCTGTTACTTCAATATTTTTATTTTTAATGCTGTTCACTAATTCATATTCGCAGCTGAGTTCAGATAAAATATTCGAAAGCTTCAAGCAAGGAGAACGAACAAATTGTTCTTCAATAGCATTTATTAAAGCAGCTTTAAATATATACGGTTTAGATAATCTGTTTGTTTCAGAAAAACAAGAAGATGCTACGTATAAAATAACATTAAAAAATAACGCATCATTTGATCTTAACAATGATGAGCTTAAAAGAGCCAGAATATCTGCCGGTTTTGTATTCATTAAAGACAACTGCGAAAGCGAAAAGATAATTGAGTATGCTGTCCTTACTTATGCGGTTATGGCAAAATACAAGCAAATTATTGACAAGGAATCTACTTTTGATAGGGCTTTGGACGATTTAGAAAGCGGTGAAGTATATACTCCTACAATTTATAAATATTTAGGATTTCAATTGGGAAAACAAATCCAAAAGCTAAAACGCCAGTCTGGAAGCGAATTCTGCGGTGTTGTAGCATGGTCGACAGCACATGCCGTTTTTGTCTGTGAAGATTTTATGGATTACTATGGCAACAAAAAAAGCTTATGGATTAAGTATCCGGGACGTTTTAGGATTATAAAATCGTAGAAACGCTATCACAGATAACATTGAAAAATGTCTTTTCTGTATAGTATTTATCATTCTTTAAGTTGTAAGAATTGTGTTATTTTGCTTACAAAAATAATCTAAAAGAAATAAAAACAATCTTTACAGTAAAAAAGAAATCAATAAAGTTGTGTTTTAACATTATTTACATATTTTTGTTTATATCAACCCAATTACATAAAAAATGAAGAGCAAGATTATTTTATTTAGTTTCCTTTTTATCTTGGCAACCGGTGCTGTTTCAGCGCAGGCTAAAAATGCCCCAAAAAGTATCATTAGTACAACAGCCCTAATTCGCAAATACCACGATCAAAAAGAATTAAGTGGAATGCAAAAAGGAGAACTTTTAGAATTGTACATCGAGCGTATTAAAGTTTTGGTTAAAACTCTTCCATACATCGCATTGGTTACAAAACCAGGTGTTACTATGGCAGATTTAGGTATTCCAGACGATAGTGAGCACAAAAAAGTATTAGATTTGCAAGCTACAGGAACTTCAACATTCCTTGACACTACAGTCGAATTTCAAAGAAAGATGATGCCATATTCTGACAAGGGTAATCTTGTTGCGGCTATCTTATTTTACGAAAACACATTAAAATCTTTACACGAGTTCAACGAATTGAACGAAATGTAAGAATTACTAAAATATTTAGAAACCTCCAAAGTATTCATTTTGGAGGTTTTTTTTATTTAAAATAATAATGAATCCGTTAATTTCGATTAGCACTTTTGGCCTGTCTGATTCCTTTTGGATCTGTCAAATTAAAACGATAAACGAAGCTGAGTCTGTAACGTGCAGCATTTGGTATGCTATTTTCGTTGATGACATAATCGGTTCCAGTAGTTGTGCTTTTGTTTTGACGAAGATTGAAAGCATTAGAAACATCAAACACCAAAGAAGTCTTATCTTTTAATAAATTTTTGCTTAGACCAAAATCGAAAGACTGCAAGGCATCATTTCTGGTTTGTGCATTCTGCTGCGGAGCACGAAAGTTGTAACGTCCCTGAAGACTAAATTTAGCCGGAAGCGTAATTTGTGTACTAAAGCGGCCTGTTATGGTTGCTCCATCAAAATCAAGATTATTTTCATTATAATTTCCCTTTTGTTTGAAGTGGAAAAGATTCATTTCTGTATTTATTTGCAACCATTTTACAGGATTAAACAAAAGAGAAAGCTCGACACCGATTCTTTTTTCGTAATCAATATTAATTGGAGTCGTAAAAAAGATAGCATCTTTTCGGAAAGTGAAATCCTGAATTCGGGCTTTTTCAAATTGGTAATAAACAGAAGGATTAAAGGTGATTTTTTTCCAGTTTTTTAGAAAAGCTATTTCAAGAACATCTGTAAAAGACGGATTTAGTCCAGGATTTCCAACATATTGTGCATTCAAATCAGTAACTTCGTTAAACGGATATAAAGCATATAAAGAAGGACGATTAATGCGTTTGCTGTAATTGAACTGCAGAGCCGAGGCATTAAACTTATAGCTCAAATTGGCAGAAGGGAATAATTTTGCATAATCTTTATGATCACTATATAAATTACTGTTGTCTGTAATAGAAACATTGGTGATTTCTGTACGCAACCCGAGCATATAAGAGAATTTCTTAATTTTGCTGTTAAACTGTGCATAAGCACCTGTGATATTTTCGTTGTAATCCAGATGATTGTCAATATCCTGATAGATTATCCAATCATCATCTTTTTGTTCCTCGGCTTTGTAAACACTAGAAACTTTACGGATTTCTGTTTTAATTCCAGTTTCAAATACCGAACTGCTGTCAATGGGCTGTATAAAATCACTTTTGGCCAAAAAATCTTTACTGCTTCCCGTCGATTTTGTTCTGATTCCAGGGTATAAGTTTTCGAAAGGATAAAATTGCTGCGTTGAGAGATTCCAGTTTTTAACACTGTTCCACCAATCGTATTGAACATCTATAGTCCATTTTTTTGAAGGTTCTTGGAATGTTTTGGTGTAATTGAATTCAAATTGGTTGTAATTCCGTTTTTCTAGTGATTTTCCTTCACGGAATAAAATGCTGTCAATCGCAGAACTCCTATAATCATACATCAAATGTGTCTTGTCATTATCATGTGTCGCATTTTTTAAGAAAGCAGCCGTAATGGTCTGATGTTCACTAATAAAATAATCGGCTCCCAGATAGAGAAGTTTGCCATCATCATGACGTTCTTCGTTCTGATTTCGATCCATATAAGATGTAGCGCCGTTATTGTTTATAGACTGATTTGTAGTGTAAAGTCCAACATAATCTGTTGAGCGTATGCTGAAATTAGAAAAAATATTGATTTTTTCTGATTTGTAATTAATACTTGGATTAAGCCTGCTGTCATTTGGAGAACCTGCAACCAACCTGACCTGGCCGTTAAATCCACTTTTTTTATTTTTCTTTAGAATGATATTAAGAATTCCAGCCGAACCAGCAGCATCAAATCTTGATGACGGATTGGTAATAACTTCTATTCGTTCTATTTGATCTGCCGCAATCTGATCAAGAGCATTGCTTTGTGCAAGTCCAGATTGACGCCCATTGATCAATATCCATACATTGCTGTTGCCACGAAGGCTAACGGTTCCTGACGGGCTAACGGATACGGATGGAACGCTGTTTAAAACATCGTGAGCAGAACCGTTCTGTGACAAAACGTCTTTACCAGGTTCAAAAACCTTTTTGTCCAATTTTAAACTGACAGCTGGCTTTTCATTAGTAATTTCAACAGTATTCAGTTCTACTGCATTTGAATGTAGGAGTATGATTCCGAGATCTATTTTGGATTTATCTGACTCTATTTCGACAGTTTGTACAAAATCTTGATAACCTATAAAAGTAAAGGTCATTGTTAGGTTTTGGACAGGAATTTTTTCGAGTTTAAAAATGCCGTGCTCATCAGTTACCGCGGTCATAATGATTTTCAGAGCGCTGTCTTTTACCGATATTGACACATATGGCAATTCTTCTTGAGTTGTGTGGTCTTTTACCTTGCCAGAAATCGTAAGTTGTTGCGCGCTGGCATAAAATGGTAAAAAAATAATAATAATGGTGGTTAGTAGTGTTTTCATAGCACAAGATTAATAATAAAATATAGTATTTTTCTTAAGGACTTGTCAACGGCTCTGGCGACTTCTGAAATGCACTTTCCATTCAATATTTAATTATATCTTTATCTTATGTATCGACATAGACTCTTTCTTATTTTACTTTTAGTACTTTTTACTTCGTGCAAGTACTACAAGGAATATGTTACATCTGATATAATTTATGATGTTGATTATGATCATCAACAATATGAAGCAGATAAAAATGGAAGTGGAGCTTTTAAGGTTGAGATAGAAATTGAATTGCTCAAATACGAAAATCAATCAGAACCGCTTGGAATGCAGATTAATGGTTTTGGAGCCTTTGATGTTTATTGGGACGGGGTTTTGGTCGGAAAAAATGGCAAGAGAGCGCAATCAGGAAGTGCCGAAAGTCCCGGAACAGAAACCACTTATTATCAAATACCACAGAAATTATCCGTTATTGGAAAACATAAGGTTACATTAGTTGGAACTCAAACTCATTTGCGCGAGGTAAATCGAGAAATTCATCTAAAACTTAAAGATTATCTGCAGCTTCATCGCGCTCCTCTTATCGTGATTTCTTTTATGAATCTTATGGCGGGGGCTTTTCTAATTGCGGCGGTCTACTATTTTTTTCTATATATAAACAGTACTCGAAATGAATCTGCGGTTTTGCTTTTCGGAATAATCTGTCTTCTTTTTTTCTGCTTATTGATTTTAGAATATGCAAAATATTACATTACGATTCCATATAACAATTTTTTTGTACGATTACAAATCATAGGCGGGATAACTTTTGCAATTTCAATACTTATTCCGTGGTATTTTCTGCTGCAGTTTGAGTTTAAAAATAAGAAATTGTTTTTATTTCTCTTATTAATAAGTTTAATCGCAATATACATTTACCATTACGGGCATTACGATATATCGGCAGCATATTTGACTTATGCGGCGCGTATTTTTTCTGTTGTTATTGCAATAATTGCTGTATTTAAGAAAGTCAAAGGCGGTCTGATAGTTGTGGCTGGTTTGCTTGCGGGTGCCGTCGTAAATTATTTTATGTTTTATGATTTCGGACTGTTCATTGCTTTTACGATTATTGTATTGTGTATGCTTTATCTTCATACTATAAAAGCCAAAGCGATTGAAGAAGCTCATAATGCGTCTTTGCTTTTGTCGTCAAGACTACAGCTTGAATTGCTGAAAAAGAACATTCAGCCTCATTTTCTTAGAAATACCTTGACTTCGTTGATTGATTGGGTTGAAGAATCGCCAAAAGAAGGCGTTCTGTTTATTCGTGCCTTGTCTGATGAGTTTGATATCATGAATGAAATTTCTGAAGATGCCCTAATCCCAATTCGCCAAGAAATAGAATTATGCCAAAAACATCTGGAAGTAATGTCCTTTAGAAAAGAGGTTTTTTATGAATGGAAAGAAGAAGGAATTGAGGAAAACGAAAGCGTTCCTCCAGCAATATTTCACACAATAGTAGAGAACGGCATTACGCACAGTGTAAAGCCAAAAAGAGGAAGTATTGTTTTCTGTCTGAGTTTTTTGAGGGAAAATGAATTTAAACAATATACAATGCTCACTATTGCTGAAAATCGAAATAGCAAAAAAGACGAACGCAAAGGCACAGGATTTAAATACATCAAAGCCAGATTGACAGAAAGTTACGGTACAAATTGGTCTTTTGAATCGAAAGCCGTAGAAGGCGGATGGAGGACTATAATTAAAATTTGGGAAAAAAGATGAAAATCCTGATTATAGAAGACGAGGCCAGAATTGCCAAGCGAATTGAGAGAATGACAAGGGATTTCTTTAAAGAAAAAGCAGAAATATTATTGTGTGACGCTCTAGAAAACGGATTGGAAACCATTCAACAACATGCAATCGATTTACTGTTGCTGGATTTAAATCTTAACGGTGAGGATGGATTTGATATTCTGCAGGCTTTTTTAGCAGCATCTTTTCAAACCATTATCATTTCTGCTTATACCGATAAAGCTATTATGGCTTTTAATTATGGCGTACTGGATTTTGTACCAAAACCTTTTGATAAAGACAGATTGGAGCAGGCTTTTTTACGTTATGCTGCAACAGAAAAACAGCCAGGTAATGCTACTCGGTTTTTGGCTGTTAAAAAAGCACGAGCCATCAAATTGATTCCTGTTGAAGAAATTTTATACATTAAAGGAGCAGGAATTTATACCGAATTGCATTTGGCAGATGGAAGAATAGAGCTACATGACAAATCGCTCGAAGCGCTTGAGAAACTGCTTCCATCTTCTTTTGAAAGAATTCACAAATCCTTTATTTTATCGTGGAATGAGGCAGATAAATTAACGGTTGAAGCGGGGGGCAAATACAATATGCTTCTTAAGAATGGAGAACTGCTTCCTGTTGGGCGTTCGAGATATAAAGAAATTAGATATAGGCTGATTTAGCTTTTGAATTAGTTTTCAATTTTCCTTTCGGAAGATTTTCTTGTTGAAAGCCAGCAAAGTACAGAACCAGCGCAAACCATCAATGCACCTTGCCAAAAAGACAATCCCAAAGATGCAGACAAAAGTACCGAAGAAAGGAGTGAAGACAACACGGGAGTAAAATAAGAAGCTCCTGCTAAGGCAGTAACATTTCCGTGTATGATTCCGATATTCCAAGCGGCGTAACCAAATCCCATTGCAGATCCGGCAAGTAAAAGGTAAATTATAGAGGAAAGATTAAAATGCATTTCAGATTGTTCATAAATCAGAAAGTATTTGATCCATAATACAACTGCCACCAGTATGAAAAATAAAGTAATTCCATTTACACCATTTGAAAAACGGATAGTTGCGACACAATATCCTGCCCATAAAAGCGCACCTAAAAAAGCCAATCCGTAACTCAGAGGATTTGTTTGAATGTTCAACAACATTTCGTCAACATTAAAACCTTTTTCACCACCCAAAACCCATACAATGCCCAACATTGATATGATGATGCCCGGAAGAATCAACCAGCCAGCCTTTTTCGAAGTAAAAAGAACCGTTGCAATCATTGTAAATGTAGGCCAAAGGTAATTTACCATTCCGACTTCTATTGCCTGTTTGCTGTTTTGTGAGTAACCTATTGACAAGGCCAGACATAATTCGTAAGACACCATCAACAAAGCACCGATAATCAGATATTTTTTTGGAAATTGTTTTATTGGTGTCCATTTTAAGCTGCAAAATAAAAATAGAGATGCTGTGGTGTAAATCATTGCTGCGCCTGCAGTTGCACCAAAAGAATGGCTTACTTCCTTAATTAATCCTACGATGGAACTCCATAAAATAATGGCACAGAATCCTATGGCGGTTGCTTTTGACTGTTTGGTCATGCTGTAAATTACAATTTTGCTTTTCGTTTAAAGCACAAAGTTTTCGATAAAAATCATAAAATCCAATGATGCAGGTCACACATCAGTCGTGATGTAAATCACAGTGGAGTATTAGAAATCCTGCTTAAAGTTTCCCGTGTAATTCCGAGATAAGAAGCAATAATCGATTTTGGAAGTCGTCCAATCAGCATAGGATACTGCTGTGTGAAAATTTCATAATGCTGTCGGGCATCATTAGAAAGCATAGAAACAAGACGTTTTTGAAAAGCGGCATAAGCCCCTTCGATTTTTTTGCGAAAAAAATAACTCATTTCGGGAATTTCTTTGCAGAGTTTTTCTCGATCGTTAAAAGAAAGAACCAAAACTTCGCAATCCTCAAGAGATTCTATAGTAAGTGTAGCAGGTTTATTTTTGAAATAAGCATCATAATCACTTACCCACCAATCTTCAACAGCAAATCTGATTATTTTTTCTTTTCCGTCTTCTAGAATGTATGAAGCTTTTAAACAACCTTTAGACACCCAGAATTCGTGAGAAACCAAATCTCCGTTGTCGATGATAATGCTGTTTTTTCTAATTTTTTTGGCTTTGAAAAAAGTAAATATATAATCAAATGTTTCTTCACTTATAGGTGATGTTTGTTCGATATGTTGCCTAAACTGCTCCTTCATTTAGTTTTCTATTTGTAAAGTTTCGGTTTAAATTTAATAAATATGTATAAGATAATTGCAATTGAAACTACTTGTTGTTTTTTATGGAAACAGATATGACAAATTACTCGGTTTTGATGCGTATATTTGGAATAGAAAAAAATAAGCCATTTATGAAAAAGATAGGATTTTTATCATTTGGGCATTGGTCGAATCATCCTTCTTACCAAGCTCGTACAGCAGGATATACGCTGCTCCAATCCATCGATTTAGCTGTGGCCGCAGAAGAAATAGGTTTAGACGGCGCTTATTTTCGTGTTCATCATTTTGCGCAGCAACTCGCATCGCCTTTTCCGTTGCTTGCTGCAATTGGCGCAAAAACGAGCAAAATCGAGATAGGAACCGGTGTAATTGATATGAGGTACGAAAACCCATTGTATATGCTGGAAGATGCCAGTGCTGCCGATTTGATTTCTGAAGGACGTTTGCAGCTGGGAATAAGCAGAGGATCACCAGAACAAGTTATCGACGGCTGGAGTTACTTTGGTTACGAACCTCAGAAAGATGAAACTGATGCCGATATGGGACGTCAAAAAGCATTGCAATTTTTGGAAGGACTCAAAGGCGAAGGTTTTGCAGAGCCAAATCCGTATCCAATGTTTCCAAATCCACCGGGACTGCTTCGAATAGAACCACATTCTGAAGGATTGCGAGAGCGAATCTGGTGGGGAGCCGCATCAAATGCGACAGCAGTCTGGGCAGCCGAAAACGGCATGCATCTGCAAAGCTCCACTCTTAAATATGACGAAAACGGCAAGCCTTTTCATGTACAGCAAGCTGAGCAAATCAGAATTTACAAGGAAGCATGGAAAAAAGCCGGTCATCAGCGTGAAGCAAGGGTTTCTGTAAGCCGTTCGATTTTTGCATTAATGAATGATCAAGACAGATATTATTTTGGAGCACAAGGAAAAGGAAGCGACAGTTTTGGTTATATCGAACGTGATAAAAGAGCAGTATTTGGAAAAAGCTATGCAGCCGAACCCGATAAATTGATTAAAGAATTGGAAGAGGATGAAGCAATCAAAGAAGCAGATACTTTACTGCTGACCATCCCCAATACTTTAGGAGTTGACTATAATGTACATATTTTGTCGTCAATTCTTGAGCATATTGCCCCAGCATTAGGATGGCGATAAGTTTTGTACAATAATCTTTAAAAGCCCTCATACACGAGGGCTTTTGTTTTTATCACAATTTATTTTAAGAATGTTCTTCGTTTTGTGATGAAACTGGGGTTAGAATTGCGCTAACTCAATCTTTTTAAGGAAATCCGTTTAAAATGGATAATCTGTCTATTCTTTTGATTGATCCGTCCATATACTGCATACGGGTTTATTTCTACTTTTATTTTTGATTAAAAGCTCAAATTTTCTTTTGATAAAACTTTAGGTTGTTTCATTTAAAAACAATCTTAGTGAGGATTAGTAAAGTTTGTTGAAAGTTAGAACACAAAATAAATTAAAAGGATTAGTTAGTTAGAGATTTTTGTTTGTTTTTATTAAAGAGGGAGGTTAATTAAATGTTTAATCTCCCTTCTTGTTTTTTAGCTTTTATGTTAAATGTGATAATTTTAATTTTTATGATATGAAAAAAATGACTCGTAAGATTAAGGACTTCAGTACCTTAAAAATTGTTTTCTCATTGGTTGCATTGCTGTTTATTTACTCAGTTAAAGGACAGGATAAAACCAATGAAAAAACAAAAAATGCAGCGTCAGTTATAGAAAGATTAATTGGTAATCGTGTCAATGAGTTTGAATTTACCATCATTGAAAGCAATAATAAAGATAAAGACTGGTTCGAGATTGAATCTACGGAAAATCTGGTAAAAGTAAAAGCTCCAAACAATACTACGCTTTGTTATGCTGCATATAATTTTCTTAGAGACATCGGCGCCGTTTTGGTAAGCTGGGAAGGAAACAGGGTAAATCTTCCTAAAACTTGGCCGAAATATGCTAAAAAAGGAGATACACCATTTGAATACAGGGAATATCTAAATGCCTGCACTTTTGGCTACACAACTCCATGGTGGGATTGGAAACGCTGGGAACAGGAGATTGACTGGATGGCTCTACACGGAATCAATCTTCCTACAGCAATGGAAGGGCAGGAAGCCGTTTGGCAGGAATTATGGAAAGAATATGGTTTAACCAATTTACAATTAGAATCTCATTTTGCAGGCCCGGCTTATCTGCCATGGCAACGTATGGGAAATATTAACAGTCTAGAAGGTCCGTTACCGCAAGAATGGTTTGTTAAGAAAGAAGCACTTCAAAAGAAAATCTTAGAAAGAATGAGAGCTTTAGATATGCATCCTGTTGTGCCTGCTTTTAGTGGTTATGTACCTAAAGCTTTCGCCGAAAAACATCCAGAAGCCAAAATAACCGAATTGAAATCATGGTCGGGAGGTGGCTTTGCAAGTACTTTTCTATTAGATTCCAAAGATCCTTTATTCAAACAAATAGGAAAACGCTTTATTGAGATTTACACTAAGATGTATGGAAAATCTAATTTCTATTTAGCCGATTCTTTCAATGAAATTGAGCCTCCAGTTACAGAACATAATAAATATGAAGAACTTTCAAATTATGGAAGCGCTGTTTACGAAACCATAAATGAAGCTGCTCCCGGCGCAGTTTGGGTTATGCAGGGATGGCTTTTTGGCGACAACAAAGAGTTTTGGACTAAAGAAGCTACAAGTGCATTTTTGAGCAAAGTTCCCAATGATAAAGTAATGGTTCAGGATTATGCCAATGATAGATATAAGGTATGGGAAAATCAGGAAGCTTTTTACGGCAAGCAATGGACGTACGGTTATGTACATAATTATGGAGGGTCGAATCCTGTTTATGGAGATTTGAATTTTTATAAAGACGAATTGACCAGTTTGTTGAAAAATCCAAATAGGGGAAATGTCGTTGGTTATGGAGCAATGCCTGAAGGTTTGAATAACAATTCGATTGTTTACGAATACATATATGATCTTCCGTGGAGTAAAGGTGAACAGCCGATAAACGATTGGTTGACGAAATACTTAAATGCAAGATACGGACAGACAACTTCAGAACCTGTTTTTCAGGCTTGGAAATTATTACTGGAATCGGTTTACAATGTTAAATATTGGGAAACACGCTGGTGGAATGACTGGGCAGGAGCGTATTTGTTTTTTAAACGTCCAACGGCAACAATTACAACATTTAAAGGAAATCCTGGAGATAAGAAAAAATTGAAAGAAGCTTTGGATGTTTTAAGTAAAGAAGCTAAAAAGCACGACAAAAAAAATCTTATTCAGTATGATTTAATCGATGTTGCAAGACATTATTATTCGCTTTCTATTGACGAAGATTTAATTGAATGTGTGAAAGCTTATCAGAATAAAGATATTTCAAAAGGAGATCAGCTTTTCAAGAAGATAGAAAAACAAGCTTTGGATATTGATAAGGCAATGTCTGGTCAACCATTAAACAGCTTAGATCAATGGGTAAAATCGGCATCTGATTATGGGAACTCTTCTGAGGTTTCTACATTATATGCAAGAAATGCGAAAACATTGATTACGCTTTGGGGTGGAGAAGGCCATTTGAATGATTATGCCTCAAGATCATGGCGAGGAATGTACAAAGGATTCTATTGGCCAAGATGGAAAATGTTTTTAGAAGCTTTAAAAAATGCAGCTGTAAATAATACTCAATTTGACGAAACAAAAGAAAGAGAATTAATTAAAAATTGGGAAATAAAATGGACAGAAATAAAATAATCTAATACTTAATTGCATTTAATACGTATATATACTGAAAATTAACTTATTTTTTTAATCTGAATTCAAATAATCCTAAAAAATATGAAATGACAAATTACCGAAATCGTTTTATTAGTAAGTTTTTAACTATAGAATTTTAGAAAAATAACTTCGCAAACCCTTATTATCACTGGCTTTATAGAAATTATCCATGTTTATGAATAACTTGTCCATTTGTTAACATTTCATTAGCACTAATTTCGTCAGTACTATTTAACCAATTAACCAATTTCACGATGGAAAAACTTAAACTTTTATTATTAGCCTTTTGCTTTGGCTTCTCAATGAATACATGGGCACAAAAAACAGAAGTGTCTGGTGTAGTTTTAGATGACAAAGGCATTCCACTGCCAGCTGCCAATGTACTGGAAAAAGGTACAACTAATACAGTAACTACAGATTTTGATGGGAAATTTAAAATTTCGGCTTCAAACAAAAATGCCACACTTATATTTTCTTTTATTGGATTTGAAGATCAACCAGTAAAATTAGACGGAACAAAAACAAATTATTCAATTCGATTACAGTCTACCACAACCAATCTAGAACAAGTAGTTGTAGTAGGTTACGGAAAAGGATCTCGTAAAAACCTGACTACTTCTGTAACTTCTGTTAAAGCAGAAGAATTAAACAGAGGGGCCATCAGCGATGTTGGACAGCTTTTACAAGGTAAGGTTTCTGGTTTGAATATCTCATCTAGTGGTGACCCTACAAAAACGGCTTCGGTAGTATTGCGTGGAGCATCTACGTTAAATAGTTCTCAAGGACCATTTTATGTAATAGATGGTATTCCGGGAGTAGATATTTCGGTAATTGCTCCAGATGATATTGCTACGATTGACGTTTTAAAAGATGCGGCTGCAACGGCTATTTACGGTAACCGTGCTGCAAATGGTGTCATCATGGTAACAACAAAAAAAGGAAGTAAAGGAAGAACACAGATTGCATACAATGGTTATGTGGGTTGGGAAGAAGTTTCAAATAATCTGGACATGATGAATGCAGACCAATTGAGAGCTTTTACAACTAAAAATAATTTGAATTTTACTCCAGAAAATGATAAAGGAGCCAACACTAACTGGCAGAAAGAGATTTTAAGACCAGGACGTGCGGCATCTAGCAGCCATAACTTGTCTATGAGCGGTGGCGGAGATCATGGAAACTATACAGCAAGTATTACTTCGTTTAATAAAGAAGGGGTAATGCAGAAAAGTGATTTTTCTCGTATCATCGCTCGTTTATCTGTTGAACAGTTTGCTTTTGATGATAAGGTTAAATTTGGATTAAATGTTACTAATTCTAGTACAAAATATCAAAATGTGCCACAACGTAATACGGTACTTTTGCAAGCAGCGAGTTATCTTCCGGTTTCTCCAGTTAGAAATCCTGACGGAAGTTTGTTTGAAAATTTTGTTAGTCCAGGATACTTTAACCCATTAGCTTTAATTCAGCATGGTACTGACGAAACAAAAACAGAAAACCTTGTAGGTAACCTTACTGCAGAAGTAAAATTACCGTTTGGAATCACTTATAATCTGAATTTAGCGCACCAAAGATTAACTGCATCTCACGGAGAATTTTATGATAGCTATTATTCGCAATACAATAGTGCCAACTTTTACAACAACCCAGATCCACCTTTGACAAAATCTTTAGTGAATTTTGGAGTAAATGGTTCTGCATTAAGAAATTCTTACGAGACTAGAAATAATATTATTGAGAGTTTCTTTACTTGGGACAAAACTTTTGGTTCTCATAAAGTAAAAGCTGTTGTGGGGTATTCATGGCAAGAAAATACTTTAGGAGATGGTTTTCAGGCTACAACAACTAATTTCCCAGTTGACAACGTAGGTTACAATAACCTTGCTCTAAGTAATTACACTTCTGTGAATGGTTATGTGGTAAATTTTGGAGATAGTAAAGCATATCAACAAACACGTTTGATTTCTTATTTCGGACGTTTAAACTACAACTACAAAGACAAATATCTTTTACAAGGATCACTTAGAAGAGATGGTGGATCTATGTTTGGAGAAAATAATCGTTGGGGATATTTCCCTTCTGTAGGTGGTGCTTGGAGATTAGACAAAGAAAATTTCATGCAGAATCAAAGCTTTTTTGGTGATTTGAAACTTCGTGGAAGCTGGGGGGTAACAGGGAACTCATCAGGATTTAATGCTTACACTGCTCAGTTTATTTCTGGAAGTTTAGGAACTTTCTACTACAACGGACAACAAATTGGAGCTTACGGACCTAATCAAGCAGCAAACCCTGATTTGAAATGGGAAAAAACGGCTACAGCAAACATCGGTCTTGATTTCTCAATCTTAAAAGGAAAAGTAACGGGTTCTGTTGATGTGTACGACAAGAAAACAACAGATATGATTTTTAACTACAATGTTAATCCGGTGTTAGTGCCAGTGGGAACAATTGTAGCCAATGGAGGAACAATGTCTAACAAAGGTATTGAGGTGAGTTTAAGCACAACTCCAATTAAAACAGCAAATTTCAGCTGGTCGACAAACTTGAATTTAGCTCATAACAAAAATGAGATTGTAAAATTAACTAGTCCGTTTTTTGTTGGTGGAGATTCTATCCGTCGTGTACAACCAGATGGAGGAGGGCAAACAGGAAGTACATTGCAGATTTTTAAAGAAGGAAAACCATTAGGACAATTCTTTACACTTAAATATGCCGGAAAAGATGCTAATGGAGTTTCTCAATATTATGACAAAAACGGTAATTTGACTACTACGCCTCAAATTGGAGTAGACTATCATTATGCAGGAAGTGCACAGCCAAAATTATTATTAGGATGGGCCAATAATTTTCAATACAAAAAATTTGATTTAAGTATTTTCTTCAGAGGAGTATTTGGCAACAAAATTTTTAATGCAACTCGTGCCGATTTATTCAGACCTAGTACAGCGATGACCAATAATATTTTGGTTGATGCTGGAAACGAGTCGCCAAATGACTTAAACTCATATAAATATTCAGATCGTTTTATAGAAGACGGAAGTTACTTAAGATTAGACAACATGACTTTAGGATACAATTTCGGCAAAGTCAGCAAGTACATCAGCAGTATACGTATTTATCAAACCATAAACAACGTATTTGTTATTACTAAGTACTCAGGAATTGATCCGGAAGTTGAACAAGGAGGAACTGCTCCTGGTGTAGATTCAAATAACTTCTATCCAAAAACCAGAACATACATGTTTGGTTTAAATGTGATCTTCTAAAAATTAAATGCTAAAAATTATGAAAAAGATATTAAAATATTTAGGTCTTCCAGTATTGATGGCTGGTTTAGTATGGTCTTGCGATGATCTTGATGTGCCTATTTCAACACAATTGACTCCTGAAGTATTTCCACAAAACTCAGCGCAGTACATTCAGACAACAGGCCCGGTTTATGCAGCCTTCCGAGGTGAATTTTCATTTGCTTGGTGGTGGTCGCAATCTTTAACAACAGACGAAGCCATTTTACCAGCGAGAGGAGGAAACTGGTTTGACAACAGAAATTATATTGCCATGCATTTTCATGACTGGAATGCAGACAATGGTATCATTGGAAGTCTTTGGGATTGGTCATCTAAAGTAATCGGAACGAGTAATCAGGCTATTTCTATTTTAAGACAAACAATGCCGGAGGGTGCAGAGAAAAAAACTTTGATTTCGGAGTTGAAAACAATGCGTGCGATTTCCTATTATATGTTAATGGATAGCTATGGAGATGTGCCATTAGACACTTTATATGGAGATTTTACTTCTCATGCTAAAACTCCAAGAGCAGAAGTTTTCAGTTTTATTGAAAAAGAGTTAAAAAGCGCTGTTCCAAATTTAAATGCGGCATCTGGAGTTACAACTTACGGAAGACCAAATAAGCAGACAGCCAATGCAATGTTAGCGAAGTTGTATTTGAATGCAAACATTTACACAGGAACATCACGTTACAACGAATGCATTGCAGCTTGCGATCAGGTAATTAATTCTGGTTTGTATGCTGTTGAGCCAAGAGCAACTTACCTGCAAATGTTTTATCCGACCAACGGTCCGGCTATGAAAGAATTTATCTTTGCAGTTCCTTACGATCCAGCAGCGGTAACAGTGGGCTATAACGGACAAATGTATCATGCACGTTATGATGTACCTCGCTCTGAAAGAGCTAAGTTCGGCCTTCCATTTACACCAAGCGCGCCAAGAAGTACACTTCCTGAATTTTACGCTTATTTTAATGATGCAAATGATATCCGCAACAGACAATGGTTGACAGGACTTCAATATATGAATGACGGTGTTACTCCAGTAACAGTTACGACAACCAAAAAAGGATATGATCAGTTTTATACAGGTGCAGACGGAGGAGCAACTTATACATATCAGGTGAATTTAACTCCAAACATTGTACCTCGCCAGAGTGTAACTTTATTTGATCTTGGAAATGATGAAATCGCCTGGAATATGGGATACAGAAATATCAAATTTTATCCAGATGCAACTTCGACAAACCGTAACCAAAAGAACGATGTTCCTTTCTTGCGTTACTCAGATGTGCTTTTAATGAAAGCAGAATCCATTCTTCGTGGCGGAACCGTTACTTTAGGACAAACTGCAGATGCATTAGTAAACATGGTTCGTTCAAATCGTACAACCTCTGTAGCTTTGAGCGGTGTAACGTTAGAAGATCTTTATAGAGAAAGAAGCCGTGAGTTTGCTTGGGAAGCTTGGCATAGAAATGATATGATTCGTTTTGGAAAATATGAAGGATCTTGGGGTTATAAAACCAATGCAGATACCTATCGTCGTGTTTTCCCAATCCCGACCAATGCAATGGTTTTAAATCCTGCTTTAACTCAGAATACCGGATATTAAAAACAAGAGTTTAGTTAAGTACGCATTTTAATTGTGAAAAGGAGAGGAGACTAAAATTCCTCTCCTTTTTAAAAAGACTGATTTCTTAGTTGCTCATGAAAATCAGTTCAGTTTATTTTTTGAATGAAAACAAAGCTTAATCGAATGTCGGTTTTGAAAATTTAAGAAAGTTTAAGCTTTGTAACATTCTGTTATACTTTGAGAATGTTTTTCAATAATAATTCTCGAATAATTCCTATGCCTTAATATTTTCGATTTAGCAATAAATCAAATACTCCCAAAATCCTTTCAAAAAACACATTGCCCCATCAATAAACAGAATAATGGAACTAAACAAAATCTCTAAAATAGGACGTATCGGAATAGGTTTAACGCTTATTTTTTTAGTGTCATGCAACGCCCAGAAAATGGTTTCTTCAAAAGAGAAGCAAATTTCAGATCTGGTTTATCCGTTGTTGGACACCGAAAATTCAAGATGGTTTTTCTTTTCTTCTGCAAGTCGTCCGTTTGGTATGGTAAACCTAAATCCTGATACTGAGATTAAAGGCGATTGGGGAGGTGGCTATAAATATACAACAGATACCGTAAAAGGTTTTAGCCATGTACACGAATGGCAGATGTCGGGCGTATCGGTAATGCCTGTGACAATTTCGACTCAAAACAAACAGACTGTTTTTAAAGACTTTTATTCTAAATTCAGTCATAAAACCGAAATTATAACGCCAGGATATCATTCTTTAAAACTAGACCGCTATCAAATAACAACTGAATTAACCAGTACACCGAGAGTTGGTTTTCATAAATATACTTTTCCTGCGAAATCGCAAAGGGCAGTTCTTTTTAATTTGAACACTGTTTTAGGGCCTTGCGACAATACCAATGGAAAATTAGAAAAGAACAATGACTTTGAGCTTTCTGGCTCTCTGGTTTTAAGCACCAATTTCAGACGTCCTAAGCCATTGACCGTGTTTTTTAAAGTTAAAACCAATACGCCTGTTACCTCTGTAGAAAGAGATAATGCAACAGGAAATTATTTGATTCATTTTTCTAAAACAAAAGAACAGTTGTTGATGAAAGTTGGTATTTCTTATACTTCAATTGAAAATGCCAACAACAACATTGAAAAGGAATTGGCTCACTGGGATTTTAATAAAACAGTTTCAGATTCCAAAAAAGAATGGAGCGATTTATTAGGAAGAATAAAAATTGAAGGAGGAACAGCAACCGATCAAAGAAGATTTTACACTGATTTATGGCATGCTCTGCAAGGGAGAAAAATGATCAGTGACGTAAATGGAGCCTACCCTGATAATACTGGGGAGAATTTTAGGGTGGGACATTTGCCTTTAAACGCAGACGGAAAACCAAAATTCAACCATTACAATTCGGATGCATTTTGGGGTGCACAGTGGACAATCAATAATCTTTGGGGTCTAGTTTACCCTGAAGTCATGGAAGAATTCGTATATTCTTTAATGCAATATTACAAAGACGGAGGCATGATTCCGCGTGGGCCTTCCGGTGGAAATGATACTTATGTAATGACAGGAGCTTCGACCACTCCCTTTATCGTCAGTGCGATTCAGAAAGGAATTGTAAAAGAAAATTTAGAGGAAATTTACATTGCACTTAAAAAAAATCATATGCCGGGTGGTATTATGGAAAAAGCAGGATATGAACACAACACCAATATTGGTGGAGGTTTAAAATATTATTTAGAAAAAGGCTATGTACCGTATCCGCTTCCTGATGGAAATTTCGGAAGTCACGAAGATGGAGCAAGTCAGACTTTAGAAAATGCCTATCAAGATTGGACTTTAGCTCAATTGGCTAAAAAACTCAATCATGAAAAAGATTGTCAATATTTCATGAAAAGATCAGAAAACTATAAAAATGTTTTTGATCAATCAGTTGGATGGATGCGTCCCAAAAATGTAGATGGAAAATGGCGAGAAAATTACGATCCATACCAATACGAAAACGGATTTATAGAATCCAACGGAGCACAATCAACTTGGTTTGTTCCTCATGATATCGATGGTTTAGCCGATTTAATGGGAGGAAAAGAAAATGCCGCAGCAAAATTAAATCAGCAGTTTGAAACCGCTAAAAAACAAAATTATACTTCTGGTACATCCCATGATGCAGAATTGCATCCAGAATTTAGCAGAATTCCAGTAAATTTCGGTAATCAGCCTTCTATGCAGACTTCCAATATCTTTACTATTTTAGGAAGACCAGATTTAACGCAGTATTGGACCAGAAAAGTAGTCAAAGCCACTTTTAGCGGATTGTCTCCAGCAACGGGATATAACGGAGACGAAGATCAAGGTTTAATGGGAAGTTTGAATGTTTTGCTAAAAATTGGATTATTTCAAATGAATGGCGGAACAGACAAAGATGCCGTTTACCAAATAGGAAGTCCGATTTTTAATAAAATCACAATAGATTTAAATCCGAAATATTATTCAGGGAAAACATTTGTCATTAAAGCCAATAATAACAATGCCGAAAATGTGTATATAAAAGACATTAAATACAACAATAAAGCAGTACAGAATTTTACACTCTCACATCAGGAAATTACGAATGGCGGTGAATTAATTTTAGAAATGTCGAAGTAAAGTTTTTGCCACAGATTTCACAGATTTAAAGGATTACTCGCAATCGTAGTAAAAAATCCTTTTAATCAGTAGCAAAAAAAGTTTTTTAGTTCTTAAAGAAATAAGTAATGAAAATATACAATAAAAACATATTTTTAGGAATATCATTTTTGTTTGCAATAACGATTAGTGCACAAAAAAACGTCCACCAATACGTCGATCCGATGATCGGTTCAGAAGGCGTGGGCAGGGTCTTCATCGGCCCTTCGTGCCCTTACGGAATGGTGAAGCCGAGTCCGGACTGTACCTCAAGCCCGAACAGCGGCTGGCTTCCGATGCCTAAAGAAGTCACAGGATTCAGCCAGGTGCATGTGAGCGGAACCGGTGGCGGGCCGAAATACGGAAACATCCAGATTATGCCATTTTCGGGAGCTTTGGATAAAATGGACCAGACTTCTTTCAGAGCAGAAGAAAATGTAAAACGGGGTTATTATGAAACCGTTTTCAAAGAAAACAATATTAAAACAGAAATTACAACTGGAGAAAAAGTCTCGTTTTACAGAATTACGTATCCAAAAAATAAGTCAAAAGAATTAAAAATTGACCCAGGATTTTTCCTTGGAGAAGAAAAAATTCCCGATGCCAGAGAAGCCCAGCAATTTGTAGGTTCTCAGATAGAAATTGTTTCAGATACAGAAGTAAGGGGCTACAGCCGAATTCGAGGAGGATGGAACAACGGAAGAGCGTACACGGTTTATTTTTGGGCCGTTTTCGACCAGCCGATTGCCAAATTTGTCACTTTCAAGGACGGCAAGTTTTACAATAATCAAAAAGCACAGTTTGATTCCGGAAAGAAGACAGGAGCTTTGCTTTCTTTCGGAAATTCAGGAAAAGAGGAACTGAATGTCAAAATCGGAATTTCATTTTTAAGCGAACTGAAAGCAAAAAACAATATAGAAACTGAAATCCCGCATTGGAACTTCAATGCCGTTTTGGCCGCTTTAGAAAACAAATGGGAAGATTTATTAAGCCGAATCAAATTATCGGATGATACTTCGGTAGAGTATAGAAAAATGTTCTACACAGGTTTATATCACACCATGATAATGCCGGTTGATAGAACAGGAGAAAATCCGTTATGGACAAATGACGAACCGTATTACGATGATTTTTATACGATTTGGGACACTTTCAGAACTTCAAGTCCGTTAATTACCTTGATAGATTCTAAACGTAAAGTAGACATCATAAACGCGATGCTGAACATCTACAAGCGCGAAGGTTATATGCCCGAAGGAAGAAGCGGCAACGACAACGGAAGAACTCAAGGTGGTTCTAACGCTGAGGTTGTAATTGCAGATGCTTTTGTGAAAAACTTAAAAGGAATTGATTATGAGTTGGCTTTACAAGCCATGATTAAAGATGCTACAGTGCCTCCGGGAGGAAATGAAGAAAGAGAAGGGCGTGGCGGACTTTTAGATTATCTGAAATTAGGTTACGTTCCCTACGGCACAGACCGAGCAGGAAACAGAACTATTGATTATTCGTATAACGATTATAATATTGCTACAGTAGCCAAAGGCTTAGGTAAAACAGAATTGTACAATCAGTACATGAAACAGACCGAAAGCTGGCAGAACTTATGGCGTGCAGATTATGAAAATAATGGCGCGAAAGGATTCATCATGCCGAAAGACAAAGACGGAAACTGGCTGGATGATGTCGTTTTCGGAGAATCCAAAATCCAAAAACCGACTTTTAAATATACACCTGTAATTATCGAATCGCCTTGGTATGTCTGCCACTGGTGCGTGTTTTTCTACGAAGGAACTTCATGGGAGTATTCATTCAGCCTGCCGCACGATATTCCGGAACTGGTAAAAAAATCAGGTGGAGAAAAAGCTTTCGAAAACCGATTGAATATTTTCTTTGATAATGATTTATTTAATGTTGCCAACGAGCCTTCATTCCTGACGCCTTGTCTGTATCATTGGATTGGAAAACCGTATTTAAGCAGTGACAGAATCAGAACCATCATCAAGAACAATTTCAATACGTCAAGAGAAGGACTTCCTGGCAACGACGATTCAGGAGCGATGTCTTCGTGGCTGGCTTTCCACATGATGGGATTGTATCCGAATGCGGGACAGCCTTATTATCTGATCAATACGCCTTTGATAAAAGAGACGGTTATGAAATTAGAAAACGGCAGAAGCTTTAAAATCACTACCAAAAAAATGAGTGATAAAAACAGATACATCAAAACCGCTTTGCTGAACGGAAAACCATACAATAAGGCCTGGATTTTACACGAAGATATTAATAACGGAGGAGAACTGATTTTAGAAATGGATTCGAAGCCTTCAGCCTGGGGGACAACAATTCTGCCACCAGCAAAATAAAAATGATGAACAAGATGAAAAATATATTTTTAATGATTCTTTTCTGCATCGTTTATCAGAAAGGAATTTCTCAGAATTACATTCCAACATTAAAAAACAATACCCAACTGCATTATGTCTGCAAGCTTCACGGGCAAACGAGAACTTTACAGCTTACGGCTGAAACTTCCAACAATGCATTGGCTTTTAAACTGGAAACAAGAGGCGTAAAAAGTAAAATAGTTATGCTTCCCGAAGCTGTAAAAAACGGAACCGAATTAAGTTTTAATCAGGGAGAATATGCACCGGTTCTGAACTTAAAACCGACAGAAACGTTCTTTATGATTTCGCAGTCTGCTTATCAGGATCTGATAAAAAACGGTTTTTTCGTTTATAACAATACGACTTATGTTCTGGATAAGAATGAAGACAAAAGCGGCGTATCGATTGACGGCAAAATCGTGGATGCATTCCATGTAGTGGCACAGATCGACGAAACCGAGATGTGGATCATCAAAAATCCTGACTTTCCTTTGATCTGTAAAGTAATCAAGAATCCTTTAGGAATCAATCCAATATTGGTAAAAGTAGTGAATTAGTAAAACTGGGGAGATTTTTTTAAACACATAGAGACATAGTTTTGATTGCGTAAAAAGAAGAGGGAAAGAAACTTAGTTTCTCACACATAGGACATGTGTGTTAAAACTTTGCGATTTAGCGACTTTGCGAGATTAAAACATTTTGTATCTCGCTAAAAAAGGAATTAGCTCGCAAAGGCGCAAAGACGCTAAGATTTTTATTAAAGTTTAAGAAAAAAAGGCACTTATTTTCTTGCTGGAGGACTATGTGCATTTATGCAAGTGAAACGCCTCTAACAAGCATTGAAATCTATGTTTAAAACAATTGAAGTAAAAGCTGTTTTTTCATTAATTTAATTTAAGAGAGTATTATGAAACATTCTATGAGCCGTGGAGAATTTATCAGATTAAGCAGTTTATCATTAGGGGGTGTTTTGA
Organism: Flavobacterium procerum; assembly: GCF_042431625.1. NCBI lineage: Bacteria > Pseudomonadati > Bacteroidota > Flavobacteriia > Flavobacteriales > Flavobacteriaceae > Flavobacterium > Flavobacterium procerum. The sequence goes on along the minus strand of NZ_JBHLYW010000022.1, from coordinate 473,835 downwards.
TGAGTAATACTCTTTTTGCCAATGATTTTTTTGCAAATGGTACAGCCTCAAAAGAGGATCTTCAATTAATGAAAAAACTAGTTCAGAACAACGATAGCAAAGTCAAAAGTTTACTGAACCAGCCATCACAAGATCCTTCCATTAGACTCAATAATTTTCGGGGCATTGCAAATACTATAACTGTAATGTCAGCTTCATTATGCAATTCGGGTTCAGAATATTACAAGTCGCCTCTTTTAGTTGAAAAGATGAATGAAACGATAGCTATTTTGTTAAAAGACCAGTATAGTGACGGAACTTTAGATGCAGGCGGAAATAGACAATCTCCACCAGACACCGCTTTTATTTTAGAATATATATGTCCGGCAGCAGTATTGTTGAATAAAAGTAAACAACGAGATTTGACATTACTTCGCGAAAAAATAAAGCAATTTATTTTAAATGCAGGCGAGGCGATGATAACTGGAGGCGTTCATACGCCAAATCACAGATGGGTTATTTGTGCCGCTTTAGCGAATATTAATGCGCTGTATCCGGATGTCAGATATGTAAACCGAATTGACGAATGGCTGGCAGAAGGAATTTATCTTAACGAGGATGGACACTATTCAGAACGAAGCGGTATTTATTCGGCAGTAATAGATAAAGCTTTAATTACGATGGCAAGATTGCTGAAAAGACCGCAATTATTGGAAATCGTAAATAAAAATTTAATTATATATTTCTATTATACAGAAACTAACGGCGATTTGGTTACTGTCGATTCCAAAAGACAGGATCAATTTATGGCTTTGAAAGTGACGAAATTTTACTGGCAATATCGATATATGGCTATTCGTACTCAAAATCCGATGTTTGTTTATATGGTAAATACAATCGAAAAACTTCCAGAATTTACAAGTGATATTTTATCCGATTCGCTGGCCTTTTTTATGGAAAATGAAGAACTTCAAAAGCAAGTTCCCGCTGTTAGCAATATTCCAAATGATTTCGAGAAGTTTTTTGTTCTTTCGAATTTAGCCAGAATCAGAAGAGAGAAAACATCTATTACGCTATTTGGAGGAAATGATCAGCCGGTTCAGATTGTATCAGGAAGATCATCAAATCCTAATTTTTTAATGTACAGAAAAGGGGAGGCTATTTTAAAATACATGCGTCTTTCGACCTCGTTTTTTAGAATGGGCTATTTTAGCAGCAACGGAATTGTAAAAGAAGGAAACAAATATATTTTGACCGAAACCAAAGAAGCAGATTATTATCAGCCTCTTGCTACTGAATTTCGAAAACCCGATGGAGACTATAAATTATCAGAATCATCGGATGGAAGATTTTGGAACAAAATGGATTTTGAGTCGAGAGCAAAAAGCAATGTCAAAAAACAAATTACCGTAATTGAAATTACGGAGAACAATGGAGCATTAAGTTTGGATTTTAAAGTAGATGGTCCACCAAATGTCGAGGTAACAATCGAAATGTGTTTCAATGAAAAAAGCATTGTAAACGGAGCAACGGCAGATGAAAAGAAGAATTATTTTCTTAAAACAGGTTATGGAGAAGTTGCCACCGCAGGAGATGCCATAAAATTTGGGCCAGGAAAATGCGAGCATTTGAATGTCGAAAATCTGGAAAGCGAACAATACACCTATCATCAGGGAAGTTTACGCACCAATGGAGAGCATGTTTATATAACTGGATTCACGCCTTTTCATCATCAAATGACAATTTTTTGAGATTAGATTGAAATTCTTTACAAATTATAGAAAGTTGTTTTTAAATTTACAGAATTACACTTAAACTATAATATTTTAAATTATGAAACTATCTATTGTAACCTCTTTACTTTTTTGCTGTGTTTGTTTTGGACAAAATAATACGGACAACAGTTTGTATATGAAGTCGGACAAAATTACGTATCTAACAGATATCGGCTCAGAATCAGGAGATTTATATAAAACGATTGGACATCACGGGCCAGCGGTTGAAAACGAGTGGATGGCGTTGCGAATTTACTTTAGCGATAAAGTAGCAATCGACGTTTATTCTAAAGCAAAACCAGGTTTAGAATTAAGAAAAGCAAATTGGTATCCAACACCAGAACAGCAAAAAGAAGGTTGGGGAGCCGATTATTATAAAGTAGCTTCAACTGTTGGTTTAGGAGGAGTAAAACTTTGGGACGGAGATAAATTAGTTCCTTTAAATCCGGTAACCAATCGTTTAGCAAGAGTTGGAAAAACAGATACCACTTCCTGGATGGAAATGATTTCAAGGGGTGTGCCTTACAAAGGAAAAAAAGTGGATATTCTAGTTCGTGTAACGGTATTTTCTGGTAAAAGAGAAGCAAAAGTGGAAGCAGTTTCTTTAACTGGAGAAAAAGTACAATTTGCAACAGGAGTGAACTACTTTAAAGATTCGGCAACGAAAAAAGGAGCGAATTATATCGCAGTTTGGGGAAAACATCCAGAAGACGTTGCTGCCGAAATTGTTGAAGTTGGAGGAGCAATTAAATACAATCCAAAAGATTTTGAAAAAAATACAGATGATGGAACACAGTATTTGTTGATTTCAAAACCAGCAAAAAACATAGAAACAACTATTTTATCTTCATGTGCAAGAGAAACAGAACTAAACACTTTAGATAAATTGGAAGCATACATTAAAAAATAATTGAATTATCCTTTAAGCAAGGACGCGGATTAAACAGATTTACTTCATAAAGACGCGGATAAAAACGGATAATCTATTTATATTTTTAAAAAGATTAATAAAAATCCGTTTTTATCCGCTCCCGACCCTTCGGGATTGCTTTAGCGAATCTGTTTAATCCGCGTCTGATTTTACAGGTTTTCTATTTATAAAAATAGGACAAATAACGGATAATCATAAAATTAAAAATAAAATAAATGTTTAGAATATCGGCTATATTAGTACTACTACTTTCTTTATATTCCTGCAAATCACAGCAGACTACGAAAAAAGAAGTTCAGATTGCTTTTATAGCCGATGCTCATTTACAGGATATTTTTGCCCAATTTGAAGACAGCAATTATCGCGGAATTCCAAATCCGGTAACGGGCGAATATGCCAATATCCGAACCATGAATTCGCAGTTGCATTCTACGAGAATTTTCAATGAAAATTATTTCGCTTTTTTAGAAGCTTTGAATGATATTGTTAAAAAAGGCATTAAACAAGTAGTACTTCCAGGCGATTTCAGCGATGACGGTCAACCTGTTCACGTTCGCGAATTGCGAAAAATTCTCAATGAATATTCCCAAAAACACGGACTTTCTTTTTATGTGACTACAGGAAATCACGATGTAGTAAGACCATTTGCACAAGATGCTGTTAAGACTGATTTTTTAGGAAAAGATGGAAAAGAGCAGATTATCAGCAGTTCTTCCAGTAATTTCAACAAAAACAAAAGTGAATTAGAACCCATTATTACAAACGATATAAAAAACTGGGGTTACAAAGAAACCATTAACGAAATGCGTGATTTTGGTTTTTTTCCAAAGAAAACCGATTTATATTGGGAAACTCCTTTTTCTAACTACAGCTATGAAAATTACAATTTTGAAGAGGCTCAAAAAGAATCCGATTTAGAAAAAAGAACGTATCTAATAAAAAATACTAATTTGTATCTGCCCGATGCCAGTTATTTGGTAGAACCAATTAAAGGAATTTGGCTTTTGGCAATAGATGCAAATGCGTATGTTCCGAATGAAAAATTATCAGGAGAAGCCAATAATCCGCATGATTTTTCTGGAGCGAACACGGGTTACAATAACGTTCTGATTTATAAAAACCATCTTTTAAACTGGGTGAAAAAAGTTTCCGCGGAAGCGAAACAAAACGGAAAAACACTGATTGCTTTTAGTCATTATCCTATGATTGACTTTAATGACGATGCTTCGCCTGAATTAAAACAGCTTTTTGGTGCCAATAAAATGCAATTGCAAAGAGTTCCTGATGAAGAAGTCGCACAACAATTTGCAGATGCTGGAATTCAGGTTCATTTTGGAGGTCACATGCACATTAACGATACAGGCGTAAGAACATCTGCAAAAGGAAATACGTTGTTTAATATTCAGACTCCTTCGCTTGCCGCTTACATGCCAGCTTATAAAATATTGACCATTCATTCTAATTCTGATTTGGAAGTCGAAACTATTGTAATTAGCAAAGTCAATAAATTCAACAGTTTGTTTCCTTTTTATGAAGAAGAATATGCTCATTTAAAAGAAATTAAAAGCAAAGATATTTGGCAGAAAGAAATTCTGAATGCCAAAGATTATGAAGAGTTTACCAATTGGCATTTAAAAGAATTAGTGCGTTTACGCTTTTTACCGGAAGATTTTCCAGCCGATTTTTTAAAATCGATTGAGAATCTTTCAGGAAAGGATTTATTGTTGCTGAATACGAATAAAACTGAAATTGATTCTGTTTTGAAATCCAATTCTTTCACTATTTTCGATTTTGAATCTTGGACAGGATTTGATATGATTTTCGATTTTTACCGCTTAAAAAGTGCTGATGAACTGGCCTTTTCAAAAATTGGAAAAAAAAGACTAAAACAATACAAGCTGATATGCAGTCAGTTAAAAAAATCAAATGATCTAAAAATGGTTTTATGGGCTGAAATATTCAGGAAGACCATGAACGGCGAGCCTTCCAATTATTTTAAAATTGATTTGAAAAATAACAGGATTGATAATTTATCTGTTAAATAATTTTGATATTTATTAAATCAAAAAGATTAAATTGCATATATAATTTATTTCCATGAGACTAAAATTTCTTTTATTATTCCTGTTTTCTGCCTTTTTTTATCATTCTTATTCACAGAATATAAAATTTGCGCATTATAACGATAATAACGGACTGTCTCATAATTCGGTACGACATATTGTACAGGATAAAAAAGGTTTCATTTGGTTCGGAACGTTCTCAGGATTAAATCGTTTTGACGGTTATCAGTTCAAAAACTACATGAGTTCTACGCCTGGAAAAAATAAATTATACAATGATGATATTACGGCTTTAGAACTTGATGAAGATTCTAATCATCTATGGATTGGAACCCGAAAAGGGCTGACGCTTTTTGAGATGGATACTCATGTTTTTACTACTTTTTTTCATAAAAAAGGAGATCCAAACAGTCTTCCTGATGATGAAGTGAGGGCAGTTTATGTTGATAAATTCAAAAGAGTTTGGGTAGGGACCAAGACAAAAGGAATTTATATGTTCTTTTTGAAGGAAAAACGATTTGAGAAGATTCCGCTGAAAGGTTTTGAGTATGTAAAAGAAATTTTTGAAGACAAAAAAGGAAATGTTTGGGTTGGAAGTTACGAAAAGTCATCTGTTGCCAAAATAGCAATGGATGCTAAAGGAGCGGTTGTAAGCATTAATTATTACACGCTTTCTGTGCCAAATTCTAACATCAAAAATCCGTACATCAACTTTATTTATGAAGATGCTAAATCGGATATTTTTATCGGAACCCGAGAAGGTTTATATAAATTGGATAAAACCAGCAATCAGTTTTCTAATTTATATATTGAAAACAAGCAAGTTAGAGGTGCTTTAGGTCCTTATTTTCTTTCGGTTGCACGTGCGCCTGACGGAAAATATTGGGTTGGAACTTTGGGCGGATTATTGGTTTGCGACCAACTAGAAGACATTCAAAGCGGCAATTATAAATGGTATTATTCCATTCTTTCTGATGATACTTCGTTGGTCGATAATTTGATTGCCTCGCTTTATTTTGATAGATCAGGAGTTTTATGGATCGGTACCGAAGACGGTTTGGACAAGTATGATCCGTATGAAAATCAGTTTACTTTAAACAAAGACATTTCACGTTCTATAGGCAATCAAGCGCCTCGTATTAGAGGTTTTGCCAAAACGTATGACGAAAAAGTAATTGTAGCGACTTATCATAACGGACTTTTTATTTCTAACATAAAAGGTTCAACTCCCTTGCACAATAACGGAAAAGATATTGCGAGCATTTATTCTGACGACGGCAGGATTTTTTATTGTGGCCTTTGGGACGGAAATATTCTGGTTTACAATTATATGAATAATTCTTCTCGTGAAATAAAAGCAGGATTTGAGAAATCGCCCGTTTTTGCTTTTAGAAAAATTTCAGATGATAAAATGATTGTGGGGTCTTTTGGTGAAGGAGCTGTAATTCTGAATACAAAAACACTACAAGTTGAAACGTCTAGCAAACTTTTGCCCGATTTTCAGATTAATGCGATAGAAAGGGATGGCAAAAACAACGTTTGGTTTGCTACAGAAACCGGAGTTGTGAAATACAACATCAATACAGAAAAAATAGAAACCTATTCGTCACTTTTTATCAAAGAAAAAGGTGTGCCTCATGACGAAAATGTAAGTGATGTTTTAGTAGATGTAAAAGGAAAAATCTGGGCTTCAACGCGTTTTGGTTTGTGTTTATACAATCCGAAAAAGAATGAGTTTGAACCAATAAAAAATCTCAAAGAACTTTCCGGAAAATGGATTACAGATATTTTATCTGATGCTAACGGAAATCTTTGGCTCAATATCAACAACAATAATATTGCTTTTGTAAAATCTAATCTTAAAGATATTAGCATTTATCACGTAAACAGTGGTAACAGATTGGATGTTTTCAGTTCGAGCGGTTTCTTTTATTTCAATAATTCTAATATTTTTCTGGGAGGTAAAAACGGTATTATTTCTTTTTCACCGCCAACAATGAAGCGAAATAATTGGTCGCCATTGCCTGTGATTTCTGAGTTTAAAATTCAGAACGAAGAGGTATTTCCAGAAATGGAAATCAATGGTGAAGTTCCGCTTTCAAAAGATCTGAATTACGGTAAAGAAATAGAATTGTCCTATAAAAACCGAAATTTTTCGCTTCAGTTTTCGGCTCCGTCTTTTGCAAATGAGAAACTGAATAAGTTTCAATACATGCTAGAAGGTTTCGATAAACATTGGATTACGGCGAACAGTACTTCTAGAATTGTACAATATACTAATCTTTATCCCGGGAATTATACTTTTAAAATCAGATCCAGCAACAGTGATGGATATTGGAGTAAGACGGTTTCTTATAAAATAAAAATCCAACCTCCATTCTGGTTGACACCGACTTCCTTTTTGATGTTTTTTGCCATTTTGTTTGGAATTTTCTATTTCATTAGAAAAGAAATTAAAAACAGAATTCGTTTAAAACAGGAACTGCTTACCGAGAAAGTAAACAGAGAACATGATGTGAAGTTGAATAATGAAAAGTTGCGTTTCTTCACCAATATTTCGCATGAATTAAGAACACCTTTAACGTTGATTTTAGGTCCTGCCAAACAGCTTTTAGACGAAAATAGCAATGCAACTGATTATGAAAAAAGCCGATACAATCTGATTTATCAAAATGCGAGCAGATTATTGAATCTCGTAAACCAAGTTTTGGATTTTAGAAAAGCGCAATCTGGCGAATTAAAACTGAAAGTGACCAAGACGGATATTCTGGCGTACTCTAAAAATATCTTCGATTCCTTTAAGGAAATGGCTTATAACAAAAAGATTAAGCTCAATTTTATTACCGAAGATGAAGAAATAAAGGGCTGGGTAGACAATGATAAATACGATAAAATTCTGTACAATCTTTTATCGAATGCCTTAAAATTTACCAACAAAAACGGAAACGTTGATTTGTATATAAGGTTGAAAGATACTGTTGAAGACATTTTGGTAATTGAGGTTACCGATGACGGAATCGGAATTCCATTAAAAAGTCAGGAGAAAATCTTTAAACGTTTTTATCAAGCGACTAACAGTAAAGCCAATAACACAGGATCTGGAATTGGTTTGTCTTTGGTGAAATCTTTAGTAGCGATTCATAAAGGAACAATTTCTGTAGAAAGCACACAAGGAAAAGGAAGTACGTTTAGAGTCGAAATTCCGATTGATCGCGATGCTTACGAGCATAAAGAGGTTTTTGAATATGCTATTAAAAATGATAATCTGAGCATGCTGATTCCTGAAAAAGCAGCTAAGAAAATCATTCAGAATACAGACCTTAAAGAAAAAATAGTAGTAATTGAAGATAATAACGAACTCAGAAAATATCTAGTGGATTATTTGTCTGATTATTACAAAGTTTATGAGGCAGAAAATGGAATGGAAGGTCTAAAAATCTGCCGACAAATTAAACCAATCTTATGTGTTACAGACGTCATGATGCCAATTATGGACGGATTGGAATTTTGTCGCGAACTTAAAAATGATGAATTTATCAGTCATATTCCGGTCGTAATGCTGACGGCTCTTTCTGAAAACATGGACAAAGTAAAAGGCTATGACACAGGCGCCGACGGTTATTTGGTAAAACCTTTTGAACCTTTATTGCTTAAAACGGTGATAGAAAATATGATTAAATCGAGATTAGAACTGAAACAGAAATTCTCCGGCGAGGTGGAAAGCAAAGTCAGCATGCTGACGCATTCGCCAATCGATGAAGAGTTTATGGAAAAAGTAACCAATCTAATCAACAATAATCTAAGTGAGGTTGATCTTTCAACTGATTTTCTGTGTGATAAACTGGGCGTGAGTTCTTCTAAATTATACAGAAAAATCAAAGAATTAACCGATTTGGCTCCAAACGAATTTATTAGAACCATTCGATTGAAAAAATCTGCTGAACTGCTTAAAACTAAAAAGTATAATGTTTCAGAAGTAACGAATTTGGTTGGGTTTAATGATCCGCTTTATTTTAGTAGATGTTTCAAGAAGCAGTTTGGTTTTCCTCCTAGTAAAATTATTAATTAGTTTTTTTTCGCCACGGATTCACGAATTTTGACTTATATATTGGGATTTTTTCTTTGTTTTAAATAGCACAAATTTTGCGAGTTATTGATAATATAACCCGTGGTTTCAACCACGGGAACGCAACGTATATCTAGAACGCATATTCATAATCACGAATTTTTACAATCCAGCTCTGAAAGAGCCAAAAGCATCAAAGTAGTGCAACGCACTACGGAAGAATAATCGACATGCAATTCAGCCCTGAAAGGGCGAAAGCATATTTTGAGCATTGTGTATTGGGTTGTTATATTCGCAGAGTTGACCTTTCACCCTTTTTTTTGGGCATTCATCCCCGTGTTAACGGGTAGTGCGGTGCAGTACTTTGATGCTTTCACCCTTTCAGGGTGCTATTCATTCCGATGTTAAAGCCTAGTGCGGTGCACTACTTTGGTGTTTTCACCCTTTCAGGGTGTTGTTCATTCTGATTGTAATGCGTAGTGCGTTGCACTACTTTGATGCTTTTGGACTTTCAGTCCAATTTATATTCATGTTGTTTTCAATAATTATCTATAAAAATCTTACAATAATCAAAATTATCCATGTTTTTGATGTATTAATCCATTTTGAAAGAAGTATGTAATTCTATTTTTGTGTTAGTAACTTTTAACTATTTAACCATTATGAAAAAGCATATAGACACCGACAATCCGTTGAAAAATTTAGATGAGTGGGAAGATGATTTGTTAATGCGATATCCTGACCCTTCTGAAGAAAATGAAGAGGTAAAAGAAAAGCAGAAAGAAGAATTCAGGAATTATGTCGATTCGGAAAGAGTAGAAACGGTTAAGGAATTTTACAGAATTAACCATATCTATCAAACATATGACTTTGTATGCAGTAAAGAACAGGAATTTCTGCAATTTAATAGAAAAGAAATGTCAATCTGGGAAGCTGTTGAGTTTTTGAACACACTTGTAGATGATAGTGATCCAGATATTGACTTAGATCAGACACAACACCTTTTACAGACTTCAGAAGCGATTCGCGCAGACGGTCATCCGGATTGGTTTGTACTGACAGGTTTTATTCATGATTTAGGTAAAGTTTTATGTTTGTTTGGAGAACCGCAATGGGCTGTGGTTGGAGATACATTTCCTGTTGGATGTGCGTATTCGGATAAAATTGTATATTCAGAATTTTTCAAAGAAAATCCAGATTATACAGACGAGAGATTTAATACTAAATTAGGAATTTACACTCAAAACTGCGGATTGGAGAATGTAAAAATGAGCTGGGGACACGACGAATATCTGTATCAGATTATGAAAGATTATCTGCCGGATCCGGCTTTGTATATGATTCGTTACCACTCTTTTTATTCTCAGCATAAAGAAAATGCCTATGCACATTTAATGAATGAAAAAGACGTCGAAATGTTTGATTGGGTAAGAAAGTTCAATCCTTATGATTTGTATACTAAAGCTCCTGTTAAACCAGATGTAAAAGCATTGCTTCCTTATTATAAAGAATTAGTTGCTAAATATTTGCCAGAGAAATTGAAGTTTTAAAAGTTTATTTAAACACATAGAAACATAGTTAGTCGTATCGTGAAGATGTGTTCCACACAATCTTGTCATTCCGAGGAACGAGGAATCTTCGCGAGAAACTCCTCAATCAGAATCCACAATCTTTGTAGAGCTACTTGCGAAGATTCCTCGTTCCTCGGAATGACAAACTTTGGGGCTATGTGTTAGAAACTAGTTTCTTTCATTAATCTTTTTAAGAGAAAAAAACTATGTTCCTATGTGTTTAAAAAAATATCATCTAGCTATCTAAAACCAAAATAATGCAGAAAACCAAAATATTTTTTATAAGCCTTTTACTGCTTTTCTCGGCGGGTATTTCGGCTCAGGAAAAAGACCGTAACGATTGGGAAAATCCTCAGGTATTTCAAATTAACAGAGAACCGGCTCGTGCTGCTTTTCTTCCTTATGCAGATGAAACTTCTGCGATAATGGATAAATATGAGAATTCTCCGTGGTATTTTTCTCTAAACGGAACATGGAAGTTTTCTTGGTCGCCAACACCAGACGAACGTCCGAAAGATTTTTACAAGACAGATTTCAGTACACTGCATTGGAAAGACCTTCAAGTGCCTTCCAATTGGGAATTAAACGGATATGGTGTGCCAATTTATACCAATATTACATATCCGTTTGAGAAAAATCCGCCTTTCATTAATCATTGGGATAATCCGGTTGGGTCTTATAAAAGAGATTTTGTTTTGCCTGAAAATTGGAAAAACCGACATGTTTTTCTTCATTTTGAAGCAGGAACAGCGGCTATGTATATTTGGGTCAACGGCGAAAAAGTTGGTTATACTGAAAACACCAAAAGTCCCGCAGAATTTGATATTTCTAAATATTTAAAACCTGGAAAAAACAATCTGGCTGTAGAAGTGTACAGATGGAGCGACGGTTCGTATCTGGAAGATCAGGACATGTGGAGACTTTCAGGAATTGACAGAAATGTGTATTTGTATAGCACAGAAGATGTTCGTATTTCAGATTTCTTTGCAAAACCGGATTTAGATGCGAAGTATAAAAACGGAAGTTTAAATGTTGATGTGAGTCTAAAAAATCTGACTTCGAAAGCGGTAAACAATCAAAAACTTGTGGCGAAATTGGTTGATGCTTCTGGTAAAAATGTTTTCAGTAAAGAATTCAATGTCAATTTTGAAGCATCAAAAATTCAGAATATTACTTTTTCTCAACCTGTTTCAAGTCCGAAATTATGGAGTAGTGAAACACCGAATTTATATACGTTGGTTCTGACCTTAAAAAATGCAAAAGGAGAAATTGTAGAAACGGTTGGAACTCAAATCGGATTCAGAAAAGTAGAATTAAAAAGCGGACAGTTATTGGTAAATGGTGTCCGATTGATGGTTCATGGTGTAAATATTCATGAGCATAATCCTGTAACAGGACATTATCAGGATGAAGCTACAATGATGAAAGACATCAAAATGATGAAACAGCTGAATATTAATTCCGTTCGCTGCAGTCATTATCCGAATAATATTTTATGGGTAAAACTATGTAATAAATACGGTTTGTTTTTAGTAGATGAAGCCAATATAGAAAGCCATGGAATGGGAGTAGAGGGACAGCCTTTAATTTGGATGAATCCAAAAACGAATCCGGGGCATCTTCCAGAATGGAGAGAAGCACATTTAGACCGAATTTATAGCTTGGTAGAAAGAGATAAAAATATGCCGTCGGTAATTATTTGGTCATTAGGAAATGAAAGCGCTAACGGCCCTGTTTTCCACGAAGCATACAAATGGATTAAAAAGAGAGACAATTCTCGTTTGGTTCAGTTTGAACAAGCTAAAGAAAACGAAAACACAGATATTGTTTGTCCAATGTATCCAACAATTGAATACATGAAAGAATATGCGGCAAGAAAAGAAGTGAGTCGTCCGTATATCATGTGTGAGTATTCGCATGCAATGGGAAACAGCAGCGGTAATTTTCAAGAATACTGGGATATCATTCGCGGCAGCAAAAATATGCAGGGTGGTTTTATTTGGGATTGGGTAGATCAGGGCTATAAAAGAAAAGATGAAGCAGGTAGAGAATACTGGGCTTATGGTGGCGATATGGGAAGCCAGAATTACCTGAACGATGAAAATTTCTGCCATAACGGATTAGTGTATGCTGATAGAACACCGCATGTTGGAGCATTTGAAGTGAAAAAAGTCTATCAGAATATTTTATTCAAAGCGGTCGATATCAAAAATGGTGTAATCGAAATTAATAATGATTTCGGATTTACAAACCTGAATAAATACAATTTCAGATACGAAGTTTTAGAAAATGGTAAAGTAATAAAAGAAGGAATAATTAATGTTGCTTTAGATCCAAAAACAAAAAAACAATTCAAGCTTGATTTACCAAAAATAGAATCGAAAGAAGGAACAGAATATTTACTGAATGTTTTTGCTAACACAAAAGAGGGTTCAGAATTATTGCCGAAAAACTTTGAAATTGCCAAAGAACAATTTGTAATAGAAGACAGTAAATATTTCGAAAAATCTGAAAATACAAATTCTGCAAAAGTTCAGGATGAGAAAGATCAGTTTGTATTAACATCGGATAATGTTACAGTTAAAATCAGCAAGTCAACTGGATTGATTTCATATTATAGTTTGAAAGGTGAAGAATATTTCAAACAATATCCGGAACCTAATTTCTGGAGAGCGCCAACCGATAATGACATTGGAAATAAAATGCAGATTAGAACAAATGTCTGGAGAACGGCTGGGAAAAATACTTCTTTAGAAAGCATTCAGCAAACAGAAGAAAATGGAAAAAAATATATCGTTGCTAAATTAACACTAAATGATGTTGCTTCTGATTATACCATCAAATATGCATTAGGAAATAATGGAGATTTAGAGATAAAAGTTGCTTATAAAAAAGGAGCGAATCCGGTTCCGGAATTACCGCGTTTCGGAATGATTTTTACTTTAAAAAATAGCTTAGAAAATCTGGATTATTACGGAAGAGGGCCATTAGAAAATTATCCAGACAGAAAAACAGCATCTTTCAAAGGAATTTATACTAGTAAAGTTGCAGACCAATATGTGCCTTATACACGCCCACAAGAAAATGGATACAAGACGGATATACGCTGGTTTAAATTGTCAAGCAATTCAGGAAATGGCTTGGAAATAAAAGGTCTGCAACCTTTAGGTATAAGTACTCTGAATAATTATCCGAGTGATTTTGACGGAGGAATTTCTAAAAAGAACATTCACTCCAGCGACATTACTCCAAGAAATGAAGTTGTAGTTTGTGTCGACTTAACCCAACGCGGTCTAGGAGGAGACAACAGCTGGGGATTACCGCCTCATGAGCAATATCAATTAACAAAAAGTGAATACAGCTACGGATTTGTTATTAAACCAATTTTTTAAAAGTTTTCAGTGTTCAGTTTTTTAGTGTTCAGTTTATTATCAGTACCCAACAAAAAACGGTACTGATTACTAAAAACCTGACCACTGGCCACTACCATAAGACTGACCACTAAAAACCTGACCACTGACCACTAACTATTGACCACTGAATACTAAATAAAATGAGTAACCCTACAAATGGAAGACTAATCTCTTTAGATGTGCTTCGCGGATTTGTTATGTTTTGGATTATGAGCGGCGAACATATCGTTCATGCTCTAGCCAAAGCTGCGCCAATTCCTATTTTTATTTGGATGTCTTCGCAACTGCATCACGCGGAATGGAATGGAATTACATTTTACGATATGATTTTTCCTGTCTTTCTATTTGTTGCCGGAGTTTCGATGCCTTTCTCTTTTGAAAAGAAAATGAGTTTGACGGGAGTAAAAACACCACAGGAATTACCTTCAAGTGAGAAGCGTAAAATCTATTTATCAATGCTAAGAAGAACCTGTATTTTACTGGTTTTAGGATTTATAGTAAATGGTTTATTGCGATTTGACGGATTCAATCAGACCCGATTTGCAAGCGTTTTAGGCCGAATCGGATTGGCTTGGTTTTTTGCCGGAATCATCTATTTAAATTTTGATTTCAAAAAACAATTAATCTGGTTCTTCGGTATTTTGATCGGCTATTATGCTGCTATGAAATGGATTCCTGTACCCGATTTTGGGGCTGGAGTTTTAACCAAAGAGGGGTCGTTGGAAGGTTACATAGATCGTTTGTTTTTGCCAGGAAGATTACACAGTACGGTTTACGATCCAGAAGGCATATTTTCGACTATACCAGCCATTGCAACAGCTTTATTAGGCGTTTTTATTGGGATTTTTTTAAAAGCAAAATGTCCGTTTTCGATAACAATAAAACTGCTTTTGATGGCTTTAACAGCGGTTGTTTTAATTATTACAGGTCTAATTTGGGATATTAGTTTTCCAATCAACAAACATTTATGGACCAGTTCTTTTGTTTGTTTTGTCGGCGGATTCAGTATTTTGTTTTTTGTGTTTTTCTATGTCATAATTGATTTGCTTGGCTTTAAAAAATGGGCATTCCCACTGATTTTAATCGGTTCTAATTCTATTTTGATTTATATCGCAGCCGAAGGTTCTGTAGATTTTAAACATACCGCAGATTATGTTTTTGGCGGACTTATACAATATGCGTCAGTTATTTGGCAGCCTTTTTTCGCTGCTTTATCCGTAACGATAATACAGATTGTTTTACTATACTTTTTATATAAGAAGAAATGGTTTCTCAAGATTTGATGACATTCCCTGAAGGGGATAAAGCACCACCATAGTACAAAGCACTATGACTATAATACATCTTACTATCTAACCACAAAATAACCACACAATTATGAATGTATTACAAACCGCAGATTACATTGTATTCTTTATTTACTTTGTCATAGTCACGGCTTATGGAATGTATATTTATAGAAGCAAAAAAACGGCTGCAACCAGTTCCAACGAATATTTTTTGGCCGAAGGCTCATTGACCTGGTGGGCAATTGGAGCTTCTTTAATTGCTTCTAATATTTCAGCAGAACATTTTATCGGCATGAGCGGTTCTGGTTTTGCCATCGGACTTGCGATTGCTTCTTATGAATGGATGTCGGCCGCCACTTTAATTATTGTGGCAATGTTTATCCTGCCGATTTATCTCAAGAATAAGATTTTTACCATGCCTCAATTTTTAGCCAAAAGATACAGCGGCACCGTAAGTACTATTATGGCTATTATCTGGCTGTTGATTTACGTATTTGTGAATCTTACGTCTATCATTTATCTAGGTGCTTTGGCGATTTCGTCTATTGCGCCTGTTAGTTTTCAGTTTTGTGTTATTGGTTTGAGTTTATTCTCGGTTATTGTAACTTTAGGTGGCATGAAAGTAATTGGTTATACGGATATGTTTCAGGTTATTGTATTAATTCTGGGTGGATTAGTGACGACTTATTTGGCTTTGACCTTACTTTCAGATCAATTTGGTTTTGGGAAAGACATTTTAAAAGCACTTACGATTATTGCTGATGAAGCACCGGGACATTTACATCTGATTTTAGACGAATCCAATCCGCATTATAATGAACTGCCGGGAATGTCGGTTTTAGTTGGTGGTATGTTGATCAATAATCTGGCGTATTGGGGATGTAATCAGTATATTGTTCAAAGAGCTTTAGGTGCTGATTTGAAAACGGCACGAAAAGGAATCTTGTTTGCTGCTTTCTTAAAATTATTAGTTCCAATTATTGCTGTTTTACCGGGTATCGCCATGTTTGTAATGCATGAAAACGGAATGTTTCAGCAGGAAATGGTGGATGCAGCAGGAGTTTTAAAACCAGATCAGGCCTATCCGACTTTAATGAATTTATTGCCTGCAGGATTAAAAGGAGTGGCTTTGGCTGCTTTAACGGCGGCAATTGTAGCTTCTTTAGCAGGAAAAGCGAATAGTATTTCGACTATTTTTTCTTTAGATATTTATAAAAAATATTTTAATTCTCAAGCATCAGAAAAAAAATTGGTTCGTACCGGAAGATGGTGTGTTGTAGTTTGTATGATCATTGCTGCTTTTGTAGCTCCAGCATTAAAATCATTAGATCAGGCGTATCAGTTTATACAAGAATATGTTGGATTCTTTTCGCCGGGAGTTTTGGCTATTTTTTTGCTGGGAATGTTCTGGAAAAAAACAACTCCGGCAGCTGGATTGGCAGGTGCGTTGTTAACAGTACCACTTGCAGCGATTTTAAAATTCCTGCCAATGTGGACAGAAGGTGCTTTCCCGGATTATCCTTTCTTAGATCGTATGACTATTGTTTTCTTTATCATCGTATTGATAATGGTTGGAATTAGTTTAGCAAAACCAGTTTCTGAAGAAGAAGCTGAAATTCATAAAATAGAAGTCGATAAATCGATGTTTAAAGTATCATCAGAGTTTATCGTTGGTTCTTTTATTATCAGCGGAATATTAGTTGCTTTGTATACTGTTTTCTGGTAGTTTTTGTTTTGCCACGAAGGCACAAAGGCTCAAAGTTTATTTAAAAAAATTAAATTGAAAATTGCTCGCAATCCCGATAGCTTTCGGGAGCAAAAGCGCAAAGTTTTTTTTACCATATAAGTAATATAAGATAATTTAAGTTTTGTCTTAATTGACCTTATATTACTTATATGGTTCACTTTAACTTAGTGTCTTTGTGGCATAAAAAAAAATAGAAATGAAAAGAAATTTTGTAATTGTACTTTTTATTTTTTGTGTTTCCTTAAGTGTATCTGCACAGAAAGTATTTGATGTTAAAAAATACGGCGCTGTTGGAGACGGAAAAACGTTGAATACAAAGGTAATCCAAAAAGCAATTGACGCAGCCAATAAAAGTAAAGGGGGAAAAGTCGTTTTTTCTAAAGGAACCTTTCTGTCGGGTAGTATTATTTTAAAAAATGATGTCGAATTATTTTTTGAAGAAGGAGCTGTTTTGTTAGGAAGTACGAATCCAGATGATTATCCAAAATACGAAGGAATCAGAGCTTTTATTATTGCCAATGAATCCAAAAATATAGCAGTAAACGGAAAAGGAATTATAGACGGACAAGGAAGAGAACTAGCATTGGCAATTGATTCACTGCATCATACGGGAGTTCGAATTGATCCAAAATACAATTACAGAAGAATGCGTCCTGAAGACGGAAGAGGAAAACTGATTTCGTTTGTAAAATGTGATTCGATTACCATGACTCAAATTACTTTGAAGAACAGTCCGGGCTGGACAATGTGCTTTAGAGCATGCAGAAACATTGTCATTGATTTTATGAAAGTAGAAAGTCGCGCGTATTGGAACAATGATGGAATTGACCTTGACGGCTGTGAAAATGCCCGAATTACCAATTGCAATGTAAACGCTGCCGATGATGGAATTTGTTTAAAATCGGAAGTTCCGGGATTGCACAATAACAATATTTACATCGGAAATTGTACCATTAGATCAAGTGCAAATGCAGTAAAATTTGGAACGGGTTCTTATGGCAGTTTCAAAAACGTAACTATAGAAAATATTAAAGTTTTTGATACGTTTAGATCGGCGGTTGCTATTGAATCTGTTGATGGAGCTGAAATTGAAAATATCAAAGTTTCGGATATTACAGCCGTAAATACAGGAAATGCAATCTTGATTCGTTTAGGTCATAGAAATGGAGATAAACCTGGTTATATTAAAAATGTATCGGTAAAAAATGTAAAAGCTCAGATTCCGTTTGGACGTCCTGATATTGATTACGATATGAGAGGACCGGAAGTTGATTATTTCCACAATCCGTTTCCGTCTTCTATTGCTGGAATACCGGGACATTCAATAGAAAATGTGACTTTAGAAAATATTGAAATCGTTTATCCAGGCAGAGCTTCAAAAGGAATGGCGTATCATCCTTTAAGCCGATTAAAAGATGTAAAAGAAAACATCAACGGATATCCTGAATTTACCATGTTTGGAGAACTGCCATCTTGGGGATTTTACGTACGCCACGTAAACGGAATCGAAATGAAAAACATAAAACTGATATTGGATAAGGAAGATTTTCGTCCTGCTTTCGTTTTTGATGATGTAAAAAATCTGACCATGAAAGCTATCGATATTCCATCAGATAAAAATAATCAGATTGTTTTTAAAGATGTTTTATCAAGTAATTTGGACAGCGAAGCTCTAAAAAGAAAAATCGAACCAGAGCAAAATAAATTTGAATTACCAGCACATTAGTAGTTAGCCACTAAGACGCAAAGACGCAAAGTTTTTTGCCACAGATTATAAATTTTGTTTCACGCAGATCTTGCAGATTTTAGCAGATTTAATTTGATTTCTTAAAAAAAATCTGCAGAATCTGCTCAAATCTTTTTAAATCTGCGTGAAACAAAAAACTTAGTGCCTTTGCGCCTTTGTGGCATAAAAAAAAAATTAAAAAATATGAAAAAGAAATCTATAATCGCGCTCATCATTTTCTGCCTTTCGTTAACCGTTTCCGCACAGAAAATTTACGATATTAAAAAATATGGAGCAAAAGGAGACGGAAAAACCAACGATGCAGCAGCCATTCAGAAAGCAATTGATGCCTGCAGTAAAACAGGTGGAAGAGTTTTAATTCCGGCACCTTTTACCTTTTTGGCCGGGCCAATTGATGTAAAATCAAAAGTAGATTTACATATTGAAGCAGGAGCTAAATTATTAGCAAGTCCTGACGAAAAGCTTTATACCAAAAGCGCTTTCAGAACTAATCCGGGAGAAGGAACAATTTGGATTGGAGGAGAAAATATAGAAGATTTTACCATTAGCGGAAGCGGAAAAATAGATGGAAACGGAATTTCTTTTATGGGAGCAGAAGAGGAAGATGCTTATGTTTTAAAGCCATTTAATGTATTAGATCCAAGACCTCACGTATTGACAATCATTGGCGGTAAAAATATTAGAATCAAAGATGTTCATATCGGAAATTCGGCCTATTGGACAGTACATTTGATTGGTTGTAATGACGTTGTAATCAGTGGGATTACTTTGCTGAATAGCTTGAAAGTACGTAACAGTGACGGAATTGATTTGGATCATTCTAAGAATGTCAGAATCAGCGATTGTTATATCGAAAGCGGAGACGATTGCATCTGCTTGAAAAACAGAAGGGAGTTTGAAGAATTCGGAGCCTGTGAAAATATTACGGTGACCAATTGTACGATGACCAGCAGCAGCTGTGCCATTAAAATTGGTTCAGAAAATATGGATGCGATTCGACAAGTAGTTTTCAATAATTGTATTATTAAAAACAGCAATCGCGCATTAGGAATTCAGAATCGTGATGAAGGAACGGTAAGCGATGTGATTTTCTCTAATATTATTATAGAAAGTAAATTAAACACCGATACTTGGTGGGGAAAAGCAGAACCGATTTATGTAACGGCTTTCAGCAGAGCAAAAGGAAATCATAAAGATGCGAACTGGCGTTTTCCAAAAGGCGCGACAGAAGGAAAAGTCGGAGAGATTAAGAATATTTATTTTACTAATATTCAATGCACAGGAGAAAATGGTGTTTTTGTAAGCGGCGAATCAAAAGATAAAATCAAGAATATTGTTTTTGAAAATGTGAGTGTTTTTATGGACAAAACAACTGCTTTTCCTGGTGGATTATACGACAGACGACCTGCAAATGTTGAAGGCTTTGTAAAAGGAAGCACTTCAGGATTTTATTTTGATACTGCCGAAAGTATAAAAGTTCAGAATTGTACCGTTCAATGGGGAAAAAACAAACCGGAATATTTTAAATATGCGGTTGAAAGTAAAAATATTGATGTTTTAAAAGTAGTCAATTTAGATGGGGAAGCGGCTTTTCCAAATAAGTATGAGGCCGTTAAGAAGTAATTTATTCTTGTAGAAAAGTTATAAGTGTAAAATTCACAATAAATCTTTATGGCGTGATACTTTATCATGGCCTTTAAAAGGATTAATTAATATATTGCAAGTATATTCTCAATATAAAAACAGTAAAATGAAAAGAAATGTAATTTCAACATTATTCATAGGAAGTTTGTTGTTAAGTAGCATTTATGCAAATGCTCAAAAAGCGACTTTGGAAGTTGATGCTTCCAAAACGATAACTAAAATTCAGCCAACAATGTTCGGGTTGTTTTTTGAAGACATCAATTTTGCGGCAGATGGTGGACTTTACGCGGAAATGATTAAAAACAGATCTTTTGAATTTGAAAAACCTTTAATGGGATGGGAACAGCCTAACACCAAAAGATCCTCTTTAAACAAAGAATCTGGTAGTGCATTGCCCATTAACATAGCGGCAAATAATACTAATTTTTGTAGAGTTGAGATTAATAACGATAAAGGTTATGCTTTAATAAATGAAGGTTTCAGAGGAATGGGAGTGAAGAAAGATGCGAAATACAATCTTTCATTTAAAGCAGCCAATCATAATGGAGCGATTAAAAAGATTATTTTCCAGCTGATCAATAAAGATCAAAAAGTATTTGGAGAAACCAGTATTGTTCCAAAATCAGATGATTGGACGAATTATACAGCACAATTTACGGCAACTGAAACTGAGGCAAAAGCAAAACTGAAAATCACTTTTCAAGGTACAGGAACAATCGATTTGGATATGATTTCACTGTTTCCGGAAGATACTTGGAAAAACAGAAAGAACGGACTGCGTAAAGATTTAGTACAGCTTTTATATGATGTGAAACCAGGATTTTTGCGTTTTCCAGGTGGTTGTATTGTAGAAGGACGAACTTTATCGGATCGTTACCAATGGAAAAAATCAGTTGGAAATGTAGAAGATAGAGAAACAAAAATGAACCGTTGGAATGTAGAATTCAACCATAAATTAACACCAGATTATTTTCAAAGTTTCGGTTTAGGATTTTTTGAATATTTCCAGCTTTCGGAAGATATTGGAGCAGAACCGCTTCCTATTTTGAGCTGTGGAATGGCGTGTCAATACAATACAGGAGAATTAGCTTTAATGAGCGAATTAGATCCTTATGTACAAGATGCTTTAGATTTAATTGAATTTGCTAATGGAGCAGTTACGACAACTTGGGGTAAAATCCGGTCCGATATGGGACATCCAAAACCATTTAATTTAAAATATATTGGAGTTGGAAACGAACAATGGGGAGTAGATTATATTGAAAGATACAAGGTTTTTGAAAAAGCCATTAAAGCAAAATATCCAAATATTATTATAGTTTCTGGAAGCGGTCCTTCTCCGGACGGAGAGCATTTCGATTATGCCATGAAAGAGCTAAAAGAGTTAAAAGCAGAATTGGTAGACGAGCATTATTACAAAAGTCCACAATGGTTTAGAGAAAATGCAGGCCGTTATGACAACTATGATCGAAAAGGACCAAAGATATTTGCAGGAGAGTATGCAGCGCAGAGTGTTTCGGGAGCAAATCCGAATAACCGAAATAATTGGGAATGTGCTTTCTCTGAAGCGGCTTTCATTACTGGATTGGAAAGAAATGCAGCAGTGGTTCAATTAACGTCATATGCGCCGTTAATGGCACATGAAGATGCTTGGCAATGGACCCCAGATATGATTTGGTTTAATAATTTAGAATCGTATGGTTCAGCTAATTATTATGTGCAGCAATTATTTTCAATCAATAAAGGAACTGATTTGTTGGATATTACTCAGGATGGAAAAGCTTTAATTGGTCAGAACAATTTATATGCATCGGCAGTAAAAGATGTAAATAGCAAAGAAATTATTATCAAATTGGTCAATACAGCTACGTCAAGTCAGGAAGTTAGTATTGATTTGAAAGGTGCAAAATTAGGCTCCAAAGGAAGTTTAATTAGACTCGTAAGTGCAAATTTACAAGATGAAAATACGTTTGCAGATCCTAAAAAAATTACGCCAAAACAAAGTGAATATAAAGTAACAAAAGGAAAACAGCAGTTGAGTCTTCCTGCGTATTCGATAACTGTTTTAAAACTGAAAACGACTTAAGATTGTATAAAATGAAAATAGAAAGGAACTGTCTAAAAAGATAGTTTCTTTTATTTTAAGCTTCGAAGAAGCTCAATATGTATGGCAAAGAATAAATTTTTACAGACTAAAGCTTCGTAGAAGCGAAATGTTTATAGCAACGAGTAAATATTTACAATATAAAGCTCCAGTGGAGCGACACATTTTTATAATCTATAAAATAATGTCGCTGCGCTGGAGTTTTGTTTTAAGACGTTTTTTTCTATTAAACAGCAGTTTTTAAAAGTGTTTTGTTTTCAAGCTCATCAAAAAGGTCAAGCGCATTCTTAAAAGCTTGATCCATACTCAGGTATTTATAATTGGCCAATCTGCCAACAAAATGAACATCAGTCAATTGTTCAGCATCTTCTTTGTAACGGGCGTATATTTCCTTATTTTTTTGAGTTGGAACAGGATAATAAGGTTCTCCTTCGTCTACGATAAATTCCTTTACGATTGTTGTTTTTTTAGATTTCTGATTACCAAAGTGTTTGTATTCAGTTATTCTAGTAAAATCTACATCAGTTCCTGGGTAATTGACCACAGAATTTTCTTGAAAATAAGATGCGTCTATTGTCTCGCTTACAAAATTAATGGAACGATATTCAAGTTTTTCGACCAAATTGTTTTTGAATTCAAAATAACGATCTATTGGCCCAGTGTAAAACATTTTTTCATAATTCTTATATTGATTTTTCACATCAAAGAAATCAGTATTAAGCAGTACTTCTATATTAGGATGATCGAGCATATTTTCGAACAGCTGTGTATAACCGCCGTCAGGAAGAGTTTGGCATTGTTCAGAAAAATAGTGGTCATCAAAATTAGTTCTGAACAAGATTTTTTCTAACAAAGTAATATCCATTTCTGCGGGATATTTATTCCATTGTTTTTTGATATAATTCTTAAAGATTTTTTCATACAGAACGGTTCCTACACGATTAAGAATTGCTTCTTCGCCATTAGACGGATTTACAATCGGTGTACGGTTTTGGCTAAGCCAGTTTTTCATTTCCGCTTCATCTTCCAAATTAAGATTAAACAGTTTATTTACGGTTGTAATGTTGACAGGAATAGGAACAGTTTTGCCATCTATTCGGGCAATTTCTTTATGTTCCCATGTATACCAGTCAGAAAAACGGTTCACATAATGCCAAACCGATTCGTCATTGGTATGAAATAAATGCGCTCCGTATTTAGAAACTAATATCCCGTTTTCGTCTATATAATCGTAACAGTTTCCTCCAATATGATTTCGTTTTTCAATAACGAGTACTTTTTTGCCAATGTTGGCATATCGTTCAGCGAGCACGGCACCAGAAATGCCAGCGCCTATAATAAGGATGTCTATATGTTTCATTTTGCGAAGAATTTATTAATGGATTTTTTATTTAATCGGCTGTTGAATCTCTTAAGATTTGTTTGAATATTCAGATTCACAGCAAAAAGGCTTATAGGATGCTAAAGACAACGATGGACATACTTGCATTGTAAAATGACTAAAGGCAGTTTTATTGTAGTATTGAGTCTGCCAGGATAACAACAGATATTTTATATCGTGGTTGTTTTGGTGTAAGTTGTTTATCATAAAATGTAGGTTCTTTTAATGAAATAGGCGGTAATTTTTATTTCTGATAAGTGGGTACTAAATCAAAAACCAACCTTAACAAATATATCTTTATTAAAAGGCTTATTCTTACAAATAAAAACATGATAGTTATATAATTTGCATTTTTTGTGGATTATCCAAATGTTTTTTGTTGGCTATAAGTAGTGTGATAATGTTATTTTGAAATATTTGTTTCGTTTGTTTAGACCTTTTAAAAGAGCAACGATTGTTATTGTAGAGAATTTCTTTAGAAATAAATCATAACTATTTTTTGTGGTATTGCTTAGATTATGGATATTTGCAAAGAATCAATCTAAATAAAAATAATATCAAAATGCTTTGTTTAAATGCCTTAAAAATGAATTTAAAATCCTCGATTTTCCTAATTGTTTTAATTTTTTTAACCCTTAGTTTAAATGCACAATCACTTCGATTAAAGATTGAAAATGAATCAAATAACCCTATTTCGAATGCTTCAGTTTCATCTGCTAATAAAGTGATTGGAACAACCAATAAGTCAGGCGAAGTCTCAATTTTAATTGCCGAAATAAAAAATCAAACAGTTACAATTACAGCTTCAGAATACGAGCCACTTTCATATGTTTTTTCAAATTTGAATGAAAAAAATATAATTACAATTGTTTTAAATAGCGAAAATAAGCTGCAAGAAGTTGTTGTTACGGCAGGCAGAAAGCAAGAAAATATAGCTACGGTTCCTTCTTCGATAACTATAATGAGCCAAAAAGAGATACAAGTACAAAGCAGTATTAATAGCAATTTATCTTCTATTTTAGGAAATGTTATTCCGGGATTGGGCACGACAACTAATAAGGCTACTAATTCAGGACAAACTTTAAGAGGCCGACAAGTTTTAGTTTTAATTGATGGAATTCCGCAATCGACACCTTTGATGAATGGTGCTCGTGACATTCGTGTGGTAGATGCCAATGCAATTGAGCGTATTGAGGTCATAAAAGGAGCTACTTCGATTTACGGAAACGGTTCTGGAGGAGGTATTATCAATTATATCACAAAGAAAAGTCCGATGGTTGACAGCTTTTCTGGAATTACGACAGTAGGTACGACTTTTAATCCCCTTCATAGTAAAGAAACTTTCGGTTACCGTGTTTCACAGTTCTTTAACGGAAGAAAAGACCGATTTAGTTATGTTATTGGTGGTGCTTTTGATTATACAGCACTGCAAAGAGATGCTGATGGAAAACCATTAGGACAAACAGATGGTTTATCTAATTCGTCTCAGTCCAATGCATTTGTAAAATTAGGCTATGATATTGACGAACATACTAATTTTAATGTAGTTTACAATTTTTACAACAGTACTCAAAATGCTAAATATATCAGTCAGGCTGGGGTTTACGGACAGACTCCTACAATTGGTGTGAGAGGCACAGAACCTGGTAAAAATGCAGGAACGCCATTCAACCACAATTTTATGTTTACGTTTTCAAAAAACAATTTGTTTAACACAACACAATTGGATATATCTGCTTATCTGAATTCCTTTCAGTCTATGAACCGTTATGTTGCCTCGGCAACGGCTTGGTATGGTCCGGGACAAACGATGATTAATTCAAATAAAAACGGAACGAGAATTAACTTAAATACGCCGTTTAAAATTGGTTCTGTTTCTTCTGAAATTACATATGGTATTGACGTATTAAATGATGTTACTTTCCAGGATTTAGTAGACGGACGTGTTTATATCCCGAAAATGGATATGTTGAATATTGCACCTTATGCGCAGTTAAAAGTTGATGTTTTAGAAAACTTGATTTTTAAAGGAGGAGTTCGTTATGAAAATGCAACAGTTCGTGTTGACGATTATAATACAATTGCTTCGGGACCTGGAAATCAAGGAAGTATTTTTGTAGAAGGAGGAAAGATTCCATACAATGCAACGATGTTTAATGCTGGTCTTCGTTTTAATAAATATGAAATATTTAATCCGTTTGTGAGTTTTTCTCAGGCATTTGCGATCAATGAGTTGGGAAGAATTTTAAGAAGCGCAGAAGAAAGTACTATTGCAAGTTTACAAACAGACCCAATTATTACCAATAATTATGAAGCTGGTTTCTCAAGTAAGTTTTACAATTTTAATATAACGGCGGCTTACTATATCAGTACATCAAAATTAGGTGCAAATTTGGTTGAAGTTGACGGTAGATTGGTTGCACAGCGTGAGCCTGAAAAAATTAAAGGATATGAAATAACACTGGATTATCGATTCTCTGATAAATTGAACCTTGGCGGAAGCTATTCGTATGTAGAAGGAGAAGCAGAGTTTGATGACGGAAGCACCGTTTACTTAAACGGATCTCGTATAGCGCCACCTAAGGCGACAGGATACATTAATTACAAACCAACTTCTGATTGGAATTTGCAGTTGTCTTGGGTAAATACAGGTTGTCGCAATCGTTTTGAACCGAATGCAAATGGAAGATACAACAATAGCGAAGGACCAATTTCGACTGTGAATCTGATTAATTTTGCGGGAAGTTATGCATTCAACAAAAACTGGTCGCTGAATTTAGGTGTTGAAAATCTATTAAACAACAGTTACTACACGACTTTAAGTCAATATCGTGCTGTAAATGCAGATTATGTAATGGGCAGCGGTATGACTACCAGTTTAAATTTACGTTATAAGTTTTAAAAATTTTAATAATAAATCATATAAAAAGCTTTGGTTATATTTGAAAACCATTTTTTGTAATAATAGAATAAATGAATAAAACGCTCAAGAAAAATATTGGCTTATTGCACCTTTGGCTCGGACTTACATCCGGGCTAATTGTTTTTATAGTTGCTCTTACCGGAAGCATATTGGTTTTTGAAGATGAACTTGATGAGTTCTTTAATCCTGAATTTTATAAAGTGGCGGCAATTGGCCAAGAAAAACTGCCGGTGGATGGTATTATTTCTCAAGTGCAAAAAGATTTTCATCTTAAAAAAATTGATCGAATTCATTCTTTTTATGATTCCGAAAGAACCTTGATAATTACGGCAACCGATTTAGACAAGACAAAACAGATTTTTTCTATTGATCCTTATAGCGGAAAAGTCTTAGCGTCTGTGCCTGCCAAAAAACGTTTTTTTTCAGTTGTTCTTGATTTGCATCGCCATTTGGTTTTAGGTGATTTTGGACAAGCGGTTACCGGAATCAGCTGTCTCATTTTTGTTTTTATGCTTTTGTCGGGACTTGTTTTATGGTGGCCAAATAAAATCAAAAACCTAAAACAACGATTAACCGTAAAATGGGGCGCTTCATTTAAAAGGGTAAATTGGGATTTTCATTCGACTTTTGGTTTTTATACTTTTTTATTGTTGCTGATTATTTCACTAACGGGTTTAACTTGGTCGTATGATTGGTTTGAGAGTGGCGTTTATTTATTGGCTGATGGAACTACAAAAAAGGGATCTACAAAAGTTGAAAACCCAACAAAGACTGATCCAGAAGGAGACAAAACTTTTTTCTATCAAAATATGTTTTCAAAAACAGACAGTATTTATAGCTTTAAAGGAGATACACAAATCAGAATTCCTTCTGATACCATAAATAGTATCATGGTTATCAAAATGAATCTTGAAAAAGAAATACCAAATATTGCCAGTCTTGCTTATTTTGATAAATATACGGGCAAAATCGTAGAAACAAAACCCTACGAATCGTTTAGTAATGGCGACAAAGTAAGACGCTTAATCTACCCAATTCACACAGGAAGTATTTACGGATATCCGACAAAAATATTGGCGTTTATAGTTTGTCTTTTTGCTGTTACGCTTCCAATTACCGGTTTGTTGATTTGGCTTGGCCGAAAAAAGAAAAAAAAATCGTAATTCTCCTAAATTCACAATTTATTAAATACAAATTGAACTCTAGAAAAGGACGCTGTTCTTTTTTAGAGTTCATTTTTTTTTATCACTAAAGGTTTTTGTTTCTTAAAGGCAGGATTGTATCGGAAATTACCATGAAATCAGGTATTTTTTTTTGTATATGATGTCAGTAAATTTGCCACTAATCAAAAAAAGGACAATGAAAGGCAACAGTATAGACAGTTTTTTAGTAGTGAAATCAGGATTTTTGAAAAATAGAACATCAGGTTTTGTAATACAGTTTTTTTGTGCAATGATGTTTCTTCCCTTTATTGCATTCGCTCAAAAAGCAATAGAACCTGGGCATAAAGATATTAATACGAAATACATCAAAGCTGAAAAGTCACTTTATACTGTATATTATGTGAAAGATAAAGATTGGAGAAATATGGGTTCTTTGACCTATGATATTGTTTCGTCCAATAATCAATTGACTTTAAACAATACTTTCACTCCAAAAGATAATGGAAAGCCTACCACGCGTATTAGTACAGCAGACGGACAGACACTAAAAGCTATCAGTTACGCTGACGAAACAAAGAACGCAAAACTAAATCTTAATTTTGGTGAAACGATTACAGGTAATTTCTATTCGAAGAAAACCAAAAAAGATAAAAAACTGAAGCTTAAGCCTACTGAAGAATATTTTGACTTCAATTGGACCGATCATTTAATCGGAACATTGCCATTAGATGTGGGTTATAAAGCTCGTTTTCCGCAATTTTATTATAACGATGAGTCAAATGTATTGGTCGAATATTATACCATCAAAGAGGTAAAAAGTTTCGTTTATAATTCTCCTCGAACGGGTAAGCATGATACATGGATTGTTTCTGTTTTGGAAGAAAGTACTGGTGGCGTTTATAATTATATTATTGACAAGAAAGACCGCCGTCTTTGGCAACGCGAAATGTCTATGGCCAAAGGAATGTGGGAAATAACAGTTAACGAAGAGTTGGATTATCAGCCAATAAAAAACAAATTCAATAAAGAAGAGGTTGTCAGACAGATTTCTAATGGAAATAGTGTTGTAATTGGTACAGCCTACGCAAGATCCGATTCTGGCAAGAGATTAGGTGGTTTAGTTAATACTGCTAAAAAACAATATGCTCCTAAAGGAACCGAGATTACACTTTTTCCAAGTTCAGCGTATTATGAGGAGTGGATTGAAGTCAACAAGAAAATTCGCAAACAGAAGAAGATGCCAGAAGTTCCTTTGAATAGTGATTTTGGTTATTCTGTAAAAAAAGCCAAAGTTTATGATGATCAAGGACATTTTGAGTTTTCAGATTTGATGCCGGGCACTTATATTGTTATGGTCAGTTTCGATTTTACAAATTCATATAATTATTCCTATGTATCTGGATATACAAATTATTACAATTATTTTGGTTATGCAGGTTCTACAACAAATTATGGTACAGCAAAGCAATCTTATACTGATAAAGCTAATATCGAGAAGCGTATAACTATTGATAAAGATGGCGATAAGAAAGAAGTGAACTTAAAGGAAATGTAATAGAAAGTTACGTAAACTGTGTGTTAGATGCGTCTAAAAACTCCGAGGCATCTAACACAACTAACTGTTTTCAAACATTCAAAACTTGATTTTGTTAGTGATTAATTCGGCTATTCACGAAGCGATGTTTTATCTTCGAGAGTCATTTTAGCAATTTCATCTTTTCGTTTAAAAGTTGCGCCATTATGTTTTTTGATGTATTCTAATAAATCTGATGTCGTTTTAACCATTTGAGGTGTGCCGCCAATTCGATCGTGAAAGCTGATAGAAAGTTGTCTGCGTTTGAATTCACTTTCAGCATAAAGCTGATCAAATTCTGCTTTTACTTGATTAAAGAATTGATCTGAAGAAAAGTTTTTTCCTTCAATCAAAACAATATCATTGCAGCGAATGGTGTACGGAACAACCGTAAAATCTTTTTTGTTGACTTGAATAATGAACGGTTCATCTCGGCTCAAATCGTCTATATGATACGTAAAACCTAATTCCTGAAGTATTTTCAATGTATTTTCGCCACGGCGAAGCCAATTTGCATTATACCCAACAGCAGTAAAACCGGTAACACTTTTGATAGCATCAACACCCGCTTTGATGAATTTTTTTTCTTCGTCGTAAGGCATGGCGTATTGCGAATTCCAGTTCATTCCGTGTGCTGCGGCTTCATGTCCGCGTTGTACAATTTCTTTTGCGAGCTGCGGATTTTGCAAAACTGCCGAACCCACCATATGTGAAGTCACTTTGATTCCGTGTTTGTCCCAATTGTCGAGCATTCTCGGAATTCCTTCTTTATAACCGTATTGATACCAAGTTTCAGCAGGAAAGTCATTGTATCCTTTCTGCATATTCTGTGGAAACGGACTTTCAGCATTTTGTGGCTGGCCTCCCGCTTCAAATTGCATAGAGACAGAAACCACTAATCGTGATCCGTCCAGCCATTTATTTGGTGTTTCTAATTCCATTTTTTCTTCTTTAATAGGATTTGAAAAAGTATCAACAGGATTTGCCATTATAGCAGCACCAGTTAATCCAGTCATTTTTATAAAATCTCTTCTTGTTGTCATTTTTTTGATATTTAGAAATCATCATTTTTTTAAACACATAGAAACATAGTTATGTTTTGTCGAAAAAGGCGTTTCACTTAATTTAAATGCACATAGCTATGTGTTAGAAACTAGTTTCTTTCAATATTCTTTTCTAACATACAAAATCTATGTTTCTATGTGTTTAAAAAATCGCCAATGATTTATATTAAAACTTAATCTGCGCCGTTACACCAGTAAAAAACATATTTTTTCCAGTTCCAGCCGCTTTAAGAAAATCACCTGCTTTAAACCAAGTTGCTTCAACTCTAAAGTAGAGATACTGATTAGGAGTATAAATAATCTCACTTTCCAATTGTTTTCCAATTTCTTTTGCTGTAGTCGAATCTCCTGGATAAATCATAATCGTATTAGGGCCGTAAATTCCATCTTGACTGCTGTATCTCCAAAACATATCGTAATCAATAACCCAATCGATATTTTTTGTCAATTCAAGACTTATAGAAGGATGAAAATCAATTAAGTTTGAAGGCCCAATAACAGAAGCCAATCCAAAATAAGCACCTCTAGGAAACAGCGGATTAAAAGTGTTTAATTGACTATCTCCATTTGTTTTATCACCGCTTATCAATTCGACTTTAAATCCAAATTCAGGATGCAGAACGACAGAAGTAAATCGGTATCCAGTGTTTAAAGAAACCGTCCATGCTTTAATATCTTTCGATTCAATACTTCCAAACTGGTAAAGCGCCTCAGCATCATAACGCCATTCGTCGTATTTTCCCCAGATTCGGGTTCCTACAGAATGACGCATTTCTTTTCCGATTGCATCATCAAAATGGGCGTTTTCTCTGTAATATCCAAGGTAATACAGATCAATATTTTTGATTGCCGGAATTTTATTAATCACAAAATAACTTCCCCAAAACTGTCTTTTTTTATTCGACTCATCATCAAAAATACCATCTTGTGCGACCACATAATGACTGTAGAATAAATCGGCTCGATAATTAATAAAACCTAAAATAGCTTTTACAGCATCAAAAGATTGACGATTATTTGGGCCGTCGCGAACGGCAACCAAACGCTGTGAACCATAACTCAATTCTTGTCTTCCGGTTCTAAAAATCAGTAATTTGTTTTTTTCCGAAATCAGATTCACATCAATAAAACCCTGATGCACTTCAAGCGGATCGCTATCAACCGGACTTGGATCAATTCTTCCGTTGGCATTACTGCTTTGCAATTGAATAAAAGCCCTGAAATATTTACTCGAATGAAAATCGGCATGAAGCAATAAACGATTTAAAATGTAGCCGTCTGGATCTTGTGGATCGTCTCCCCATTTTTCGTTTTTGGCATAGAAATATTGGTATCTGACTTCGCCTCCGAAACTCAGAAAAGTGTTTCCAGAAGAGGAGAGAGGCAGATATTTCATCGTTTTATACCAGCTCTTTTTGACTGTGTCGTGTTTTAAAACCGCATAGTTTTCGTCAAAGCGCAGTGGTTTAAATTCAGGATACGACTGCGCCTGAAGCTGTAAACAAAAAAGAAATAATAAGATGATTTTTTTCATGGCTATTTGCCTAAACTGTTTTTCTTGATATCGTTGTAAGCGTTCGGAATATTGAAATTGTAATGTAGCCAGTTAAAAAGTACATAACCTTTATCAAATTCTTTCATGGTCACAGTTTGCTTAACTTCTTCTAAAGTTTGACCTTTTTGAACCGCATCTTCGACATTTTTCTTCAAAGCATTGACATAGTCAATGGTGTATTTTATTCCTTGTTTATTGGTGATTCTACCATGCCCCGGAACCACAACATCATTTTCGCCAATCATGTCATAAATTTTCTGAAGATTACGAACAGGCTCTAGAAAGTAACCGTCAAACAGCCACGGAATCGTTGGACTTTCAGCAATAAAAGGATTTCCCGCCCACAATACATTTTTGTCCGAATCTTTCAGGAAAACAAACAAATCTGCAGGAGACTGCGCCGTGCCAACATTTAGAATTTCGACAATTTTCCCGCCTCCTAAATCAATTTTCAAACTTTGATTTAAAGCAATTGTAAGATCCGCAGGACGATACACACTTTGCTCAATCCCGCGGTCTTTTCCAAAAAGCATGATCATAAATTGTTTGATTCCGTCGTAATTCTTGGCTAGATTTTCTTTACAGAATTCGTTTTGTATCAAAATAGTTTCCTTTGGAAGCAAATAATTTCCAAAACAATGATCGCCGTGATCGCTTGTATTTACGGCATAAACAATAGGTTTTGGCGTAACAGAGCGAATCAGTTTATACAATTGATCATACAATCGTTTGCTCAGCATCGTTTCAATCAGCAAAACACCTTTATCGCCCACAATAAACCCCGCAGAAGTCGCCTGCGGAATCCCTTTTGTAGTTTCAGTTTCGGTCGTCGACGGCGAAACCGCATAAACATTATCCGAAATTTTGTGCAGTTGTAATGTCACTTTATTCGCATCCCAAATCGGAACTTCTGGAGGCATCGGAAATTGCGCATAAGTTTGCTGGACAGCAAGAAATAGGAAAGCCAGTATTATTAAAATATTTAGTTTTTTCATGGTTGTTTTTTTTATACAAATAGTCAGTATTTTTAGGAGCAACAACAAAAGGCATTTTTAGAAACATAGTTCCTGCTCTCCGTTATATCTTTGCTTTTTTAAAGAAAAAAAGCAAAGGATGCCACTACGATCAGGGCTAAAGAGAAACAATTTGCTTCCTTGGTTTCATTTCTTAATAAGATCCCAATAAAATAAGAAGAAAAAATCCGTTTTTATCCGCGTTTTCACGAAAGCAAATCCGTAAAATCCGCGTGCCATCATCTCTGGTATCCTCCAAAATATTTCACAGGAGACCAATCCGGAATTACAGCCGGAATCTCAGGATTCAAGTTTTTATATTCCGCGGAAGCGTAAACAATCTTGCCATTCACAACGGTCAAAACCGATTCAATTTTGCGAATATCATCTGGTTTAAGCGAAAAATAATCGTCAGAAATAATGGCTAAATCAGCATACATTCCTTTTACCAGTTTGCCTTTTTCTTTTTCCTCGCCCGAAAACCAAGCGCTTCCAGAAGTGTACAATTGCAGGGCTGTGAATTTATCCAAAATCTGATCTTTTGGCCAGAACTGCATTCCCCCAATTGTTTTTCCGGTAAGCAGCCAATGCAAAGACATCCATGGATTGTAAGTTGAAATACGAGTTGCATCGGTTCCCATTCCAACCGGAATTCCTAATTCCAACATTTTCTTGATAGGAGGTAATTGTGTTTTTGGCACGCCATACATTTTGTTGTACAATTCTCCCTGATAATACATTCTGAATTGAACTGCAATTCCGCCACCGAGCTTTTTAACACGTTCCAATTCAGATGGCGTAATCGTTTCAGCATGATCAAAAAACCAGCGCAAACCGTTAAAGGGAATTTCATTATTTACTTTCTCAAAAACATTCAACATTCTTTCAATCGATTCGCCGTAAGTTGCGTGAAGTCTGAAAGGCCATTTGTTTTTTGCTAATAATCGAATGATTGGTTCTAGATCTTTTTCCATTTCGTCAGATAAAACAATTCTAGGTTCTAGAAAATTTTCAAAATCTGCGGCAGAGGCGACGATATTTTCTCCTGCACCTTCTTCGACATAACCATTTGGAACCATTAAATTGTCATTTTTATTGATTTGCGTTTCGGCAACCCATTTCTCATAATCCTGTAATTCTTTACCCTTTTGTTGAGCGAATAAATAATATGAAATTCGGAGAGTCAGTTTGTTTTGTTTGGCTAATTCTAAAGAAGTAACATAATCAGCAGGAAAGTTTTGACTGCCGCCGGCAGCGTCAATTATACTTGTAAGCCCAAAACGATTAAGTTCGCGATTAAACTGCATGGAACTGTTGATGCGTTCTTCCGGACTTAATTTTGTGGTCAATCCCAGAGTGGTGTAAATCGCTTTTGGTGTTTCTTTGGCGTACATCAAACCCGTCAAATTTCCATTAGCATCTTGTTCCAAAAGACTTCCTTCGTATTTTGTATCTTTTGTGTATTTCAAAACTTCAATTCCCTTTTTGTTCAGGAAAGCTTTTCCGTATAAATAAGTGATAAAAACAGGTTTATCAGGAACTGCAGCGTTGATTTCGTCAATTGTAGGTTGTCTTTTTTCTTCAAACTGAAATTCGTTCCAACCTCCAATAACTTTAATCCAAACGCCTTCTGGAGTTCTTGCAGCTTGTTCTTTCAGCATTTCCATGGCACGTTTTAAGGTTTTTACACCATCCCAGCGCAACTCCGAATTGTAATTCAAACCTTCGCGAATCACGTGCATATGACTGTCATTTAATCCTGGAATTACCGTTTTTCCTTTGGCATCAATTAATTTTGTTGTAGAAGATTTATAAGAAGCCAGAATGCTTTTTTCCGTTCCAGTGTCCAGAATAATTCCGTCTTTTATTGCAATGGCCTGCACAAATTCGTTTTGTTTCTGCATTGTTGCAATTTTTCCGTTGTAGATAATCAGATCTGCTTTTTGCTGGCTATGAGATACAAACCCAACAAAAAGTAATACTGATAACAGTAGTTTTTTCATGATTTTAGTTATTTAATCTGTTGAGAGTTATTGTTTAAACACATAGAAACATAGGTTTTTGTAATCTGAAAAAGGCGTTTCACTTGTATAGACACACATAGCTCTATGTGTTAGAAACTAGTTTCTTTTAAAGTACTTTTCTATCAAATAAAATCTATGTTTCTATGTGTTGAAAAAAACAATTACACTCAAATGTTTATTTTATTTAGCAAGAAAGAATGCCAATAAATCTTTTTGAACTTGAGCTGTATTTTCCTGAACCAACCAGTGACCAGCACCTGCGATTTTTGATTCGGCTACATTTTCTGCAACCAATTTGGAATGATCTTTAAGGAAAGCAGCTGCGAAATATTCTCCGCCCATTGCTAATAATGGCATTTTTAGTTTTTTCTTTGCGAATACTAAGTTGTCTTTTCCATCTTGGTCAAATGCACCAAACCATTTAAAAGCTGCAGTTGTGCCACCTTCAACAGCATAAGCTCTAATAAATTCTGCTGATTCTTCGGCAGTAAAAGGATCTTTTACGTGACCTACAACTGGCCAGAAATTCGTTAAGAATTCTTTTTCTTTTCCTTTTACAATATCTCCAGATGCTGGCCAAGCAAAAAATCCAAACCACCATGCAGATCCTTTTACATTAGACCAAACAGGTTCTATTCCTGGCAAAAGTGCATCCATTAAAGCAACTTTTTTCACGCTGTCACCATACTGCGCTGCATAAGCATAAGCCACCATCAATCCGATGTCATGTCCAGCCAGATTAATACTTTTATACCCAAGCTGATCTACCAATTCATGTATATCAGTCGCCATCGTTTTCTTGTCGTAGCCGCTTTCTGGTTTATCAGATTCGCCAACACCTCTTAAATCAGGAGCGATAACAGTAAAATGTTTGGATAATTCGGGCAATAATCGATTCCACATATACCAGTTTTGTCCAAATCCGTGAACTAAAACCAACGGATCTCCTTGACCGCCAATCACGTAGTGTATTTTGATTCCGTTTACGGTCGCCGTAGCATGTTTAAAGTTTGCAGGAGGATTTGCCGGTGCGACTTGGGCTGTTTCGACAGGTTTAGCTTCTGTAGCAGGAGTTTCTTCCGTTTTTTTATTACAAGAAATTAAAGTCAATAATAAAATAGCAAAAGCGACAAGTTGCGCCGATTTGCTTTTTAGGTTTAAGAAAGTGTTGTTCAATAAATTTGTTTTCATGATTTTTGAAATTTTAATTAGTTAAAAAATAATGGGTTATTATGAATTTTGAATTGGAAGTTTTTCAATCCAGTTTTGGATATAAAGTGCGATTTCCTGCCAACCCGGCTGGTTTAAAACAAAGTGGTTTCTCTCAGAGAAAACCTTATAATCGGTTATAGAGTTTTTGTCTGAATATTTTTTGTAGTTGGAATAATTAAGAGATTCTGGAATTGTATGATCTATAGAACCCGCAATGAATAACAATGGCTTATGTGGTGCCCGAAAATCTACTTTTGCGGCTGAAGTTATAGTATCGCGAACAATCAATTTAGATTCTGGTATAGCCGAATCGCAATAGGCTTTTTCCTGCCATTCTTCGGGCATTCCGTTTGTAAATGCATATTGCCACTGACTAAAACTCATCATAAATGTTTTTTTAGGCGAAGTAAAAAAGCCAAGTGGTCCCCATCCGGCTTTCAAAAAAGAGAATTTAAAAGTCATAATTCCCTGTGGAGGAACAGAATGTATGGCAATTGCCGAAGTTGCAAGATTACGCTGTAAAAGAATTTGTGCTACAAGTCCGCCAATAGAATGCCCGATTATGATAGGTTTCTGAGGTAGATTTTTGGCAATATTTTCGAAATGTTCGATTAATTGCGTTAGTCCCAATCCCGCAACCTGCGAATCAGGATGACGTTTGCGAAGCACTTCAACGGGAGCATCTTTGTAAGGCCATGCAGGAGCTAAAGTTTTATAACCTTTGTTTTCGAAAAAAACTTTCCATTCGTCCCAGCATTTATTGCTTACAAATGCACCTGTAATAAAAAGAATTGTAGTAGGGTTTTCAGTCAGCATAATTACCTGTTTTAGTGTTATGCCAAACTGTAAACTAAAATCAAACCTTTTTTTTAAGTCGTTTGTTTCTAATCGTTTATGTGTTGTGTGCTGAATTTTAAAGAACTATATTTCGTCGTATAACGAAAAATGGGCAACGGAATAACGTTCTTTTTAGTTAGAAGTTAGAAGTTAGGAATTAAGAGTTAGAAGTTATTGGTTATGGAATGTTACTTAACTTTAAACTAAAAAATCTTAGCGTCTTTGCGACTTTGCGAGATTAAAATCGTAAGTTTTTTTAACAACAAGAAATTTGCTCGCAAAGTCGCAAAGACGCTAAGTTTTTATGCAATTTTTTTAAACGCATAACTCATAACTTCCTACCTTAAAAATGACTTCTTTTAATGCCGAGTTTTTGCATTCTGGATGCGAGTGTAGTAGGAGGAACTCCAAGAATTTCAGATGCTCCGCCGGCGCCTCTGATTCTTCCGTTACATTTTTCTAAGACATTAATGATGTGTTCTCTTTCGTTTTCTTGAATCGTTTTAAGATACCATTCGTTTGATTTATTGTTTATTTTAATTTCTTCAAAAGCAGGAAGCGGAATATGCTCAATAGTATCTGTTTTTGCTAAAAGGATGCTTCTTTCGATAAGATTTTCGAGTTCGCGAATATTTCCTGGCCATTGATAGGACAGGAGACTTTTTAAAGCACTTTCGGATATTTCCGTTACATTTTTCCCTGTTTTAGCACTATATACAGCAATAAAATGACGTGTCAGCAGTCCAATATCTTCTTTGCGCTCTCGTAAGGGTGGCAATTGAATTGGAAATACATTTAATCGGTAATATAAATCAAGTCTGAAACGGCCGTCTGCCACTTCTTTTTCCAAATTGCAATTGGTTGCCGCTATTATTCTAACATTTACTTTTACTGGAATATTTCCGCCCACACGTTCAATTTCTTTCTCCTGTATCGCTCGCAATAGTTTTGCCTGCATTTCCAAAGGCATATCTCCAATTTCATCTAAAAACAAAGTACCGTTATGCGCTTGCTCAAACTTGCCGATTCTTTTTTCTGTTGCACCTGTAAAAGATCCTTTTTCATGTCCAAACAATTCAGATTCTATGAGGCTTGGTGGTAAAGCAGAACAATTGATTTTTACAAAAGGTTCGTTTTTCCTGCCAGACAATTGTCGAATACTATTGGCAATACTTTCTTTGCCAGTGCCGCTTTCTCCTGTAATCAAAACAGTTGTATCGGCTGGAGCAACTTGCATAATGTGATCGAATAATTTTAAAAGCATTGGACTTTTGCCAACAATAGATTCAAAGCCAGATGTTTTAATGTTTTTCCCTTTTTGGTTATTTAGAGATGCAACGTTTGTTTGATCTAATTTTTTATCAGCATGAACTAAATTTTCAATAGCATAAATCAAAGGTTCCTGAAGCCTTTCGCACAGCGTAAGATGATTTTTATTGTAATTATCGGGTTGTCTGCTGAAAAAAGATAAATAAAGTCCGCCATTTTCATGAAGCGTTAAAGGAACGGGAAGCATTAAGTTTGACATCATGTTCATAGAATTTGCAATCATTTTTTTGATTGGCGTTTTTTCGCATATTCTTATAAAATCTTGGCCATTATAAAATGTTGCGTCTCTTTCTACCTTGCTTTTATTTCTTAATTCATTAATTTCAGATTCTTTTAAAGCAGTGATATTCTGCAGTTCTTCGATTCCTATTTTCTGATACTCATGCAAACCCGTACGTGCGTATCCGAGAACGCGATTTGATAATTTGCTGTCTATGTAAAAAATAGCCATTACAAGATCAAAAGAAATTAGAGATTGTAAAGAAGTGATGATATTTAAAACGCGGTCATCCCAAGTGCCGCTTTTTTTGACAATCGTTTTGAGCTGTTTTTGAAAAAGAAGTTCTTTTCTAATCGAAGATTCTATTCCATGTTCCTGATGGTATTCGGCGATTTCAATGGTAACTAGCAGATCCTTTTCTCTAAAAGGTTTAACCAAAAAACCATAAGGATGCGTCAATTTGGCTTTATTCAGAACTTCTTCGTTAGAATTTGCAGAAAGGTAAATAAAAGGGATATTGGATTCTTTAAGTATTTCAGCTAGTTCGATTCCGGTTTCTTTTCCCGAAAGGAAAATATCCAAGAGAACCAATTCTGGTTTTTCCTGTGCAATATAATATTTGGCATCAGATACCGATCGTGCCATTCCGGTAATAGAATGTCCGGCTTTTTTAAGCATCAATCGCAAATGATTTGCTTCTACAAACTGATCCTCTACAATTAGGATTTTTAGTGGTTTGGCCATTTTATAGAATTAAATTAATCAAGGTTACTTTCGTTAATAGTGAATTTTAAAGTTATTTTGGTACCGTTTGAATTAGTAATCAAAAATTTTCCTTCGATATCAGCAGCTAGTCCATTCATTAATTTTACACCTAAGGAAGGATTACTGTAAGGATCGAAATCGGCAGGAAGCCCGATTCCGTTATCGTGAATGATCAATACATAACTATTGCTTCTGTTTTTTTTAAGCGAAATATTGATGGTGCCATTTCTATGGTCTGGAAATCCATATTTGATTGAATTGGTGACAGCTTCGTTAAAAATAAGACCAATAGGAATCGAATAGGATAGAGGAAGATTAAAGCCGTCTATGTCTAGAAAAAAACGTATGTTGTTTCGTATTTCGAAAGAATCTTTTAGGTATTCTGTTAATTCAAAAATGTACGAAGGCATATCAATTAGCGATAAATTTTCGGATTGATACAATTTTTGATGAATTAATGACATCGCCTGAATTCTGTTTTGGCTGTTATTAATAGCTTGTACAGCTTCTTCATTTTTTAAAAATTCAGTTTGGCTTGCCAAAAGCCCAACCACCATGTGCAGGTTGTTTTTTACTCTATGATGAATTTCACGCAATAACCATTCTTTTTCGACTACCAGATTCTGAAGCGTATTATTCTTTTTATTGATTTCGTTCTGTTGTATTTCGAGCATTTTATTTGTTCTCTTCTTAAACCGGAAACTTTTGTAAAGCAGCCCAAGAATGATCAGTAAAAGCAACAAAAAAATCACCATTGAGTTTCGCAAAAAGACTTCATTCTTAAGTTTGCTTTGTTGCAGAAGCGTTTTATTTCTAAGTTTAACGATATCCTTGTTTCTTTTTTCTGCTTCGTAAATAATTTGCAGCCTAGATGAAATAGGCAGAAAGGACTCCTCTTTTAGGTTTGCTGCTTTATAATAGAAAATGGCCTTTTTGAGAAACTTTATCGAATTGTCAAAATCGGAGTAAGAAAAGTACAATTCGCTGATTTCTCTATAACAATCGCCGATTCTCCTGTTGTTGCCTGATTTTTCAAATAAAGAAGCAGCTTTGAAAATTGGATTCAATCGTTGTGAGATTGGCGAACTGGTACGCATTTTTGCAGACCAGACCATTACCCAAGACTCAGCCAGATCGTCTATCTGATTTGTTTTGTTTAATACCGCGATTGCTTTTCTGGCAATAACTTCTATCATTAAATTATCATTTTTCAATTGATACAACATGGAAAGCTGTAGATAACATTTTCCAGCGTAAATATCAGAATGAAGTGATTTGCTAATAAAAAGAGCATTTTCGGCATATTGGAAAGCCATTTCTAACGCTTTAGGACTATTAAAAGATTCCTGATACCAATCGCTTAATTGCAATAATATTTGTATTTTATTGATAGAAGCAGGTATTGCATCTAATGATTTTTCAGCTTTTATTACTTGCAGCTCGGTGTAAGGCGGTTCGTGCCAAGTATCGGTTGCTGGAACTAGAGTTTTTTCAACCGTATCTACTTGTTTTTTGCTTTTAAAAGGAGACAAAGCATTAACATCTCCAATTGTCAGGAAAACAAGGAGTATTAAAAATGTTTTGAAAGGGTTACGCAACATCTTTTTAAATAATTAATCTGGCTTTGGCTGTACGAAGGTATCGATAATTATGTATGTAAAATTAAAATTTCATAAAATTGATTGCCAACGATATTTCGTCGGAAATCAGTTTTTATGTATTGATGTCTCTTGGTATATAATTAAAACAGAAACAAAAACACATTTTATGGATTTGATTAAATGAAGATGTTAAACTGTTTATTTTCATTTAGTTAGTTTGAAGTCATTGCCAACAGTAATGATTTTGTGGCCAGCCAGAGCATCAAACTCAAAAAGTCAAAGTTATAAAACGTAGTAAGTGACTTCTATTGCCTATTTTTGTAACGAATGAAGTCTAATTTCTTAATATCTGAAAGTGAGTAATATATTTTTTGGCAACAGCCAAATTGGTGTCGTATCTACTTTCTCTGAGCTTGTAAATACCGATTTCAGGGGAGAAACTAATGCGTTATGTTGGTGCAGAAATTTGGATGGTGATTTTAATGAGATTGTAAAAAAACTTTGTTTAAAAGAAAATATTACAGAAGTTTACCCCGAAGATCTACTTGCGCTTCAACTATCAGAAAAGGGGAGTATAGCGAGGGAAATTATCTTAAAAGATTTACAATTATTAACTGATTTTGGAGCTTTGCCTTCTCTTAATTTGTTGAAGTGTTATGAACGTGATGATGAATTTGATTTCATATCCACCGATGTGTATTCCTTTCATGTTGATCGTTCTCCTATTGCAACCGATACTTTTTTATGTACCTACCACGGAGCGGCAAGTGATATTGTTGCTAATTCAAAGGCAGAACAGAAAATTTTAATTCCAGAAATTCGAGAAAAGCTAAGAGCATTGCATGATGGGCCAGACTCAGCATTCGAAAGCTTTTTAAAAGATAATTATTTTGATCTGCATTATCAGATTCATGCAGACGCAGAACCTATCAATTTAGGATTAATGCATCTTTGGCGTTTGGCTGTTGATCATCCGAAACAACAAGTTTTGCCTTGTATCCATAGAGCACCAAGGGAAAACGAAGGAGAATATCGATTGTTGTTGATTTGCTAAAAAATAAAGAAGCCGTTTCAGGATTAATTTTTGAAACGGCTTTTGTCAAAATGAGATTTATCTAAAATAATAAGGCTTTATCTTAGTTCACTCCCGTATTTGGAGATGCTACAATAACTTCATATTTATCTTTTAAAAGATGGGTTACCTGACTTCCAATTAAGCCTGTTCCTCCGATAATAACTATTTTCATTGTTTTGATATTTAGATGATTACATAGCAAAGTTATTTCGTATAAATGAGTAGAAACTTGAACTACTTCAAGAAATAGTTTTCGATTAGAATAACTACTAGGTTTTTGTTTGAATATTTCTTTTTGTACTTTCGTTTAGAAGATTAACTTAAACAAAAAAATAAATGCAGGATGGTCTCAAAGTCCCAAAGACTTTACACTTTAGCTCTTTTCGTTATATAAACCTCATTTATTCTATTCCGTTAATTTTCTTTTTTGTTATTGGTTTTGCAAAGCTTTGTTTTTATTTAGAGCCTATTATGCAAAAACAATTCCCAACATGGCTCTCTACAGTTGTTTACCTCTTTTGTCTTCACTTTTTTATGGTGCTTATTATAAAAGTATTTTTTATGCTGAATTTGCGCAGAATCAGCGTGCATATAGATCACGAAAGATTTATTGTAAATAATCAAGAAAATAAAAAGAAATATTGGAGTCAGGTAAAGTCTTATACATTTCCAAAAGACAAGTACGAATCCAGATCAAATTCGTCTGCTTCAATCGTTATTTTGTCTTTCGGTTTTATGAAGGTAAGTGTTATAAATTGTTCGACTTGGACCTTGTTTAGTAAAACGCGTCGACGTGAAGAACAAGATGCATTTGCCCAATTCAAGAAGGCTGTTGTCTATTTTTGCCACTAAAATCGAGCAGAAGGAATTGTTATTTTTGAGTTAATATTCTATCCAATAATTATCAGTCGTCATTAAATCTCTATTTTTAAAATGTTAAAATATAAGCCACAAATAATGATTAAGAAGTTTTTAAAAAGAACTGCAATTTTTATCGCCTCTCTAGTGCTTCTTTTAGTACTAGTACTCACCATTATTCCTTATTTTTTTAAAGATGAAATAACAGATAAAATAGAAAGCATTGCTAATGAAAATCTAAATGCAGAAGTACGTTTTGACGAAATCGGACTTTCTGTTTTCAAACATTTTCCGGCATTGATTGTCTACGCTAAAAACGTAAATATAGTAAACAAAAAAGCGCAATTTGCTTCATCTAATGTTGTTAAGGCAGAAGCTGCAGCCGTTGGAGTTAATTTTTATAGCCTCTTAAAAGGCAAAATAGTTTTAGATGCTGTTTATTTGGATGATGCCAATTTAAATCTTGAAATTGACCCAAAAGGGAATGCAAATTTCAATATTGTAAAACCTTCTAAACCCTCGGCAGATACTACTCAAACTGAATTTAAAATTAAGAAGGTTGTTATAAATAAAACGAATGTCTCATATAATGATAAAAGTACTCTTTTAAAGTTTAAAGTTCAAGAACTTAACTATAAAGGTACAGGAGATTTAAGTGCAGATTTTTTTGATCTTAATTCTAATGTAAAAATAAAGTCGTTTGATTTTAGCGTGGCGGGCGTCGATTATGTTCGCAGCAAACCAATAAACGCTGAAATTGTAACTTATATAGATACGAAAGCACTGAAGTTTAAGTTTGAACGAAACTCAATCCGTATTAAAAACTTTCCTTTCTCTTTTAATGGTCATTTTGCTTTCATAAAAGGCGGGTACGATTTTGATTTGCGCATGCATTCTAAAAATTCAACATTAGAAGAGATGTTGTCACTTGTGCCGCCTGCTTATGACGAATGGCGTGAACAAATGATTATTACAGGAAACATCAATTTCGGAATTTTTGCGCGAGGTAAATACATGCAGGATCAATCAGAAAAACCAGTAGTTTCGGCAGATTTACAAATTAATAGCGGTACAATTGCTTATAAAAAAATTAAAGAACCGGTAAAAGACATCAATATTTCGGCAAAAGCTTTGATTAGAGATTTAGATATCAATAAATTAAAATTTGATTTAGACAATCTTTCGTTTAATCTTGATAAAAAGAAAACAGTAATTAATTTTCATTCAGAAGGCTTTAAAAAATTGAAGATTAAAACGGCAATAAAAGCAGATTTAGATGCTGCTAAATTTAAAGAAGCTCTAAATCTGAATGAGAATGACATTCGCGGAGACGTTGCAGTTGACTTAAAAGCCGATGGAATATTTTTAAGAGATTTAGGGTTTAGTCCACGCTTGAATAAAGTTGATACGATAATTAAAAGTATTCCGAAGTTTCAGCTAAATCTGAGCTTAAAAAATGGCTATTTAAAAAATGCTAATAAAAACGAGGCTGTAAAAAATGTTAACCTAAATCTTAGTTTAACGGCAAAAGACAGTATTATACGTAATATTTCAGGTAAAGTAACCAATCTGAATGCAGAAGCTCTGGATAATTTTGTTCGAGGGCGCTTTGAACTTCATAAATTATATCCTTTTACAGTAGATACAGAATTAGAGTCTAAAATCAATTTAGCGACGATACATAAATTTTATCCTTTAGACAGTTTGGAAGTCAAGGGAAATCTGAACTTAAAAGTAAGTATGCAT
The DNA here is from genome assembly GCF_042431625.1 of Flavobacterium procerum. Taxonomy (NCBI): domain Bacteria; kingdom Pseudomonadati; phylum Bacteroidota; class Flavobacteriia; order Flavobacteriales; family Flavobacteriaceae; genus Flavobacterium; species Flavobacterium procerum. The sequence goes on along the minus strand of NZ_JBHLYW010000022.1, from coordinate 429,167 downwards.
GGAATTTTAAACCGTAAGCAGAAGAAATATCCATCATCAAAAGCAATTGTAAATATTAAAAACGGCTATCTAAAATCATTAAAATTCCCGAATATTCCTATTGAGAACATCAATGTAAGTGCTGCAATAACCAGTAATAATGGTACGGGAGAAGATTTGAATGTAAAACTGCAACCAGCAGAATTTGTTCTAGCAGGATCACCTCTTAAAGTGCAGGGAGAAGTCAGTAATCTTTATGATTTAGTTTATAATATCAAAACGCAGGGAACATTAGATGTAGGCAAATTGACACAGATATTCCCAATTAAAGATGTTACTGTTTCTGGAATAATTCAGACCAATCTTATGGCAAAAGGTTCTAAAAAAGATTTGGATGCCAAAAATTATGATAATATCAAAAATGGCGGAAAACTCGAAGCTAAAAACATTGTAATCAAAAGCGCAATGTTTCCGGAAACGTTTCAAATTTCTAAAGGAACATTTAAGTTTTTTAAGGATAAGATGCGTTTTGAAGACTTTAACGCGGCATACGGTAAATCGGATATTGTGTTAAACGGATACATTCACAATGTTTTGCGATATCTTTTTAATAGAAAGTACTTGCATCAATCTAATGAAAAGCTTAAAGCTGATATTGAATTGTCTAGTAATCATATCAATGCGAATGAGTTTTTTGATATGATTGCAAAATACACAGACCAAAAAGCCGAAGAAGAAGCCGCTCAAAAAGCAGATTCTACTACTGTAAATACTGTTATTAAAAAAGACAATCCTAAAAATAAAAACTACGTAATAAGAATTCCGAATACAGCCGATTTAAAAATTACAGCCAAAGTTCATGATCTTCAGTTTGATACTTATAAGGTTAATGATTTTGTTGGAAATCTGATTGTTAATGAACGAAAAGTTCAGATAACTGAGGCAGGTTTTAATATGGCGGGAACCAAAATAGAAATGACGGGAGATTATAAAGCGCAGAACCGTGTGTTGGCTAAATACAATGCGAATTTTAAGGCCAGCAATTTTGATATTCAGCGCGCTTACGCAGAAATTCCAATCTTTGCAGAATTGGTAAGCATGGCAAAAGATGCTTATGGTCTAGTGTCTGTTGATTATAAACTTGGAGGAAGTATTGATCAAAATATGAATATTGATTTTAAGTCTATTGATGGCGAAGGAACATTGACTCTGGAAGATATTAAATTTAAAAACTTTAAAATTTTGAATCATGTCGCTCAAAAAGCAGATGCAGCCGATTTAGAAAAAGCTTCATTTAATAAGATTGCCATACATTCTGTCATTAAAAATAATGTAATGACGATTACGCCGACTACTATGAAAATGGCTGGTTTTAGAGGAAAGCTTGAAGGTCAGGTTACAATGGACGGTAAAATAAATGTCGGTTTCCGATTAGGTCTTCCACCAATGGGACTTATTAATGTTCCAATGAAAATTACAGGTACTGCAGATGATTTTAAAATTTCTACAGGTAAATTTAAAGAGGATGACACTTTAGCTGAGGAAAGCAATTTGAACAACTTACAGGTAAGAGAACGCAGACGATCTAGACGAAAAGATACTTTAAACATACCCGTTGATCAAAGAAAAGTTGATACACTGAAAAATAGATAGAAAGTTTTTCTTCTATCATCTAAAGCTTGAGCGTCAAAACTGAAAAAGCCGTTTCATGTTTAATTTTGAAACGGCTTTAGTCAGGGTATAATCTAAGTAAAAAAATAAACAATTATTTAGTTATGGCCTATACGCCTACAAAGTGGTGAGAAGAATAATTTAAAATCATTGATTTTAGATTGAAAAACAGAGTCGTTACCGAAGATTATTTTTTTCATTTTATTTGGAGATGTTTTTGATAACTTTTGCAGGAATACCTCCAACTATTGTATTATCAGGAACATCTTTTGTAACTACCGCTCCAGCTGCAACTATTGAATTTTCTCCAATAGTCACACCAGAAAGGATAGTTGCTGCGGTTCCAATCCAAGCATTTTTTTTAATATGAACAGCGCCCGGAACCAATGATTGTCTGTTTTGAGGACAAATAGGATGCCCTTCAGAAAGAATGTTGACTCTCGGTGCAATCAAAACATGATCTTCTATAGTTATGCCGCCTAAATCCAATAAAGTGCAGTCAAAGTTGATAAAGACGTTTTTTCCTATTCTGATATTTTTACCATAATTAATGTTTATTGGGGTAAATATGGTAGTGCTCTGGTCAATTTCACTCATGGTAATCTCATTTAAGATAGACCTGATTACTGAAGGATCAGTTGCATTATTTAAAATAAGAAGTTTCTTTTTTGTGGCAGAACATTCTTCGAGAAGGCGATGTGCTTGAGTATTAGATGGAGAGATGGTTTCACCATTCAAAAGCTGTTCAAAAATATCTTCTTTATCTTTTTTTGTATTCATTATAGTTTAAATTAGAAAACATTAAGGCCAACTATTTTAAATTATTTCTAAAAAAAGTATCCAATTTGTCAAATGGAATTTTTTCTAATTTATCGTATAAATCAACGTGAACAGCATCAGCTATGATTAAAAGTTCTTTTGGTTCGGCTGCAACTTTGTAAATATCTTCGCTAAAATATCTTGAATGAGCATTTTCGCCAGCAATAATCAATATTGGTCTTGGAGATATTTCTTTGATGTAGTTCAGTATTGGCATATTCATTAATGAGAAACCATTTGTCTTTGTCCAGGCAGCATTTGAGTTTATTGAACGTTTATGGAAACCTCGTTCTGTTTTATAATAATCATAATAATCTTTTATAAATTGAGGTTCATCACCTTTTATAGTATCCGGATTTGGACAATTTCCATATTCACTTCTACCAGCTTCTGCATCTTTCCAACGCTGTAAACTCATCTGTTCTACTATTTTGGTGCGTTCCTCTAAATTTAATTTATCATAATATCCTTTTGATGCTACTCGTGGTATGTCATACATGCTTGTTGTTGCTACTGCTTTTACTCGTTTGTCGATTGAAACTGCGTTCAATGCAAAGCCTCCGAATCCGCATATTCCAATAATGCCTATTTTGTTTCGATCTACATTTTTTTGTAATCCTAAATAATCTACAGCGCCACTAAAATCTTCGGTATTAATATCAGAAGAAGCAATGTTGCGAGGCTCGCCGCCACTTTCTCCTGTATAAGAAGGATCAAATGCCAAGACTACATATCCACGTTCTGCCATTTGATTGGCATATAGTCCTGAAGATTGTTCTTTAACAGCGCCAAAAGGACCACTTACAGCTAATGCTGGCAGTAATTTTGTCTGCGGATTTTTTGGAAGATATAAATCTCCTGAAAGTTCTATTCCATAACGGTTTTTAAATTTTACTTTTTGTCTCGATACTTTATCACTTAAGTGAAATGTATATTGATCTTGTTCTTTTCTCATGTTTTTTTTACTTTGAACTGATTCTTTTTTTTGTGCGAATGCCTGTCCTATAAATAGTAAAGACACAGCTATAAATACTGGTATTCTCATAATTAATTATATTTTAAATTATAGTACAAAAGTAAAACGGCACCTAATGGCGCCGTTAAAGAATATCAAACTAAAAATTAAGAATTTCAAAACTCGATGTCTCTTAGCGCTTTGGGGTTGGTTCCCGTATGTTTCTTAAAAAAATTATTAAAGTATGTAGGGTATGCAAAACCAAGGGCATATCCAATTTCAGCAATATTCCAATCGGTGTGCTGTAAAAGAGCTTTTGCTTCTGCTGTAATTCTCTCTGTGATATGTGTTGTCGTAGACTTGCCAGTGATTTCTTTAACGGCACGATTTAAATAATTGACATGAATATGCAGGTTTTGAGCATAATCCTGTGCTGTTGTCAGTTTAAGTGGATTATCAGCGCTTTCAATTGGAAATTGTCTTTCAAGAAGTTCCAAAAAGACAGAAGCAATCCTGGCAGTTCCATTTTTACTAACATTATAATTTTCTGAAGGTTGCAGTTTTAAAGATTCGTGAATTATTAGATTAATATAATTTCGTATTAATTCATCCTTGAAGGCATAATCACTTTTTTGTTCATCAATCATTTTTTGAAAAAGAGAATTGAGGAAAATTCTTTGTTCTTCTGATATGCTTAGAACTGGTGTTCCACCGATTTTAAAAAAAGGAGATTGTTGCAGGCTTTCTGAGCGTTCTGAATTTTTTAAAAAATCCTCAGAAAAAAGTATTGTGTAGCCTACATACTTTGTAGAAATAGTTTCCCATGAATACGGAATATTAGGATTGCCAAAAAACAGAATAGTTCCGTCTTGGTCAAAACTTTTATCTGCGTAATGTATTTTACTATGTCCTGTAGTGAGGCAGATTTTAAAAAAGTCTTTTCGACTGTAAACGCGGGTAGCATTGCTGTCATCCTCAATCTGAAAGGCTTTGAATCCTTTCAGTTTAAGTTCATTGTTAAACTCTGAAATTGGACGGGTTGATTTTTGATTCATGCAACAAAATTAATAAATTCAAATTTATTAGTTTGCTGCATTCTCGAAATTGCTAGATAAAATTAAACAAGATATCAACTTGAATTACAGAAATAATTTTGTTTCATTTAAGGTATTACTATAAAAAAAATAATAGCATTTATTTATTGATATAGTAAATAATAATTACAATGATGGCGTTTGCTAGTATATTTTACTTCTTTATAATTACCAGAAATAGGTTCTATCCAATCTTGTCTGATAATGTATAATCCTTTCATTGTTGGATAAAATACAGCTTCTCCTTCTTTATTTAAGACAAGTTCTTTTTCCCAGTTTTCAGGATTAAAAATACGAAGTTTGGTTCCTGCTTTTGAAGGTTTTCCATCCAAAAATGCTTTTACCGTAACTTTTCCATTTTCAAAAATAGAAATCAGATCAAGTTTCTGTACAGGAACATTATCAGAGACAATTCCGTTGCCAATACTATATGCAGCTGCTATATAATCTATTGGCAGCACATTTTCGCCGCCCGAAGCAGAGCGATCTATAACAGGATGTTTATCGTTAATTCCGATAATTCGATATTGGCCTTCACTTTTTGGAGTAAAAGAGGCAGACCAGCAGTCTTTTTGAAGTGTAAGATTTAGGTTTTGTTTTGTTCCGTCAGGATTTAGGATATAAATCAAAAAATCTCCAGCAAGCTTTAGCTCTTTTCCTATATCTCTATGTCTTACGCCATATTCATCCATACTGCCGTAACACAATTCAATTGTTACGGGAGCATTAATCTTGTTACTGCCTTTTACATCAATCCAATAAGCACTTGCCATTACTTTTGGGCTAAAAAGATAGAAGCAGAAAATACAAAACTTTATTAAAAATATATTTTTCATCTAAAAGAAAGCGGTTTAAATAGACTTAGGTAATTTTTATTTTTTTATAAGGAAAAAAGACTGCCCATAAGAACAGTCTTTAGTCTAACTAGTTATTAAGTAATAATTAGAATTTCAAAGCAAAACTGCCTAAAAATTGTGCTGGAGCCTGAGGTGTAAGTCTCACATTCCAAGCTTTTTCGCTAGTCAGGTTATTCACTTTAAAACTAATTCTGTATTTAGGCTGATCGTAATACAAAGCCGCATCTAAAAGAGTATATTCTGGAATTGTCACTTTGGTTGTTTGTGTATTAATAACGTATGACATGCTTCCGTAATTAGCGCCAAAACCAGCTCCCAATCCTTGGAATTTTCCTTCTGGGACACGATAGCTCAGCCATAAATTTACAGTATTAGCTGGACCAGAAAGGGCAGGGCGTAATCCATTAACAGAAGTATCTGCTTTGGTATATTTACTATCGTTGTAAGCATATCCTGCAATAATATTTAAACCATCAAAAGGGTTAGCCGTAAATTCAGCTTCAAAACCTTTGCTCTGCTGTGTTCCATCCTGGATAGAATAATTTGTATCATTTGGATCTTGTCTAAGCGAGTTTTGTACTTTAATATCATAATAACTGATAGTTCCCACTAAACGATGGTTGAAAACATCACCTTTAACACCAAATTCTAACTGGTTAGCTTCTTCAGGTTTAAAAGCGGTTCCGTCAAGAGCCTGTCCGCTTTTATTTAAAAATCCATTCATGTAGTTAGAAAAAACAGATAAATGATCTTTACTGATTTCATAAACAGCACCAAATTTTGGCGAAAGCGAAGTCTGGTTGTAAGGACCCGCAGAAGTACCGTTTGCACCAAGTCCGCCTGCCGTAACTCCAGTGGCAATATTGTAAACACCTAAATATTCATACCGGTCTACACGAAGACTGGCCATTGCTGATAATCTATCCGTTACATTAAAAACATCCGATACATAAACAGCATACGTATTGTCTCTGTTTTTTTCTTTACGTAATGTTCCGCTTCCAGATTCTGCAAGGTTGTCTACCATTTGTTTGTTAGCACCAGAATTTGCTGGGGGATTTGTAAAATCAAATGCAGGAGTGGTGATTGTTAAACGATCAAAATCGTTGTAATTGTTGTAATAATCTAAACCTGCGACAATTCTGTTTCTGAATTGTCCAATTTTAAAGTCACCAATAAAATTCTGCTGAATATCTGTTGCAATGAAATTCGTGTTTCCACTGATAACCTGAACTCTAGCTGTTGTATCACTTAAGGCATTAATAGCCGTAATATAACCGTCGATAGTAGAACGAGCTCTTGAAACGATAGTTTGTGAAGTCCATTCTTCTGATATTTTGTAATTGATTTGAGCAAAAATATTCAGCATCTGTGTATTGTAAACCAAATCATTACTCATAAAAGTTCTTTCGTAAGGAAAAGCGATATCTACAATAGATCTTGTGGTATTGCTTCTGTTGAAAGGATTAAAACGCACTACAGAAGTCCCTTTTTCCTGTCCAAATTCCACATCCAGTAAAAGAGAAAGTCTGTCTGTAATCTGATAAGAAAAACTAGGAGCAATGCTGATATTTTTATTAAAACCAAGATCCTGAAAACTTTTCTGTTGTGTTGTAGCTCCATTAAGTCGGAACAAAGCTGTTTTATCTTCGTTTACTGGCGTGTTTACATCAACTACAAGGCGGTTGAAATTATAACTTCCTCCGGTAAAAGATACTTCACCGCCAAAATCATTATACGGTTTTTTGGTTACACGGTTATAAACACCTCCATAACTACTAGCTACACTAGCACCAAATAGCGTTGCAGATGGTCCTTTGATAGCTTCAATACGCTCTAAATTCGCTGGATCAATAGAAGAGAATGCTGCTCCAGCAACACCATTTCGTGCGTTTGGTTCTGTTTCGAAACCACGAGAACGGAAAGTAACACGTCCTTGATTGGCAATCATTGGAATACCAGCACCAGGTACATTTTTAGAAATACTTCCAAGATCAACAGCAGATTGTTCCATGATTACTTCTTTTGAAACCGTATTATAAACCTGTGGATTTTCAAGGTTTTTCAGCGGTAAACGAGCAACATATTTACTTTCTTTTTTTGAAAATCGGTTTACAGAACCAGAAACTGTAACTTCCTGCAATGCCATAACATTTTCTTTAGGAAGCTGATAATCTACCACAGCAGTTTCTCCAGCATTTACAGTTGTTTCAATCTCTTTCTCAGCAGTTCCTAATGCCTGAATTTTGATTCTGTAATTTCCAGCGGGAATATTTTTGAAACTGTAGTTACCTTGTTCATCTGTAAGAGTAGAACGGTTTAATTCGATAATAGAAACTGAAGTAGAGGCAAACGGCTGACCGTCAACTAAGCTAATCTGTCCAGTAATAGTACCTGTTGACTGGGCATAAACAGAAGTGATGCTTACTAGAAAAAAGACTAGAAAACATTTAAAAATTCGATACATAAATTAAAATTTTGCGTGGATTATATTTGTCACGCAAAAGTAATTTATTATTTATATTTAATCTTAATAAATGGGTGGTGTTTTAAGAAAATCTTAAGCAAGCTAAATATGTGACTTGTTTTATTGAGGAAATTAATTCGAGATTCTTAAACTGGTTTGTAAAACAAAAAAATAATAATTAATTAACGCAACAAAGTTTCATTAATTAGTAAAAAGTATCTTAATTTACAAGATATTCAAAACAATCCATACATGAACAGGCGTAGATTTTTAAAAGGCACTACAGTATTAACAGGACTTTTTACCCTTAGTCCTTCGGTTATTCTTTCCAATGATTTAGAAGCGATAGCTAAAAAAGGCAAAAAAGCAAAAAATATAATCTTTCTGATAAGCGACGGAATGAGTTCTGGAACGCTTCAAATGGCGAATCTGTATTCTCAGAACATTTTAGGAAAAAATGGAAACTGGATGAATCTGTATGCCGAAAATAAAGTTTCAAGAGCTTTAATGGATACTGCATCGGCAAGTTCAGCAGTAACCGATTCGGCTGCCGCAAGTTCTTCTTTTGGAGGTGGGCATCGAGTTAAAAACGGTGTTTTGAATATTGGGCCAAATGGTGAAAAATACCTTCCGATATGGCAGAAATTTAAAAATGCAGGTAAAAAAGCGGGCTGTGTTACTACAGTAACGATAACACATGCTACTCCGGCTGGTTTTTGTGTCAACTCAGACAGCAGAAATGCCGAAAACGAAATTGCAGAAATGTACGCAGATCTGGGATTGGATGTTATGATGGGTGGTGGCGATGAGTTTTTTAATGCTTCAAAAAGAGAAGACAAAAAAGACATTTATAAAATTTATGAGCAGAAAGGCTATCAGGTTTTAAAAGAAAAATCAGATTTAGAAAGTATTAAAAAAGGACAGAAGACGTTAGGTGTTTTTGCTTCTGGTGCGCTTCCATATACCATTGACAAAAACAATATCGCTGAATTGCAAAATACGCCAACTCTGGCAGAAATGAGTGCTGCAGCAATCAATCAGATGAAAGATAACGAAAATGGTTTTGTTCTGATGATTGAAGGAGGAAAGGTAGACTGGGCAGCGCATGCCAATGATATTGCGGCTCTAATACACGATCAGCTGGCTTTTGATGAAGCAGTAAAAACAGCTATTGATTTTGCAGAAAAAGATAAAGAGACTTTAGTGATCATCACAACCGATCACGGTAATGCAAATCCGGGACTTATATACGGAAAAGAAGCAGTAGAAAATTTCAACAGCATTGCCAATTACAAATACACAAACGAATATATATTAAACGCTATTCATGCCGATTTTAATCTGCAGCAAATAAAAGACTGGATTTACCAAACCAATAAAATCAGCCTTACGGATGAAGAAGCTAAACATCTGTTAAGCTTCTATTCTGGGCTTGAAAAACAGGAAACAGGGCTTTACAATTATAAAAAACTGCCTTTTAAGGCCTATTCAGAAATTCAGAAAAAACACAATAATGTGGGTTGGATCAGTATGGATCATTCAGGAGATTATGTAGAACTGGCCATGTATGGTCCGGGTAGTGAACTTTTGAAACCTTTTGTACAAAACATAGAATTACATAATTTAATGCTTAATGCGACTGGAGTTATGGCTTAAGAATGGTGTATTTGAAGGCAAAATGTTCTGTAAAATAATTAAATATAGTTTAGCGCTATTATTAACATAAGTTTAAAAGGTACATTCTTTTAAATCCCAGCATTTTGGTGTACATTGTTTCATATTAAAGCAATGAAAAAATATAATTATGAAAGCAGTACGTTATTTTGGACATAAAGATGTGAGAGTTGTGAATGATTTAGAAAAACCAGTTCCTAAAGGAGATGAGGTTTTGTTAAAAATTGGCGGAGCAGGAGTTTGTCATTCTGATTTGCATATCATAGACGAAGGAACAGTTGGAGATCTTACGTTCACCCTTGGACATGAAAATGCAGGCTGGATTGAAGCTGTCGGAGACACTGTAAAAGATTACAAAAAAGGGGATGCCGTACTGGTTTATGGACCATGGGGATGCGGACATTGCAAACCCTGCCAGCAGTCAAAAGAGAATTACTGTGACCATCAAAGCGAATTAGGTTATGGCGGCGGACTTGGACTAAACGGTGGAATGGCCGAATATATGCTGGTACCATCCTCAAGATTATTAGTGCCTATTTTTGATTTAGACCCTGTAATTGCGGCACCATTGACGGATGCTGCATTAACGCCCTATTCAGCTATTAAAAGATCACTTCCTAAACTTATGCCAGATGAATATGTAGTAGTTATAGGAGTAGGCGGACTTGGACACGTGGCGATTCAGATTTTAAGAGAAACTTCGGGTGCTGCTATAATTGCTTGCGACGTAACAGAAGAAAAGCTGGCATTTGCTAAAGAATTAGGTGCTGCTTATACGGTTAATTCAAAAGATGCAGATGCTGCAGAACAAATTTTAAAAATTACAGGTCTGAAAAAAGCTAAAGTGATCCTGGATTTCGTTGGAGCTACACCAACCATTGAACTAGGAACAAAAGTTGTTGGAATGGATGGTGATCTTACCATTGTTGGTTTAGGAGGTGGCTATTATCAATACAGCATGAATGGACTGCCTTTTGGAGTTACCATGACTAATCCGTATTGGGGATCTCGTACCGAATTGATGGAAGTTGTAGGACTGGCAAGACAGAAAAAAATCCATATCGAAATTGAAAAGTTTAATTTGGAGCAGGCAAATGAAGTCTATGATAGAATGCGTAATGGACAAATCAAAGGACGAGCTGTTCTGGTTCCATAAATGTTCAGATTAAATTAATATAAATAGTATAGAAGGCGTCATTAAAAATGATGCCTTTTTTCTTTCTGATTTTTAAGGTTTATAATGCTGCTGTTTTTCAAATAACTAATTAAAATTTAATTCAAAAATGTTGTACATTTATATAAGTTCTATTGTGTTTTTTTTCATAAATAAATTATTCTATCTGTAGCATAAGTATGAAAATAGTAGCCGTTTCCAAAAGGTTTTTGAGTTCTTTTAAAGAAAGAAAAGGAATTTCTTTTTTACGTGAAAATGATAAAATTATCAGACAGTTTATACTCACCATTTTTTTTATAGGAGTTGGAATCTGGTTTATCAAACATGAAAATTCAGAATTAAAAGAGGTAAATAATGTATTGGCAGATACCAAAAGTTTTTGGGTTGTATGCGGTATTGCACTTGCAGCCTTTTATATTGTGCTTCAGGCATTAATGTATTTTGCTTCTTTTAAAGCAGTTCAGAGCGAAATTTCCTTTAAACAGGCCGTTATTCTCTTTCTTAAACGAAATTTCGTGAGTGTTTTTTTGCCCGCAGGCGGCATTTCTTCTTTAGCATTTTTTACCAAACCTATTGAAAAGAGCGGTGTTAAACCTACTCAAATTCATTTTGCTTCTCTGATATATGGTTTTGTAGGGATTCTTTCGGTGATTATTGTAGCCATACCGGCTTTGATTTATTCATTGTTTCAGGGAACTGTAGGATCTGGAGAATGGTACGCTTTTACAGCAATTGTGGGATTAAGCATTCTTGTTTTTTTTATTTACAATTCGATTATCGCGAAAGGAGCTATTTATCGTTTGATATTAAAGTTTTCTCCTTCAGCAGAAATATTTATTGATGATTTCAGAAACAACAAAATAATTAAAAGGAAGTTCCTGCAGGTTGTTTTTTATTCTGTGCTTATTGAGTTTGTTGGAATTGCACATTTATACGTGGCAATGATTGCACTGGGATTTGCTCCTTCATTAGCAGCAGCTGCAATGGGATATATTATTTCAGTTATATTTTTGATTGTTTCTCCTTTTCTTCGAGGATTTGGAGCCATCGAAATTTCAATGAGTTTTATACTTATTCAGTATGGATTTGAAAATGTCAACGCTATAGCGATTACTTTTTTGTATCGTTTTTTTGAATTTTGGATTCCGTTATTGGCAGGTGCATCACTTTTTCTATTCAGTGCAAACAAACTATTAATGCGAGTTGTGCCTTCTTTTCTACTTTTCATTTTAGGATTGATAAATATAGTATCGGTGCTGACTCCTGCAATTTCAGAACGTCTGCATGTCTTAGAAAATGTTATTCCTATTTCGGCCATTAAAGTGTCAAATTATTTTGTGATAACTGCTGGTTTATTTATGCTCGTAAATGCCGCTTTTATGCTCAAAGGATTGCGTACTGCGTGGTGGTTTGCAGTTTTCTTGACTGGAATTTCTATTATTGGAAATCTTACTAAAGCAATTGATTATGAAGAAGCTTCAATTGCCTTGTTAGTTCTTCTTACTTTGATTTTTACACGAAAAGAATATTATATAAAGAGCAATTCACATTTGCAAAGTATTGGCTTAAAAACGGTTTTAATCAGCATTGCAGCGGTGTTGGTATACAGTATTTTAGGTTTTTATTTTCTGGATAAAAAACATTTTAATATTGATTTTAATTGGCTTGAATCGATTCGATACGGAATGCAGAATTATTTTTTAATCGGAAGTTCTGATTTAGTGCCTTTAGATCGTTTTGCGAGACGCTTTTTACTCTCTATAAATATCTGCGGATTTGTGTCGTTAGGATTTTTAATTTTTGCATTGATCCGCCCTTATACAGTCAAGAAGCAAGTGGTTGAAGATGATTTTGTAACAGCTGATGAACTTGTAAAACAGTACGGGAACTCTTCTCTAGATTATTTTAAAACTTACGATGATAAACTTATCTATATTACAGCAGATAAGAAGTCTTTTCTAGCCTATCGCGTAACCGATAATTTTGCTGTTGTTCTAGAAAATCCTGTTGCAGCATCAAATGAAGAAATGAAACAATGCATCATAGAATTTGATGCTTATTGTTACGAAAACGGATTAAGAAGCATTTATTATCGGGTTCCAGAAGAAAGTCTGGCTTTGTTTCATTCACTGCATAAAAAAAGTTTATTTATAGGTCAGGAAGGAGTAGTAGACCTCAATACATTTACTTTAGAAGGTGGCGCTAAAAAATCACTTCGTAACGCCATAAGCAAAGTAAGAGAAAAAGGATTTACAGCGACAATTCATAATGCGCCTATTAAGGATGGATTGCTGCAGAAAATAAAAGCAGTAAGCGATGAATGGCTTGTTAATACAGGAAGACGTGAAATCATTTTTTCGCAGGGAAGATTTGATTGGGAAGAACTCAAACAGCAGACCATTATCACAGTCGAAAGTGCCGAAGAAAAGATTGTCGCTTTTATAAATGTAATTCCGGATTATGCCAATGGTGAAGGAACTTACGATTTGATCAGAAAAACAAATGATGCGCCCAATGGTATTATGGATTTTATTCTTTTGGAACTTTTTACGTACTTGAAATCTCAGGGCTGTACCTCAGTAAATTTAGGACTGGCAGCGATGAGCGGAATAGAAGAGGCAGAAACTTTTCCAGAAAAATCGATGAAGTTTGCTTACGAACGAATTAAATTCTTTTCGCATTATAAAGGCCTTCGAGATTTTAAGGAAAAATTTTCTCCAATATGGTACAATAAATATTTAGTGTATTCTCATGATTATGATCTGCTTCAGGCTCCATTAGTTTTAAATAAAGTGGTAAAACCATAATTAAAAACTGTGAAAAATATGAATGCAAAGCAGTTAAATTGGGCTAAGATGACAGCTGTATTTTGTATTATAGTTTGCATTGCTGATTTTATGATATTGTTTGTATTAGGAAATTATTATCCTGGATATAGTCAGTTAACAAATACGATGAGTTCTTTGGGAGCCTCGATAAGCCCTGTTTCCAATATAATTTCTTTGTGGTGGATAGCTATCGGAATTGTGTTTGTCTTTTTCGGATTTCAGTTTAGAAAAGCCTTTGACAATAATGCTAAAAATGTAAAAATTGCTTCAGGGTTGATTATGTTGTACGGATTGGGAGAAGGAATAGGCTCTGGTGTTTTTAAAGCCGATAGAATAGGAGGGGAAATGACCAGTTCTTTTATTGTGCATGATATAGCTGGCTCTATTGGTCTTTTGGCAGCATTGCTATTACCGTTGTTTATGCACAAGGTAATTTCAAGAAAAGAGAATCCGTTTTTTTATGGATTGTCATGGATTGTTTTTGTTACAGGAATCATAACCATGCTGTTGTTTACTATTCGTTTTTCTTCAGATGAAACCAGCCTTATTATACATTTTAAAGGATTGTGGCAACGATTGTTTCTGTTGAATCTCTATGTTTATTTTATCGCAATTTCCATTATAATGTATCATAAAAAATGTAGAATTTAATTTCATAATGCTAAAAAGTAATTAAGATGAACAAAATTGTAATTCTCACGCTTTCTATTTTTATTTCTTGTTTCGAGGCATTTGCATCAGCAGCCGATACTATCACAGTTGGAGCATTTGGTAAAGTCACTATCTATAAACCTAAGACAGCTCCAAATGCTGTAGTATTGTTTGTTTCGGGTGACGGAGGCTGGAACAGTGGTGTTGTAGACATGGCGAAAAATATTGTCGATCAGGGTGCATTAGTAGCAGGAATTGATATTCAGCATTATTTTAAAGCCATCAAAAAACAAAAAGTCAAATGTTATTATCCAGCCGGAGATTTTGAAGAGCTGAGCATGATTTTGCAGAAAAAGCTAAAAATGAACCAGTATCTAAAACCCATATTAGTTGGTTATTCTTCAGGCGCAACTCTTGTATACGGAATGCTGGCTCAGGCTCCTGCAAACACTTTCAGCGGAGCTATTGCTTTAGGATTTTGCCCAGACATAGAAACCGACAAAACATTGTGTGATGGAACTGGATTAACTTCTCATGTCTTAAAGGAAGGGAAGGCATATTATTTGGAGAAAACAGAAAAATTAACAGCTCCTTTTATTGTATTACAAGGAACTACAGACCAAGTTTGTAATTATGCCGATACAAAAAAATATATGGATGGACTAAAACAAGGAAAATTAATATCATTATCCAAAGTAGGGCATGGATTCTCAGTTACCAAAAACTGGTTGCCTCAGTTCATTGAAGCTTACAAGGAAGTCTTAAGTATGCCTAATTATGCAAAAAAACAATTGGAGCAGAATTCGTTATTAAAACAACAGCATCTTGCACCGCTTCCATTTGAAATGCCTTTAACTTTAATTCCGACTAAAAATAAGGACGAAAATTCGCCTGTAGCGTTTTTAATCTCGGGTGACGGAGGATGGACAAGCTTTGATCAGTCTTTTGGTGAAGCTCTGGCAGAAAAGGGAATTCCTGTAATAGCGCTCGATGCACAAAAATATTTTTGGAACGCCAAAACCCCATCAGAAACCGCCAATGCAATAGCAAAAGCAACAGAACATTATATGCAGCAATGGAATAAAAAGACCTTTGTACTAGTTGGTTATTCGTTTGGTGCTTCGGTTGTTCCTTTTGCAGCTGCTAATTTTCCAGAATCATTAAAAGAAAAATTAAAAGGTGTTTACGCTTTTTCTCCAGATGTAAAAGCTGATTTTGAAATTCATATTGCTGATATGCTGAGTTTAGAAAGTTCTAAGGATAATTATGATGTAATTTCAGAAATGAAGAAAATCAAAGCCTACAATCCCGTTTGTTTTTTTGGAAGCGAAGAAGATTCCGAAACCCGCAATCGTTTCTCAGAATCTGGTATTAAGACTATTGAAATACCTGGTTCACATCATTTCAATAATGACTATAATAAACTGGCAGAGAGCATTCTCAAAGAAATTAAATAAAAAATTGAAAAAAAAAAGCTCTAAATCACTGATTTAGAGCTTTTTTACGACTTATTTGCTTAAATGTCTTTAAACCAAACAGATTTATTTATAATTATAGAGCATCCCAAGACGCACTTGGATAATAAATAGAGCTTGTAACAGGAGCTTTCCAATATTCTTGGCTGCCTCCGCGGAATGTATGAAGGCTCACAGCATTAATATTACGTTTAGAGTCATTTGTTACCCAGCGAATTTTTTGATTTAATATTTCTGTTCCATTTACATAATATTTCACGTATCCATCAGTATTTGAACCCGTATTCATTTTAACCGATATTTGACAATTGTACGTTACGTTCTCTTGTATGTAGTATTTTTTTCCGAAATCATTACCATATTGTCCAGGCTGATCTCTGTAATAAACATAAGGCTGCAGATAAGCGCCGCTTCCTTTAGCACTGTTTGATCCATTTGGACAATACCACATAAATCTTGCACTACCGCCGTTTCCGTCCCATCCCGGATCACCGCCGGTATTTTGGTCGCCAATTAAGATACCGTAACCGCATTTACCGCCTCTGCTCCAGTAAAATCCAGAGTTAAATCTCATTTGGAACCAAACAGTATAAACTCCCGTTGACCAGACACCATAAGATGTACACAAACCGCCGGGACATGATAAGGTATTTGTCTGTAAAGTAATAGTTCTAGCTCCGGTACTGCCTTTTGCAGTGATGCCAGTTGATACAGCATCTTTTTCGGAAGTTTGCGATACGTCCTTGTCCGTATTTTCGAAAGCTTCTTTGTTAATGCTATATGTTTCATTCAAATCTTGTTCTTTTTCGCAGGAACTAAACGCCAGCACTGCGATAAATACTAAACTGGTAACTTTTAAGATTTTTTTCATTTTTTGAAATTTTAAGGTTAATGAATTGATAGTTAGTGAATAATAGATTAGTGGTTGCATCATTCACTGTGTAAAATTCATTAATTAAAATTTTTAGAGGGAGTAATTAAGTCCGTTTTTACGTACACAAAAATTCAGGTAATGTATTTTGTGTATATTTTTTAGAGTTTGAAAATAATTCCCTTTTAAGAAAGACACAAAAGGACAATGTATAATAATTTGAAAGATTTAGCTTGCTATATAATCTGTTTTCTAATTATTATAATAAAGAGATTCTTTTTAACCTGTTGGGTGAAATTGTAGTTTTTCTATTTTATCACATCAGCATAGATATAAATCTGCCTAAATCTGCCTAAATCTGTTTTAATCTTTCTAAATCTGCGTGAAAAATTAATGCTCAAAAGTATTTCACGCTCCTGATACCCATCTGGATTAAAGGATTTCTGTAAATCAAATTAGATTTTAATTTTTGAATGAAGTTATTTTATTCTATTTCACCCAACGAGTTCTTTTTATTAAATTTATATAATGTAATACCATATTATATAAATTAAAACTTTTTCCCAAGAGTAAAATATTTTTTAGAGCCAATAGTAAGCTTATAAGTAATTGTAGTTATAATGAGAGTTGTAAATAGATTTTGTCTATTACGGAAGTATTATTTGTGATTCACACTCTTAATTTTCTCTTTCATTAGTTTGTAATTTAGTAAAAAATAAAAAATTCAAATATGGACAATCAATCTAATGACATCAGCAAATGCCCTTTTCATAATGGGAGCATGGACAAGCAGGCAGCTTCAGGCACAAAGAATCGTGACTGGTGGCCAAAACAGTTAAAGGTAAATATCCTGAGGCAGAATTCATTATTATCAAATCCGTTGGATAAGGATTTTGATTATGCAGAAGCTTTTAAAAGCCTCGATCTTGAAGCAGTGAAAAAAGACCTACATGCTCTTATGACTGATTCACAAGATTGGTGGCCTGCAGATTTTGGACACTATGGAGGTCTTTTTATCCGAATGGCTTGGCATAGTGCAGGAACTTACAGAGTACACGACGGACGAGGCGGTGCAGGAGCAGGACAACAGCGTTTTGCACCTCTTAACAGCTGGCCTGATAATGTGAGCCTTGATAAAGCAAGAAGATTGCTTTGGCCTATAAAACAAAAATACGGACAAAAAATTTCTTGGGCTGACTTAATGATCTTAACGGGAAATGTTGCCTTGGAATCAATGGGATTTAAAACATTTGGTTTTGCGGGAGGACGAGCCGATGTATGGGAAGCAGATGAATCTGTTTACTGGGGATCTGAAACGGCATGGCTTGGAGGTGACGAACGTTATAAAGATGGCTCTGATGGCGTTCCTAAAGATCATGGAGTAGTTTCATCAGATGATGATCCAGACGGTAAAATTCATAGCCGAAATCTTGAGAAACCGCTAGCAGCAGTTCAGATGGGACTTATATACGTAAACCCTGAAGGACCTGATGGAAATCCTGACCCTATTGCTGCGGCGAAAGATATAAGAGATACTTTTGGTCGTATGGCTATGGACGACGAAGAAACGGTAGCATTAATTGCCGGTGGTCATACTTTTGGAAAAACACACGGTGCAGCTTCTTCAGACCATGTGCAGGAAGAACCAGAAGCAGCTGGTTTAGAATTGCAAGGATTTGGATGGAAAAATAGTTACGGTTCTGGAAAAGGAGCAGATGCTATTACAAGCGGACTTGAAGTAACTTGGACAAAAACACCAACACAATGGAGTAATAACTTTTTTGAAAACTTATTTGCTTTTGAGTGGGAGCTTTCTAAAAGTCCTGCCGGTGCACATCAATGGGTAGCGAAAAATGCAGAACCAATTATTCCAGATGCTTTTGACGCTAATAAAAAACATTTGCCAACAATGCTTACTACAGATTTATCTTTAAGATTAGATCCTGCGTATGAGAAAATATCGCGTCGCTTTTTAGAAAATCCGGACCAATTTGCAGATGCCTTTGCTAGAGCATGGTTTAAATTGACGCATCGTGATATGGGGCCGCGTGCACGTTACCTAGGACCTGATGTACCGGAAGAGGTATTGTTATGGCAAGATCCTATTCCAGCAGTAAATCATACCATGATAAACGAACAGGATGCGGCACAACTAAAAGATAAAATAGTAAATTCAGGATTAAGTGTGTCACAGTTAGTTGCTACAGCATGGGCTTCGGCTTCTACTTTTAGAGGATCGGATAAACGAGGTGGCGCAAATGGCGCCCGTATTAGACTTGCTCCTCAGAAAGACTGGGAAGTAAATAATCCTGCAGCATTAAAAACGGTTTTAGATAAATTAGAAAATATTCAGAGCGAATTTAATGCTGGACAAAGTGATGGTAAAAAAGTTTCATTGGCAGATTTAATTGTTTTGGCAGGAAGTGCTGGTATCGAAAAAGCGGCAAAAAATGCCGGAATTGCAGCAACAGTGCCTTTTACGCCTGGAAGAATGGATGCTTCTGCCGAGCAGACCGACGTAGAATCATTTGGATATCTAGAACCAAAAACAGATGGTTTTAGAAATTATAGAAAAACAAAATCGGTTGTAAAGACTGAAGAACTACTTATCGATAAAGCAAATTTATTGACTCTTACGGCTCCAGAATTAACCGTACTTTTAGGAGGACTTCGTGTACTCGATATTAATACAGATGGTTCTAAAAACGGTGTATTAACAAATCGACCAGGTCATTTGACAAATGATTTCTTTATAAACCTGTTAGATATGGACACGCAGTGGCAATCAGTTTCTAATGATAAAGAATTGTATACAGGAAACGACAGAAGTACAGGACAGCCTAAATGGATTGGAACACGTGCTGACCTTGTTTTTGGTTCAAATGCAGAGTTGAGAGCAATAGCAGAAGTTTATGCTTCAAGTGATGCCCATGAAAAATTTGTAAATGATTTTATTGCAGTTTGGACTAAAGTAATGAATCTGGATAGATTCGATTTAAAAGCATAATCCAACTGAGAAACATAAATTTTAAAAGACGCCCAGAAGGCGTCTTTTTTTATATATGAAAAATTAAATATTGGTTTTTATTCTTTGTAGTTCGGTTGGAGAGTGACCAAATTGTTTCTTAAATGCAAATGAAAAATGCGATAAATTTTCAAATCCAATTTCATAATAAACGTCAACTGGTTTTTTATTTTTTTCTATCAGTTGATAATAGGCCAATTCTAATCTTTTTTTGCTCAGCCAGCGCTGAGGTGTTTCATTAAAAGCTTTATGAAAATCTCTTTTGAATGTGGTCAAACTTCGTCCCGTTAAATAACCAAACTTTTCTAATGACATATTAAACATAAAATTCTTTTCCATAAAACCGATTAAATCAATTTTATGAGGTTCATCAAAGTTTGCTAAAATCGAATCAATGTCTCTATTAATTGTGGTAAGAATTGAAATGGCTTCATTGATTTTTAATGATGCAATGTTTTCAGGAAAGTTCTCCTGCATTTCAAAATACGGAATCAGAGAAGCCAGACAGCTTTCGAGCAGAGGATGTTTGTGAAAACTGAAAATTTTTGGTACCGTATTTTTGTATTTTATATTTTCCTGACCGTAAAATTCCCTAAGCCTTTTTGAAGATAAATGCATAGCAACAGCCTTGTGCGGCAGTCCGTCTTTAGGAATATTGATAATGGTTGCCAGCTGATTTCTAGGAATTAAAAAAGTACTTCCAGGACCAAATACAAAACTTTCATCTGCCTGAATGATTTTAGTTTCACCCGAAATTAACCACACGAGCAAATGATCATTAAATGCCGCTTCCGTTTTAAAGAGCTTTCCAGTATAATTAGAAAGTTTAATTTCAGGATTGATGTAATTTACTTGATAGTCCATAATGCTAGTGTGGTATAAAGATACAAATATTAGTTAAGATCAAGTTTGATTCCAGTCATCTCTTCACTTAATTTCCATAATTGTTTGGCATTTTTTTCGTCAAGCGAATAAGGTTTAATACCGCCTATAACAGCTGTATTTGAGTTTAAAGAGGCTATATCAACATTTTCGCAATAAACGCCTCCAATAGTAGCAAGCAATTTGCTGGTAGCAGCCCAAACCGTTGTCGCAGCGCCTTGTGGAATGGTTTTTAATGAAGCAGCAACTTCTGGCAGTATATTGCCTTCCGCATCGCAATAACCTAATTTTTGAAATAAGTCGATTGGTGCTTCTCTTGCCAACTCTGTTTCCCCAACTGCTCCCGGACACAAAGCATAACTACGTACCTTATGAGCTTTTGCTCTGTTGTCAAATTCCATAGAAAACAGATTAACAGCAGTTTTTGATTGTCCGTATCCCAGTAAAGTTTCATATTCTCGGTAAAAGAAATTGGGATCCTCAAAATTAAAATCAGAAAATTGATGGCCGCCAGAAGATACATTAACCACTCTTGCACCGTTTGCTTTTTTTAAAGCTGGCCATAATCTAGCCGTAAGCTGAAACAAAGCGAGATAATTGGTTGCCAATTGTGATTCAAATCCTCGATAATCTCTTCGCAATGGCACCCACATAATACCAGCGTTATTAATAAGTAAATGAAGCGGTTGGTTTGATCTCAGAAATCTTTCTGCGAAAGCATCAATAGAATCAGGCTGCATTAAATCCATTTTTTCTATAATTACATTTGCAATTCCGTTGAGGTTTCTTTTGGCTTTTTCTATGTCTCTTGCGGGTACAATTACAACTGCACCTGCGCCGGAAAGTGTTTTAACCGTTTCTAGACCTATCCCAGTATTACCGCCAGTTACAATAGCAGTTTTTCCTGTAAGATCAATTCCTTTTATCACTTCATTTGTTGTTGATTTGGCATTAAATCCAGAACCTGTTGGTTGCTGCAATGCTCCGTAATAATTATTCTGTTCCATTTTTTAAATTTTTAATTGTTATGATGAAGCAAAATTAGAGGGAATAAGAAACGGTAACTTTGTTTAAACGTCCTAAAAAGGTTTGTTTAAACGTCCATAATTGTAGATGAGTTTTTTAGAGACAGCTTTTTATACTTATTCCTTTGATATCAAAAAGTTTAACTGCATGGAGTTGTTTTATTGAATGGAAATAAATTTATATTAGCTAAGAAAATAAATATAAACAGAAACTATGATAAGAATATTTTTGATATCCCTTAGTCTTGTATTATTTTTTAGTTGTCAAAATAAGAGTAATCCTATGGTGGAAGATTCTGTTTCTAAAGAAATTGATTCCGTTAAAAGAAGTGGAAATAAAGAAACAATTACACCTCAGAAAGCAATAAAAACAGAAAAGAATGAGAATAAAATAAAGAAAGAAGATAATGAAGTTTATAAACCTGGTGAAGTAGATGTTTTACCGAAATATCCAGAAGGTATTCAAAAATTTTACGCTTTTATAAAGAAGAATTTTGTTGTTTCAGAGGAAATAGTTAAGGATGAAGCTTATGGAGCAGTTTTTGCAAACATGGTGATTGAAAAGGATGGAAGCTTATCTAAAATAGAAATTCTTCATGATTTTGGCTATGGATCTGGCAAGGAATTAGAGAGGGTTTTAAAATTATCATCAAATTGGATTCCCGCAGTCAAAGATGGAAATCCAGTGAGATGTTTGTACAGCATGCCATATTATTTGCAGCCGTAATTAATGACTTTCTTTTTTTGAAAATTTGGATTCTGTCTTTTGTAATAATCTTAAATTCCAAAACGATAATTTATCAGGGAGTCCATGATATTTATAATACTTTGTATAGGTAGTGTTTTTTGTTTTATCTTAAAATAATTGTTGTAATTTTTTATAAAACATATTTTTTTGTGTTTTTTAATTAAGATTACATAATTTGAAAAAGTTTGCTATATTTGAAGTGTTGTTGTTACACTTATTAATTCAAAAATAAAGTGTCAGCAAAATAAAGCAATACTTATAGCTTTAATGGAATCTAATCCATTGAATTAACTTTTTTTAAAAATGAAAATCGATTCATATACTCAATCAAATAAAAAATCATTTCGTACGACAAGTTTATTTTTAGCATTACTACTTTTCTCATTTCATGTAAATGCCCAGTTAAAAACTACAGAAAGTGAAGTAGGTTTAGGCTGGAGTAACAATTCTGTTAATACGGTTATTTTTAGAAATAGTGCACTGACCTCGTTTAAAGGAAATCAATATACAGCTTACTACGATCCGGAGGGCAGAATGGTTTTGGCAAAACGAAAACTAAATTCAAACAACTGGGATAAAGTAATTACACCTTACAGCGGCAATGTAAAAGATGCTCACAACGATATCAGCATTGCAATTGATAGCGATGGTTATCTTCACGTGAGCTGGGATCATCATGATACACGTTTACGTTATGCGAGAAGCAAGAAACCGTTTTCTTTAGAATTAGGTGAAGAAATAGCTATGACTGGTGTGGACGAGAATAAAGTAACGTATCCTGAATTTCATAATCTTTCTAATGGAAATTTATTGTTTTGTTACCGTTCTGGTGCTTCTGGAAGAGGAAATTTGGTTATGAAATCTTATGATGTAAAAACGCAGCAATGGACATCATTACAAAATAACTTGCTTGATGGTGAAAACCAGCGTAGTGCTTATTGGCAAATGTGTATAGGCGAAAAAGGAATTTACATTTCGTGGGTTTGGAGAGAAAGCTGGGATGTATCAACGAACCATGATATTTGTTATGCTTTTTCAGCAGATGGAGGAAAAACATGGCAAAAATCTACAGGAGAAAAATACACTTTACCAATTACAAAAGCAACGGCGGAACATGCCTGGGAAGTACCACAAAACAGCAGTTTAATTAACCAAACTGCAATGACTGTTGACAATCAAGGAAATCCATACATCACTACTTATTGGGACAATACTGGCATTCCGCAATATAAAGTCGTGTATTTATCTGATGGAAAATGGAATTTAATCAATACCGATTTTCATATTAAACCTTTTAGTTTAGGCGGAGGCGGAACTAAAAGAATTCCGATTTCACGTCCTGAGATTTTGGTTGATAAATCGATGCTTTATTTGCTTTTTAGAGATGAAGAACGCGACAATAAAATCACATTGGCTTATGCTGATTTAGGAAATAAAAAATGGCAGTTAACAGATTTAAGTCGTTTTACAGTCGGACAATGGGAACCTAATTTGGATAAAGAACTTTGGAAAGATAAAAAACAACTGCACATTTTTTCTCAAAATGTAAGTCAGGCAGATGGAGAAGGATTAGTAAAAGTAAATCCAGAACCTGTACAGGTTTTGGAAGTCAAAAAATTGCCTGTTTTGAAAAAATAATAATGGATTAAAAAGAATGGTTTTTTAGCATAAGTATAATTTTTTCGTTTAACATTTTTTGAATTAATAATTATGAATAATGTAAACTATCGCCTAATTAGCTCGCTTTTTGGTTGTTTATGCTGATATACCCCTTCTAATTTATTGTAGCGCCCCTCTTGTCTTATAGGTCGTTATCTAAATTTGTGAAGTTGATTTTTATTTCGATGTCGGACATCGATAGTCTTGGTCGAAATAAATTTTGGAGTATTAAATTTTAAAACCTTTGTGTAGTTAAATGAAAAAAATTGTATTAGCACTTGCTTTGTTTTGGAGTTTGCAAAATAATTTTGCCCAGAATAATGAATGGGAAAATCCTCAGATTCTGGACAGAGGAAAAGAAAAAGGCAGAAGTTCTTTCTTGTTATTTAGTAATGAAACGGAACTGAGAGCAAACAATCCTCAAAAATCAGAATTGTATCAGAGTTTGAATGGAAACTGGAAATTCAATATTGTTAAAAATCCTTCTCAAAGACCAATGGATTTTTATGCATCCAATTTGAATGATTCCAATTGGAAAAACATTCAGGTGCCTTCTAACTGGGAACTGCAAGGTTATGATATTCCAATTTACACTAATATTACATATCCGTTTCCAAAAAATCCGCCTTTTATAAATGGCGATTATAATCCGGTTGGAAGTTACAGACGCACTTTTCAAGTGACTGATTCATGGAAAGATAAAGAAATTGTTCTTCATTTTGCTTCTATTTCAGGCTATGCGAGAGTTTTCCTGAATGGAAAAGAAGTAGGTATGACGAAAGCATCCAAAACTCCGGCTGAATTTAATATTACTTCCTTTTTAAAGAAAGGAGAAAATCTATTGGCAGTTCAAGTAATCCGTTGGCATGATGGAAGTTATTTAGAAGATCAGGATTTTTGGAGATTAAGCGGTATCGAAAGAGACGTTTATCTGCAGGCAATGCCTAAAACAACCGTTTGGGATTATTTTGTAAAAAGCGATTTAGACAATCAATACAAAAACGGACTTTTTAATGTAGATGTCACTTTGAAATATTTTGAAAAAAATAAAATAAAAAATCCATCTGTAAAAGTTGAATTGTTTGACAATCAGGATAAAGTAATCTATTCTGAAAGCAAAAAAGTCAATGATAAAGCACAAAATGTAAGCTTTGAAAAAACAATCGAAAATGTAAAATTATGGAGCAACGAGACGCCAAATTTGTATCGATATACCATTACATTATTAGATAACAAAGGAAAAACATTAGAAATTATTTCTAAAAAAACAGGTTTTAGAAAAGTAGAAATTAAGAACGCCCGTTTGCTGGTAAATGGCAAAGTCATTATGGTAAAAGGAGTTAATATTCATGAACACGATGATGTAAACGGTCACGTTCCAAATGAAAAATTAACGCTGAAAGAT
Source organism: Flavobacterium procerum (assembly GCF_042431625.1). NCBI lineage: Bacteria > Pseudomonadati > Bacteroidota > Flavobacteriia > Flavobacteriales > Flavobacteriaceae > Flavobacterium > Flavobacterium procerum. The sequence continues at coordinate 403,908 of NZ_JBHLYW010000022.1, read as the reverse complement.
CTTCAGTTGATGAAAGAACACAACATTAATGCCATCAGAATGAGTCATTATCCGCATGATCCTCATATTTATGAGTTGTGTGATCAATATGGTTTTTATGTGGTTGATGAAGCCAATATCGAAAGTCATGCAATGGGAGCAGAATGGCAGAATTGGTTTGACCAGAAAAAACATCCGGCCTATCTTCCAGAATGGGCGCCAGCACATTTAGACCGTATCGAAAGAATGTTTGCGGTAGACAAAAATCATCCTTCAATTATTGTTTGGTCTTTAGGAAATGAATGTGGTAACGGCCCTGTTTTTTATGATGCTTATGATTGGCTGAAAAAAGTCGATACTACACGTCCGGTTCAGTTTGAACAGGCAGGAGAAAATAGAAATACAGATATTGTAGCTCCTATGTATCCAAGTATTAAAAGCATGAAAAATTATGCAAACTCTGACAAAACGCGTCCGTACATTATGTGTGAATATGCACACGCAATGGGACAAAGCAGTGGTAATTTTCAGGAATATTGGGATATTATCAATAACAGCAAACGTATGCAGGGTGGTTTTATCTGGGATTGGGTAGATCAGGGAATCAAAACTCAAAATGATAAAGGACAAGTTTTCTGGGCTTACGGAGGAGATTTAGGAAGCGTTGCTTTACAAAATGACGAAAATGGTTGTGCCGATGGACTTGTATTCTCAAACAGAACACCAAAACCAGCTTTGGAGGAAGTAAAAAAAGTATATCAAAACATTGAAATTCTTTTGAACAGTAGAACGGAATTAATAATCAGAAATCATTTTAATTATACCAATCTGTCCAATTACAACTTTAAGTATGAATTGATTAAAAACGGTTCAAAGGTAAAATCTGGCGAATTTAGTTTTGATTTAGAGCCGGAACAAAGTAAAAAAGTAGCAATCTATTTAGGTGATATCGATGAAAATTCAGAATATTTTTTAAGTGTTTATGCCCTTTCAAAATACGATGAACCGTTAGTCGCAAAAGGATTTGAATTTGCAAGAGCACAATTTGAAATAGCAAAAGGAAATTATTTTGCATCGAACACCAAACCAAATAATGCCTCTAAATTAAAGTATTCAAAATCAAGCAGTATTCTTTCTTTTGAAACAGAAAATACTAAAGGAGAGTTTGATCTTAAAAAAGGAGAAATTCTGAAATATGCATCAAAAAAAGGAGAGAACGTGATTGCAAATTTCCCAACACCTTATTTCTGGCGTGCTCCAACAGATAATGATTTTGGAAGCGGTATGCCAAATAAATTGGGAATTTGGAAAGAAGCATCAAAAAATCCTACAGTTGTAAGCGTTGTTTTAGACGAAAAAAATACAGCAGGATTAGGAATAAAAGTCGCTTATAAATTAGCGCAAGCCGATGTTCCATATACAGTAGATTATTTGATTCAGAATAATGGTGAAATTAAAATCACATCTTCAATCGATATGACAGGAAAAGATTTACCTGAACTGCCTCGTTTTGGAATGCGTATGAAACTAAACGGATTATTTGATAATTTAAGTTATTACGGAAGAGGCCCTTGGGAAAACTATTCAGATAGAAATTCGGCCGCGTTTATTGGAGAATATTCAGATAAGGTGAGCAATCAATATGCAAGAAATTTTATTCGTCCGCAGGAATCGGGATATAAAACAGATGTCCGTTGGCTGACTTTAAAAAACAATGCTGGACAAGGTTTAAGAATTGATGGAGCACAGCCAATTGGTTTTAGCGCACTGAATATTTCGACAGAAGATTTGGATCCGGGAAAAAATAAGGAGCAACGTCATACGACTGATTTAAACTTAGATTCTAAAGAAGCTGTTTATCTGCATGTAGATTACAAGCAAAGAGGTCTTGGCGGCGATGACAGCTGGGGAAGTCTGCCACATGAGCAATATCGTTTGTTGGGCAAAAAATACAGCTATTCCTATACCGTATCATTGATTGATTAGTTAGTAGTTCGTCTTTTTGGAAAGAAAAACCTATGAGTATACATCATAGGTTTTTCTGATTTTTAAATATTTAAGAATAATGGCCTTTTTAAGGAATAAAATTTTACAACATATGCTTTTTTTAAAATAACAAACATCTATTTATAGATTCATCAAAAACTTAAACTAACCTAACCACGCACATTTTGAAAAATAGAATTCTATTATTTTTAATGCTATTAGTTTGCTTTCTGGCTCAACCACAGTCGGCTGGGGGATTATCTGCTTCTAAATTTGGACAGGAAAAATATACTATTCGCTACATCGGGATAAAAAACGGTCTTGCCAATAACGCTGTTACTTCGGTTTATAAAGACAAAAGAGGCCTGATGTGGTTTGGTACTTATGATGGAATAAGTCGATATGATGGTTATAATTTTTTAAATTTTAGAAATGAACCAAATGATTCTAATTCATTAAATAATAATAGAGTAGTAAGTATTTGCGGCACAAAAGACAAGATTTGGATTGGCACAAAAGGCGGAATAAGTGTTTACAATTATCTAAACAATCGCTTTAGTACAAAATACTATCTGAATGCAAAAACGTCTAAGACTGAACCGATAGATTTTGTGGTCAATAAAATCATGGATTATAAATCGGTTATGTATATAGGAACTGCTGGTCAAGGACTACTTTATTGTGCGGATCAGCAAGAAAAAATTATTCAGATTCCGCTGTATGTAAACGGAAAACTGCAATGGGATTACCATGTGCAGGGAATGGATTTTGATAAATCAGGTAAGTTTTGGTGTTTTGTGCAGGGAGTTGGACTTGTGACTATGGATGTAACAGCAAAAAAACTAGTTGTTGTTTTATCTGATTTCCAGCAGGGGAACTGTATTTTGTGCGACAAATCTTCAAATATTTGGGTAGGAGTTGACGGTGGTTTATTAAAGTACAATTCCCTAAATAAAACACATCGTATTTATGCAAATCAGGAATTGCAAAATCCTATTTCCGATTTGATGTGCAAACCAGACAAAAAAGAACTTTGGATTGCTACCAATGGGAACGGAATAGTAAAATACAGTTATGCATCGGATAGTTTTTCTTTGTTTAATGCCAATTCTGATGAGGAAAAATTGAATAGTAACGCTATTTCCTCGCTTTTTTCGGACAATGAAAATAGAGTTTGGGTTGGAACTTTAAGAGGAGGCGTTAATAAAATTGAGGAAAGAAAAAGTCCTTTTACGACCATTTCTAAAAATGAAAAGATAAAAAATACGATTCCAAGTGATTTTATTCTTTCCTTGTCAGAACAAGATAGTGAACATTTATGGATAGGAACAGATGGAGCGGGCGCAAGTTTGTGGAATAGAAAGACTAATACATTCACAAATTATTCTCATAGCTCCAATAATACCAATTCTATATCTAATAATTTTGTTTCCTCAATCGTAACCGACAGCAGAGGAACTTGGTTTGCGACTTATGGTGGCGGAGTTTGTTTGTTTAATTTACAAACTCATAATTTCAAAAAGTACACCTTTTTTAATCCAAAAGTGGGAGCAAATCAAAAGAATTTCTGGGTGCTTTTTCGTGCTAAGAATAATGTTTTGTGGGCAGCCTCTCCAGATGATGAAGGTTTATACCGTTATAATGAAACGCAGGATAAATTTGATTTTGTTGATGCAAAAATCAGAGGAATTATTTCTATTGCAGAGGATCAAAATGCCAATCTTTGGATAGGGAATTTTACGGATTTAGTCGAATTCAATCCAAAAACAATGCAACGTAAAGTCATTGGTCTCAAATATCCTGTACGATCTGTTATTGCTGTTTCGTCTGAAAAAATGCTTGTGGGAACAGAAGGAGGAGGGCTTTTGATTTTTAATCCGCAGACGCTGCAAAAGAAATTCCTAACCCAGAAAGATGGAATTCCAAATAATTCGGTATTAAATATTGTAAAGGATAATAAAGGAGATTATTGGTGCAGTACGTATAATGGTATATTTGTTTACAATACTCAAACGGGACATATTACAAGTTATCATGATGCTGATGGTCTTCAGAGCAATCAGTTTAATTATAATGCGGCGCTTAAACTTTCAACAGGCGAAATCCTTTTTGGCGGAATCAAAGGTTTTAATATCATAAACACCAAAATTAATACCCAGATTCATGATTTTCCAAAGCTGGTTATCACTACAATAAAAGTAAATAATAAGGTTTATGATCAATCTAACCTAACTTCTTTTGGAATCGATAAACTGAAATTGCCTTATGATGAATCCATGCTCAATATTGATTTTGCTGCTTTAGAATATAGTCTTCCTGAAAAAATTTCTTATGCTTATTTTTTAGAAGGATGGGATTCACAATGGCATTATGTCGATAATATTCGGAGTGCCAATTATTCCAAAATAACAGAAGGAGATTATGTGTTGAAAATCAAATCTACTAATGCTGAAGGAATTTGGAGTAAAAGCGCTATTTCACTTCCAATTACCATATTGCCTCCGTGGTACAGAAGCGGTTTTGCCTATTTTATATATTTACTGATTATTTGTCTTGGCATTTATGTAGTTGACAAATATCAGCGTCAGCAGGCCAAACTTAAATATGAAGTAAAACTTTCGCAGGATTTGGCAAAACAGGAAAAAGAACTGAATGAGAAAAAAATAACTTTTTTTACCAATATTTCCCATGAGTTTAGATCACCTTTAACCATGATTATTAATCCTTTAAAAGATATCATCTACGGAACCGACCAACAGATTGATCCCGGTGCTATTGAAATGGTTTACAGTAATTCAAGAAGATTGTTGAGTTTGGTCGATCAGCTTCTTTTGTTTAGAAAAACAGAAACAGAAACGGGAAAACTTAAAATTGGTCAAATTGATATTGTTGAATTGGCCAAAGAGGTTTTCAGCTGTTTTGTGCATCACGCCAAAGTCAAAAAAATAGATTACAGTTTTAGTATTTCTGAAGAAAAAGTATTGGTTTATGTAGACCGGGAAAAAATAGAAATGGCTCTATTTAATTTGATTTCGAATGCATTAAAATTTACAGAAAAGGAAAACGGAAGTGTTGCGGTTAATTTGCGCTGTACAGATAATGAAGTTATTATAAAAGTGATTGATAATGGCGAAGGAGTTTCAGATGCTGATAAAGAGAAAATATTTAATTTATTTTATCAGTCCAATACTAACATAAAAAACAACCGCAAGGGATTTGGAATCGGACTTTATTTGGTGAAACAATTTGTGAATCAGCATCATGGTGCTGTTAGTTGTTATGATAATGAAAATGGCGGATCTATTTTTGAAATCAAGTTACCACTTGGAAAAGAACATTTTGGAGATATTGAAATTAGGGAAGATTTAAGTGACAGAACCTTATTTTTAGAGGAAGCTATGGAAGATACCGTGATACAGGAAAATGTATTGCAGACTATTGAAGAATCTGAAACAGTCAGTGATTTGATTAAAGACGCCAAAAGTATTTTGGTTGTAGATGATAATGCCCAAATAAGAAATTATTTGAAACGAATATTATCCTCAAAATATCATATTACACTAGCCGAAAATGCTGAAATGGCTTTAACTCTAATTAGAAAAGTACAACCCGATTTGATTATTTCTGATGTTGTAATGGGAGAAATGAATGGAGTTGCTTTTTGTAAACACATCAAATCAGACGAAGAGTTAAAACATATTCCTGTAATATTGCTTACCGGAGGAACTTCCGAAGAGGTAAAACTCAAAGGAGCCGAAGTTGGTGCGGACGATTACATTACAAAACCCTTTGATAATGATTATTTACTGGCCAGAATAAGCGGTATATTAGCGAGACGTGACAGCGAACAGCATTATTTACTTAATTCAGTGACCAAAAAAGAAGCGAATCTAAAATTATCAGATGAAGATAAAAAACTCATTGAGAAGATTGCAGAGATAATTGACGCCAATTTAGATGTAGAGAATTTCAATGTACATGATTTGGCATTTCATTTAGGAATGAGCTATTCTTTGGTGTATAAAAAAATTAAAAAGATTACAGGTAAATCGGTTTCGGAATTTACCAGAAATGTGCGTTTGCGAAAAGTAGCGACCTTATTAATTACAACCGATTTACAGATTAGTCAGGCTGCTTCGATAGCAGGTTTTGGAGATATTAAGTATTTCAGGAAACACTTTCAGCAGTTTTATAATATCAATCCTTCCGAATTTAAGAAGAAGTATCAAAATGTGAAGGATAATAAATATATACTGAATGAAAGTTTTTGGAAATCAGCTTGATAAATAAAATAGAATTTAAAAAAAATAATTAAACATTAAAACTAACGGCTGGGTGCAATGATTTTAAACACATAGAAACATAGATTTTAGAAGATTAAAAAAGGCGTTTCACTAATTTAAATGCACATAGCTTGCCTATGTGTGGAAACTAGTTTCTTTTAATCTCTTTTTTCGACATAAAAATCTATGTTTCTATGTGTTAAAATTTATTTTTTAATTTCATACATCGAGAATACTACTATTAAACATTTAATTAAAAAAAATATAATAATGAAGTTTAGAAAATCAATTTTTATGGCAATAGCTTCTCTTTCACTTGGGGCAATTGGCTGTAAAACAGGAAATGCAAAACAAGAAAACGGGATAAAAGAATCTAAAAAAGAAGTTATTGCTGTCATCGATAAAGTAAATAACAATTGGCAAAGTACTCATCCAGAATTTGGAAATGCTTTTTGGCATGTTTCGGCCTATCATACAGGAAATATGGAAGCTTATAAAGTGACCCAAAACAAAAAGTATTTGGATTATTCATTGGCTTGGGCCGAAAAAAATCAATGGATGGGAGCGAAATCCAATGATAAATCCGAATGGAAATACAATTATGGAGAAACAGATCAATATGTATTGTTTGGAGACTGGCAGATTTGTTTTCAAACCTATATCGATTTGTACAATTTCACAGGAAAAAATGATCCTCAAAAAATTGCAAGAGCAAAAGAAGTGATGGAATATGAAATGAGTACGCCACAAAACGATTATTGGTGGTGGGTTGACGGCTTGTATATGGTAATGCCGGTCATGACAAAGCTCTACAAAGTTACGGGGAATGAAATGTACTTGGAGAAATTACACTCTTATTTGCAATATGCAGACAGTATTATGTATGATGAAGAAGCAAAACTATATTTTCGTGATGCCAAATATGTGTATCCAAAGCATAAAAGTGCAAATGGGAAAAAAGACTTTTGGGCAAGGGGAGACGGTTGGATCTTTGCCGGTTATGCTAAAATTATTCAGGATTTACCAAAGTCGGCTAAACATAGAAATGAATATATCAATCGTTTTAAAGAGATGGCTAAAGCTTTGGCAGATGCACAGCAGAAAGAAGGATACTGGACAAGAAGTATTCTAGATCCAGAACATGCACCGGGACCAGAAACTAGCGGTACAGCTTTTTTTACTTATGGTTTTATGTGGGGAATAAACAATGGATTTTTGGATAAAAAGACCTATCTGCCCGTTGTAGAAAAATCATGGCATTATTTAACCACTTTTGCTTTGCAACCAGATGGAAAAGTAGGTTATGTACAGCCTATAGGCGAAAAAGCGATTCCTGGACAAGTTGTCGATAAAAATTCCACAGCTGATTTTGGAGTAGGAGCTTTTTTATTAGCGGCGTCAGAGGTTTATCGTTATGTGAAATAATTAATTTCGTTTTAATTGTATTTGAAGAGGAAGCTGTCTTTTAAGACAGCTTCTTTTTTTTTAGCTTCGGAGAAGCAATATATTTATAGAAAAGAATCAATTTGAGCAATATAAAGCTAGACAAGAAGTTTCAAAATTGAATTTTATTTTGGAAAAGCTTCGGAGAAGCTACATATTTATAGCAAATAACAGACGTTTACAAAAAAGCTCCAGAGGAGCGACATGTTTTTCACAATCTCTAGTATATGTCGCTCCTCTGGAGCTTTTTATCATTTGTTTTATTAAAGTTCTACAGATATCTTACCCCGCTGGGGTATTGTTGATGACATAATTTTTATAAAGATTCTTTTTATTCAAAAAATATGTTTTGAAGTTGCCTCATTTTTTCATTTTCTAAAGTCATTTAAGATAAATGCTGAGAGATTATACCACATATTTATTTATATCCAGCTTTTAAATAATTATGTATCGTGCATTTTGAAGATGCTTTTTTTGCCATCCATATAAAAAAATCCCGTTTTGCCTCTAAAAATACGGATTTGCCCCTTTTTTAATGTTGTAATTACCCCCTTTTGCTTGCGTGTCTTGGTATAGATTTGTAATGCAAACTATTGATAATTACATGATAATGTGTGTTTAAAAAATTTTGAAAAAGAAAATTGTAAAAAATACACTTATAAAAGTCATTTCTATATTTTGCAGACTTATTAACTTAACATTTAACCAAAACTACAACCAAAAATGACAAACTTTATTAGGAAGATTAAGGCTCCTGATTATAGATCTGGATTTGATTTGAAAAAGAAACTCACACTTCTTTGTGTATTAGTTTCGCTGTCTCAAGTACATGCATTTTCTATTGAGTCGAGTAGCAGCATAGGAGCAGAAAAGGTACAGCCACAAAATAGTATAAGCGGTCAAGTTAAAGATAGTAAAGGTGTTCCGCTTCCGGGAGCTTCGGTAGCGATAAAGGGAACAAAAAAAGGAACTATAACAGATTTTGACGGAAAATTTACTCTAGAAGGAGATGAGAATTCGATACTAGTAATATCGTTCGTTGGTTTTATAACCCAAGAAATAACTGTAAAAGGCAAGACGAATATTAGTGTACAATTAGAAGAAAATGCTGCCTCTCTAGAAGAAGTGGTAGTAGTGGGATATGGTAAAATGAAGAAAAAGGATTTAACAGGATCAATTGTTCAGGTTAAGGCAGACGCTTTAGCAAATCAAAACCCACAAACCGTTCAGGATTTATTAAGAGGTGTTCCAGGTCTAAAAGTTGGCTATGATCCTTCGGCAAAAGGTGGGGGATCTTTGCAGATTCGTGGACAGACTTCTGTTTACAATCCTGATGGTGCCAATCATAATTCACCGCTTATTATTTTAGACGGAATGCAGTTTTATGGAGAACTTTCAGAAATTAACCCTGACGATGTTGGTCAGATTGATATCTTGAAAGACGCGTCTGCAACGGCAGTATATGGATCTAAAGCGGCTGCGGGAGTTATTGTCATTTCTACAAAAAAAGGAAAAACAGGAAAGCCTATCATTAATTTGACGACAAATATGACGATTGTTAACGAAAGTGCCTATCGCAAAGTATATTCTCCAGAAGGATATGTAAAATACCGCCAAGATTGGGAGACTGCTAAGACGTATGGCACCAATACTACAACAGGAAATTACGAGGCATGGATTACAGGGACTGCAGCTGGTAAACCTGGCTATTACACAAATCCTAGCCAATTGAGCGAATACGGTATTACAGAGGCGCAATGGTTGGCCTATCAGCCGGCAGCACAAATACAGGGAAAAAGTTTAAATGAAGTTTGGGGACTACGTCTGGGGATTACTGATGCTAGTCTTTTGAAGAATTTTGCAGAAGGAAAAACACACGACTGGTACAATAGCACTTTTAGAACAGGAATAAATCGCGACAACAATTTAAGTGTTTCTGGAGCAGGTGACAAAGTAAATTATTATATGTCTATGGGATATTTAACATCAGAAGGAGCCATTCAGGGTAATGATTATTCGGCTGTTCGTGCCAATATGAAAGTAGATGCTAAAATTACGGATTGGCTTGAATTTGGAGCAAACGTTAATTTTCAAGACCGTTCTGATGGAGATATATCTGTAGGTACAGGAACTAATTACTGGGATGCCAATATGTTAAGAAACAGCCCGTTTGCTAATTTCACAGAAGTAAATGGTGATTACGCTAGACAGCCAATGGGACCAACAATTGGCGGCTATAATTACTACTATGATCGCCAATATATGGATCTTGACAGAGGATATACAATCTTGAATACTATTTTTAATACAAAGGTAACTTTGCCTTTTGGCATTACATATTCGTTTAATGCAGCACCGCGTTATGAATTCTTCTACAATCGTTATTTTCAGTCGGCTGGAAATAAAAACTGGAATGCCGCTAATATTGGAGTGGATAGAGAGAATGGTAAAAAATTCACTTGGAACTTAAACAACACCATAACATGGGATCATACATTTAATAGTAAACACCATATTATAGCAACATTTGTTCAGGAAGCAGAAGATTTAAAAACATGGTCAGATCGTATTGATGCGAATAACATACAGCCATCAGACGCTTTAGGTTATCATAATATCGCCAATGCGACACTTGCCAATAGTACTTTTACAGCAACAGACACCCATCAGACAGGCGATGCATTAATGGCGAGACTTTTCTATTCCTTTGATGATCGTTATATGATTACAGGAACGGTGCGTCGTGATGGATACTCTGCGTTTGGAGCTTCATATCCTTATGCAACTTTTCCTTCTGTAGCATTGGGATGGAACTTTAATAAAGAAAAATGGTTTCATTGGGAGCCTTTAAGTACTGGTAAATTACGTTTGTCATGGGGTAAAAACGGAAACAGATCGCTTGCTGATCCCTATTTGGCTTTGGCAAATTTAAGTTCAGGTACGGGAGCAACAATGGGATATATCGATGCTTCGGGAAATATTGTCGATATGAAATATCTTGGAATAGACCGTATGGCGAATCCTAATTTGCAATGGGAAAAAACAACCGCTGCAAACATTGGTTTTGATCTTGGTTTCTTAAACGACCGAATTACAAGTACAATAGATATTTATAGATCGGTTACTAACGATATGATTATGAGTCAGCGTTTGCCTGAGTTTACTGGATTTTCTTCAATTGCAACCAATCTTGGAGAAGTTGAAAATAAAGGTATTGAGATAAGTCTTACTACTTTGAATATGAAGCGACCAAATTTTGAATGGACTACTATGGTTGCTTTTTCTTACAACAAAAATATAATCAAGGCATTGTATGGTAATATGGAAGATATTAAAGATGCCAATGGAAATGTTATTGGAAGAAAAGAGGCTGATGATAAAACCAATGGATGGTTTATTGGTAAACCGATTTCTCAAATCTGGGATTATAGAGTAGTCGGAATTTGGCAAAAAGACGAAGCGGTAGAAGCAGCAAAATATGGACAGCGTCCTGGTGATCCAAAAGTTGAAAATAGCTATACTGCTGATGACGTGAACGGAAAGCCAACTTATAATGAAAAGGATAGACAGTTTTTAGGACAAACAACACCACCAATTAACTGGTCGCTTCGTAATGAATTTATATTTTATAAAAATTGGAATTTGGCAATCAATATGTATTCGTACATGGGACACAAATCGCTTGATGGACGTTATATGAATACTTATAATGATGGTAGTTTATACACAAATAACTACAATCCGTTTGTAAATCCGTATTGGACACTTGACAATCCAACGAATGACTGGGCACGTCTTGATGCCAGAGGCCCAGCGGGAGCGGGAACGCAGAAATTATACGATCGCAGTTTTATTCGTTTAGACAATATTTCGTTGGCTTACTCACTTCCTAAAGATCTTATAAATCGTTTACACGTAAGGAATTTCAAAATCTACGCTTCTGTTCAGAATGTGGCAACATGGTCTGCATCTAAAGAATGGAAGTATTATGGTGATCCGGAAACTGGAGGGCTTGCTACGCGAATGTTTAATTTAGGATTTAACGTTTCACTTTAAAAATTAGTCAATAATGAAAAGATATATACAAAATAAAATTTCAAGAATAGTATCTCTAGTTGTGGTTGCTACTCTTTTTGTTTCTTGTTCAGAGGATTTTCTGGAGCCAGATCCGCTTTCGTTTTATGAGCCAGAAGCTACTTTTACTACTGAATCTGGTCTTCAGGCAGTTTTGGCAACAGCTGATAAAGGACTCCGTAATAATTATATTCACTTTAATGCTGCTTCTAATAGTGTGCCCATTGGTACAGAATACGTTTTCTCTGATATGGCAAAGTATGGAAAAACAGATAATACCAGTACTATTTCTGATTTTGCCAATACGATAGTTCCTACAGGAAGTTTTAAAAGAGATACAAACGATGATTTTTACCTAGGGTTTTACTGGACAGAAGCTTACACGGGCATTAAACATGCCAACACGGTATTGACCTATATTGATAATGTAACAAGTTTATCGGAAGAAGTGAAACGCAAATATATCGGTCAGGCTTATTTTCATAGAGCATACCGTTACCTTAATCTGGTATATCAGTTTGGAGATATTCCATTGATTACTAAGATTTTGGATGTTCCAAAGCAAAGTTATTATTCAACTAAAAAAGAAGCCATTATCGAAATGATTACAGCAGATATGGAAAAGGCTGTAGAGTGGGTGCCAGAACAATCAAAACTACCTTATCTAGGCGTAGTGAACAAAGGGGCATGTCGTCAATTATTGATTAAATGTTACTTGGCTTCTGGTAGATTTAAAGATGCCGAAAATCAGGCCGATTTATTGATTAATTCTTCTGGTTATTCTTTAATGCAGGGTTCATTTGGAACTTTTGATGCAGGAGGAAATCCAGCGACATGGACCATTACTAGAAATGTGATTTGGGATTTACACCGACCTGAAAATAAAGTTATTGCTGCTAACAGAGAAGCTATTTTGGTAATGCCAAATAGTGGCGTACAATCCTTTTTACCATTTGCATCGATGAGAATTTTTGGTCCAAACTGGAATTCAGGTACAGTTACTACTCCTGACGGAAAACAAGCAGCAAATCGTTTTGCTTCAAACAATGCCAATTATCAGGCAAATTATGATTATGCAAGAGCTTTAGGACGTGGTATTGCTACGATTAGTGCTTCGTATTATTCACAGCATCCTATGTGGGTGGTTAATGGTGTGGAAGACAAACAAGATCTTAGACATAATAGTACTGTCGGTAACTGGGTAAATATGGAGAATCTCAAATATAGCGACAAAACTTCTGCATTCTATGAGCAAAATTTTAGATTTAGAAATGGTGCTACTATTTTGTCGAAAGATACGCTACGCGAATGGTTTGATTTTCCGTTATACAAAATTTATTTACATGATGTTGCAAATGAAACTAATCCAAATGCAAATGACTTTCAAGGAGCCAGTACAGGAAGTAAAGCACATTGGTACTTATATCGTTTGGCTGAAACTTATTTGTTGAGAGCAGAAGCCCGTTTTTATCAAGGCAATGTTGGTGGTGCAGCTCAAGACGTAAATGTTGTTAGAGCGAGAGCCGGAGCATCACAAATGTATGGAACAGTAACGATTGGAGATATTTGTGCTGAAAGAGGAAGAGAGCTCTATCTGGAAGAATGGAGAAATGTAGAGTTGAAACGTATTTCGCATTGTCTCGCGCTCAGCGGACAAGCAGATGAATGGGGACAGACCTACAGTAAAACGGATTGGGATAAACAATCCGGAACGGATAATGGAGGCGGAAGTTATTGGTGGCAGCGAATTGTTCATTATACCCTTTACAACAAACATCCTAGCGGAATTGTAGTTCCAAACGGAACTAAGTTTTATACCATGGACAAACGTAATAACTACTGGCCAATTCCAAACAGTGCTATAACGGCCAATATCAAAGGAAAATTAAGTCAGAATTACGGTTATGATGGTTATGATCCTAGCGTTAAGGTTTGGGACAAATGGCAGGATGCTGTCGCAGATGAAAGCCAACTTTAATTAGCTTTATAATAAAAAGTATCTAAACTGCAGTGATTTAATTGGAATGGTTATTATTTCGCTGCAGTTTAAGATACATTCTTAAGGATTTAAAGATTCCATTTCTTAAATACTAATTTTTATAATTACCGACTGTTTAAGTATTATCCTCCATTACAAAAGAGGACAATACAAGCAGTCATTACAAGCCACATGAATACTATATTGTGCCTTATGATTTAAAGTATCAGGGTTTTAGCAATATAAAATACCACAATACATTTCAGTACAATTTTACCCGTTAATAAACGCGAAAGGAATTTTTTTGCCCATTTTTTAGGTTTAAAATCGGTGTTTTTGAGAATTTCCTTCGCCAATAATTTTGTCGGTTACCAATGAAAGCATTCAACAAAAATTTTAAAACAATTTTTAAAACAAATATTTCATATGAAAAAACTATACACATTTTTATTATTCTGGTTATCGGTTTTTGTATTCAATATAAATGCACAAGCTCCTAATTTGCCTGTAAAGACAATTTTAGCAACTACATTAAATGGGGCAAAGACTTTTACAAATGCTTCGACTTCAGATATTCTATCATTTCCCTTATCCAATCAAAGTGAATTTACTTTAGAAATAAAAGCCAAAGTCAATTCAGCTGTTGGAAGAGGATTGGATGTTGAAGTTAAGAACACAATCGGTCTCGGATTTAGAACTTCTTTGGATAAAACAACTTTTAATAGTACTACAATTTTATCAACGCCCGAAAATTTAAGTACTTCTGTAGATAATGCTCAGGAACAAACGTATCGATATGCGATAAAAGACGGTGTTGCCAATATTTATCAAGACGGACATTATTTAACTTCTAAAACGCTTGATTTTTTAAATGATACTTCAGGTACCGAAGTAGCATTTGGTGCTGATAATTTGTTAGGAAGATGGGCAGGAGTGACTGGAAATAATGCTGGAAAACCAAACGATTATGGTTGGGCAAATACTGCAGCAAGTCTTCCTTGGAATACCGCTAATTCAACGTCTGGCGTTCGATATTTAGATGTGACTTCTGGACATACTTTTGAATCGGATAATTCGGTTTACAGCGGCAGAATCATGTACATTCGTTGGGATAATGCCAGTTATTCAGGTGCGACCTACAGTTATCCTGTTAAGCTGGAGCAAGGTTTGAGGTATGAATTTTCATGGCTTTATGAATATATTTCCAATGCGACGGCAGGTGTCAAATTAAACGTGGCAATATCATCAGGTGCTGACGGATCAGGAGTTATTGCTTCTAAAACATTTACAACGGGAAGTGCCAATAAATTACGAAAGGGAGATTTATCTTTTGTTTCGAATGTTGATGGGAATTATTATCTAACCATCACAGGAGATTATGCACTTTTTGCTATTGCCGACTTAAAATTGAAATCTTCCAATTTAATCAATACTTGGGACGGTTATTACAATGATAATGCCGGAACTCCCGCTGCTTATGGATGGACCAATGTTGCTTCACCAAGTATTTTTAATACAGCCAACAGTACAAGTGGAGCACGTTTTATGGATGTAACTTCTGGGCATACTTTTGAATCCGATAATTCAGTTTACAACGGCAGATTAATGTACATCAGATGGGACAGTACTGCACTTGAAAACTCCGTTTATTCATTTCCAGTACAATTAGAAGCTTCAAAAGGCTATCAGTTTTCGTGGATATACGAATACATTTCAAATTTAAGTCCAGGTTCTCAAATGACGGTTTCGGTTTCTACAGCTGCAAACGGCGGAGGAACCGTTTTGGCAACTAAAAATTTTACGACAGGAGCTGTTAATAAGCTAAGAAAAGGAGATTTGTTATTTCAATCGCAAAGTGCAGGAACTTATTATATCAATGTTACTGGAGCCAAAGCACTTTTTGGAGTAACAGATTTAAAAGTCCAAGGACAAGAAACAGCCAATATTGTAATTGGTAAAAATTATGCAAGTGGCGCTGTAGATATGGCGATTACTTCGGTTACATTTGAAAATGTTGCTTATGCTCCTGATAAAGTAATTAGCCCGTCACTGCAAACCATAAATATTTCAAGCAATACAACTACAGGAGCTTTTGCGAAATCAAAAGTAGTTTTAAGCGGAACAGCTTCTTTGTATCTTAAAAATGGAAACAATCCATTAATTAACTCGACAGTCAATTTAACATCATTAGATAACAGTTTATATTTTGAAAATGTCAAACCAAGTGACGTCATCAGTTCACAGTTGCAATATGTTTCGGTAAACGGTGCTTTGGCAAGTAACGGTACAAATGTAAATGTTACCAATTATGGTGGGGGAACAGTTGTTTCTCCTTATGTTGCAGATTATCAGCCGTTACAGGTTTTTACTGAAGAAAACTTTGCAGGATCCTCAAAGCAGTATGTTACGGTAACTCCATTTGATAATTTAGGAGCTTTCGACAATGCCATTAAATCATTCAAACTAAAAAAAGGATATATGGCGACTTTCGCTACCAGTACTGATGGATCTGGCTATAGCAGAGTTTACATTGCAGAAAATGAAGATTTGGAAGTACCTGTTTTACCCGTTAATTTAAAAGGAACCATTTCGTTTGTTCGAACCATGAGATGGCATCAGGTTACTAAAAAAGGACTTGCTGGCGGAAGCACAGAAGCGATTAATTCAACCAATATTACTTGGTATTACAATTGGAATACAGGAATGGATACTACGCCAAATGTAGAATATGTTCCAATTCGTCAAACCCAATGGTGGCCTTCCTTTACGCCAGCTTATACTAAAGAAGGATACACTCATTTATTAGGCTTTAATGAACCAGATCGTCCAGATCAAGCCAATATGACCGTTGAAGCAGCCATAAGCAATTGGCCAGCTCTATTGAAATCAGGATTACGAATAGGTTCTCCTGCGACTTCAGATCCGTATAATCCTTGGATGGCTAATTTTATGACTCAGGCTGAAGCTAATAATTACCGTGTAGATTACGTAGCATTACACTGTTATTGGTACAAAACGGCGGCACAATGGAAAAACGATCTGCAATACATCTATGACAAATACAAAAGACCAATCTGGATTACAGAATGGAATATTGGGGCAAACTGGACGGCCAACAATTTCCCTGATGATGTGAATACGCTTACAGATGCCAATGCAACCAAACACAAAAATGATTTAGCATCGATTTTGGCTGTTTTGGAAAGTGCCGATTATGTAGAACGTTATTCTATATACAATTGGGTGCAAGATGCACGAGCAATGTATGTGACGATTAACGACGCTTTTAAAACTAGAAATCCAAATTGGCAAAATTACGTTTGGCTTCAGAGCGCACCAGTAATTTCTAGTACAGCGACCGATTATACAGTTTTAACTCCTGCGGGCCAATATTATGCTAAAAATGCATCGGCGAAAGCCTATAATTCGGCTAAAGAATATGTTCCGTTATGGAAAACAAAAGTAGAAACGTTGAGTTACACACTTTCTTCTGATTATAAAAATATTACCATAAAATGGACAGGAACCAATCAGGAGTTGGTAAACAAATATGTTTTGGAAAGAAAACTAACAGGAGAAACTGCATTTTCAGTTTTTTATGAAACAACAGACTACAATGTTCTTTCAAAAATAGATCTGGTTCGCACTCATGCCGAATACAGAATTAAAGTGGTTGGTAAAGACAATGTGGAGTCAGCTTATTCAGCGATATTGGTTTATGATCAACCTGCGATTCCTGCAATTCCAGAAGATTTTACAGGTGAGGCAGTATCATCGTCAGCAATCAATTTGAAATGGTCGCTTGTAACGGGAGCAGAATCTTATAAAATCAAAAGAGCCACAACTCTTAATGGTACTTATGATATTATAAACGCTTACGTAAAAGACACCATTTTTAATGACACTAATTTAGAAGCAAATACAGACTATTTCTACAAGATTGCATCAGAAAATGCAGGAGGAGAAAGTCAATATTCTGCTGCTATACAAGTTAAAACATTGACAGCTTCAGGTACTTTGAGTGCTAAAAACGCAAATGTAACAGACATAAATTCACTAGGAGAAAGCATTAAAATAATCAGCGCGTATCCAAATCCAAATTTTGGACAGTTTGATATTTTGCTGCCAGTAGACGAGGATAATACTGTAATTGGAATTTATACACTGGATGGCAAGCTGATTTCAACAGCAAACCATACAAACGTAAATGGCAGCATTCATCTGAATATCGAGAATCAACCTTCGGGAATTTATTTGGTAAAAATACAATCACATCCCGATGCAACAGTACGAATTATTAAAAAATAAAATATGAGAATAAATAAGTAAAGCGTAGTGCAATTATTTTTAAACACATAGTCCCGAAGTCTCGGGATAGTTTTTGCAACTGCGTAAAGGCATTTCATTAGCATCAATACACATAGTAAACTATGTGTTAGAAACTGGTTTCTTTCTGTTTTCTTTTTTAGATAAAGAACAACTATCCCGAGACTTCGGGAGTATGTGTTTAATTTAAAAGTTAAGTAAAGTTTGATTTTAATTAATGTAGAGTTGACGAGGGATCTTTCGGGATCCCTTGTTATAATAGAAAGATCTCAGAATTAACAGAGATTATTTAGGATTAAAAAATAGATATAAAATGAGATTTATCGGTAAGTTTTTGGCGTTGGGAATTGTTCTGATGTTGCTTTTTAGTTTTATCAGGTACAAAGAAAAAGTTTTAACCTCTGAAGATTACAAGTTGGTCTGGGCAGATGAGTTTAATACAGATGGCCGTCCAGATGAAAAGAATTGGAATTACGAAACAGGTTTTGTGAGAAATCAAGAAAACCAATGGTATCAAAAGGAAAATGCATTTTGTAAAGATGGTTATTTGATTATCGAAGCCAGAAATGAAAATAAACCCAACCCAGATTTTGTATCTAAAACGCATAAAGATTTTGCTAAAAACAGAGATTCCATAAAAGTGACCTCTTCCTGTTTAATTACCCGCGGAAAGCATTCCTGGAAATACGGACGTTTTGAAATGCGTGCTAAAATTCCAGTTGGTAAAGGAATGTGGCCAGCCTTTTGGAGTTTGGGGGTAAAAGGAAACTGGCCGGCAAATGGAGAAATTGACATCATGGAGTATTACACAGGAAAAATATTGGCAAATGCCGCATGGAAATCAAATGAACCCAATACAGCTTGGGATAGTGAAACATTTAAACTGAGTGATTTTAAGGACAAAGCATGGGCAGATCAATATCATGTTTGGAAAATGGATTGGGATGCGAATTCGATTAAATTATATGTTGACAATCAATTATTAAATGAAATTAGTGTTGGTAAAACCATATACTCAAAAGATCAAGAAATAATTCCATTTCAGCAGCCGCATTATTTATTGGTCAATCTGGCCGTTGGCGGAATAAATGGCGGGGACTTTAGTAAAGCAGATCTTCCGTCAAAGTACAGTATAGATTATATAAGGGTTTATCAAAAAAATAAATAAAAAATGAAATTAAAATTTTCGATAATTATCGGTTTTGTGTGTTCTTTTGTTTTTTCGCAAAACAATTATTTTGTTCCGGGAAAACAGTGGAAAGATACAGATGGAGTACATATTAACGCTCACGGTGGCGGAATTCTTTTTGATGCTGGAACGTATTACTGGTACGGCGAATATAAAACTTCGGGACGTTCAGGAAATACCTCATTGGAAGGAATTAGCTGTTATTCCTCAAAAGATTTGTACAATTGGCATAACGAAGGCATTGTGCTGCGAGTCGAACAAAATCCTAAATCAGAAATTACAAAAGGATGCGTTATGGAGCGTCCAAAAGTAATCTTTAATAAAAAAACAGGTAAATATGTAATGTGGTTTCATTTGGAACTAAAAGGGCAGGGTTATGATGCCGCAAAAGCCGGTGTTGCCATTAGTGATACTCCAAAAGGACCATTTAAATTTGTTAAATCCTATCGTCCAAATAAAAGTGTCTGGCCTTTGGATTATAAAGAAGAATTTAAAACGGCTTTGGCAAATGAAAAACAGTTAAAGTCTTGGAGTCCAGAATGGCTGACAGCTATTCATAACGGAATGCTCGTTCGCAGGGATTTTGATAAAGGGCAAATGTCTAGAGATATGACCGTTTATGTTGATGATGATGAGAAGGCGTATTTAATTCATTCTTCAGAAGAGAATTTGACGCTTCATATTTCAGAACTTACAACTGATTATTTAAATTTTAATGATAAATGGACAAGAGTAGCACCAGCAGGACATAATGAAGCACCAGCTATTCTAAAGAAAGATGGGGTTTATTACATGATAACATCAGGTTGTACGGGCTGGGATCCAAATGCAGCAAGATCTTTTAAATCAAAATCCATTTGGGGACCTTGGGAAACTTTAGGAAATCCGTGTGAGGGTAAAGATGCTGAATTGACTTTTCATTCACAAAGCACTTATATTCTTCCTGTACAAGGCAAAAAGGATCAGTTTATTTTTATGGCTGATCGATGGAATCCTAAAAATCCAATTGATGGAACTTATATCTGGCTTCCAATAGAATTTGAAAACGAAAAACCAATTTTGAAATGGTTGGATAAATGGAATTTAACTGCTTTTACAGAAAATCAATAAAAACAACGGAAAAGTAGTTTAAAATTAATACATTAACTCGTTGGGTGAAATAGAGTAAAATAGCTTCACTCAAGAATTAAAATCTAATTTAATCTGCTGAAATCCTTTAAAATCTGCGTGAAATTCTTTTATTTATAAATTTTTCACGCAGATTCATACAGATTAAAGCAGATTTAGACAGATTTATACATAAACTGATCTAATAGAGTTGAAAAAAAATAATTTCACCAAACGGGTTAATACATTATGAGTTGCTAACTAAACTCATTATTCTAAAAAATATCAAAATGAAAATACAGCAAAACTATTTGAAACAGAAATCACATCATGTTTTTTCAATGTTTATATGTTTTTTATTTTTTTCGGCAACACAGGCTCAGAAAAAGAGAATCGTTAAAGAAGCAATTCCTTTAGACTCTATTAGATTAAGCGATCCGGCAATTTTAGCAGATAAGAAAACCAAACTGTATTATATGACGGGTACAGGAGGATTGCTCTGGAGAAGCAAAGATTTAAAATCATGGAGTGGTCCGTATGATATTGTAAAAACTGATCCTAATTCTTGGATGGGACCCAATCCTATGATTTGGGCGGCAGAACTTCATTTTTATAAAAACAAATATTATGATTTTGCGACTTTTACCAGTAAAGGCAAAATAATAGACAAAGTTGGGGATAACAACATTGAGCGTCGTGCGAGTCATATTTTGGTTAGTGATAAGGCTGATGGACCTTATGTGCCAATGAAAGACGAGATTTATTTACCTGCAGCTAAACCAACGTTAGATGGCACTTTTTGGGTAGATAAAGACGGAAAACCGTATATGATTTATTGCTACGAATGGCTTCAGAATGGTAACGGAACAATTGAAAAAATAGAACTTAAACCAGATTTAAGCGGATCGGTAGGAGAGGGAAAACTACTTTTTAAAGCAAGCGAATCGCCTTGGAGCCGGGAAAAAGATGCGAATGGAAATGACAAACCCAATAAAGTGACAGATGGTCCTTATTTGTTTAAGACCGGAACGGGACGTTTGGGAATGATTTGGACAAGCTGGATTTATGATGTTTATACACAAGGAGTAGCTTATTCTAAAAGTGGGACTTTAGACGGTCCGTGGATTCAGGAAAAAGAACCTATTACACCTCCCAATTTTGGTCACGGAATGTTGTTTCAGACTTTTGATGGCAAGTGGTTGATGTCGGTTCATAGTCATAAAAAAGTTGATGGTAAAACAGTTCGAATTCCAAAATTATTTGAGGTCGATTTGTCTGGAGATCAATTGGTGGTAGTAAAACCTTATATCCCTTAGAACTATTTTTTGAAGAAAACGGATAAATATTTGAAATTAGAAATTAGAAAAAAAATAAGAATGAATAATTTGAAAATGTGGTTTTTAGCCACAATGTTTAGTCTGTCTTTATTTTCACAACAAAAAGAAAATGCTAATAACGTTTTTAAAATTGTTAATCCAGATTATAAGCTAAGTCCTTATACGGGAATGACAAAACAACATTGGAAAGATGCTGGACTTTATTTATTAGAAGGCGCTTTTAGTTACATTCATAATCTGGATGATCCGATGAAGTTCCCCAAACAGCCTGGGAAAAGTTATCCGCAGGATGAAGGCAGAGTACCGACAGAGAAACTGGAAGGATTGAGTAGAACGTTGTTTATCGCTTCTCCGCTTCTTAAAGAAAATCCGAATTTAGTCATCAATAATATTAAAGTTGCCGATTATTACAGACATCAATTCAGCAAATTAGTCGATCCAAAAAGTCCTTCTTATATTACGCCAAGACCTAAAAATGGAGGCCCAAGCCAGAATTTGGTGGAGTATGGAGCAATAGCCATGTCTTTGATTACCAATCCAGAAGTGCTTTGGAAACCCTTACCACAAGAACAGAAAGATGCATTGGCAAAATCGATGCTTAGTTACGGCGATGGTCCTACGGTATCTTCCAATTGGAAGTTTTTCAACATTTTTGTTTTAAGCTTTTTCAAAGAACAAGGTTATGCTGTGAATGAAAAACTACTGGAAGAATATCTGCAAAAATGTTTAAATGATTATAGAGGCGATGGCTGGTACAACGACAGTCCGGCTTACGATTACTACAGTATGTGGGGTTTTCAATTGTATGGAGCGCTTTGGTCTGAATATTTTGGAAATAAATATTATCCTGAATATGCGGCGAAGTTCAAAAGCAATTTTAGAGATCTTAATTCCAATTATCCTTCAATGTTCAGCCAAAATGGGGAGATGATTATGTTTGGACGAAGCATTAGTTATAGAATTGCATCGATTGCCGCTTTTCCTTTTATGGGATTAGAAAATGATTCAGCGGTTAATAATGGATGGTTGCGCAGAATTTCGTCAGGAGTTTTAAAACAGTTTTTAGAAAATCCTGATTTTTTGAAGGACAATGTACCAACACTTGGGTTTTATGGTGCATTTGAACCCGCCGTTCAAGTGTATAGCTGTAGAGGAAGCGTGTATTGGATGGGAAAAGCCTTTATGGGACTTTTATTGCCAGATGATAATCCGTTTTGGACTGCAAAAGAAAATGATGGAGACTGGGAAACTAAATTCAAAAGAGAGAATGTTTATAATAATTTTCTAAACGGTTCCAAGATTTTAATTACAGATTATCCGAATATTGGGGCTTCAGAAATCAGAGCTTGGTGTCATGAGAAAAAGAAAGACGACTGGCAGGGATTCAGATCAACAGAAAATTATAACCGACTTTCTTATAATAGTGCTTTTCTTTGGCAGGCTGACGGTTCTAACGGAGAAGTTGCCATGAATTATGTTTTTAAAAATGCCAAACAAGAATGGGAACCGCTAAGATTGTTTACTTTCAAAAAGTTTGAAGACGGCATTTATTACCGTAATGCAGTTTTAGAAACTAATGAGCGCATTCAGATGAATCTGGCAGATATTCCTTTGTCAAATGGTATTTTAAGGGTTGATAAAAACAGTAGTTCAGATGCTGTTGCTATGCGATTAGGACATTATGCTTTACCGCAATTGGACAAAGAGATTAAAACGACAACAAAGAATGTTGAAGGCAAAATAGTAACCATTATTGATAACGGAAAATACCAATTGGCTATGATTCCGCTTTTAGGTTGGGACAAAGCTGAGGTTGTCTCGTGTAAAGGTTTACATCCTGAAAGTGAAAACAGTAAAGTGATTAATGTTACAAATAACTTTAATCCGAATGATGCGAAATCCAACATTTATGCGACATTGCTTTTGTGGAAAAAATCAGGTGAAAAATGGGAGAAAAAAGATTTTCTTTCTGTAAAAAAATTGGAACAAAAAACGAATACTGTTATAATTCAATTTAATGATGGTACAAAAAAAGTAGTCAATTTTGATATGTAAATCAATATAATTCCCAAAAAGATAAACTTTGCTTTTATTTCAAAAAAAAGTTATTGTGTAATAATTTTCAAATAATAAAGCCAGTAAAAAAATACTGGCTTTTAATCTGAGTAATCTGTATTTTTTTCTCATGAATTTCTATACTCCTTAGGTGTCTTTCCTGTCTTTGTTTTAAACAATTTACTAAAATACTGTGGGTATTCAAAACCGAGAGAATATGCAATTTCTCCGACTGATGAATTTGTATTCATTAGAATACTTTTGGCTTCTTCAATAAGAGCGTAATGAATATGATCTTGTGCATTCATTCCAGTTTCTTTTTTTAATAAATCTGTTAAGTAATTGGGAGATAAATGAACTGCATCTGCTAGATATTTTACTGTTGGAAGCCCGTTCTTTTTTAAAACATTTTTGTTAAAATACTCTTTAATAAGCTCTTCCACTTTTGTCACAATATCTCGATTCGAATTTTTTCTGGTAATAAACTGTCGGCCGTAATAACGTGAACAATAATTTAGCAGGAGTTCAATATTAGACACAATTAAAGTCTGACTGTGATTGTCGATGTTTTCCTGAAGTTCGTTTTGAATCTTTAGAATACAGTCATACAATATCTGTTTTTCTTTTTCTGACAAGTGCAGTGCTTCTGATGTTTCATAAGAAAAAAAAGTGTATTCTTTCATTTTTAATCCCAGAGAAGTATTGCGAATAAGGTCGGGATGAAAAAAAAGTCCCCAGCCCATCATGTCGTCTCTTTTTTCAATTTCATTATCCATCGTCATTGTTTGTTTAGGAGCAATACAGATTAGGCTTCCTTCTTGAAAATCATAAGTCTGCTTGCCATATCGCAGTCCGTTTGCGCAATAATTTTTAAACATTATTGAATAAAAATCACAGCAAATGCGTGTGCCTTCTTCAACATATTCGTCTACTTTGCTAAAATCGATAACCGCTACAAGGGGATGATTGATATTACCCTGCTGCACAAACTTATTTATTTCAGAAATACTTTTTAGATTGATGATTGGTTTCATATTCTCTTCCTTAAAAAAATAAATACTAATTTACTTTTTTACTACTCAATTTTTAATTTTTTATGTCATCTAATTCTTTTACGATTATTTTGTAATAGGTATTGGCTCTTTCTTGTGAAAAATAATCGACAATTAATCCTGCTAAAGCAAAAAGTGCCAATCCAAGACCTAATCCCTGAAGAGTAGAACTTTTAGAGAACCAAAAAATCAGTAATGTTAAAGGAAAAAAAACGGCAGCCACAATTTTTGATATTGTATATCCGATTTGAAAATCCTCAACACGTTTTTTTTCGGTTTTTACAAAAGCATGATGGTCTTTTTCAAAATCCTGTTTATAGGATATTAATCGGTTATTGTTTGCAACAATCATCGAGAAACCAATTGCTGCATAAATTATTCCTACTACAATTAGAGGAACAATTAAACCTTTGGCATTTAATGTGGAGCCAAATTTTCCAAATAAAATGCCACCGATAATGGTGATAACGCCAAAGTTAACGATGAAATAAGCTTCAAATAATTCGCCTGTTATCCAGTTTAATGTATGATTGTAAAGGTTCATGATTTGTATCTGTGCCAAGTTACTGTTTTTCCTAATAATGATATTCCTAAATAACCTCTTAGATGAAGTTTTCCATCTTCAATCCATGCTTTACAGATATAGGTATCACCGCTTGGCGGATCATATATTTTTCCATTAATATACTCTTTTCCATTCCATTCCAAACCTGTTAGGCTAACTATGCCAAGAATGTTTCTGGCTCTTAATTTTACATCTGGGTTTTTGGAGTCTTTTTTAGAAGTTATGCCATCTTTTTCAACAACAAGATTTCCCCATAAAAGTTTGGCGGCATAATTAGCACCATCTTTAAAAAACTCCATTCTGACATCTTTTTTATCAGATTCCCAAACACCAATTACGCTTTTCTCATTAACTTGAGCCTGCATTTTGGAGGATACAGCGAATAGGAGTATAAATAGAATTTTAATCGTTTTCATCATTTTCATTTTATAATTAGAATTTACATTTGACTCATTACGATTTTATCAAATAGCTTATCTCCGAGATAGGTTCTCATCCAGACCATAGGTTTTGCAAATTTTCCAACTCTATAGCGTGTCTTTGGATTGTTGCTGTTTACAATTTTTATGATAGTATCAGAAATAACAGATGGATTGGAAGAACCATTTCCTTCTGCAGACTTTTTAGTTCCTTCAACTATTTTTTCCATCAAATTAGTATAAGCACTTCTTTTGGAGATTTTTGAGAAGTTGTCTAGTAAAACAGAACCAAATTCAGTTGCAATAAAGCCAGGTTCCAAAACCACAACCTTAATATTAAAAGCTTTCAATTCTAATCGCAAGCAGTCGCTTAGGCCTTCAACCGCGTGTTTGGAAGCGTGATACCATGCTCCCATAGGAAAGTACATTTTTCCTCCCATAGAAGATGTGTTGATAATTGTTCCTGAATTTGCTTTACGCATATGAGGTACGACCTTTTGGGTTACTGCTGCAATGCCAAAAACATTTACTTCAAATTGTCTTCTGGCTTCATCTAAAGACACATCTTCGACGGATCCATATAAACCGAAACTAGCGTTATTCCATAATACATCAATCTTTCCTTCTTTTTGAATGATTGTATTTATAGCAGTTTCTATTTCAGATTCATTTGTTACATCCATTTGAATGGGATATCCTCCTAATACTTTTAAATCCTGCATTTGATTAATTCGTCTTGCGGTTGCATAAACTGTATGACCTTGTTTAATAAGTGCTTTTGCTGCTTCTTTTCCCATACCAGAACTTGCCCCGGTAATTAAGATTATTTTTTTCATTTTTTATTTCGTTTAAAATTATTGGACAAAATTAGAATGATAACAGAGGTTAGAATTAATACGAATCCATGATAGTTGTATACTTTTCTAATATAAAAGCTTAAGAAGTTTCAATATTTGCATTTTGTATTTCTACACTTCGCCTTAGTTTTTTGTCGCAGAAAAGATATCAATTCCACATCTTTTGGAGTACTCTATGCAACTCCAAATCAATCCTATTTAAGTTCTCTAAAGAAAAATTATCTGTTTTTCTCATTATTATATTAGTAAAAAGATTAATAGTCTTTAAAATTTGGTTTAAATAGAATAATTATCTGATTTTAATTTATAATAAAAATAATTCATCTTTTATTTTCAAATTTGCAAGGTAAAAAAACTAAACATTGTCATCAAATGAAAGCGAACGTACAAGAAGATTTAAGAATAAACGAAAATCAGAATGTTGGAAATAACCAGAATACAATCAAGAATGATTTTGCATTCACATTAGAGAGCACTTGTTTAGATGAAAACTATCATCCCTCAAGTAAAACGCGTTTGACAACCAATTTTGCAAACTTGGCCAGAGGAGTTAATCGCCAACAAAACTTACGCAATGCCTTAAATATGATTAACAATCGATTCAATGCATTGGCTCATTTAGATAATCCAAAAGCAGATCGTTACCATGTGGAACTTGAAATCCTCACGGTAACGATGAATATTGACGGTAAGAATGGTAGTAATGATCTACCAATGATTGAAGTTTTAAAAACGAATATTATTGACCGTAAGACTGGCCAGCAAATCGAAGGGGTTGCCGGAAATAATTATTCTTCTTATGTTCGGGATTACGATTTCAGTATTTTATTGATTGAGCACAATAAAAATAAATCTACTTTTTCTATTCCTGAAAATTTTGGTGATTTACACGGAAAGCTTTACAAGTGCTTTGTGAATTCAGCCACTTATAAAGAGCACTTTAAGATATCACCGATTATTTGTTTAAGTGTATCGAGCAACAAAACTTATACTCGCACTGAGTATCAGCATTCAGTTCTGGGTTTTGAGTATCTGCAGAATGAGTATTCTCTCACTGATGAATATTTCTCTAAAATGGGCTTAAAAGTTCGTTTTTTCATGCCTGAGAATAGTGTGGCACCAATGGCTTTTTATCATTCCGGAGATCTGCTTGCTGATTATACTGATCTTGGACTAATCAGCTCAATTAGCACGATGGAGACTTTCCAGAAGATTTATCGCCCTGAAATTTACAATGCAAATTCAGTGGCGGGAAAAATCTATCAGCCTAGTCTTAAACACGAAGATTATTCACTGACTCGCGTGGATTATGACCGCGAAGAGCGTAGCCGACTGGCTATTGAACAGGGTAAATATGCAGAAGAACATTTCATTAAACCTTACAAAAGTAAACTGGAAGAATGGTCTGCTAATTTTACCCTTTAATTGATTATAATGCATAAAAATTATACTATTATGAAGAAATTATTATTACCAACTTCAATTGTTGGAAGTTTACCCAAACCTGCCTGGCTTGCACCACCAGAAAAACTTTGGTCACCATGGAAATTAGAAGGCGACCAGCTACTTGAAGGGAAACAAGATGCGTTGCGTATTTCTCTTCAGGAACAACAATTAGCGGATTTAGATATCATTTGTGACGGCGAGCAGACACGCCAGCATTTTGTAACGACTTTTATCGAGCATTTAAGCGGTGTAGATTTTGAAAACCGTAAAACAGTAAAAATCCGTAATCGTTATGACGCGAGTGTTCCAGTGGTTGTAGGTGAGGTTGCACGTCAAAAAGCAGTTTTTGTTGAAGATGCTAAATTTTTACGTAAACAGACTAACAAGCCTATAAAATGGGCATTGCCAGGCCCGCTGACAATGGTAGATACCTTGTACGACGACCATTATAAAAGCCGGGAAAAATTGGCGTGGGAATTTGCGAAAGTACTCAATGAAGAAGCAAGAGAACTTCAAGACGCAGGTGTAGATATTATCCAGTTTGATGAACCAGCATTTAATGTGTTCTTTGATGAAGTAAACGATTGGGGAATGGCAGCATTAGAAAGAGCTATTGAAGGTTTGCACTGCCAGACTGCGGTTCATATTTGCTATGGTTATGGAATACAAGCAAATACGGATTGGAAAAAGACATTAGGTTCAGAGTGGCGACAGTACGAAGAAATTTTTCCGAAAATTCAAAAATCTAAAATTGATGTGGTGTCTTTAGAATGTCACAACTCCAATGTCCCTTTAAATTTAATGGAACTTGTTCGCGGTAAAAAAGTAATGGTAGGCGCCATTGATGTGGCAACTAATACTATCGAAACACCAGAAGAAGTAGCTGATACTCTGCGTAAAGCTCTTGAGTTTGTAGATGCCGAAAATCTTTACCCTTCTACAAACTGCGGTATGGCTCCGTTATCTCGAGACGTAGCTAGAGGCAAGTTAAGTGCTTTAAGCGCAGGAGCAGCAATTATACGCAAAGAACTTGGGATTTAGTCTCAAAATATATTAATAATGGAGTCCGCCTCTACGGAGAAATAATATTTAAAAAACATTGAAGAAATTATTAGAAGTATTAAAAAAAGCAGGTTTCGACGGTTTCCTGTTAATGATAGCCACCATGATTCTGATGGCTTATTTTTTGCCAAAGCCAGGTATGGTCAAAGAACCTGTTTCGCTGGAGGAGATTGCCAATGCTGGCGTTTCCTTGATTTTTTTGTTTTATGGTATGCGACTGAGTGTTGAGAAACTAAAAGCCGGACTTTCCAACTGGAAAATGCACATTGTTGTCCAGTTGACAACCTTTCTATTTTTTCCGCTCCTTGTTTTGGCATTTCGCCCGTTGTTTATCAATAACGGCTTCGAGCTGCTTTGGCTGGGTGTATTTTTTCTGGCAGCTTTGCCGTCCACAGTTTCTTCTTCGGTGGTCATGGTTTCGATAGCTAAGGGAAACATTCCCGCAGCCATTTTCAATGCGAGTATTTCCAGTTTGATCGGAGTAGTCGTTACGCCGCTCTGGGTTGGGCTGTTTATAGCTTCTGCAACAGGCGATTTTGATGTTACTCATATCGTCATAAAGTTGATTTTGCAAGTTTTGCTGCCTGTCATTATTGGCATAAGTCTCAATTCCCGTTTCGGCGCCATTGCCGAAAAATACAAGAAACAGCTCAAATATTTTGATCAGGCAGTTATTCTAACGATTATTTACACGTCGTTTTGCAAGTCATTTTCCGAACATCTTTTCGAAGGTTTCACCGCCCTTGAACTTGCTGGACTCGCTGCCGGGATGATGGCGTTGTTTTTTGCCGTATTCTTTTGTGTCGGCCTACTCAGCCGCCTGCTTGGTTTTTCAGATGAAGACCGTATTACTGTCTTATTCTGCGGGTCTAAAAAGTCATTGGTGCATGGTACCGTTATGTCAAAAGTACTTTTTCAGCACAGTACTATCACTGGCATCGTATTGCTGCCACTCATGCTTTACCATGCCTTGCAATTGATTGCAGCTAGTATCATCGCTCAGGGTATAGCTCGACGAAAAGAAGTCTAATTTTATTTAGGACGCGGTCCATCATTCCCTGTGACAAATAGTGTATTTAGATTTTTATACTGTAAAAGTAAACTTTTTAGTATGTTGTATTTTTAATTTCTGTAAAATGAGATTTTTGTGTTATTTTTGATTATATTTTAAGAATTTTATTCTGTCTTAGAGGGAAATTAAAACCTGTTTAAAGTAAAAATATTCTATGGAGCAGATAGACGATGTTGATTTGCAGTTGCTAAATATACTTCACGATAATTCTAAATATACTGTAAAAGAGCTTGCTAAAATGGTAAATCTTTCGGCGTCACCTGTTTTTGAGCGGATTAAGAGGTTGGAAAACAGTGGTTATATTAAGAAGTATATAGCCCTGCTGGATGCAGAAAAACTAAATAGGGGATTCATCGTTTTCTGTAATATCAAACTTAAACAGCACGATCGTAATATTGGAAATCAGTTTGTTAGTGATATTATGAAAATAGAAGAAATAGTGGAATGCTATAATATCTCAGGAGATTACGATTTTTTAATGAAAGTTTCTGCCAAAGATATGAAGCATTATCAGGATTTTGTCTTTAATAAATTAGGTTCAGTAGAAAGCATAGGGAGTACCCACAGTACCTTTGTTATGTCGGAGATAAAAAATATGTACGGATAGTTCCATGATGGTTTATAATATTTTAGCTTTGGAGTATATTTCATATACATTAATTTTAAGTCATATCATATGCTGTATTTGCAGGAGCTACATACTGGAAATGATTACCGCCTGTATGATAAATATTGATTTGTAAGCCTATTCCTGCTATGGTTTCATTCATTGCCCCAGACCCTAAGACATATCTTACTGTAATAGGATTAGGAATATGCAAAGCCAAACGTATTACATTGATGGTATCTTGGGTGGCGACTAACATCTCTCCTACATTTCCTAGGTTAGAACGAATAGTTACGAGTTCTTCCATAGAGGCATTTCTCCCATAAGCAGCCCAACAAATAGCATTGATAAGGCAATTATTCTGACCTAATAATAAGACAGCTTGAATCTCATTCTGGTAGATACTAAGATGGTCTCTCTGTTGACCAGACCCACCTGAGCGTGCGGGTAAAAAAGAAGAGGAGGTTTTGCTGCCAAAAATAGAATGCATCGTACCTTTTCCTTGGCTACGTTCTTCCATTTTTGTGGAAAACTCCATAGGTGTTACCTCGGAATCCTTGAAAGTCCTTAGTCGGTCAGAAATTTGGGTGGCGGTAAAAATACCACCTAAAGCAGCTCGCTCGGAGCCAGATAAATCTGAAAAGTCATCTGTAGGAGAAGATTGGGTTAGATACTCGGTCATTCGTTTAGCCATTTTCTTTTTCTCTGATTCTGAATCATCACTATCTGACAACTCATCAGCCCAATTATCATAATCCTTTCCAACCTTTTTATGCTTCGGATAATCGCTTAAACGGTAGCTTACCATAGCCTGAGACAACTTATCAGTTTCTGAAGGACTGGTAAAAGCTTCATTACCTTTGGAAATAGTTTTGGAGCCAAATGGATAGTGAATTCTAATAGTTCTCGGGTCGCGTCCAAATGAATCTGCTATCATTTGTAGGGCATTTTGAGGCGAAGTATTGTAAGCTTTGGCTACAGCATTAACTGTAAACTCTGAAACTGAAGTAGAGAGGGCATTCACATTATACTGGCTTAAAATTGCGGTTAAGGGACTTGAAGTAGAGGTTGAAATCTCCTTAATAATATTATCGTGTCCTCGAACATTTATAAGTTTTCCGCCTACTTCAAATGAATACCATCCTCCGCCAGAAATTCCTTTTAATATACCTTGCGTAATAGTTGTAGATCCATTAGGTTTGATTTCATAGATTTTTTCAATGTCATTTTCATCCACTAGAATTAATTGCAATGCCAAGGAAGAAGGTTGAGATATCAAAAGAGAATTGGGAGAATAGGATTGCAGAGGCTGACTTTTTGCCTTAGATCCCATAACATCCGCTTCGTTCTCCAAAGCTGCATCATCATTCACATTCACTTTTCCTTTCATCTGCGTAGTTGGTTTTACCCGCCCTTGTTTTTGTTGAACAACATGCCAGGCTTCATGAGGCAAATGTTTTTCTTGTCCAGATGCAATATGAATATCCGTGCCTTGCGCATAGGCATGCGCCTGAAGTTCTGCTGGTTTATTAGAGTTATAATGTACATTTACGTCATCCATGCTGTAACCCGAAAGATTTTCTATACCGGATTTAAGATTGTCGGGCAAACCGGTGTTGTTTGCTTTTTTTTGTATAGGAACTGTATTATGTGTATTAGCTATTGCCTGCAATTGAAGGGCTTTTTTTACCTGCGGACTATTATCTGCTATTTTTTGTAATTGCATTTGAGCAGCAACCGATGATGGACCTGAATCCGAAATGGGTAAAACAACAGCTTCATTATTTTTTTTCTGTATACTGGCAGGAGTTTGCTGTTTCTTGTTTTCTTTGTTATTGTCCGCGTAAGTATTCATCGTTTGCATTTATTTTAAATTGATTATCACTTTTAGCCAAAAATCAACGCAGATAAAAGGAAAATAATAATTATATATAAATTAATGTAAAGTATTGAAAATAAAAAGGTTATGTGGGTATGTTTAAGTTTTGCTGCCTTTTTATTTTATGGGACTTCTCTAGGTTTTACAAGAGGGAAAATCAGAAATTTCATAGCAAGCAGACCAATAAAAAATCCGCCACCTAATATTTTTAAAACAGTTATAAAGGTGGTTTCGCATTTTCCTGATTCAGACAATCCAAATCCGGCAAATTCAGGATTAAGAAACAAGCATAATACTACACATATAGTGAGCAAAACACATAAAAAAGTTAAAATACCGTAAAACAGTTTACTTTTTTTCCAGTCATCACCTAATTGTTTTTTCTGTCTTAAACAATATAAAGCAATGATAATCAGTGCAACAAATAGTGTTTTTGTAATTATAATAATTAAGTCATCAGAAAACATTTGTTTTTTGTCTTCATTACTAAATTCACAAGGATGATTAAAAAGACATATATACAGTTCAATTTCTTCATTGATTCTTCTTCTCCAAAAAGCTATTCTTCCTTCTTTTACAGGTGGCGTTACTATTGTGGTTTTGATCTTGATGTACATGGTTTTGTCTATAAGGACATTCCACATCTCCGGCCTTCCGTCATCGGAACCCAGTCCCCATATGCCAATCCCTCGAATGCCTTTATTTAAGATAAAATCGTATTTTTCAGATATTGTCTGTACATCGTCAAACCATAATTGGCTGATAGTGTCTTTTTTGTTTTTTACAATATTTATTAATGCGCCATTGTTTTTATCATATAATGGAGTATACTTACCCAAATAATCTTTTACTATGGTATTGTAAAACTTAAATTCAGATCTTTTTGATTTATAATGCCATAGTATTCCATCGTATGTCAGGCAGGCGATAATTTTTTTTGGAGGTATGTTTCTATTCAGATAACGGTCAATACCGGTACCCAAGCTATAATTAGATCCTTTAAGAGGCGCTATTGGACCATAATTGTTTTTTTTTGAAAAGTCTATGATAAAACGATCTACAAAGGGTTCTATTTCTTCTACATCATAATTACGATATTGATCAACTACAGGAAGTGTAATGGTAATTTGATAGGAACGATTTGCATCTTTTAGGGTGTTATGAAACAGGCTTATAAATTGGGTGAAATTATAGCGATTTTGATCTCCGAAATTTTCGAAAAATATATTGACTCCATCAGCATTTTTTTCTTTCAGCAGAAATTTTGTTTCGTTAATCAGGCGTAATTGAGAGTCCTTGTTATTAAGAAATTCATCCAAGCTTTTTTGATTTTTATCGAAAATGCATAATAACACTTTACATCCCTCATTTTTAGCTTTGTTGATTACTTCTGCCGTATCCCAGCCGTTGAGCGTTTTGTAACCGCCTGTTTTTCCATTTAATTCATACCCATAATAGATTAAAGTATTCAAAGCTTTGTAATTGTAATTGAGATAATATTTATTCATCCAGTAAGGATGAAATCCATATACTTCGCTGTTTCGAGCTATTTTTTTCGTTATGATTTTAACAGGGATGTTATTTATTTTTGTTGTCACAATAATTCCGTTTGGATACTGCAGTAAACTGCGTATTTCCTTTATTCTAGCCTGTCTTTTTTCTTCTTCTTTTTCGAGGTCAATTTTTTTCTGAACCATCGGAAGAAGTTTGTCTACCAAATTGTTGATATCAATGTTTGAAATTTTAGTAGAATCTACAGAAGTTGTAAAATCCAAAAACAAACTGTCAATTTGTTTCTGTATCGTACTTATAGGAACATTATTATTTGTGATATAGGTATTGTTTATCGTAGTGTCTCTAGGTTGATCTGGTTTTTGTAGCCGGTTAATAATGGCTATAACGCGTTGTTCTTCGCCTTTTCTAAAATTGGCTCTGAATTTAAAAGCATCCGTAATTTTTTTAAGAAGTGATTTTTTTATTTTAACAGAATCTGCGGGAATCTCAGTACTTACATTTTTCTTACTTGTAGGAGCATTGCTTTTTTCCTGTGCAAAAGAAATTGTACAGGAAAAGCAGCAAAACACGATAATTATTATATAAATAAAACGCATTATTGAAGTAAAATTGTTTATTATTTGTTTTTGATGAATGTTTAAATTTTTTCAAAAATACGTTTTAATATCATTGTAAATTTGTAGTTATGTTATTTTTTTTATAATAAATTAACATGTAATTACTTAATATATTGTATATCAGTCATTTATAATTATTGAGTGTTATTTGTAAATAAAATATTATTTATTTTTTTTGATAAAAATTTTTTTTTTGAAAAAGAAATACTACGTTTGTTTAATATTTTAATTGTATGTATTTGATTTGTAATAGATTATAAAACTGTAAAATTTACTATGATTTACGAAGCTCTAACATGTCTTGCTGAAGAATTAAACGACTTCTTTAAATTAAAATTAAGCATCACCGAAGAGAAAGTCATATTGTCAGGGTTAATCAATGCCGATGGTGTAGTTGCAATTCCAGAAGAAAATAAAATAGTAGCTACACTTGTTAATTTAGAAAAAGAAACATCACAAATCTTACCCTCAAAAGCAGTAACAAACTCTTTTGGAAATCAGAATACACCATTACAAATTAATATTTACGTTTTGTTTTCGGCCTATTTCAGCAGCAATAACTATGGAGAGTCATTACGTTTTATATCGTTCGTTATGGCTTATTTTCAAGGCAAAAATGTTTTCACAAAAAGCAATACACCCAATATGGACCCAAAAATGGAAAAGTTAAGCATTGAGATTGTAGATCTGAGTATGGATGCCTTAAGTAATTTATGGTCGTTGTTAGGTGCTAAATATATGCCTTCAGTCTTATATAAAATCCGCATGTTGCATTTTGATGAATCTGTAGTAAGAGAGTTTAGACCAGGAGTATCAAAAATTGACAATCAAAGTAAAGCTAATTAAGAGATATAGTGATTGCTGAATACGAAATATTAACACAAGTAGAATTCAAGCATCGCTATTTTGTAAGCAGTAAGTTAGAATGTTTTAGCATACAGCCCGATTCTGAGACACATCATTTTTTTTTAAGGTCGGGTCTTCTGTTTAAACCATTCGATAATGGTTTTAAACTGTTCTTTAATTCATTCAATAATCAAGAAACGATTAAAAGAAACGATGTTCTAGATGATTTTGTTTTACGATTTCATATCATATTAAACGATCCTTATTTTTTTAATTATACAGATTGTGGAGCAAAAAAAGGAAATTCAGACTTTTATCACTTTAATAATTTCGCGGGCAAAAAGGAAAGATTCAATATTAAAAACTTACATAATGAAGAATTTGTATCAGTTGAAGATACTATTGAGGAGAATACGTTTGGGCAAAAGTTTTTAAGAAAACCGTTTGGAATTATAGAGCTACAATTGCGATATGATTTGCAAGCACAATATGTGGTACATTTTAGAGAAATAGAGAGTTATTGGCGTTATATAATTGTGGGGCATCATTTTAAAAGCTTATCCCAATTAGCAATTATAGGAAAAGATGTTGCATTTGAAGGTCCCGGAAATATTATTCTTCCGGATAATCGTGAGGGAATAAGCTTTGTTTCCGTATTACCAATCGGTCATAAGCAAAGACCTGACCAGTATTTTAAACTAGTTGATCATTATAAAGAAGACGAAAGCACATTTAATGTTTTAATTAAGGCGCTTCCGGTTCCAGACACGAAGCATATATCGTCAGTAATAGAGAATAAAAACGATAAAAAGTATTATTCAGAAATTTTTATTTACTAAACAAACACATATAATTTATGATAAACAATCCTATGACCCCCGGTGTCTATATTGATGAAAAGAACGCTTTTCCTAGTTCTGCAGTATCAGTAGAAACTGCTGTTCCTGTCTTTATCGGTTATACTGAAAAAGCCGAATGGAATGGTAAATCATTAGTAAATGTTCCAACCAGAGTTACCTCATTTGCAGAATATGTGGAGCGCTTTGGAGGAGGATTTAAAGCAAAATTTAAAATTGTTGATGCTAATCCGGCTATCAAACAAGAAACATTTTCGCTGGACGGCAAGAATAAAGTAGTTGAAATAAACAAAGACAATGTACTTTACTTGTTCAATTCTATTCGCTTGTTTTATGCCAATGGCGGAGGCCCTTGTTATATCTTAACTGTTGATACCTTTAAGGATAAAGAGACATTAGAGATTAAGGCCGATGATTTTTTGGGCTCTACAACAAAATTAGATCCTTTTGAAATTCTGAAAAAAGAGTTTGAACCTACACTTGTAGTTGTTCCAGATGCAATTGCATTAGGAGAGGCGTGTTACAATTCAATCTATACCAAAATTTTAAGCCATTGCGCTACTATGCAAAGCCGTTTTGGACTTTTTGATTTGGTAAAACAACTGCCTTCTGAAGACACAACACCGATTGTTACAAGTTTTCGCGAAGGTATTGGTATGAACGATTTAAAATATGGAGCTGCTTATTATCCTTGGCTTAAATCAGGAGTGGTACAGCCTGGCGAAGTAACTTTTGAAAATCTAGATGACAGTATAGATCTTGCCGCTATACTTCCCAAAAAAGAGGAAGCTGCTTTGAACATTATTAAAATATACAAAACCGCAATTGCGGCAGCAGAAGAAACTCCTCCAGCGGTATACAAAGCTATAAAAGATGTTGAAAAAGCCGAAAAAGCCTTGGAAGATGCAAAATTTGAAGAAGCCAACACCAAAAAAATAGCAATCGATAAGGCAAGAGCAGAATTGACAGCCGTACAAAGTGCAGATTCAGTTGATCCAGATAAGGTTAAAGAAGCCGAAAAAGCTTTGGCTGATTTAATCGCCGATACAGATCAAAGTGATGCTGTAAAAACACTAGAGACTGCAAAAAATGATGCTGAAAAAACATTGGCAGAAGTAAAAACAAATTCAGCAAAAGCCTTAGAATCAGCAAAAGCAGAATTAGAAACTGCAAAAAATGCAGCTACAGTCGATGCCGATAAGGTTAAAGCTGCTGAGAAAAAAGTGGTAAAAGCGACTAATGATCTTTCAGAAAAAGTAATTTTTCCATCAGAAAATGATAAACTGAATTATCATCAATCATTAAAAGCGACCAGCCCAACTTATACAAACATTCTTGAAGAAATCAGATCAAAATTAAATGAGTTGCCACCGAGTGCTGCAATGGCAGGTATTTATACTGCTGTAGACAGTAGCCGAGGTGTTTGGAAATCGCCGGCAAATGTATCTGTAAGCATGGTAAATGCGCCATCAGTAAATATTTCAAGCGAGCAGCAAGAGAGTCTTAATGTTGATGTTGTTGCAGGAAAATCAATTAACGTTATTCGTTCTTTTCCAGGTATTGGAACTTTAGTATGGGGTGCCAGAACTTTAGACGGAAACAGTCAGGATTGGCGTTATATTAACGTTAGAAGAACCTTAATCATGATTGAACAGTCTTTAAAACTAGCGACACGATCTTACGTATTTGAGCCTAACGATGCCAATACATGGGTAACGGTCAAAAGCATGATGTCAAATTTCTTGACCAATTTATGGAAACAAGGCGCTTTGGCAGGAGCAGCTCCTGAGCAGGCATTTGATGTTCAGATAGGTTTGGGCTCTACAATGACGCCTACAGATATTTTAGACGGGAAAATGCTAATTACTGTAAAAGTAGCAATCGTACGTCCTGCGGAGTTTATTATCATAACATTTCAGCAGCAAATGCAGCAATCTTAAATTATAACTATAACCAATTAAAATATATTTATTATGGCAGACGATGGTTCAAAACAATCAGCGGCCACCTGGCCTTTAGTTAAATTTTCATTTCAGGTAAAATGGGACGATGCAGAACTAATTTTTCAGGAGGTAACAGGTTTATCATCTGAGACACAGGTGATAGAATATCGCGGAGGCAGCAGTAAAGTATACTCTACAGTAAAGATGCCCGGAATACAAAAATTTGGAAATGTAACTTTAAAAAAAGGGATGTTTTTAGGCGACAAAGCGTTATGGGATAAGTACAATGCTATTACCATGAATACCTATAAAAGATCGACTATAACAATAAGCTTGCTGGACGAAACAAACGAAGTAGCAATGAGCTGGACTTTGGCGAATGCTTTTCCGGTTAAGATTACCGTTACGGATATGAAATCTGACGGAAACGAAGTAGCAGTAGAATCGATAGAATTGGCACATGAAAAACTAACTATAGTTAAGTAATTAAAAAATGGCATACGTTCCAAAAACACCACCATTTTTTCCTGCAGCATTTTCTTTTAAGGTAAATGTTGTAGGAATTACTGGTGTTTACGAAGGCAGTTTTCAGGAAGTAACAGGAATGGGAGCAAAATTAGGAGTAGAAACTATAAAAGAAGGTGGCGAGAACCGATTTGAACATCGTTTACCCAATCCTGTTAAATATGACAATTTAATTCTAAAAAGAGGAATGGTGTTAAATTCAGGACTTGTTTTGTGGGCAAGAAATTCTATCGAGTATTTTAATTTTATTACAAAAACCGTAATTGTTAATCTATTGGATGAAACAGGCGCTCCAATTGCCTCCTGGTCATTTAATGCCGCTTATCCTGTTTCTTTAAAAATATCCGATTTAAAGGCTCAGGACAATGCTATTGTTATAGAAACGCTAGAGCTTTCGTATAGTTATTTTACGAGAATTTTTTAATTATAATTTATATAAAATAAAACGAGGGTTATGCCAATTGAAATTCGCGAATTAGTTATAAAAGTTAATATTGTAGAAGACAACAAAGCGGTAGACGGTATAGAAACGCATAACTTATCGGATCTAAAAAGACAGATAATAAAAGAGTGTACAGAAAGAGTTATTGCTAAACTAGAAAAAAAATCAGAGCGATAATATGGCATTACTAAAACTAAAAATTGAAGCTTTTTCTGATCCCGAATGCACTAGTTCTGTAGGCGAACCTATAGAAGCCATGTTTAATCCAAACACGTATACCCGTAAATACAAGGCGCAGTATAATGCTCCAAAAGTTATTGGGCAAAACGATAGAACTCTTATTTTTCAGGCATTGGTAGGAAACGATATGACCTTAAAATTAGTTGCTGATGGTACAGGAGTCGTACCGTTGCCAAAAGGGATTTTAGACGTAGACGATTATATTAAAAAAATTAAACAGCTTACATATTCTTATAACGGTTTAAAGCACAGACCTAATTATCTGACCATAGTATGGGGGAGTTTGTCTATGATTTGCGTTTGTAAAGCATTAAATGTAAGCTATAATTTATTTAAAGAAGATGGTACAGCGCTCCGGGCTTCAATTGAGCTTATGTTATCCGGAACATCTGATTTTGTTACTGTTGCTAAAGAAGCTAAAAAGAGTTCGCCAGACTTAACGCACATTCGTACTGTTAAAGCTGGTGACACTTTACCTTTAATGACTTTTAGAATATATGGTGACAGTTCTTATTATATGGAAGTAGCCAAAATAAATAATCTTACCAGTATAAATGCCATAAAACCTGGAGACCAATTGTATTTTCCACCAATAAAAAAATAATGATAAATGCCAATAAAATCACCATTAGATATTTCCGATCCTACCTTAAGGTTGACGATTAAAGCAAATGGAAGCCCTATAAAAGATTCATACCCTGTAGAATCTGTAAATATTACCCATGAATTAAACAGAATATCATACGCCGAAATTTGTCTTATTGATGGAACAGTAGAGTCTACTGATTTTCCTATCAGCGATAGTGCGGATTTGATTCCAGGAAATACAATTGAAATTACAGCAGGTTATGGATCTGATGCCGAAATATCCATTTTTAAAGGTGTAATTGTAAAACAAGCCATCCGTATCAGCGATGGAGAACCTTTTGCCTTAATTATTACCTGCAAGCACAAAGCGGTTACCATGTGTTACAATAAAATGGAAGCACAATTTAGCAGTAAAACAGATAGTGCCATTATGAATGCTATTGCCGGAAATTACAGCTTAAAAGCAACAATCGACAGTACCACGCCAGTTTCTGAAGTGATGTTTCAGAAGCTTTCGACAGATTGGGACTTTATCCTTGCACGTGCTGATTTTAATGGGTTTGTTATTTCATTAGATGGTGACGATATCACAATTGGAAAGCCAAAAGTAGACGGAACTGCAGTGCTTCGCATTGGTTTTGGAGAAGCTATACTTTCATTTGATGCAGAATTATCTGCAGAAAGACAGCCAGTATCTCTACAAGTTAGCAGCTGGGATATCAAACAGCAAAGTTTATTGGTATCAAGTGCCACTGAGCCGGTTCTCAATGAGCAAGGTAATCTGAGTGCTAAAACATTATCAGGTAAACTCAATCAAAAAGAGTTGAAAATTACTTCAAATACACCTCTTACAAATGAAGATTTAACCGTTTGGGGAAATGCCAGTTTATTAAAAATCAGATTGGCTGCCTTAAGAGGAATGGTAAGTTTTATAGGTAACGCAGCGGTAAAACCCGATACTATAATCGAATTAGCAGGTGTGGGAGATCGTTTTAACGGAAATGCATACGTAACGATGGTCAACCATGTTTTAGAAAGCGGAACATGGACTACCAAAGTAAAATTTGGGCTTGATGAAAAGTTTGCCTACGAGAATAAAAATTTCTCTTATCCTAATGCCTCTGGTCAGCTGCCGCCCATTAATGGTTTACAGACCGCTACAGTAAAAAAAATATTTGGCGATCCAGATTCTCAATTCCGCATTTTAATCACATTGCCAAGTAATGCTGAGAATCAAGACGGAATATGGGCGAGAATGGCCAATTTTCATGCTACAAATACAGCTGGGGCAGGTTTTCTGCCAGAAGTTGGAGATGAGGTTATAATAGGTTTTTTAGAAAACGATCCACGTTATCCTGTTATTTTGGGTTCATTATACAGTACCTCCAAAGCCGCAGCAGCGACAGCAGTAGATAATAATAATTACATCAAAACAATTATTACAAAGAGTCAGCTCAAAATGACATTTGATGATGAGAAAAAGATACTCAAATTAGAAACACCGGCAGGAAATTATATCACTTTTAGCGATGATGCCAAATCTATAGAAATTAAAGACCAGCATACCAATTCTATTACAATGGACTCCAATGGTATTTCTGTACAAAGCTTTAAAGATATTGTTCTAAATGCGAAAGGAAAAATTTCTTTAACAGCAGTACAAAATGTCGAGATTGAGGCAAAAATGGATGTAAAAACTACTGGTTTAAATATAAACAATAACGCCAGTATAGGATTTGTAGCTAAAGGAGCTGCTACGGCAGAAATATCTGCCAGCGGACAAACCACTGTAAAAGGTGCGATAGTAATGATAAATTAATTTAAAATATAAATATATGGGAGCCCCAGCCGCACGAATAACAGATATGCACACTTGTCCAATGGTAACGCCAGGATTACCGCCAATACCACATGTAGGTGGCCCAATTGTAGCTGGTGCCCCGACAGTTTTAATAGGTTCTCTGCCTGCTGCAAGGGTAGGTGATATGCTTGTTTGTGTAGGACCTCCGGATAGTATTGTAAAAGGTTCGTCAACAGTGCTTATTTGCGGTATGCCTGCTGCCAGAATGGGCGATACAACAGCACATGGAGGTTCAATTGTACTAGGTTTAC
Organism: Flavobacterium procerum; assembly: GCF_042431625.1. NCBI lineage: Bacteria > Pseudomonadati > Bacteroidota > Flavobacteriia > Flavobacteriales > Flavobacteriaceae > Flavobacterium > Flavobacterium procerum. The sequence goes on along the minus strand of NZ_JBHLYW010000022.1, from coordinate 361,507 downwards.
CAACGGTTTTGATAGGAGGATAAACAATGGAACTAAAATCATTTTTAGGAACAGGATGGAAATTTCCTCCTTCGTTTAGCAAAGAAACTAAAAATGTAATATTGGTTTCAGATGAAACTGATATTGCAGAAAGTCTTCACATCTTATTGAGTACAGATCCAGGCGAAAGATTAATGAGACCTGAATATGGCTGCAACCTTAGAAAATTTATGTTTGAGCGACAAGACACCTCCTTTGTTACGGGTTTAAATAATACCATTAGTAAGGCCATTTTAAATTTTGAAGCCCGAGTAGATTTTATTGATGCCAAAGTAGTAACTCGTAATGAGTTGGATGGGGTATTGCATATAGAAGTCAATTATAAAATAATTATAACAAACACAAGGCACAATATTGTATTTCCCTTTTATCTTCTTGAGGGAACTAATTTATAATAAAGAATATGAGTAGCGAGATATTCATGACATCAAATCAAGGGATCAGCCAGGCGCAACGCATGCTTGATACTTTGATGCCGGATTATTTTAAAATTGATTCAAGGGACATTCCGGAAATGATCAGTTATATTCATAAAATTGCGCCTCAGTTTAATTATTATAATGCACAAACAAACGGAATAGACGGAACCTGGGAAGATTTTCTATATAATGATCCTTATCTCGCTGTATTGCTTGTTAGCAGAATAAATGTTGTAGATATCAGTAGTCAGTTCAATACCATAAAAAAAAATATTGAATATGATAGTCACAGTAACTTGCTTTCTGAGCGATTAAACAGATTGACTGAGTTAATCGATTTTTTATTTGATGTAATTGCCCAATTATCAAAGCTGCAACATTTATTAAATTCTTTGCCTATGCCTAATGACATAGGAGAAGTATTGATGAACATTCAACCTATAAATGAAGAATCAGTCAAGTTAAAAAATTATTGTGAAGAGGCTTCTTTAGTATTTATCAGCTTCAAAAATCCTGATCCATCTCCAAAATTATCTGGGCATAAAAAAAAAGAAGATGTTAGTTTAGAGATCCTTTTAGAAAGCTCTAATAAGGAAAAAATAACGGGATCAATTCGTTTTTTAAATACCTTGTTTGAGTCTGTTATAGCTAAATTTAATATTTTAGTAAGGGCATCAAGATCATATATTTCAAGAAATAGCATAGCAGAAGCTCAATTTTTACCGCAGATTGCTTTATTAATAAGCTTTTTGGATTTGTATAAGTCGGCACAATTAAAAATTAATGATTTTAACCGCAGGCATCTTGAATATTATTATAAAGATGTATTGGAATTAAAGTCTAAAAATGGCCATCGGGACCAAGTTGACATAATTATTGAACCAGAAATAGGAGTAAAGCGACTAGAAATTATGCCTTCAGAATTATTAATAGCCGAGATTCCAAATGAAGAGCAGCCTATCATTTACGAGTTAAATAATCCAATCACCTTATCTGCCGCTAAAATAGTCGAAACAAAAACGATTTTTGTTAGTCAATTTGCACAAGTAGCTTCCAAGAATATTGAAATAGACAATATAATTGAAAATCAGGTTTATCAAGCTTCCCCAAAGGTGTTTTCTGTAGCAGACTATCAAAAAAACAAAGACAATTATATTTCGTGGCCATGTCTTGGTGAAGATCAGCAGGGAAAGTTGGGCAATATGCGAACGATGGAGAATGCTGATTTAGGAATATTCATTGCATCGCCGCTTTTGTATTTACCAGAAGGAGAGAGAACCATTAATATAAAAATTAAATTAGAGCCTAAAAGTTTTGAAGAAGTGCAGGCTTATTTTTCTTCATACAGAGATACCATTAATAACAACAAATATTATTATGGTGATAAAACTGATGAGGCTAAAAAAAGTGTAAAAACTATAGAAACGATTATTTATGAACTTTTATCAAGCGCATTTGTTATAACCTATACTTCGACAAAAGGCTGGGAAAAGGTAAAAAAGTATTTTGTAAAGTTTAATTCACCGCCTAATGGAGAAGAAGCGATTGAAATTATTTTGAGATTGAATGCTGTTGAAGAACCAATTGATAATTATAACCAAGGAATTCATGATCTTAAATTTGATTCAAAATTTCCAATAGTTCGCATTGGGCTAAATAATTTCAGCAAACATTATGCCTATAGTTTTTTGCAGGACATATCAATAGAACGTATTACAATTAAAAGTGAGGCCAAAGGATTCCGTTCGCTACTCTTGCAAAACAGTATTGGTCTGGTGAGTCCTACAAGTCCTTTTCAGATTTTTGGGCCACAGCCTATATTGGGTTCGTTTCTCGATATCAAGAACACCAATGTTTTTAATCGATACTTAACTGATTTCTCTATAAATATAAGTTGGCTGAACTTACCTAAGGAATATGGAGGTTTTGAAACGTATTATAAAGAATATCCGGACCCTTTTAGAAATAATTCTTTCGGTGTTAGCCTTAAGGCATTAAAAACGCAAAATTTATATTTAGACACTAAGAACCAGCAACAAAAAGAATTGTTTAGCATTAATAGCAATGGTTTTTTAAGTGATTTTACAGTAATCGATAAAATAGATTTTAGCAAGTTGGATTTTATTAATGAGCCGTCGTTGGTGGCTTCAGACAATAATAACCCATTTGCCGTAGATGGAACTTTAAGGTTAGAACTTTCTTCTCCACAAGAAACATTTGGACAAGAAGTCTTTACCAAAATTTTTCCTGAAGCCGTTATGAGCCAGGCTAAAAAAAAAGCACTAAAACAAGCTTTGCCCAACCAGCCGATTATCCCAATTATAAAATCGATAGCAATGGATTATTCGCTTGAGTACTCAGAAATTCTTGATGGAGCTGCAAATCGTGAAAACTGTAAAATCCAGCTTATTCATGATTATCCGTTTGGATATGATTACATCTACCCGAATAAGTATAAAAAGCAGACTAAGTTTATGCCTGAATTTTTAGATTACGATAATTTATGCATTGGTTTAAAGAATGTTGAGCCTAAATCAGAACTTAATTTGCTGTTTAGATTCGAGGACTCCAGTTTTCATTATACCTTAGAAAAGACAGAATTAATATGGAGTTATCTTAAAAACAATACATGGATTCCCTTTTCAAGCAAAGACATTATTTTTGATACTACCAATAACTTTATGGGGTCGGGCATTATTAGGATTTTTGCTCCATCCAGTATTCCATCAGGAAATACGATAATGAATCCAGATTTATTTTGGATTAAAGCCACGACTTATGATGGCGTTGCAACTAAACCTAATTTATTAGGGATTGCTTGTAATGGCGTTGTGGCAACGAGAAAATATTTACCCGAAAATTATACTAAAAAAGGAGTTTCTATTCCGCCATATTCCATTAAAGGATTCGAAAAAACAATTAAAGGCGTTAGTGCTTTATGGCAGTTGTTTAGTTCTATTAACGGAGAACCTCCTGAAAGTACCGATAAATTCTACACAAGGGTAAGCGAAAGATTAAGACACAAACAACGGCCGGTTCAAAACAGAGATATTGAACAAGTTGTATTAGAAAATTTTCCAGAAATAATGATGGTAAAAAGTTTTAATACAGAAATAGAGGGTTATGAAATTGTAGATGGAACCAATTTGCATTTAGTATTAATTCCTAAAGAATCCAGAAACAATCATCCTTTTAAAGATGTTCCAAGAGTGAGTTTGCTAACGCTTTTTGACGTAAAGGCATTCCTTGATAGACTTATTTCTCCTTTTATAACGATAGAAGTTGGAAATCCTATTTATGAAAGAGTAAAAGTAATTTGTGAAGTTGTTTTAGTAGATAAGGCAAAAGAAGATTCGGGAAATTATCTACGTAGACTAGCCAAGGATATCAATAATTACATAGCACCGTGGCTTTATGATAAATATGATGATTTCAAAATAGGAAATCGTATATACAAATCAGATTTGTTGCTGTTTATCAAAACACGTCCTTATATTGAGTATGTAAGCGGATTTTCGCTAATTCATTTTTACAAAGAAAGGCAATCGTCAGATGATGTTTCGGTTTCAAGAATGATTGATAGCGCCTCGTATGACATACAATATATAGAATGCTCGTCTCCAGCTTCAGTATTTGTACCTTCCGAATATCATGTGCTAAGAATGCTAGATAAACCAGTTCATAAACCAGCTATGCAGTTGGGTATTGCAGATTTTATAGTGGGCGAAGAACTTTTAATAGAAGAAGAAGTTACAAGAATACCAAAAACAGATTCGTCAAATTCTGAATTTGATGACAATGATGAACTTTTTAATTTTATAATTAATCCTAACATTTAAATAGCATGGCAGACAACGAGATAAAAAAACTACACGGAAGAGCTGAGTTAATAGAATATTTTAAAAATGGTAGAATTCCTAATGAAACACATTTTAAATCGCTAATCGATTCTGTAATCATTCAGCACGATGACGGAATATCTAAAGATGAGGAAAACGGGTACAGCATAACCTCTTTAGGAACATCGTCCAGATTAATTACTTTTTACAAAAACATTGATCGTTTAGAGCCTTTTTTCTTTGTAGAAAAAGATTTATTAGACAAGCCAAGTTTAAAATTCCGCTCAGATACTTTAAAATCTACAGCAACAGAAGAGGATAAAACATTTTACTTTCATAACGACGGAAGTTTAGGAATAGGAAATAAAAGCAAAAATAACTTTAAACTGGATGTCAATGGTTTCACCGCCTCTAAAGGAAGAACAGGAACCTACAATACAAAAAAAGAAATTCCGGCTAATGGAGAATGGCACGATATCACCCCAGAATTAGATAATTGCCAGGCTTTTGAAATCGTAGCCCGAGCAGGAATAAAACATTCTGGAAAGTTTTCTATTATGCATGCGACAGCGTTGAGCGCATTTGGAAAATCGCAGTCTAAGATTAGAAAAACCAGAGCGTATTATGGATCATTCTGGTCTATTTGGAATAAACTGAATCTACGCTGGCATGGCACAACACATAATTACAAATTACAAATGCGTTCTAACTCCAATTTTGGTTCAGGTGCCATGATTTATTATACGATATGCGAATTATGGGATGATGAACTTTTTGTACCTCTAAATTGTTATTATCCAAAGAAACAAGATGGTTTTGTTGATAAGCAAGACCAGAACAGAAGAACTTAATTACGACGCTAGAATATCTCATAATATGATTGAACCTCGGTTTATAAATAAAAACATAGATGCTGTTTCTGATTTTGAAGTCATTTTAAAACAGGCAATTGATTTAGTTCAGAGACTGACAGGACATCTATGGACAGACTACAATATTCATGATCCGGGAATTACCCTTCTAGAACAATTATGTTTTGCACTAACTGATTTGCATTATAAAACAACATTAAGTACCGAAGACATTCTAACCAACACAAGAGGGCTAATAAACAGAAATCAGCACGCCTTTTTTGAGAAAGAACATATTCTGACTTGTAATCCTGTAACGGTTAATGATTTTAGAAAAGTTATTTTAGACAAGGTTAAGGAAATAAACAACATTATGTTTAATCCAGTTCTATCTGTGCACAGTAATCATTACATAAAAGGATTGTATAGGATTGTGGTAAGAGCCAATGAGACTATAACCAATCAGTTTGTTACAGATAAGGAAGCAGAAGAAGAGTTTAAAGAAAAAATTAGAAAACTAACACTTTCTAAACGTAATATCTGCGAAGACATAATGGGAGATATTATTATCCTAAAATGTCAAAAAATAACAATTCATGCCAATATAAATATCAAATATACCTCAGTTCCGGAGGAAATACTGCTTAGAATCTACAATAAGATTGAATCTATATTGAATCCAAAAATCCGATTTTATTCTAAATCTGAATTGCTGGACATGGGCTATACTACGGAACAGATTTATAACGGTCCATTATTAGAGAACGGAGTACTATTAGAAAAAGAACTAAAACCAATTGCAACAGAAATAGATCCTATTGATGTTACCAATGCCATAACGATATTAGATGGTGTGAGTTATATTCAAAATTTGACAATAGAGGATACGGACGATTTTGATGTTGTAGATACAGAAGTAGCTGAGAAAGGTAAAGTAGAAAAAAAGGATAGTTTTCCGTTTAAATTGAGGAAAGATCACTTTGCCTATTTAGAGAAAGATACTTTTTTGAAAAATGTAAAATTGTACTCAGATGATTATCGTATTCCGATCAATGAAGCGCTTTTTTTAGAATTGTATGAGCATAGAGAGCCTCTAAAAACTCAGGTGCGAAAGGAGTACGCAAATAAAAAACAGGCTCGTAATATTAAAGCAGGTACTTACAAAGATGTAGGAACGTATTATTCTATACAAAATTACTTTCCTGCTATCTATGGGTTAGGACCAAACGGATTATCTAAATCTGAAACGAAAGAACGAAAAGCAGTAGCAAAACAGCTCAAAGCTTATCTGCTTTTCTTTGAACAAATACTTGCAAATTATTCGGCACAACTAGCAAATTTAGGCAATCTCTATTCGACCGATTTAAGCTCTAGTAATCAAAAATCATATTATATACAGGATCTTTACAATGTTCCTGATATTAGAGATATACTAAAGGAATACAATCAAAATGGAGATAATCGTGCTTCTTTTGTAGATGAAATGAAGTGGGAAAAATTTCAAAGCGATGAAGATAATGGCTATATGAAAGCATTGCTAAAAGCTGTAGAAACGCCGGAAATCTATACAGATAGAAAAAATAGAATATTAGATCATTTACTAGGACGCTTTAATCGTAAACTAAGCATATATCCTATACTGCAGTATTTTAATAGCTACATTGGAGGAAGTAGCTTAGAGCGTGATACATTTGTGCTGCAATGGAAAGCAAATATTTTAAATCATTTGCTCCATATAGACCAAGGCAAAATTAAAGGCTACGATTATTCTTCTCAGATAAATTTAATGTCGGGTTTTGAATATAAGATATCCTTATATCTCAATGTTAATCATCTTGAATATCCAAGTGTAACAAAATTCAAATCGAAGAAAGAAAGTCTTATGCGTCGCAGGCTGACAAATGCTTTTAATAATACAGAAAAAAAGTACACAATTACAGCAGTTAAGCCTACTTCTACGGTTCAAGAGGAACAAGAAATAGACATTATCGAATTTAATGATGAGAACCTTACTGTAGTGACCAATTCGGCAGAAAATATAGAACTGGCTGAAAATTTAGAGGCAGACAACATAGACCAATCCTATATATTCAGTTCGCAGACTATTTCGGTATTAGAGTTCGGAATCATGAGGGAAAATTATAAAATAATTCCGAAAGACGGTAAATATATTATTATATACAAACCACCTCAAAAAGACGCCATAACCCCAGAAGAAAAATGGCAGGTAATCGGTAGCTATAAAATAAAAAGCAAAGCAATAAGCGCGTTGAATGAAGTAATAGAATCTCTGAAGAAACTAAGTGTAGAATCAGAAGGTTTTCATTTGGTGGAGCATTTATTGATGCGGCCTAAGTTGGATCAGCATAATTTTGGCTTTAGCTATTATGAAAGTGCAGATAGTGTATTTTTTAAAAATGACGAGTGGACGAGTTTTGAAGAAAGGGAAAAACGTCTGACAAAACTGAAAAATGCAGTATTGAATTTAGGAAGAACAACTGCTGGTGACGATTTTGATTTCAAAGTCAAATTTATGGACGACAATCATTTCAGTATTGTAAACACATCCGTATTCAGTAAAAGGAAACAAGATTTAAATCCAAATCTTAAAAAAGTCATAGCCGAAATCAATAAAATGCAAGAAAACAAAATCTTCAGATATCCTCGTATTGAACTTAATGCAAAGCTATCAGGAAGAAAAGTCATCAATGAAAACTTTTATAGCCTGAAGGCAACAGTTGTTTTACCAGCATGGCCCGCCCGTTTTCAGGATAAGGAATTTAAAATGTTTACAGAAGATTTAATAAAAGCGATTGCACCGGGATATTTAATCTTAAACTTTAAATGGCTTGGCATTTCTAGGATGCAAAAGTTTGAAAATCTTTATTTTGAATGGCTAGAAGCAATTAAAACCAATTCAGATCCAAACGCGAGATTAGAATCATGTGAAGCTTTGACGAATTGGTTGCTGGAAACAGACATCAAAAAACAAAAATAAAATATGAAATTTTAATGAAGGCTCAGAAACACATCATACAACAGCAAATTGTTGAGGTAGAATTTTATGATAGATCTGCCACACAAGATGTGTTTGCCCAATTCAGCAGACTCTTTAAAACTAAATTAGGAGACATTACCAATACACTTTTAGATAACACCGTAAATGCTCATAATTTCATTAAGATAGACCAGTTGGAGTTACAAATAGGTACGTTGACATACCCATTTACCGATGATGAGTTTGCGGATCTTTATGAGCAGGCATTAGAAAAAGCTTTATTTGATTATGCTACACTCCATACCATAAATAATCCTGATGCAAAACTAGAAAACACTCAAAATTTCATGTTAAGCTGTATTGAATTGTTGCATTTTTTTTTGAGCAATGGGGCATTGCCATGGTGGGCAAGTGGTGATATATTTACAAAACCCGATAAAACTTTTTTAAGATTGTTTAGCGAAAATCCTGAGCAGCTAAAAGATTTGCTTTTAAAAACAGGAGTAGAGCAGCAGGTAAGAAAACGACTTTCGCATCAATTTAATGATGAAATAATTATAAAAATCATTACCCTTATACTACCATCGCAAGCCAATTTTATCAGCCAATACTTTGATAATGTATTAAAAATACAGAAACAGAAACAAATTGTTAAAACGCAGGAAAAAGTATTTGGACAAGCATTATGGTATTTTATTCTGACCTATCTGTTAGTAGATATGGGAACTTATTTTGAACGCAGGCTTTTTGTAAAAAGAACACTGACTCAAATGGCATCTCATTTTAATATATCGTATGAGGCTATCTTAAAATTATTGGCAGATGCCATTGAGACAAATCCTGATTTAATTCCATCAGATAAAAATTTTACGCTATTTATAAAAGAACTTAGAGAAGAAACAAAAACAGATTTAATTGTAAATGAGTCTTTAGATTTTGATGTGCATTTAGAAAAAGCAGTTAACAAAAATCATTTCGAAGCACTCCATTATTATTTCTTTTTTGGCTCATTGCCTGTGGAATATGGTTATTATCCCCCTGAAAAAATCAGTTTGTTATTAGATACAATTATCAAAAAACATCCGAAAGAGTTCATCAATGTATTTAGAAAACAGCAAAACATAACACAATTTACAGAGCGTTTAATGCTAGTGGCACCAGAAGCCGCTTTGTTGACCATAATTCGCATTATGGAACCCGTAAATTCTGATTTTATCATAAATTATTATCAAAACACTGTAAAAATCCAGAACAGAAAAAATGTTATTAAAACCAATGAAAGAGAATTAAAAAAAGCAATCCTGAAATTTATTTTTTCTTTTCTCTTTACTTCACATGGCAGTTTGTTTAGCGCTAAAATGTTTGTAGAAAATAATATCAAAAAGCTGGCACAACATTATAATATCGAGTACAAGACGTTATTGCTACTAATGGTTCAAGGTATGGCAGAAGCTCAGGCAATTGTAAAAGATCAGTCTTCGCTGTTCTTTATTTTTACCGAAATTCTGGGAGAAATACGAAACAGCACAACAAACAAACTAGCTGTAGAAACAAATATATTGGAGCAATTAGAGAATAAAGAAGGCACAAAAAAAAGAAGAAAAGAAAAAATAGACATTGCATACGCTGATAACATTTTATTACAAGATCTATTTCTGTTTTGGTTTACACAAGGTACTATACCGTGGTGGGCAAAAGAACAAAAAACAACCACCATAGCTGCATTATTTCAGGAACTGGTAAATGCAGAACCAACAGTTGCTTTGCTGGTTATCAAGCAAGCCGTTCAGATGGGTTTTAAAAAACAGGAAATACTTAACAGCATTTCAAAATCGGTATTACAACTTTTGACTATACTTCCCCAAAACGAAAATGTCTTAAAAATATGGAACGAGTTCCAGCAATTAGAGACAATGGCGGAAATGGGTATTTCGACAAATCGTTTTCGTAGTTTTTTACTAAAGTCAATATTGGAAGCCTATCATCAATTACAATTTAATTCGTTCGATACCCGACTTTTTTATGCAATTTTAATAAACTACCTAAAAAACGAAACAGGAACCTCAGAAGATAAATTAGAAAAATTCTTTGCAATACAATTTAAAGAAAACAAATTACCTCATCTAAAAAGTTATATAAGAGATAGTACTAATCAGAAAAACAGACTTTTAGATATTTATAAATCAGCTTTGTTTCTAGATAGAAATACATTGTTTACAACCAGCGATTTAGAGAGAAACGACCAATTCTCTTATCATGAATTTAAGCTATTGACGAAATCAAACGATATGCTAAAAATGTCATTGACTACGCTGATAGATAAGGCGTATGATATTGTAAAATATTATCTGCTTCACAACAAATTACCCGATGATATAAATATTGATAATCAATTGGTTATTTCAAAAATCATAGAGAGATTAATTATTGTAATTTTTGAACAGGATCAGAATTTGTTACATAACCTGATGCGTCAAGACAATACATCGGCTGTGGCCAAAATGACGCTGCATACTAATTTCTCAAAATACAGCAATCAGCAAGGGCGTAATATTGCAAATCTGCTTAGTGAATATGAAGAGAAGGATTTTTTAGTGTATATAAAACAAATCTGGAAACAAGATCAGGCATTTGTAAATCTAAACGAAATAATCTATTTTATTAAACACCAAAGCAGTGATCTTACACAGCAACAATTACATAAACAAGTACTGCAGTTAGCTAATACGACTTTGCATTATGCAACTCTTTACAAAGGAGCAGAATTTACTACGATGATAAAATCATTGGCAGACAACACCTTACATGATCTCATTACCAGCCATATTTATATCCTGAATTTAGCCATTAAAGATTCTTTCGAACGCGAAAAGATGTTATTGTATTTTAGAGAGTTCAGTTTTTATTGGGCATCACAAAAAAATACAGAAAATGCCAATCTGTTTTTTTATAGATTTCTAGCATTCTTAAATTATAAAAAAAACTGGGATATAAAACATCTCTATCAGCAGCTTATAAAGGTTTCAAATGCTATAAAACAGCTTAACAATATTTTATTAGAAAATACGATAGCAAGAATGCAAAATGATACGCAAATCTATCTTACTCAGGATAAATACAAACACGAAATCCTGTACAATCTTAAAGATGAGGTTTTAAAGAAATTTGATTTAGAAGAGCATGTTACGATAGAAGAAAAGAAAACGGAGTCAGAAATAATTTATGAAGATGAAACCATAAAGCTAAAAGAATGGGAGAAGATATATATCGAAAATGCCGGATTAGTTTTAGTACATCCGTTTTTGAGTACTTTGTTTGATCGTACCGGCTTAGTAAAAAATGGTGAATTTGTTAGTGATGAGGCCAAATTTAGAGCGCCACACTTATTACAATATATTGTTAACCATGAGCAGGAAAGCCCAGAACATGCTTTACTGCTTAATAAAATTTTATGCGGTATAGACTATCAGGAAGCTGTAACATCCGGAGTTGTCTTAACTGAAATAGAAATCAATACCGCCAATGAACTGCTTTATGTGGTGACACAACAGTGGGAAAAATTAAAAAACACCTCAATTAAGGGACTTCAGGAAAGTTTTTTGCAACGCAGTGGATCTTTATGTTTATCAAGCGAAGGATGGACTTTAGTTGTAGAAAACAAGGCTTATGATGTGCTGTTGCAAACACTTCCTTGGGGATTAAGTTTTATTAAAAATTCGTGGATGACCGAACCAATATTTGTAGAATGGAGTCAGATGTCTTAAAACAAAACGCCGATACGCTTACGGCAGAATTGCAATGGTTAGAAGAAATAATCAATGTGAGTATGAAATTGTATTGGAACGAGGAGTGCAATTATGAAAGTATTACAGAAATACTTCCTCCTGATTTATCCGATAATGATTCTCCATACGCCGGAATTTTAAAACATTATCAAATTAATTTTTCGGAACGCGTTATTTTGTTACTCGCGCTGTCCGTTCAAATACAGCCTAAATTACTGGATGTTTTTCTGGTAAAAAATGCAGCTTACGATAAAGGTTTTACAGAATTCGGAGGCTTAAAAGGGCAAAATTTTGGCGGTTTTTTGCCAACAGGAGAAACAGCAGTTTTTTTACTAGCTCCTAATAATCTTGAGAAAAGATTTAGAATTTCGGAGTTATTCTCCGATGATCATAAATTTAAAAAGTTCAATATTTTAAGTCTTGAATCGAGTCCTGCAAACGAACCTTTTTTAAGCGGTGCACTGACAATCTCATCAGAGTATCTAAGCTATTTTACTAAAGGAACTTCGCATAAACCCGATTTTAATGCTGGTTTTCCAGCTAAACGCATTACAACTCAGGTCATCTGGGAAGACTTGGTTATCGAAAAAACCACACTGACAGAAGTAATGGAAATTAAAGACTGGATAGTCTACGGGCAAACATTACTAAACGATTGGGGTTTGCATAAAAAGATTAAACCAGGTTATAGAACTTTATTTTACGGCCCGCCGGGAACTGGTAAAACCATGACAGCCTCATTGTTAGGAAAATCAACTGGATTAGAGGTGTATCGAATCGATTTGTCAATGGTTGTCTCTAAATTTATTGGTGAAACCGAGAAAAATCTCTCTAATATTTTTGATCAGGCAGAACATAAAAACTGGATATTGTTTTTTGATGAAGCCGATGCACTCTTTGGCAAAAGAACCCAAACCAGCAGTTCAAACGACAGATATGCTAATCAGGAAGTATCGTATTTATTGCAGCGTATCGAAGACTTTCCTGGAGTTGTTATTTTGGCAACCAATCTTAAAGCCAATCTTGACGAAGCTTTCAGCAGACGTTTTCAATCGATGATACATTTTCCAATGCCAAGTGCTCCACAGCGAAAAAAACTATGGGAAAAAGCTTTTGCCGAAAATATTATTCTGGAAAACGATGTTAATCTTGATGAAATTGCTCAAAAATTTGAACTGGCAGGCGGAGCGATAATAAATGTACTAAGATATGTATCGCTAATAGCAATAAAACGAGGAGATAACAAGGTTACGAAAAAAGACATTATAAGCAGTATTAGAAGAGAATTTGGTAAAGAAGGAAAAATAGTCCATTAAATATAAATTTTAAAATTTAAAATCAAAGAATATGAGCTTGATAAACATATTGCTTAAAATGGATCCATTACTAATGCTGGTACTATTTATGCTGCTATTTTCTGGAGCAGGAATAATAGGGACTTATCTGGTACGGAAATACAGCAAACTGGGAATTGGCCAATCGCATAACGAAGGCATCGCAAATGGTTTTGCTATGACAGGTGGATTGTACGGGTTATTACTGGCATTTGTTGTTTTTCTGGTTTGGGACCAGTACGACGAGGCACAACAAAACGCTGATATGGAAGCAAGCTTGTGTAAAGGACTTTACAGAGATATTAAATTTTATCCCGCAGATAACAATCACGATGCACTTTTACAAAAGAAAGAACTGACGGATTCTTATATGTTTTATTTAAAAAATGTCATTAGAGAAGATTCATTGCTGAATAACAAAGGAAAAGAATCTCCAGAATACATAGATTACCGATATACAAAAACGGTAAAATCATTTAATACTTTTTATAAAACGTTGGAGCAGATGCGCGACACCGTAAGTTATAGAAATGAAAGAATAGAAGCAATGTTCAAACAGCTTAATGACTTAGGGACCTACAGAAATTTAAGAAGCCTAGCAGTCGACTCCGAAATTGATTTTTATATTTGGGTACCGCTTTGGCTTGGTGGCATTATCATCATGTTGTTTGCTTACTTAATGAATATCGAAAACAAAACACTGCACATTATCATAAATGGATTAATAGGCGCCTTTATCGCACTGGTTTTTTACATCATCGTACTCTCAGACCATCCTTTTAATGGCAGAATGCGCATTGATATTGGTAAGAATTTAGAACAGATTATTGAATGGGAGCGAATAGGGATGATGGAATGATTTTGATTCGAATTCTGTAGAATATATGGTAAAATTATGTATTTATGTAAAACTTTGCAGTTCTCATTTTTTTTATTTCATCGTCAGATCGTAATGATTCATTTGTTCCGGAGTATAGAAATAGACATTTGTATCACTAGATAATTGTATAACAATGTGTCCAGAATACAATACATCCTCGTTTTTCTTGGCATTTTAAAATCCTTTTTACTTTTAATTACATTGCAGATGACTGTTGAGTTTTATTAAAGTCTTAAGCTTTTGACTTGTAAAAGGTTACATGAAGCGAGCTTTTGTTGCAACTTTAAAACTAAAAAATAACTCTGACCACTTTAATTCTGGTATTTAAGTAGATTAAAGAAAATTAAAAATTCTGATATTTATTTTTAATCGGTTTTAATTGTTTTCTTTAAAATTTAATTTCACTTTAAGCTTCCTCCGATTCAAAGCCTCATTATGGTTTAATCAAGTCGTGTCCCTACACTTGCAATGATGGATTGGGTTAGTTTTAGGCTGCTCAAATCATCCTCATTAAGTTTAGCAAGTGCATCGTAAAAAATCTGTGTTTCCAGCGAACGATTACTGCTTTTTGTTGAGTAGGCAACTTTGGCCAAAGCTTTCGCCTTTTTAAGTTTATCGTCGTCTGTGTTTTCGTCAAGTATGGCAGTTTTGATAGCTTTAACGCCACTAGGTGTACTAACCCAACGCGTGTGCGCACTCCAAGATTTATTCAACACACCGTTAAGCTCAACTGTGAGCAATTTCTTGGCGTCTATTAATTCTTCGGATGCTTCTTTACCACTTTTCCAGGGGATGAAATCTAAAACGGGACTAATGAAGTTCATAGCCTTCTTAGCAATATGACCAGGATACTCATCAATATCGATATTACGGCTAGCGACCTGAATCTCGATAATGGATTGCAGGCATAGCTCCGGGTGCAATTTTCGACCTTCTTTATTTAATTCTCCGCCGTTGTACACCATGGCGGGTCCTTTTGGAGTATACATTATTCCCCTGTATAAGGCTTCAAGTTCATCTTTAAATCGTGAGTGATCGTCGTTGTCCTTAATCGCCTTATCGAGTAACTCATACTTTGTACGGGCAATCATAAAACCCTGTCTCAGAGCTTTCATACGTTTATTAAAACTAGCCTCATTACGCAAGTCGCCTACGACAGAGCCGACAGATTCTCCAAGCTTTCCCATTTTTTTTTGAATCATCTCTTTAGCTTCTTCGTATTTTTCTTGTAGCTCGCCAATTTTGGAATAAACTTCGTATATATTTTGCACATCGTCAGAGGTGAGCTCGCTTAGCCAGTTGGACGACGATGTTTCATCCGGTTTCTCTTCTTCAATCGGTTTTTCTTTTTCCTTTTTGCCACTGCCCTCCAATGCCAAGCCTGCCAATTTCTTTCCACCTTTGCCCGCCAGGCCCAAGCCCTTTAATCCGAGCTTTGCACCATAGCCAATCATTTCGGATTTTTCTTTTTGGGTAAGGCTCTCCCAGTATTTTTTTAAAGCAGCGCGACGAATTTCGGCTTTATAATCAGTTTTTTCGCCCGAGAAAATGGTCGAGCCTTTCTCTTTACCCTTTTGGCCATACTTGGTTTCCCAATCTACCCCCAATTCCCTCATATTATTCAAAATCGCGACAGCCTCTTCCTTCAAGTCATTCATGCGTTGATCATGCGCAGGTCTTTTGCTCTTTTCCAACACCAACTGCGCCACTGGTCCGCTGATTTTTGCTTTGGCTTGCAAGGGTGTTTGAAAAGCGCTGGCCTGCAAAGCTTTTGCACCCATTACATCGGCCTCATTCTCCAAACCTGCATCATCATTAACATTTACATTGCCTTTCATCTGCAAAGTAGGTTGTACACGTCCTTGTTTTTGCTGAACGACATGCCAGGCTTCATGAGGTAAATGTTTTTCCTGTCCGGATGCAATATGAATATCTGTTCCCTGCGCATAAGCATGTGCTTGTAATTGGGCAGGCTTGTCAGAGTTGTAATGCACTTTTACATCATCCATGCTGTACCCCGAAAGGTTTTCAATTCCGGATTTCAAATTATCAGGTAAGCCGGTGTTATTTTCTTTTTTCTGTAGGGGTAAATCAAATCTGCCTTGTAAATGTTCTTCTTCGATACTTTGTTTTTGTATTGGAATAGCTTTCATCTGAAGCTCTTCTTCTTCAATGTCTTGTTTTTGTACTGTAATAGCTTTCATCTGAAGTTCTTCCTCTTCAATGCCTTGTTTTTGTATTGGAATAGCTTTCATCTGAAGTTCTTCCTCTTCAATGCCTTGTTTTTGTATTGGAATAGCTTTCATTTGCAGTTCTTCCTCTTCAATGCCTTGTTTTTGAACTGGAATAGCTTTCATCTGAAGTTCTTCCTCTTCAACGTCTTGTTTTTGAATTGGAAGGGAAAAATTAGCATTTGCTATAGTTTGTAATTGCATGGCTTGTTTTACCTGTAAACTATTGCTTGCCATTTCTTGTAATTGCATTTGAACTGCAGTTGCTGAAGAAGAAAAGGGAGCTTTAGTTTTATTTTTTTTCTGAACAGTATACTGTGACGTTTGCTTTTTGCTTTGCGGTGTTTTGTCGTTGTAAAAATTCATAGCCAGCTTTTTTAACTTTTAAGATTCTTTCTATTTAATAATCAATACTTATTGATGTTAACTGTTTCAAATATAGTACTTTATAGTTTATTTTAATAAGAAATTATAAACAAATTATATGCTACGAAGTTTTTTCTTTTTATTATAGAGTTAACACTCACTACTTGCTTTATATCGAATTCAGGCAGGAAGAAATTGATTGCGTGTTTATCGATTTGAAGAATATATTTTTACGAAATTGAACTCGTTGGGTAAACTTTTTTTTTCAATTCTATCATATCAGCTTAGATATAAATCTGTCTAAATCTGCGCGAAAAATTAATACTTTTGCAGATCAAATTAGATTTTAATTTTGATTGAAGCTATTTTATTCTATTTCATCCAACGAATGAAACTTAGTATTTTATAATAGGAATTTAAATGTTCTTGCCTGTGTTGCGTTTTCTATTTTTCATTCCAGAAATAAAATATTTTTTTTGTTTTAGCTAAATACTGTTGAAGTTAAATTAAATTTTCTCTTCCAAATTCTGCTAATTTTTGAACAATTGGAAGTGTTTTTAATCCCTTTTGTGTTAACGTGTATTCGACCTTTGGAGGAATTTCGGCATAGGCTTTCTTGTTCACTAAATCATTCTTCACCAAATGATTTAATTCCTGAATAAGCATTTTTTCAGAAATTCCCGGAATAGATCTTTTTAATTCACCATATCTAATAATCTTGTTATTAATCTGATACAATATTATTAATGACCATTTTCCACCCAGTAATGCCAATGAGGCTTTAACGGGACATTTCTCGTCTGACGAATCAAAATTTATTTCTTTGTTTTTCATTGATAATCAATAAATTTTACTTTTTAGTAAGTATCTTACCAAAATGTATGTACTTGTATAGTGGTAGGCGTCTTTATATATTTGATCAAATTTAATGTTTCTAATGTAATGATTATGAAAAATGCTGCTGCAGATTGGTATCTGCCATTAAAAAGTAAATATCCGCTGGTTTCAGATGAAGAATGGCTTTTGCTTAATAAATTTGGAAAGTTCAAAACTATTAAAAAAGGACATAATTTTTTGTCTTCGGGAGAAATCGCTCGCTATTCTGCATTTGTAATTTCAGGTCATTTTGCCTATACAATCATTGATGATGAAGGAAATGAGAAAATTATAAAATTTGGGTTAGCAAATGATTTTTTAGCGAACTGCCAAAGTTTTTACAATAAAACGCCCTCTGTGATGAGTATAATCGCCTTAGAAGATTCTATTATTTGTAGAATCAATATCAAACAGATGCAGCCATTATACAATATTCATATGTGTATAGCAGATGTCAATCTGGCAATTTATCAGGAAGCAGCACAGCAGACTTTCGAACATCAATATATGCTTTCTTTTAAAAGTCCATTAAAACGATATAAATTTTTGATGGAGAAAAGACCAGAAATCATCAGAAAAATATCAATCAAAAATATCGCTAAATATTTATATGTGAGTCGAGAAGCTATTAGCAGAGCTAGGCTTTCGCTTAAGAACAATGAAGGGCTTTTATAAAAATCTATTGGTCAAAAAGTCGTCTAGAATGCCATTAAATTTTTCAGGATGTTCCATCATTGGAGCGTGGCCACAATTTGAAATCGGAATTAATTCTGCATCTGGAAGCATACTTTGAAAATCTTTTGCGACATCAAAAGGCGTAATCGTATCTTCTTTTCCCCAAATAAGTAGAACTGGAATTTTTATTTGAGGCAGAAGTTCATTGACCTGATTGTGTTGCGCTTTTTTAGCTGTTTTGATAATCTTAAAACACTTGATATTGTCCTTGACAATTTCAAATACGTCATCAACAAGTTCTTTGGTTGCAACAGCTGGATTATAAAATGTATTGGCAGCATGTTTTTGAATATAAGAATAACTGTGTCGTCTTGGAAAACTTCCTAAATTATTGTTTTCATATAATCCGGAACTTCCTGTCAAAATCAGAGCTTGAACATTGGCAAGATTGCGATACGTATAGATAATAGCAACATGGCCTCCTAAAGAGTTGCCAACCAATATTACATTTTTTAGGTTTAATTGTTTGATATAATTTTCCAGCCACTGAACAAGATATTCGAGCTCGTCTTCTTTATGATCGTCAAATAAAGGAAGATTTGGTGCAAAAATATTATACGAAGATTTAAAGTAATCTGTCACCGTTTTCCAATTGCTTAACTCTCCAAAGAGCCCGTGAAGTAAAATAATGCTTTGTTTCATTTTTATATTTTTGACAAAGCTATTTCAAGCCAAAATCTATTTAAGTGATTACAATCACAAAATGAGTACAGAACAATAAATTTTGAATCTCGGCAGTTTTAATGTTTTTCTAATAAGAAACAAATGGTAGTTCTAATTTTTAATTCTAATTTGGCTGGCCACTTAAAATACCACTTTTTCATATCATGAAAGATAATCTAAAGGAATATATCTCGAAATACATTTCACTTTCAGAATCTGAAATGACCCATTTTTGCGACTTGTTTCAAAGTAAATCGGTCGGAAAAAAAAGTTTCTTATTAAAAGAAGGTGATGTATGTGATTTTGAAGGATTTGTGACAAAAGGACTTTTTAGAATATATCGAACCCATCCAAATGGTGTGGAGCAGATTCTGTATTTTGCCATTGAAAATTGGTGGCTAACCGATTTGGATAGTTTTACAAATGGGAGCTTTTCCAAATTGCATATTCAGGCATTAGAAGATAGCGAAGTTTTACTCATTTCAAAGAATGATAAAGAATATGCTTACGATAATATTCCGCAGATTGAAAAGTTATTCAGGATTATGACCCAAAAAACGCACATTGCCCTACAGCATCGTATGATGAATAATCTCAGTAAAACTGCAGATCAGCTTTATCTGGATTTTATCGAAAAATATCCGCAACTTTCTCAACGTCTAACCAATCTGCAAATTGCGGCTTATTTGGGAATAAGTCATGAATTTTTGAGTAAAATCAGAAAAAAACTATTCATAAATAAATAGGTCGCTGTATTTATTGAACTTGTTCAATGTTTTTAAAGTAAAACAGGATGCATATTTGCATAATGGCGATTTTAAGTTTTTAAGACTTGCCATTTATATAAATAGAAAAATCATGGACAAAAGAAAATTCTTAAAAAACGGATTCTTAGGTTTAGGTGCCATTGCAGTGATTCCATCAGTTATTTCTTCGTGCTCAAGGGACGAAAATGAAGAGGGAGAAGCAGAGGTAATAGCACCTCCCGTTAATGGACAAAGCTGTCAGGTTTCGCCTGTTGAAATGGTTGGACCTTTTCCCATTAAAACTCCTGCACAATTGGCACAGTCAAATATAATAGGAGATAGAACAGGAGTGCCTTTATTAATGAAGATTACCATTCAGGACCAAAGTAATGGATGTTTGCCTCTTGCAGGTGTTTTGGTAGACGTTTGGCAATGCGATAAAGACGGAAATTATTCGCAATATGGAGGAAATCAATTGCAGGCGACCAATTATAACAGTCAAAATTTTCTTCGCGGGAGACAAACTACCGACAGCAAGGGAGAAGTATCTTTTATTAGTGTTTTTCCAGGTTGGTATCCAGGCAGGGCGCCACACATACATGTTGAAGTCTTAACTGCTGGAGGAGCTTCGCTTCTGGTTACACAAATTGCTTTTCCTGTTACCGCATATTCAACAGTATATGCTTCAAATGGATATAATGGCGCGCCGGACAGATCCAATACTCAAGATTCTCTGTTTTCTGATAGTTTAAGCCGAAATATGGCAGATAGCGTAACAGGAAATATCAGTGATGGTTATACGTTATCAAAAGTAATAACGGTTTCTTAAATAGCACACTTATATTATAAATTGAGCAAAGATAAAAATGCTTTTTGTCTTTGCTCAACAAATATAATCTCAATTCGTATTTACTATTTATTATTTAGAAATCGTGAGATTTCAACCATAGTTTTAGCGTCATCTGGCCAACCCAGTTTCATCATTGTTACAATAAATTCTTCTCTGCGTAAAGCAGCATTCAAAGAACTGTGAGCTTGTTCTATAGCTTTCTTAATTTCTGCTAAATTTAATGAAGTAGAATAAGAGGGCTGTCCTGGCTGAAATCGATAGGATTCTTGCAGATTTCCTACATAATATGGGTCAAACCCAGTCTCTTCAATCAGCTGTTTTACAACTTTTGAACTATTTTCATCTGCTGCTGCAAAAGGAACAGCCAAGCGTTCTTGCATTCCCGAAGGATAACCATTGTTTTTTAGAACAGCTGCGCCAACAGAATTCCACGCCTTAGCGACTGGTAATCCAAGTTTTTCCGAAACCCAAATACTTTCTGGTTTACCTTCTAGAATTTCATCAATACTACCATCACGAACAGGGTAGTAATTACCTGTGTCAATAATGATGGTTCTTTCGTCAATATTTTCCTTTATTGTTTTAGCAATATTGTTGATCTGGCTGAAGGGAATCGATATAATTAAAACATCTTTATCAATTATTGCCTCTTTAGTTATTCCTGCCGTTGCTCCAAACGCCAAGGCTTCTCCTGAAACCGTTTCTGGTCCTTTAGAATTTGCAATTGTTACTTGATGCCCATTTGCACTTAGTTTTTTTGATAAAACAGAGCCAATTGCGCCAGCTCCTATAATCCCTATTTTCATTTTAAAATTATTTAAATTGTTGCGTTATGCATTTTAATCTTTCGATTCCATTCGAATGTCAAACAAAAGTAGAGGCTTTTTGTTTACTTTTATCACCTAGTTTCAAAAAGTAACAGTAACCTCAAGGTAACAAAAAAAATGGGTTGTATTGAAAGTGGTTTTAGAAAGGATTATAAAAAAGAAATGATGGCGGTTCAGGATTCCATGGATGTTTTAAATGGCAAATGGAAAATAACCATTATAACTTCTTTGTGTTATTACAGAAAAAGAAGATTTTCGGATATTCTAAATGATATAACAGGAATATCTAATAAAATGCTTAGCAAAGAACTTAAAGATTTAGAAATTAATAAATTGGTTAAAAAAATAGTTCTGGAAACCCGTCCAGGTACCGTCGAGTATGAACTGACTGAGCATGGCAGATCTTTACAGATTATTATCGAGAATCTAACAGAATGGGGAATGAGTCATCGTCGTCATATTATTGAAGGTTGATGAAGCTAAAAATCAAGGATAGATAATTCCGGTAACCTCTTCTGCATATTTCCATAGTTTTTGTGCTTCGATTAAGTCAAGCGCAAAAGGTTCTATGGCAGCTTTTTCGGGATAGCCCCGAATTCCTCCGTCTTGATCTGGACCTACTAGATCACCGCCATTTATCTCAGGACTTGCTGCAGCAAATAGAGATGGTAGTGCACCTTTCCAAGTAGGCATAAGCTCTCCATAAACTTCAATCATGTGATTATATTCTTGTTGTGTAATAAAACGGGAAAGATTTGTCTGGGTACCACCAGGATGTGAAGCAACAGATAAAATGTCTTCGCCGGCTTTTTCGATTCTGCGTTGCAACTCAAGAGTAAACAATAGATTGCCTAATTTACTTTGCGCATATTCTCGATTGGGATCATATTTTTTTTCGATTTTCAAGTTGGAGTAATCAATTTTACCAAGGGTATATACTAAGCTGCTAACCGTTATTATTCTTGATTGCGGAGTTGCCTTTAAAGTATTAAATAAATGGCCTGTAAAAGCATAATGTCCAATTACATTGGTTCCAAATTGAAGTTCAAATCCCTGCGCAGTAAAAGATGCTGGAGGTGCCATAACTCCTGCATTGTTGATTAGGATATCTAATTTCTGATATTTGCTCTTAAAAATTTCAGCAGCTTCTTTCACTGAATTGAGGTCTGATAAATCTAATTTAAGCACCTCTATACTGCCTTTATGATTAGTTTTTGATATTTCTTTTGCCGCGCTTTCGCCTTTTTTCTCATCACGGCAAGCCAATATAACATTTGCTCCTTTTTCATAAAGAGCAAGTGCAGTTTCATATCCTATTCCTACATTAGCCCCAGTGATTATAACTGTTTTTCCTGTCTGATCAGGGATGTTTTCTTTTGTCCACATAACATTAATATTTTAATATGGAGTTAAAGTTATTAAATAAATCTTATAGTAGAAAACGTAACGGGGGCAGGCTTTCCCTTCTTTTCGAGTTCTGATGAAGAAGTATTTCGATACGTAGGTCAATATGGTTGATTCCAAGATTAAGTTTCTAATCTTTCTAGTAAAAAAATGATTAAATGAGTTCATTTAACAATTCATCAAGCAATTTTATCCATTCGTCAAGAAAGTTTATTCAGCGAGCAACATGCTGATAGTTTTGTCTTCATTAATGTAATAAAAATTAAAATGAAGATAAAAAAAATCATTGCATACGCCTCGTTATGTATGTTGTCGTTAGGATTGCAGGCTCAGAAAAACATTTCAGGAAAAACGACCTATAATCAAAAGCCACTTTCGGGTGTAAGTGTTATTCTTCTTAAAGAAGATTCCAGTTATTTAAAAGATGTTGAAACAGATTCAACCGGAAGTTATACAATCGAAAACATAAAAGAAGGCGGCTATAAATTGTTGTTTTCATTGATTGGTTATAATAAGAAAACAATCGACATAAAAGTAGTTTCAAAAGACGTACAGATGTCTGAAGTTGATTTGGAAATGGAAACTTTTGTGATGAATGAAGTTACCGTAAAAGCAAAACGATTGGCGTTTAAAGTTGAACCAGGAAAAACGACAGTTAACCTTTCTGAGGCGTCATTGGGGTCTAACGGGTCTCTTTTGAATGCACTCGAAAAAATTCCGGGAATATTGATTTTGAATGATGGAACAGTTCTTCTTAACGGAAAAGCAGGTGCCAACGTAATGATTGATGGCAAACTGACTTATCTCACAGGAGAAAATCTGTTGAATTTACTTCGCGCTATGCCCAGCAGTGCTGTCGATAAGATAGAAATGGTATCGCATCCTTCTGCTCAATACGATGCTGGAGGAACTAGCGGATTTATAAACATTAAAAGCAAACAAAAAACAGACAATGGATTAAATCTTAATGTCTCATCAAACATTGAAACGGGAAAATATCTGAGACAGAATCAAAATCTTTCTCTGCAGCTTCATAGAAAAAAATATACTTTTTATACTAATTATGCATTTAATAACGGGCAAGATTTTATCTTAATCAATTCTTCACGAGAATATCTAAAAACCAAAACGGCCCATACAGATGCAGCAATTCTAGGTATGGATGCGGACAGAAAATTTAAATCACATTCGCATTATTTTAAATCTGGAATTGACTACCAATTTTCAGAAAAACTATCGCTAAGCTCAGATGTTTATGGAAATTGGTTTGATAAAAATAAGAATGAAACGGCTTTATCTGAATTTTTTCAAAGCTCTGGCTTGAAAGATTTTTCGCTTTATACCCAAAATGAACAATATTCAAATCATAGCAATTTAGGTAGTGGAATGAGTGTTTTGTATAAAATTAGTCAAAAAGTAAAATGGGAAAATGTTTTTAATTTTCTTGTTTTCGAACAAAAAGAAAAGCTAAATCAGAATAGTACAATGAATACTGCTTCAGAAGGTAATTCTGAAAATGGACTTCAGGGAAAAATGGGAGGAAAAATACAAATCTCGAATCTGCAATCTGACTTTAACTGGAAGATGTCTGATAAATATACCTTTCATTCAGGCCTTAAATATTCATCGATTACTATTGATAATAGGGCGCTGTATAATTCTTTTGAGTCTGGGGAATGGATAGAAGATGAAAAACTAAGCAGTAGTTTTTTGTATAAAGAAAATATACTCGCAGGCTATTTGCAGTCAGGACAGAAATGGTCAAAACGTTTTTCTACTGAAGCTGGACTTCGCGTAGAATTAACAGATACCGAAGCACGATACAAGACTGGGATAATGGACTCGACACTTGTTCGGAATTATGGAGGGCTTTTTCCGACTTTCTCAGCAAATTATATCGTTACGGAAAATAACACACTGGCATTTCAGTACGGAAGACGTATTGTCCGTCCAAATTATAGAGATCTTAATCCTTTCACAGAAGTAAATGATCGATATTTACAGGAAAGAGGAAATACAGCGTTACGACCTGAGCGGGTAAATAATCTAGAAGTTTCATGGCTTATAAAAAAGCAATATGTATTTAGCTTTTTTTATACCACACGTAAAAATCCGATTACCAAAAGTTATCTTACGGAACCAGAAAGTGATGTGACAATTGTAATGCCTCTCAATCTAAAGCAAAGTTATTCGTTAGGAGTAAGAGCGAGTCTTAATAATATCAAACCAATTGATTGGTGGATTCTGCATTTAAATGGATCATTGACTTATAAGGAATTCCATTGGCAGGAAATGGAGTTTATCTATAATAATAATCTCTGGACACCAACATTTCAATTTAACAATCAATTTGCTTTGCCAAAGGAGTGGGCTGTTGAAGCAACAGGATATTATTATGGAACAATGGCAGAGGGACAGGCTAAAATTGGTTCCATAGGTTCTGTGTCATTAGGTGCACGAAAGAGTTTCTTTGAAAACAAGTTGAGTTTATATGCGTATTTCAATGATGTATTTTTAACAAATCGCCAGAATATCAGTCTATTTAACAGCGTTATTTCTGGAGATTATAGAGAAAGGAGAGATACTCGTATGATAGGAATTACTCTTTCGTGGCGATTTGATTCTGGTAGTTCGTCAAAATCAATACGAAAAATTGATAATATGGAAGAAAGTAAACGTATCAATTAGTAAATTAGAACCATCAAAATGAGTGAAAATAAAAAAATAGTAATTGATTGGATTTATCCCGCCGTTTGGGGAACGCTGATGTATAATGTACTCAGAGCAGTTACCGATCTCACGCATCACGGTATTTTCTGGGAAGGCGAAATGAAACTTCACTTAACAGCATTATTGCTTTCTATTTTTACCTGCTATTTATGCAATTTTGTATGGAGGAGAAGACTTTACAAAACAGATGAAGTTAACAGAATGGGAAGAGATTACCTTTTTATTCTTGCAGAATTGCTATTTTGGCTTAACCTTTTATTAATAATCGGGCAGGCGATAGGGGTTTTATTTATGGGCTCCGGCTGGATAGATTATATGCTGATTAATGTAATCTATCTGCCCTTGCTGCTTATTTTTTACACACTGATTCGCAATACTATTACGGAGAAAAATGCAAATAAAAAAAATCTCATACTCGAAAAATTAAAAGTAGAAAAAAATGAAGCGGAGCTTGAGTTTCTAAAATCTCAGTATCATCCACATTTTCTTTTTAATGCCTTAAATACTATTTATTTTCAGGTAGAGGATAATAATGCCGAAGCGAAGAAAAGTATTGAATATTTATCAGAATTACTTCGATACCAGCTTTATGATGTCAATCAGGAAGTGATGTTTCATCAGGAAATAAATTATTTACGTTCTTATATTGCTTTTCAGCAGCTTAGAACAACCGATAAATTAAAAGTAAATATTGATATAGACGATGCTTTGAAGGAACAACGTATACATCCGTTATTATTTCAGCCTCTTTTAGAAAATGCATTTAAGTATGTTGGAGGATTGTATCAGATAGATTTTAAACTGAAGCTTAAAGAAGACCAGCTGTATTTTGAGTTAAGAAATTCGGTTTCAGATGCATTGGTTGCTTCAGCAGTAAAAGACAGCGGTATTGGACTTAACAATTTGAAGAGAAGATTGGAATTACTTTATCCAGGAAAACATCAGTTAGAAATCTGTAATTACAAAGACTCTTTTCAAGTAACGCTCATTTTATCATTTAAATAATAAAGATTATGTCACATAAAATACAAATAAGAGAATTCGATTATCAAGATAAAGACGAAGTCATGGAAATTTTTAAGCAAAATGTTCCAAGATATTTTGCAGTAAGCGAGATCAAAGAATTTGAAGATTATTTGGAATCCGATATTGAAAAATACTTTGTAGCAGAAATTGAAGGAGAAATTGTAGGGGCAGGAGGAGTGAATTTTGCAGATAATAAAACGATTGGACAAATGTCTTGGGGATTTATCAAACCAAAATTCCATGGATGTGGGTTTGGTAGTAAATTGGTAAAGCATCGAATAGATTATTTAAAGTCAATCATAACAGTAGAAAAAATTGCTTTAGGAACATCTCAACACACTTATAAATTTTATGAGAAAAATGGATTTGTATTAAAAGAAGTTCGCAAAGATTATTGGGCAAAAGATTTTGATTTGTACGATATGATTTATGATAACGAACACAAATAAGTATATTTTTTTGACTGAAATAGTAAGCAGAAATCCAATTGATTGATTTGTAAAAAGATAGAAAGAAGTATGAAGTTAAAGTGTATTATAACAGATGATGAACCCATGGCCCGTAAGGGAATTAGAGGTTATATTGAAAAAACAGATTTTCTTTCACTGGCGGGAGAATGTGAAACAGCAATTGAACTTAATAGTTTTTTGAAAAAAGAATCTGTGGATGTTATATTTCTTGATGTTGAAATGCCTGGGCTTACTGGTATGGAGTTTCTTTCGTCTGCAGTAAATCTTCCTAAAATCATTATAGTTTCAGCTTATGAGCAGTACGCTCTAAAAGGATATGAAATGAATGTTTTTGATTATCTATTGAAACCTGTTTCTTATGAACGTTTTCTAAAATCGGTTAATAAAGTGTACAATCAGCACGAAAAAGAACTTAAGAATGTATATGTAGATCACATCTTTGTAAAGGTTGAAAAGAAAACAAAAAAAATGATGTTGAAAGACATTCTTTTTATTGAAAGTATGGAAAATTATGTCGTGGTTCATACAGCAGTTTCAAAAGAAGTGGTTTACTGTACCCTAAAAACAATTTCAGACAATCTTCCGTCTGAAACGTTTTTTCAAACTCATCGTTCTTTTATTGTTAATACTGAACAGATTCAGGCAATTGAAGGTAATATTCTTGAAATTGGGAATCACAAAATACCGATATCCAGAAATTTGAAAGACGAAATCTACAATAAGTATATTTCTAAAAATTTTGTTTCGAGAAACAAAGAAGATAGATAGCTGTTATTTAGGAATAATAAATCAAAGATTAAAAAATAGAGTAACAAAAGAAAATAATGGTTAATTGTAAGAAAGAAATTCTAAAAAAACTGTGTTATACAGATCTTGTATAAGGAAGAATAAATAAAAAACTGAATCTACAACTTTTAAATAGCGAGATTGAAGAATTGATTTTGAATATTATATCAGAAACAGACTTTACTGCATTTGAAAAGACTGGAAAGAATTTTTATATTAGTAACTATGAAAGAAATACAAGACTGACCATAAATTCATTTACGTACAGAATAATTACAGCAGACAAACTGAATAAAATAAAAGAGAGAAAGTAGTTAGTTCAAGTATAATTAGTTCCAGTTGCGATTAGGATTAAACCATTTTTTTTGCCTCAGTTAAAACAATAATAATGTCTTTCTGCAAAATGTAATGCACCACGATTCTTCCATAAAATTTGAAATGGCAAATTGGTTGAAAATTCTCCGTTTTTTTGCGATATAAAAGGCATCAAGTCCAGCTTATTGCAAACTTAGATCAGCAGTTAATAATTTCTTTTAGAGATTTTGTAATCATACTTAAATTATTTTGTTTGTTTATACACCAAACCTCTTTGTGTTTTTTTACCGCGTTTTTAACAGCTTCAAAAGAATGTGCGGAATAAAAAACAATTGGAATTTTCTTCAATCCTTTAATACTTCGGAGCAGTTCTAGAAATTCGCTTCCTTCAATATAAGGCATATGGTAATCAATAAAAATCAAGTCTGGAAAATTATTTGTTTCATTCAATTTTCTAAGCACTTGCAGAGCATTATTTTCAATTGTGCTATTAATTTTTTCATCTACAGCCTTTATAGCCGTCATCAATAACTTCGAATCATCTGTATGATCAACCAGTAAAATATTTTTATATCTCATAAAATAAAAGCGAATTTAAAAGACAGGCAACAGGCTTGATTTATTTAATTTCAGAAAAAAAATACATAATTCCCACATTAGAAAATCGAACTCTCTACATTATATCTGGCCAACGTGACCATAACCGTTTTTATTTGGTTATGAAATTATTCTAGATGAATTGTTTGGTATAGGGCTAATAATCGCATTGATTATCCTTTTTTTTTGAAGAAAGTGATAATTTATTTTTTAGTTAAAAATAAAGAGCTTCTTAAAATTTGAGAAAAATGCAACAGTTTTCGATTGCAAGGTAGAAAAAGGGCTTTGAAGTTAGATATTATAACTTTTAAGAATATTTTACTCCTATGTAATCTTGGAATGATACAGTTAAATCAATCAAATTTGCAATCGTTATAAAAACACTTCTATTTAAGATGTTGATAGGCTTTTTGGGGGAAGTCTATGATTCTTTTTATTTAATCCTTCTTGAGGTTGAAGAATCAATATCAATAATCTAAAAGTCGTTAGTATAATAAAAAACTAACTGTCTTAATAGATATATAGGAATTCAATTACTGGCTTACATGCCAGTGATTGAAACTATAGATAACTTACTGATGCCGTCTTGGTCTCTGTGAAAGCATGTTTTTATCATTTGCCCTCCCTTGGCGAGTGGGACTTTCTGAGTTTTGAAGATCTAAATATAAA
This sequence comes from Flavobacterium procerum, assembly GCF_042431625.1. NCBI lineage: Bacteria > Pseudomonadati > Bacteroidota > Flavobacteriia > Flavobacteriales > Flavobacteriaceae > Flavobacterium > Flavobacterium procerum. The sequence continues at coordinate 332,071 of NZ_JBHLYW010000022.1, read as the reverse complement.
TAAATTTTTAGTGTATAATTATCAATTTTCTTTAATGGCGGTTAAAAAATCCTATAAATCAAATATCTTTTTTTATGACTATAAATTCAAATTCACCTCCTGTTTTTTTATCAAAGTATAATTTACTCTCCTAATTTCAGCGAAAATGTAATCAATCGATTAAGATTATTTTAGAGTAAAAAACATCAAATTTATTTACCCACTAGTACTTATTTAATTATACGATATGAAAAAAAAATACTCATCAAATTTTATTCTTTTAATTTCTTTTGTGTTATCATGCTCTCTAAATGCTTATCCTGTTTTTGGCAAGCCTGTATTTCAAAACAATAATTATCCTATATCTCATTGTAATTGTATTCCGGTAGCTGAAAGACACCGAGTATGGCTTAATCTGACTAACAATCAGGGGCTTTTTAAGCAGCTTTTAATTGGCTATATGCGAGGAGCAACTAATGGTTATGATCATAATTATGATGCTGTTACTATGGATGCAAATAAATATGCTGATTTTTACAGCATTAACGAAGGAAAGAAACTGGTGATTCAAGGACGTGGCTTGCCATTTCTTCTTAGCGATACAGTTCCTCTTGGCTACAGGTCTGAAATTGTCGGAGATTTAAGTATTTCGATTGATCACGCAGATGGTGATTTAGCTGATTTGGACATTTATCTAGAGGATAAAAAGACTGGTATTATGCATAATTTGAAAGAAAGTAATTATACATTTTCAACAGAAAAAGGAGCTTTCTTAGATCGTTTTGTAATTCGCTATGCTGCACAGGTAAATTTAGAAAACGCTCAATTTGATAATAATCCTGAAAATCTAGTAGTTGTTTCAAAGAATAAAGTTATCACATTAAAATCTTATGGTAACGCTGTGGAGCAAGTTTCAATTTATGATGCAGCAGGTAGGCTTATTTACAATATTTCGGAGATAAAAACATTTGATTTAGAGATAGATGACATCCAATCCGGCAGTCAAGTATTATTAATCAGAATATTTTTTGAAGACGGGAGGAAGGCATCAAAAAAAATAATATTTTAATTTTACATCATAATCATATTTTCTAGCGGCAGTTTTTTTAAAATTCTGTCGCTTTTACGGTTTTATCATATCTGTTTAATAACTATTAACTTTAATTATATTTGACATGGATATTGATTGTTTGTCGACTTTAAGGTGCTGTTTTGCAGTTTCTTGACCAATATCTAATCATTTTGATTTACTTCAAATAATTACAACCAAAGGGTTTCAATTAAACTTTTTCAATTAGTTTGTGATTAATTTGAATTTTACAGGTTGAAAAAATATATTGGAATTTTTCTCAAAATAAATTCCATTTTCTTTTTTGTCAAATTTTACTTGGTAATTATGAATCAAGGTAGTTTGTGCAATCACATTTACCTGATAAGTATCTCCAATTTTATTTGCTTTGGATATATCCTGAACAATACCATTAATCACAACCGATTTAGGAACAATAGCAGTGTCATTTAATTCAAAACTAACGACATATCCTCTCTCATTATTCTTGTTATAATTTTTATAGGTTTGGTTTTGAATATCTAAAAGTTGTCTGGAACAGGAAAAAAGAAAAAAAAGGCCGAAATAAAATAAGAGAAAGAAGGTTTTAGGAATACTATTTTTCATAATTTTAGCGTTTTGCAACCACAAATTTAACTTAAATTAAACGATTGAAAAAATAATGAAATTAAAATATATTGTTAAAGCATTAATTATAGGATTGGTTTTTACAGCTTGCAGCAAGGATTCTGATTCTAATGAAAATACAACTACCGAGTCAAACGAGATTAATGACTTTGTTTGGAAAGCTATGAATTCCTGGTATTACTGGCAACCCAATGTTGCCAATTTGTCTGACAGCAAAATCGCTTCTACCGCAACATATAACAATCTTATTAACGGAAAAACTCCCGATGCGCTTTTTTATTCACTCCTATATCAAAGAGGAACTGTCGATAGATTTTCATGGATTGAAAACAGTAACGAGATAGTACAGGTTTCAAAAATTGCAGAAGTCGAAAAAAAAGGTGGTTTTAATTACGCAATCTACCCTAAAGATGCATCCAATACAAATATGGTAGCTTTAATTAACTACATTGTGCCTGGCTCACCAGCAGCTTTGGCAGGATTGAAAAGAGGCGACGTCATTACAAAAATAAATGGAAGCCAGCTTACTGCAAGTAATTATGACCAGCTAGAAAACACACAATTGACAATTACTTTGGCAGCAAGCGTGCAATTTTCAAGCGGTGGTTTAGTAACCACAGACAAAGCAGGAACTGTGAGTGTATCAAAAGCCGAAATTGATGAAAACCCAGTTGCTTATTACGAAAAGAAAGTTTATGGAGCAAAGAATATTGGTTATCTGGTTTTTAATGGTTTTAAATCTGATTATAATGATGAACTCAATTTGGCTTTCGCTAAAATGAAATCGGATGGAATTAACGAATTGGTTTTAGATTTAAGATACAATGGAGGAGGTTCATTAGAAACGGCAGTTGCCTTGGCTCAAATGATTAATGGCAGTTTTACCAATAAGCCTTATATTTACTTAGACTTCAATAATAAACATAATAGTGAAGACGGCTATGAAAATCTTTCCGAAAAAGTAAACATTTTTAACTTGGTTGATAACAAACCAACTTTTCAGAGAGAAGAAAGCATAAACAGCCTTACTTTGCCAAAAATATATGTGCTGGTAAGTTTTCAAACCGCTTCTGCCAGCGAGCTCACCATACAATGTCTAAAAAAATACATTAGCGTAATCACAATAGGAGAAGAAACAGTTGGGAAATTTGTAGGCTCAAACACATTATATGATTCTCCTGCTTATAATTATATATCCTATGCCAATCGAAACACTAAACACAAATGGCAATTGCAACCCATTACTTTTTCATATTACAACAAAGACAAAGATGCAAATCCAGAGAAAATTGTACCTGATTACGAAATTAATCCATATAGCACTTTCTTAAATCTGGTTGAATTTGGAAATGTAAAAGATCCTTATTTGAATAAAGCTCTCGAATTAATCACAGGCCAAACTATGCGAACTACAGCAAAAGACGCCAATCCTTCTTTGTCCTTAAGAATTGACAATCTTGCGGCATTCAATCCTACAAATACTGCTAAAGGTTTGTATATAGAGAATTTTAAAAGTTTGAAAAAACAATAAAAGGAATAAATAAGTTTTTGCCTCAGTTGAGGAACAATTAATAATTGAAAGGTATTAGTGCGGAAAATTCAAATAATGATGAGATGAGAAACTATTTAAACCGAATTGATTATTTATTAATGTAATTGGGATAATTACTTTAAGTTTATTTCCATGGCTTTAAAACTGTTTTATAAGGTGGAACGATGACAGCATCATCGTTCCATTCTTTTTTAATTGATGTATTCCTCATAATTATTGCTTCAATTTATTGAGGAATTTGTTCAATTAAAATTTCATTTCCTGCTTTGTCGAAATAAGTACAAGTCATTTTTTCCATACATACTGCCCATTTTTCAATACCCGATTTAGCACAATCACTGCAAAAAGTTGGATAGTCTGTTTTGCCTTGTTGATGTGCTTTGATATCTGTCTTAAATTGTTCAATATTTGAAACTTGGGAAATAAGTAAAGCATTATAACTAGCATTTGATGAAGTTTTATAGTTATTTATGCCGTAATAATCAGTATGTCCGTCAGATACAAACGTTTCATAATAGGTAACTCCTAAATTTTTGATGTCTTGAATGTACGCAGGAAAATCTGCACCTGATTTTACTTTACTATGCGCTGTTTTTACTTGTTCTACTGTAAACATTTTTTCTTGTTTTTTAATTGTTAAACGTTTTGTTGAATTACATGCAATCATAATGGTCAAAGTAGATGATATGACCGTCGATTTTAAAATTAATTTTACCATCCTTTTGTTTGCATTAAGATTACAATGCAAAGGTGCGATGGTGAAATATCCTGTAATTGTAAAAAATCGTTTTTCTACAAGAATCGTTTGAAGTTTTCAGGTGTATCACCAGTAAATTGTTTGAAATCTTTGATGAAATGTGCTTGGTCGAAGAAGTTGTTTTCGTAACAGATTTCAGTCAGTGTTTTAGTTTTATTCAGATTATCAAGAACTGAATTAAATCGAACAATGGAAGAAAATTTTTTAGGAGTTGTTCCAACTACTTTTCTAAAACGTTTTTCAAATGCACTTTGACTGATAAATAATTTTTCATTTAGCTCTTTTATGCGGACAGCTCCATTATTTTGGTAAATGAGTTTAATTGCTTCAACAATTAATCTGTCTGTTTGATTATCTTTTAGCTCCGACAACAAAAATTGTTCTATGATTTTTATCCGAAGTTTGTCTGTGTTCGCTATTGCCAGCTTTTCTTCAACTTCGGCTATAGAATTTTTATTAAAAATAGTATCAAGAGAAAGACTTAAATTAAAGAGTTCGTATGCAGGATGGGACGCAAAATGAGTAAAACCAATTTCAGTAAAATAAACTAAAACGGTACCTATGTCTGTCGAATTTTTGAAAATCTTGTAGCTGTCTGTAATTCCTGTAATCCCTGAAGAAGTTAGATTAGTTTCATTCTTTTCTTTTATTGTTTTAAGATGCCCTTTGTATTGAAAACCGATTACTAGCTCTGGAGACGGAAAAACTTTATATTCATTTTCCAATTCATTCTCCGATACTACAAAATACTTAATATAGGGCTTTAATTGTTCGGTCGGAAAATGCTTTTCAAATTTCATACTATTGCTTTTTGATTCAATAAAGTTATACAATACTAAATAAAAAATGAATACTTAGAATTATAGATTTACGGCAAATCAAAATTTATTTTGAAATAGTGAAAATTTGGGAAGAATAAAAAAGTAGAACTGTGAACCAAGCGTAGATAAGATGAATCAATGATTACCATGTTCAGCATTAGACGTTTAAATTTAGCCCAATGATAATCACAAATGAAAGAGAGAAAACCTCCAAAAATTAGTAGATTTTTTGGAGGTTTTTATTTTGAAGAATTCGCATAATTTTCATTCTACCATAAGGCTAGTAACTGTTATTACAGGTTTTGTTTGTTGTTTTTTGTGAGGTCAAAATTTAAATTAGTATTCAGTATGACTCCATTGTTATTCTGAAAAACATTTTTTCCTTCTATCTGTCTTCCCAACTGTAGGGTTTGATTGAGGTAACCGCCTTCAATTCTTATGTTTTTATTGAATCTATATCCTAATAAAATGCCAATTCTGTTCTGATCAAAAACATTCATATTTACATTTTTGCCAAATCCAATAAAAATTTCGTCATAAAAAGCTAGGTAAGGTGTTTTATCTTTAATATCATTTCCTTTTAAAGGAATCTGAACCCTGATCATATATCGAATTCTGTTTAATAAAGGAAACTCGTCTTCTTTTGTTTCGTCTGCTGCGCTGTATCTGCCTACAAATCTTTGCTCTAGCATAAATCTATGCGAAAAGTCAAAGATTCCTTCTTTATGATTCAGTTGCATCATTTCAAAAATTCTATGTTCGGTAAAGTCTTTTCCCATTCCATTGAGTGTTATTTCTCCATAAGGATAGGTTTCGATCCAGCCATAACCAGCCCGGAATTGAATTTTTGTGTTTAAGTTATAATTTATGCCAACCCTTAGTAGGCTCTGCTGCCATTGGGTAATCATTTCATTTCTTCTCCATTGGTATTCAGTATGTATTCCGAATTTTTCGGAGATCTTGAATGTCCCAAAAAAATTATACCATCCAATGCTGTTGTTTGTATTGATGCGATTATTCTGCCCGATTACTGCTTGTAAAACGCCTACTGAAAAAATGAAGGCTAGTATTTTTTTTTCATTCATAATTATTTTAAAAACTCAAGTGTTCCATCTGTCAAATTATAAAATACACCGACAATTTTTATTTCTCCTTTCTCTTCCATTTCTCTAAGAATTGGGCTTTTTTTGCGAATTTGATCTATAGTGTAGAGTACGTTATTTTCTGAAACGTATTTTACAAAACTATCATTTTTAGATAATTTTTCACCTTTAAAATCCTGGCTCATTGCTACAGCAGGTTTAATTTTTGAAAGCATGGCGGTAATATTGCCCAATTTTACATCATCAATTGCACCTTTAATAGCTCCGCAGTGCTGGTGTCCCATTACTAAAACCAATTTTGCTCCTGAAACTTTGCAGGCAAATTCCATACTGCCTAGTAAATCTTCATTTACAAAATTACCTGCCACACGACCCACAAAAATATCTCCTAGACCCTGGTCAAATACATCTTCAACTGGTACACGGCTATCAACACAGCTTAATACAACTGCTTTTGGAAATTGTCCTGGCGCTGATTTTCTAGCTTGCTTGCTATGATCACGCACCGTTGTGCTACCTTTTTGAAAACGTTTGTTACCTTCTATAAATTCCTGTAAAATTGCATCAGGGGTAAGTCTGGTTTGCTCTTCCTTAGTCATTACATGAGAAACTACAGGTTTGACATCATTTTGGGGAGAAGGTAGACTTGATTTTTCTGAATTTGTTTTGCCGTTGCAAGAAACCAAAAGTACTGCTGTGCAAAGCATTACCAATGGTTTAAACTGATTTTTCATATTTTTGTTTGAGTTAAGTCCGCCTACTTTGTAAATCGGTGTTCGGCATGTCCGTATATTCTAGCTTCAATATATAACAGGAAAACAGGCTTTTTCCCTACCGGAAAAGTTTCTTAGAATGCCCTTCGTTTGAAAAACAAGCGAATTAAAAAATCTTAAATTAATTTCAGATGAAGTTTAAATGCAATAGTAATTTCCGGATTTCGTGAATTTCTGACATCTCATGTCATTGAATTATAGGGGAAAGAAAGATGTCTATTATTGTCCATTAAAGTCAAACAATGTCCAATAAAAAACCCGCTAAAAGCGAGTTTCTGTTTGTTTTGAGAATTATTCATTCTTCAATTTTGTGACCCTTACTTAACAATTTACAAACCATTTTATGAATGATTTAAAGAAATTAGCCTGGTTTTAAGTGAATTTGTAAGATAATTATTTAGGTTTTATCAAGAAGTGGTTTGTATGTATCGTAGAGGTTTAATGTTCGTGCTACTCACGGCAAGGAATCCCTTAGCTGTTGTAGGTTGTTTTTTAACTTTTCTTAAAAATTTTGTATTTTGGTTTTTCGTAATCTGTTATGTCCAAAATAATATCATAAACACCTGTTAAAATTTCTATATTATCTCCTTTTGGAATTATTCCGTCGCTCATATCTTTTCCAAAATTTAAAGTCCAATCGTCATTAAAACGAAATTTAAACTCTCCTGTTTTTAAAGTCATATTTTTAATTGTCCAAATTCCTTTTGTTTCAGTTTCAACAAGTTTTGCATCAGGGCCATCCCAGCCTTTTTCTGTTGCACTTCCTGCAATTCCCCAGGAAGGAAATATTTTTTTTGCTTTTTTTAGTTGATTTCCTATATGAAAATTTAATGACTCTATTTGTGAAGTCTCGTTTCTTTCAAAAATTACATCACCCATTAATTCTTCAGCGTAAAATAAATTTTCTTTTACAGGATATAGAATAGTTGTGGGCCCGTTTCCACTTTGTAATTTTAATTTATTGTTTTCAACTGTAAGGTAAACTATAAAATTGTTTTCTACTTGATAAGTTCCCACATATTGCTTTAAAGTTTCTGAGCTTATATTGGCTACAATTGGAATTTTATAATCTTTATCGTATAAATTATACAAAGTTTTCATAATAGCATAAGTGGCAGTGTCTAAACCTCTTTCTGTATTTGTAAGCAGTATAATGCAAATATCATCTTCGGGAATTTGAACAAAATTGCTGCAAAAACCGGCTGCATAACCACTATGGCCAACTGTCATTTTTTTAAACATCGGCTTTGTAATCCAACCATAGCCATAATTGTTTTTGAAAGGTGTATATGCTTTTTCTAAACTTTCTTTGGAGATAATCTTGTAATTTTTTAGTCCATTATAATATTTATTTAAATCTTCAACAGTTGAGTATATTCCACCAGCAGCAAAAGGCATAGGCGGATCATAAACAATCGATGGTTTTTGTTCTTTTTCAGAAAAAATTTCATAGCCAGTGGTTTTATTTTCACTTTTTAGATTTTTAAAAGCAAAACCACTTTGCTTCATTTTCAATGGTTTAAATATGTATTTTTCAACTGCTTTTTCGTAACTTATTCCAGTAACTTTTTCAATTACATAGCCTAGAAAATAATATCCTGAGTTAGAATAACTCCAATCAGTTCCAGCAGGAAAATCCAAAGGTTTAGTTTTTTGAAATTCAACAAATGATTTTTCTGTTTGGTCTTTCATATCATTGCCTCTGGTATATTCATAAATTCCAGAGGTATGGGTTAGCAAACTTTCAATTGAAATAGTACTTGCATCAGGATAATCCGGATAGAACTTTGAAAGTTTATCCTGTAATGAAAGTTTTTTTTCTTCTACTAATTTTAAAATTACCGTTGCTGTAAAAGTTTTTGTAATGGAATATATTTGGAAAATGCTGTTAGAGTTATTTTCCTTTTTTAAATCTACATTTGATAATCCGTAACCTTTATTTAGTAAAGTTTCTCCTTTTTCAGAAATAAAAACAGAACCGTTAAATAGATTTTGTTGATTGTAAAATTCAAAAAGCTGTTCTAATTTTTCTTTCTTACTTTGCGTAAAACCCAATTGTGTTATAAATAATAAAATAAAAGTGATTGATTGAATTGATTTCATGTTTTTTTGACTTTTTATTGAATTCTAACTAGCGGTTAGTCCTTTGTGACAGTTGGGTAAAATTATAATAAAAGATTACAAATAAAAATGCCTTACTGAATTTCAAGCAAAATTGAGAGTACAAGTTATATTCATTCCTTCATTATAAAGCATTTTTGAGTCTTTTGAGGTGTAATTTTTCATTTGAGATTTTCATTGTCAAATTCCATAAAACTAAAATTATTGTTAACATAAAGATAAAAAAATTGTAAGTCTAATGTTTTACAGTGTTGAGGAGCGGTTTGAATCCAGTAAGGTCAACTCTACAGGAAAACCAAACCATTTGTTTTTAGAGGTGTTAACTGGTTAAATCGACATAAAAAGGTCAAAAAAAAATCCCATTTCGTTAGAAATGGGATTTTAAGTTTGTGACAGGGACAGGACAAATTACGACATCTTTTTTGGATGATTTAAAGATATTGGCTTTCTATATGTAGTGTCTGTCTTCCATTGGCTTTATAAATTTGGTTTAGATGTTCTGCTGGGGATAAATGTAAAATTTACTTTGTTTACCAAATAAATTTTATTAAAATGTTTGCAAATAACTATTAATTAAAATAGTAAGCATTAAATTTTAAAAGAGAAAGGCATCTTTTCTGTTTCTCCTTCCCTAATTAGGAAGGTGTTTTTTTTTGACCAATATCTGTTCAAAATATTTATCATATGACTTAAACTCCTCTTCCGTAAAGACATGGGGCTCTACATTAAACTCGTCAAGCAGTTTTTTAAAAGCATAATCTAAATTTACTAAATCTTAAAATACCCATTAAGATTTTATGAACGGTAAAGTCATGTGAAAAAGGAATTCTTGGACGAAAGTAAACTGTAAAAATTCTGAATTTGTATTTTTTAAAACTTTTTCCTCTTTTAAGATTTTTCGTAATTTATTAGATTCCTTTTAAGCTACATGGCCAATGTTTTTATAATTAATTTTTATATTTGATTATTAAATTGATTAAAAATGGGTGAAAAAAACAAACCATACGCCTTGATAACAGGCGCAAGCAAAGGCATTGGAAAATCTATTGCTTATGAATTGGCCAGACAGGGATGTCCACTTTTGCTTGTCGCAAGAAGCGAACAGGAATTAAAAGCGCTTTCTGAAGATCTTCAATTAAAATATGGCATCAATGCCGCTGTTTTACCCCTTGATCTTTCTGTGAATGGAGCATCGCAAAAAGTAGCCGATTGGATAAAAGCGAATAGCTGTAGAGTCGGTTTTTTGGTCAACAATGCCGGTTATGGAGTGTGGGGCGATTTCAGTAGGTCTGCTCTAATCGATCAGTTGGGCATGATGCAACTGAACATGAACGTGATGGTAGAACTTTCGCACTTGCTAGTGCCTATACTGTCACAGGAAAAACAAGCCTACATATTAAATATATGCAGCACTGCTGCCTATCAGGCCGTGCCTACATTAGCGGTTTATTCGGCTACAAAGGCTTTTGTTTTGTCGTTTACCCGTGCGCTGCGTTTCGAATTGGCTCCAACTTCAATTTCAGTAACCTGTTTTAGTCCAGGTCCAGTGGATACTGGTTTTGCTTCAAGAGCTGGTTTGGATGCTCTTAGCAAAATGGCTCAAAAATTTAATATGCAACCGGATGAAGTCGCAAAAATGGCAGTTAAAGCAATGTTCAATAAAAAATCAGAAGTTATTCCAGGTTTTGCGAATATCATTTCAGTGTATGCCAATCGCTTACTGCCAAAGGCTTTCATCGAAAAAACAGCAGCTGGGATTTATAAAGTTTAATTTTTTTTCAAAAAAAAATAAAAAAAATATTGATTGTAAAAGAAAAATTATAGTATATTTGTTTTAAATATCTACTAATTCGATAGAATATGTGTAATAAAAGAAATATGTTTAATTTTCCTAAAGGGCAGATGCACGCAATGCGAATGTGTTGTTGCTGTTGTTGTTGCTAAACTTTTAGGTAAAAATTCAAACTTATTTTTCATTTATTAAATATATAATATCATGGTATCTTCATATAAAACATTTACCCTAGCTGATCAATTGACTGATGAGCAGATCAGCTTTTTTAACCAGCACGGTTTTATCCACTTCAAAAAATTTATAAACCCAGAAACGGTTGCAGCAATCATTGATGCTTCGAAAGAAGTCGAGCAGAAATGGATTGAAAAGGATCTTCAAAAAGTAAACGGTGTTCCTATTAAATATGGAAAAGATTTAGATGGATCTCCTATAGTGCAGCGTTTTGCTTTTATCAATCAGCACCATCAAACTTTAAGCGGTCTATTGCTTGATCCGAGATTGGATGGTTTATTGCCATTGGCAGGCGATGGCGCACGATTGGGCACCGAAGAAAAAGACGGAATGGTTTTCAACCATTATATCAACGGGCCAGAAAGCAAGTTTGCTAAAATGGGCTGGCACACAGACGGTTTAAGAGATGTTTTTTATGGTACGAAATTAAACCCGATGCTGAATGTGGGTATTCACTTAAGCACTTTAAAACCAGAGAACGGTGGCCTTAAAATCATTCCCGGTACCCACAAGCAAAGTCTTTACCAGATGCTTTTTCGCAAAAAATACTTTTTAGACCATAAGGCAGATCCAGAGGAAGTTTCCATCAATCCGGAAGCGGGAGATTTAACCATTCACGACGGCCGTTTGTGGCACAGGGTTGCAGAATCGGCTGTACGCGGTGAAGAAAGCAGAAGAAGGGTTATTTATGTTCCGATAATAGCAGGAAAATATGCTCCTAAAAACGAGAACAGCCCAACGGTTTTCTATCAACGCTTTGCAGGAATTGTTAAATAGGCATGCTGTTTGTCCTTGCATTTAGTTATCTTGTTAGATCAGGTAAGCTAAAAACAACTACCGATTTTTTTAAGAATATGAAGCGGAAAATAAAACTAAAAATTATAAAACTGGAATTAGGCATGCTATAAAGGCTACCGAATATTGGGTTGATATGGGAAAAGAAATACAGTTTGAAGGCAAAAGTGCCCTTGCACAAAGGATATTTTCAGATCGCAAGCGAACCAACATTTTAAAAAGAGCTGAACAGTCAGCGATTGTATTTTTACTTCCAAAGCTGCCTGGATTCGTTTCGCCAAATTTACTTACGCTACTAGGAACACTTGGCTCGGGATTTGTTTTCCTGGCTTTTGTTTTAGGCGCTTATGCGGCAGAGTGGTATCTGCTATTCGGGATTATCGGGTTGGCTGTAAATTGGTTTGGCGATTCTTTAGACGGAAGACTGGCTTATTATAGAAATATTCCCCGACGCTGGTATGGTTTTGCCCTCGATATTATTGCCGACTGGATTGGTATTGCATTTATAGGTTTTGGCTACTATATTTATGCTGAAAATGGCACACAGATTATAGCTTTTGCTTTTGTGGCATTGTATGGCTGGTCGATCATCATCAGCCAGCTGCGCTACAAAATTACAGATGAGTACAGTATAGATTCTGGCTTTGTAGGCCCTACAGAACTCCGATTCATAATTGCTTTCATTTTAATTGCAGAAGTTTTATTCCATGGATCAATTGCCTTTCTGGCTGGCTTAATCACTCTTGTTTTGCTCATAATTAACATTGTAGACAGCATAAAGCTTTTAAAGCAGGGCGATTTAAAAGATAAAAACCAAAACTGATGTTTACAAAGAAAGCCATTTTGACTTTTCTAAAGGCGCAGGTTGCGGCATTTTTAGGTGGCATTGCAGATTATGGCTTAATGATTGTATTAACAGAAGCTTTTAAACTGCATTTTGCGTTTTCTATTTTAGTCTCCGGGACCGTTGGCGCCATTATCAATTTCAGCATCAATAGATTTTGGGTATTTAAGAATCAATCAGGTTACAGCATTCCCATCAATAGCCAGCTTTTAAAATTTGGGCTGGTGGTACTGGGAAGCATTTCATTAAAATCATTTGGTACGCTTTTTTTACAAAATGCATTTCAGATCGATTATAGAATTGGAAGAGTCATCACGGATCTTTTTGTTTCGTATGGCTTTAATTATCCACTGATCAAATATTGGGTTTTTAGGATAAACGAAAAACAGTCTGTAATCGAATCAAATTAATATATTTAATTTTGTTATGAAGAAATTATTATTTAAATATTCTACAAAATCACTAATCGTTATAACGATTTTAGCAGGCATAATTTCTGGTGATGTATCGGCTCAAACCGATAATCCGTCGCCATTGCATTTTCCTACGCCCAAAAATATAGATGATATGGTGTTTTACATACAGCGGGACCCAAATACAAATACAGCAGTTTATGCCATAAACTATCAGGAAAATGGAGAAATAAACAAAAGCAATCCTATAAAAGCATATTGGATTCGATACGCTGAGAAAGGAGAAAAAAAAGATTTTACTTATATACAGCGAAAATTTGCTTACGGATTAGAAAGCAAGGCCCTAAACAATGAGGAGTTTGATCTTCAATTCGTTTCCTATAAGAAGCTGCACCTAACCTTGAAAAAGATAGCTTCAGATCAGAAATATCATGTTTTTGCGCATGTAAATCAGAAAAGAATACAAATAGAAAAAATATTCGTGCGCATCGAAGGAGGTTCTTTTTGGCTGCCCAACGTAAAGTATGCCGAAGTTACCGGAATTGATGCTCTCTCGAATAAGAAAATTACGGAAAGATTGCTGTTAAAATAATACGACTCTGCAGCTTGAACAATCTTTCTTTAAATATTTAGCGCTTTGAATTGCCTCACTGATTTTACGCATCTCAAGATTTAATGCTGCTGGAACTAATTTTTTTATATAAAGAATAAATTCATTGATAACCGACAGACAAGTATTGATGATGCAGAAAGCAATGCAATTACGCTCAATAGGATTATTTATTTGGCAGACAATTGCTCTGGCATTTAGCATTTCCATGCTGTATTTAATGTTCTTATTGTTTAAGTTTTTGCGAAAAAAGGCTAGGTAGTTAAGCAGGTATAATCGGTAAAAACCTGATTTTGTTATATTTAGACCTTGTTTAGGCAGGGGCGGTGTTCTGATGAATTTTATCTTAATTCATTTGCTTAAAAAATAAATTTTATCATTACTCCCACTACAGCTGCTATTGCAATGATGACAGGCTCTTGGATTTTCTTAATATACAGTAAAGAAAGAATGACGAAAAAAGCGATCAAAGCAGTCGGAACATCTATGATGCTTCTTTTCGCAATTACAATTACCGATCCAACCAGAGCACCTAACACTGCTGCTGTGATGCCTTCCACAAAGGCCTTTACGCTTTTGTTATGGACTATTCTTTTAAAGAATGGAGCAAGCGAAATGGTGAATAGATAGCAGGGAAGGAAGGTTGCCATTGCTGCGGCAATAGCGCCTGCAACGCCATCTACTAGGTATCCTATAAAACCTACTGTTATGACAACTGGACCAGGTGTAATCATTGCGACAGCCACCGAATCCAGAAACTGCTGCTCTGTCAGCCATTCGTTTTCAACCACTACTACTGAATGCAGAAAGGGAACGATCGCCAATCCGCTTCCAAATACAAAGGCACCTGCTTTGGCAAAGAAAATAAAAATCTTCAAAAGTGTTCCGTTTTCAAAATCCCATATTCCGGATAAAAAAACAATGGAGATGTTTGCTGTTTTTGAAATTTTAGCCATAGGGCGGGCTTTGATCAGCATATAGATTAAACCGGCGGCAATGAATACCAGAATCTGCTCGCGTTCGGTTACATAGGTTACTGCCAGTAAGATAATAAAGAACAGCCAGAGCAACCATTTTTCCTTCAAGGATTCCAGGCTGAATTTTCCAATTGATTTGATTGTAAGTCTGTATGCGCTCAGGGTGATTATTCCAATAACGCCTGCACCTACACCATAAAAAACCGATTGGATCCAAAACAGTCCGCCGTAGAGCTGGTAGACAATGCCAAGAGCCAGCACCATCAGAAAAGAAGGCAGCACAAAAGCGAATCCGGCCAGAGTGGCACCCAGAAAGCTGTAGTGGACATAGCCGATATATATACCCAGCTGCGCAGCTAGAGGGCCAGGAGCAAGCTGTGCTAGCGCCAGACCTTCTTTGTATTCTTCTTCGGAAATCCATTTCCTGTATTCCACCAAATCTTGATGCATATAGCCGACAAGGGCGACAGGCTCTCCAAAACCGATTGAGCCCAGCCTTAGAAAATACAGAGTGAGCTCTCTTAAAGAATATTTTGATTTTTGAGTTATAACAATGATTTTAAAAAGAAATGCCAACTTGAAAACCGGCAGTAAAAGAAGCTGGATGCCCATTGCCAAAGCGCACGGGCAGAGGCAGTGCGAGAAAATAACTGCAGTTTGGGCCTTTAAGCACAATCTTGCTCAGAACCGGGGTAAAACCATATCTTCCCGAAGATTCGAAAGCGGCTCTTCCTGCAAAGGTATATCCTTTTCCCAAGGTAGCCAGAATTCCGGGATGAAACAGAAGATTGGTTACCTTGCTGCTTCCCTGATCATCTTTTATATTAGGTACAACTTCAAAAGAAAATCCGATTTTTTCATTTTTCCACAAGTTTACTCCCACTGGAACCCCCACTGCATAATAATCCCTGAAATTAAGCGTTGTTTCGTCCTTGTTTATGGTCACAATAGGATGCATGATCCCGACGTAGGCCGATATCTTATGAAAGCTGTTTTGTGAAAACGAAGAGGCTGAAAGCAGCAGCATTAAAAAGCACTGCAGATTTTTTAATGGCATTGGTTTTTGTTTTTAGAATATAAAAACAAAGCTACCGCTATCAGATGGCAGTGAATAGAACGTATCTTACGTTTTGTATATTGCTTACTTTTTCTGGATTTTTTTTCGGTGGGCAGATGGATTGTGTCCTGTATGAAGCTTGAAAATCCTGGTAAAATGGCTCTGATCGGAAAATCCTGTCATGTAGGCGATTTCAGTAAGGGTATAGTCTGTACCCTCAATGAGGCTGATTGCTTTTTCAATTCGCTGCTTTCTGACATATTCTCCAAAATTCAGATCTTCAAAGTGCTTGGAGAATTCCCGAGAAATATATGAAGGATTTAGGTCCAGTTCGCTGGAAATTTTTTTAAGGTCGAAAGCAAACTGCGCATCAATCTGGTCCTGGATCATGTTTTTCAATTCCTTTACCCAGGAAGGGGTTTTTGCAGATTTGCTGTCTTTTAAAAACTTGCTGTAGACTTCGTGCAGCAGCTTTTCAAACGGGCTGTTCTGCAGGTGCTTCTCTTTGTACATGTGCACAGCCCAGCTGTATAGCGCATCATAGAGGATCATGCCTGTTTCAAGCAATTGACCGTCATCTGAGATATTGTGGGCAAGTCCTGCAGAAATTGCCCAAAGCCCAGCTGACTCGGCTGCAATCTCATGCCGATCGGTATCGGCCCCCCGCACAATTGATGCAATTATTGACACGGCAGGATCGTTTATTGCATATTTTTTTATTATATAGTCAAAAGTGCACTGATCGTGGTAGTGCGTGAATTCTACATCTGGGATATCAAAAGGGACAGCATTCAAACGTGAGGCCTCCGAGATCACCTTGCCAAAAGGCACGAAAATAAATTCAGCATCAGCATCCACAAAGTTTTTGATAAGCCATGGACAGGCGATTCTGTCTATTTTAGGTCTTTCTCTTGTGATCCATTTCATAAAAAGTTCCGGTTTTAATCTGACGCATGCTAATTTACACTTTTATCATCTAATTCTGCCCGTCGGACCAGTTTAATGGATTTAGGGTAAAAACAGGGTCTGCAGAAAGGGCGGCTGACGGTATAGTTAGCTTAGGAAGACAGCAAAGACTATTGCGTAAAATTTATCGATGCATGCCGAATTATTTAATTGGTTTGCCTATGCTTCAAATTTATGGCATTAAAAGAGTAGGAAACCATCAGATAGCTCCAGAATGCGGTTTTGTCTGTTTCTTGTATTTTTGGGAGATTCTCCATGGAGCCTCTCGACTGGAAAATAGAAAAGGCGCAGTTAAGCTCTAATTGTTTTATCGGAATGTTTCGTTGAATAGTATTTTGTTGTAATAATTAAGATTAATTATTTGACAAGTATTATCATAAATTAAAGGATAATGAATTCTTTAATATGAAATGATTGTTTATTTTGCTAGTTTTTGCTTTAACTGTTTAATTTCTCTGTTTTTATTATTAATCTCATTTTTCAGGAAGCTATTTTGCTCTCTTAACAATTCTGATTGTGTTTCTAAAGATTTTATTAACTTGTAAATATTTGTATCATTTTCTATATCATTTTTCTTCATTTGATCAATCTTTACTTCTTTCTCTTCTCCAATTAATGTAGTTAAGTCAGTAGATAAAATAGTAGATATTTCTTTTAAAATTTTGATATCAATTTTATATTTATTGTTTTCAATTTTAGAATAGGTTGATTGGCTTATTCCTAACTTTTCGTATATTACTACAGATTTAATGTCTTTTGTTAGTCGTATTTTTCTAATTAATTCACCTATATTCATAAAATTTTAAAGAATTTTAATTTACATGTAATTTTTGTAAATGTATTAAAAATCTTAATATTCTTTTATTACTAAGGAAAAGAATTTTTTTAATTTTCATAAAGTTTTAACAAGAAATATAATTTGCCCAAACGAAGTATTTTTTATTCTTATTTGTAATATTTTATTTAGTTTAGGAATTCTATATTTTACTAATGAATAGATAGACAAGCTTTAAGTTATTATTTTTCATTGATTATTAATATAAATTTTAAAGTTATGAAAAAACTAGAATTAAAAAATCTTACAGTAAAAAAACTAAGTAAAAGTGAGTTAGAAAACGTAAAAGGGGGAGATCAGGGGAAAGATCCAACTTCTGGACCATGTAATCAATCTTCAACTTGGCCAGTGAAGTGTACTTCAAAAGCTTGGAACTGCACTACTAATTAAACAAGGAATAAAATTATAAAGAGTGATTTTCATAATTTATGAAGATTACTCTTTTTAATTACTGTGAATCAAAGTTTTTTATGATATGGATGAAGTGATATTTAAAATAGAGAGTAATATATGGGAATTAGTACCAGATGAAAATAAAATTGGCATAATGGATGGTTTATCTGGTATAGCTCTATTTTATTATAATCTATATGAAGTTTTTAAAAATGAGGATTATAAAAATAAATTATTAATAATTATCGATAAAATTAATAAGTTAATACATGAAGAGCACACATCAGCTACTCTTTGTAGTGGAATTGCAGGATATGGATTAATGCTTTTAAGAATAAAAAATAATTTTATTGATGTTGATGAAGAATATTTTACAAACATTGATTTATTTCTTCAATGTGAACTTAATGAGTTGACATCTGAAAATAAATATGATTATTTACATGGCGCAATGGGTATTGCTAAATATTTTTTAGAACGTTACAAAACTAATAAGAATGATTTAGTAATTGAAATTCTATATAAATTTTCACAAGAATTTATTGAAAAAATTAATACGAAGTTTGAAGATGTTCTACGAGAGCCTCTGTTTACTGATCAACACTGTTATTATTTTGGTTTAGCTCACGGAGTTGCTGGATATATAAATTTTTTAATTGATTTAAAAAGAAGTTTTGTGGAAATGAAATTAGATATTAAAAAACCATTATATATAATTTCAGATTTCTTAACATACTATAAAAGGGTACATAGTAGTTCAAAACAATTTTATCCTAATTTAATTATTTTAGAAACTGATCTTCAAATAGAACCTATTGTAAGTTGGTGCCAAGGAGATTTAGGTATATCTAACGCATTATTTAACTTAGGTCTCTATTTTAACGACAATTCTATAAGATGCGAAGCAATTGAAGCAGTTAGCAATGTGAGTCGTATTTTACCAGTTGATTCAGGAGTAAAAGATTATACGTTTTGTCACGGTTCAATAGGTGTAATTCTTCAGTATGATTTGGCTTTGTCTAATATGAATATAGATTTAAATGATTCGATTAAAGAATGGAATAATAATTTATCTCAACAGACAAATAATTTTAATGAGTTATTAACATATTACGATGGATCATATATGAAAGAAATTAACCTTTTAAATGGTTTAGCAGGTTTGGGTATGGGGATACTAACTTTACAAAAGCAAAGTTCATTCCAATGGTTGGATATATTTAATTTACATTAATAGTTATATACATAAATAAAACAAATATAGTAATCCAATAAGGCACATGATTTTTTTTGATAATATAGTAAAACGAGTTGCAAATTTTTCGATTCAATCATACGAAGAGAATAGAAAGAACAAAATCAACTTTTTTAAAACTAATGAGTTATTTAGACTTTCCATTTTAATCTCATCAAGAACATTATATGAAGATGTTATTAAAAGTAAGGATGATAAAATTAAAAAATCGTTATCTAAATATTTTATCAGGGCACATTTTAATCCTACACCATTTGGTGTTTTCAATAGTGTTGGAACTCTTAAATGGGGAAATTCAACCGTAATAATAAATGACAAGGTACTTGCATTAAATGTGAAGTATGACAGTTTGTTTTTTTCAAATCATTTAAATTCTATTTCTGGGAACGAATGGTTAAAAAAAATGTATTGTATTAATCCCTCGATACATTTTTTGAACAATTCAAAAATAAGTTTTTTTAAATCAGATATAAATAATGGTGATAAGGTGGAGCAACAACATGTTGAAATTGATTATGATAGTGATTTAGAATGGTTAATAAACAGGTTTAAAAAACTTACAGTTCTTGAAGATGTTTTAAATGAGATAATTTTAGAGGGGTTTGAAATAGACGAGGTGAAATCGTACTTGAAAAATGTTGTAGATTGCGGATTGATTATTGACTATTTTCTTTTTTATCCGTACGCGGAAAAATTATCAAAACCTAATAAATCCCTAGATTCAAAATTGGTGAGAAAAGATTTTTATATACTAGCAGAATCAAATGAAATTAAAAATTTTTCTCAGCAATACTTAGGTGAACAAGATCGTTTTTTTAAATTTGAAAATAATGAGGGTAAGTACTCGCATGCAGTCAATACATACGATAAAGAAGGAGGTACTTTAGATTTTGATTTTAAAGAAAAAATAGGACGCTACATTGAGTTTACTATTCAATACAACTCCCATACTTCTTATAGAAATGATACATTAAAAAAGTTTATTGGTAAAATAGGTGAGCGTTATAATGATGGATTTATACCAATAAGTAAAATTTTTAATCCATATTCAGGATTAGCATACACATCCCTTTTGGAATCTTATGATTTAAAATTAGATCAAGAAGTTCTACGAAAGATTTTAGCAGAGACAGAAGATGATATATATTTGAATTTGCCCTTAAATTCAAATAAAGAAAAAAAGACAAATAAACTGCCTGCTTCATTTAGTGTTATGGCTGAAGGATTAATTTGTAAAAAAACAAAAGCAAAAATCTTGTATATAAAATCATTAGGATCTAGTTCAGCTTTAAATTTAATAGCACGATTTAGTGATATTACAAATAGTATTTGCCAAGAGATTGTTGATTTCGAGAAAGAAATGAATAGTGAAAAAATTTTAGCAGACATTAACTGTATTGGTACTTTTAGAAGTATAAACGTAACGGCTAAAAAACAATTTTATGACTTCTCTATTCCAATCAATACATCATTCGATGGCGAAAATGCCATATTACTTTCTGATATATTTGTACATTTAAATGGAGGGGATTTAAGACTTGTATCCCAAAAATATAAAAAGGAAATTCTACCTAAAATAACCTCTGCATTAAATCCTATTCTTTCTGATTCAGAGATATATAGGTTTTTATGTGATTTTGAATACTACAATCAAGAAATGTATGGAGTTATTTTTAATTTTAATTCATATAGTTATTTTAAGCCTTATGTTCCTAGAATTTATATGGAAGAGAACGTGTTGCTTTCTCCTGCACAAATATTGCTGGTAGATAAAGATTATACATTTGTTGAGTTTATAAAATATTTATTAGAAAAGATTGAACATTATAATTTCTCAACATTAATTAATATTGTGGAAAGACAGGGAGTACTTGTGCTTGATACCGAAGATGAAGATGATATAAAATTTCTTTATGAGAAAATTAAAGAAAATAAGTTCACATATATATCTGAGTCATTGTATGAATCTTTTAATCCGCTTGTGATAGATAATGGTAATTCAAATTATTCTCATGAATTGGTAATAGGTGTAAAAAACACTAGTTATTTCAGAAATGTAGTTGCCTATGATAATATTGATGAAATTTCGAATAACAATGTAAATATTCCAATAATTTCTGATTGGTTATATGTTGAAATGTTTTCAAATTCTTATTCAAATAAAGATATTTTAAAATATGTTTATAATGAGATTCTTGAAAATACTGCAGTTAGTTTATTCTTTTTTGTTAATTATTACAATCCTGATAAATGTCTGAGGTTACGATTTAAAACTAATTCTCACGAAAATAAAGAAAATATAATCGGTAAAATACATGAGTTGAAAAATATAAATCTTATTAGTAAGTATCATATATCTCTTTATGACCAAGAGATACACAGGTATGGAGGTGTAAGGTTAATGGAATTGGCAGAAGATATATTCAATCTAGATAGTTTAAATCTTTTAGTCACAATTGTAAATGGAGAATTAAATGATGATTTAATTAAAGTGATGGCAATATTAAAGATAAAAAGCTATCTTGAATTGTTTGAATTCTCGCTGGATGAAATGATTGACTATTGCGAAGATTTAATTAATATGTTTCAAAATGAATTTAAGCTGACTTCAGATTTAAGAAAGTCATTTAATAAAGAATTTTTAACAATTAAATTTCTGATTAATGAATTTGAGTTCTCCAATTATTTAAATAATGAAAAGATTAAAAAGAGCATTGAAGTTGAACTAGATGATAATTTTGACAAGAAAAATTATGTCTCAATTTTGATTCATATGAGTATGAACAGGCATTTTGAAGACAATCAAAGGTTTAATGAGTTTAAGACCTATTATTTGACTAAGTCTTTTTTAAATCAAATGAAATTTACAAAAAAAGGACAATGAGAAAGTTAAGATTGCTTTTGTGTATCCTGTCTTTACAGATTGGGTATTCTCAAAATAATGTAAGTGAAGTTAAGAAGCTAATGACGACTGCTAAAGTTTGGGGTTTTTTGAAATATTATCATCCAAATGTTGCAAATGGAAGTAAACAATGGGATAATCAACTTATACAAATTTTACCTCAGATAGAAAAGTCAAAAACAGCACTTGAATTCTCAAAAATTATTGAAAACTGGGTAGATTCATTAGGAATGGTCAAGGAAATTAATATTGTTCCGTCTAAGGATGTTATTTATTATGATCGTAATTTTGATTTATCTTGGATAGTTCAAAATGAATTATTTTCTAAAGATCTTTCTCAAAAACTTAAATTAATAGAAGTTAATAGGTATCAAGGGGTGCCGTATTATGTTGGAAACACTGAAGCGGGAAATATATTTTTAATGAATGAAAAGTCAATTGATTTTCAGTGGAGTAATAAGAGTCTACGTTTATTAGCTCTTTTTCGATATTGGAATATTATTGAATATTTCTACCCCTATAAATATTTGATGGATAAAAGTTGGAGCAAAACCCTTGAAGACATGTTGCCTAATTTTTTAAATGTTAACAATGAAGACGATTTTAAATTAGCAATGTTAAAATTGGTTGTCCGTATAAATGATACTCATTCATCATTTTATTACACAATGTCTAAAAATATTGGGAAAATGAGAAAATTTCTTCCTATGAGTTGTGTCATTCTGGATCAAAAAATGGTGGTGACAGAAATTTTAAGCGATACGTTAGCGGAACATTATGATATTAAGATTGGTGATGTGATTAACAAAGTTGATGGAAAAACTATTGCGCAAATTATTAGAGACGAAAGACCATATATAAGTGCGTCAAATGAATCAGCATATGTTCTGAATCTGGTTTCTGAAATTTCTTCTGGTTATAATGATTTTATAGATTTAGAGTTCACGCGCAACAAAATTACCACTAGCAAAAGAGTTGAATGTTTTGACTATAATATATCACACAGTAATGAATTTAAAAAATCGAAAAAGGAAAAATTCTATGTGCTAGAAGATAATATAGGTTATGTAAATATGGGCAAACTCAAAATATCTGAAGTTCCTCTAATGATCGATAAGTTACGTGACACACAAGCCATAATTTTAGATTCCAGGAACTATCCAAAGGGGGCTAATTTTGAAATTTCTAAATTTCTAAATTCAAGCCCAAAACCTTTTGCTAAATACACAATTCCTGATCTCAGTTACCCAGGTAAATTTTATTGGCTGCAAGAATTATCTATTTGCGGGATAGAAAATAAAAATAATTACAAAGGTAAAGTGATTATTTTAGTAAATGAGAATTCGTTAAGTCAATCTGAATGGGCAACGATGTGTTTTCAAACCGCGGATAATGCTAAAGTAATAGGCAGTCAAACAGCGGGAGCAGATGGTAACACCAGCCATATAGATTTTGTTAAAGATTACGATGCGCCTTTTTCAGGAATAGGCGTTTACTATCCTGACGGTAAAGAAACCCAGAGAATTGGAATCGTTCCTGACATAGTTGTAAAACGTAGTATTTCAGGTATACAACAGGGAAAGGACGAAGTGTTGGATCGAGCAATTTTCTATATTAAAAATGATAAATAAAATTTTGGATATTAAAACGAGAATTGGAGAGGGAATAAATCGATTTTAAGTCCCAGTTGGGTTGTAATTAATAATCTTATATGTGAGAGTAATTTAATTAATGTAAGATGGACCGTTATCTAAATGAGATTCCATTATTAGTCTTTTAAAAAGTAGTTGAATGCAATTTAGGGGAATTTGATATTTAATTTTCACCTCTATTCTTAGTAGAGGTAGTAAAAAAATGGCGCCAATTGTCTTCAATTGGCGCCATTTGGCTTTGTGACGGGGACAGGACAAATTACAACATCATTTTTGGATGATTTGAAGAAATTGGCTTTCTATATGTAGTGTCTGTCTTCCATTGGCTATGTAAATTTGGTTTAGATGTCCTGTTGGGGATTGATGCAAAAATTATACAAACTCAATTGGTTTATGCCATCATAATAATATACAATTCTTCAAATATTATAGAGGATTTGAAAAGGTTGTTTTTGTTATGGTAGAATTGGCTTTCTTTGGCTTATTAGGACTACTGTCTTGGAATTTATATTAATGATTTTTAGGAGCTTTCCCGAGATTAAAAAAACAGATAGTTTTTTGGACGCACTGGATTTTCCCTATTAAATAGTAAATTACTACTTTCTTTTTCAATTTGTGTAATCACTTAAATCTATCATTAGATGATAGACGCTTTTTTGTTTGCCATGAGAACTTTTGGCTAAGTAAAAGGCAGTAACATTACTAAATTTTGCGGAAATGTCTTCCAAACCTCTTGTCTGGTCAATTTGCCAGCGTGCATCATAGGGGCAGTTAATAATGTCATTCTGATATGAGGTCCAGGTAGAATCAAAATTAGGCGAAGGCCCTTTGTAATACACAATCATATAGTAACTTTCAAGATACGTATTATATGTAAAACATTTGTTTATGTGTTTTTCCGTTAAGGCTTTGTCACGACCTGTAAGAACGAATGCCTCACATAATGCTATATTAGACCCATTGGATTGAAACATTACATCTGTTTCTCCGGAACCTTTTCCTGATGCAGATTTGCCTGAGCGTCCCTGATCGTGGCAGCTCCATCCCCAAATCTGGAACCGCAGTCGCAAAGTTGCAATAAGTAAGTCATTATATTTATCTTCATGAGGAATATTGCGGATAGCATCAATTTTTTCAAGCATAATTTTACCTGCTTCAATAATCTCATGCAGCACGAACTCGCTTAAATTTCTTTTATTATTTACATTATCAGGTGTAACTTTTGCTAAGTCTTGAGGGATAAGGGATTTAAGGTTGTTAAGACTTAGCTTGATAGAGGTAAGGGTTTTGTCATGTGTTGCCTCATTCATGATCTTTTCGACCTCAGGTTTTATTACTTCACCATTTTCAATAAGATAATTTTTAGCAGCAACACTGTAGCCGAATGCCATTTCATGAAGTTCTCTTTCGAGGTAGTAGTTATAGATAACAGGAATGAGTTCCTGATTAAATTTATAAGGGTTTGAGAGTGTATTTAAGGTCTGGTCAAATCTTGAAGCATCTTTGTTGGCTACAAAATGATATATATTGGTACTTGATATTTGTTCATCTATTTTTTGAAGAGCACTTTTTTCTTCATCGGAAAGACTTTTTAAGAAATCCTCCCATTCTTTGTTGGCATTATTTAATGATTGTATATTCATTTACTTTATGGATTTTAATGTTTCGGCATGATAGAGGTAATAGGCATAAGTAACGTTTTTGGGATCTTCTGAGAGAAGTCCCCTAAACAAAGTTGCGGCATTATCATAATCTTTGTCATTATAAAGCTTGAACAGGGCTTGGTAAAATTTCTTCTCCAGTTGTAAGTTCTTATCTACAGGGCGGATCGCATATTGGTTTTTAGGAATCTCCAGTTTGCATAATTCCGCAAAATCTTTTTCTTTGAAGGCGAGCAGCAGATTAATTCTAAAGATGAATTTTTCTGTTTCCGCAGGGCGATGTCTTTTCTTTTCAAAATGAAGCTTTATCTTTTCTATGAGAGGCTTTGCTAATTCCCAATGGGTATCGGAATTTATTGCTTCAATTAATGCATTTTCATATTCTGTAACCGTTCTACGGCTATCAATAAAATTATCTATATTGATATTGTCTATCAATTCCGAGATAATAGTACGAGTATGATTTGACTCTATGCTATTTATTGCGGAAAGCATTTTTCCTAACTCAACGCTATTACGATAAAGTTGCTTGATGAAATCTTCTCTTTCGCTAGCTTCAAAATGATTTAACGATTGATGAAGCAGGTCGTGAAGATCATGTTGGTACTGATTATATTTGAAGAAAATAAATGTGTCATCTAATACATCAATCCTGCCATTTGCAATATCGTTGGTGCTAAAGCTTAGAAAATATACATTTATGTATTCTTTTAATTTCCTAAGGACTTCACCAACAGGAAGACCTTCGAGTTCAAATTGATTTTTTTTGTTATTAATGGCCATGTAGGCGATGGTCACTGAAGTTAAGAAAATCCTTATTTTAATTTTTTCTTCACGATTTTCATCCTCATAATATTCCTTTTGAGGATTTAACGCTAATGCATTTTCAAAATTTTCTTTAAACAAATCAAGCAGGTCTTGCTTCTCAAATTGTAGAAAAAGATAGCCCCAATCAATTATTTCAAAAGCAAACGGATTGTCCTGACGATGGGCTGGGATTTTAACAGTTCCCGGCTGATCGAAATCTTGTCTTTCGATTTCCTTAGCTGTATAGAACCATGTCAAATGAGCATATAAAGCTTTAATCAAATCTTTGGATGACTCCTCCAAGATAGCTGTTTGTTCTGCCTTGATTTCAATTTCGGAAACGCGGCTGTTCATTAATCTTACAAGCTCAATGCATAAATCAAATACGCCGGATTTGAAACATAAATATGGAGACTGTGTCTGTATAGTTTCTCCCAGTTCAATAATGAAAAATTGCCTCATCTGCGGAATTAGATAAAACATCATCCTGGGTAAAACTAACGGTTGTGGATAACTGCGGAATGATGTTATTCTTTTTGAAGAGAGTTTTCCCAATGCTTTCTCATATCTTACACGATACATAGAATGTACTATTGCTACATTTGTACCTGTAGTATTATTAGCGAAAAGTTTGTTGGAGCAATCTTTCATAATTATTGCAAGTACTTCTGCCTGTTTTTGGTCTATTGAATGTAAAGCTGAGTAGTGTTCAAGCATCATATCAAACATTTCCAGCCATAAATGATTTTTGGCATCCCATACAGCTTTAGTCCTGTCATCATGTTTATAGGAGTTCTCCAACAGTTCCGGGTCCAATTCAATCTTGTCGATAAGTGAGAAAGCTAAAGCCGCTAAATCCTGGTGTGTCAAAAGGTAAGGAATTAACATTGGAAAAGCACGCGGGATTTCGCTATATAATGTCCAAATAAGAGCAGGCTTTTCCATATCTGTCAATAATCTAATGACATGTTCGTATGGTTTAGGATGCTTGTCAAAATCCATAATTATTTGCAAAAGAAGACAGGAGTAGCTTCTGGTCTTCTGATTATCGTTAATCTCTTGGAAGAATCGTCCCAACAAAGCAGTACTTTCTACAAAATTGTGCACACTATCATAATTGAAGTGAACTGCTGGTATCTTTTGTCCTATTTTCTTTCCTCTATAACTCTCGCTATCCAACCATATTTTTGTGAATTCAGTTTCTGATTTTTCGAAATCACGTTCAGTCTGTAAAATATTGAGAGCCAAGTCGCGGAGCTCTTTACCATCTTGCGGTGTAAGAAACCGATCTAGTTTATCTGCCCAAAGATCGGTCATTATAAGCAACTTGAAATATTTTTCCCTATAGTCAGGATTATTTTCCTTGAGCAGAATCCAAAGTGTTGATGCAATTTCATTTCTGAGATGCCGCAGTAGTTCGCTGCTTTTCCATGAAAATGTTGCAGTATCTTTTTGGGACAGAAGGCCTCTTTCAATAAAGTAGTTAATGGTTAGCTTTTTATTTGAGTTGCCCTCAACGATACCTTTAAGTTTTTTTGCATCGATACTAAGTGAGACATTTTTAAAACATTTCTCATAATAGATTCTTAGACAGGGAATCAGGTCAGAAAATTGTTTAGGGGTTTTAATTTCTTTTCCATTGCTTTTTTCATCATCTATATTCCAAAAAAAATAACGTACAACAGATGGCAAAACTATATCCCCCATGCTGGTTCGTATCAAATGGGACTTCTCAAAATCTTCATAGGTTAAGGCAGTTTTATGGGTTTGATTATATTTTTCGATTATAGCAATAAAAGTACCTTTAGTCCTGTCAGTATATTGAAGGTTCAAAATGATCTTACCAATTATAAGCGAGAGGTTATATTTGAGATTGTCTCCTGTAATATTTTGATCGACATAAGATTTATAAGCATTATTTCCGTGGGCTAAACTCGAAATACGAATGCTTAAGGAATTTAATTTGGTTTCTGCCGAAAATGAGTTTAAAAATTTCATAACCTATTATTAGTAATGCAAAGCACATTTTTCCTAGCAAGATACTTTATTTTTAGTTTTTTCTCTTGTCTTATTATTACTTATTTTTCAGATAATTCTGCTGATAGAGTCTCTTTTGTTAGACTTTGGTAAAGCTAGAGTATATTAAATTTAATAAATTTTTCAGGCTACTTGAAATTTTAAATAAGATACTGCTATTAGATACAGTAAAGTATAATTTTTTATTACATTTGTTTCATGGCAACAGCTGAACAAATAAAATCACTTTTACAATCTCACTATAAAAATGATAATGAGAGATTTACTTCCATTGCCCTGCAGTTAGCGGCTCATGAGGCAAGGCAGGGGCATCTTACAATTGCAAAAGATATTAAAGCCCTTGTTGACAGATCAAAGACTGATGGGTTTAAAGTCATTAGGATCAACCCTGATTTGAGTGACTTAGTTCTAGTATATTATCCTGAAAATAAGCTCAGCGAACTGATACTTTCCAATGATGTGAATGATAAGCTACAAAGAATCATCAAAGAGTACAAACAGCGAGACAAGATTCAAAAATTTGGACTTCAGAATAGAAGGAAAATACTTTTGTCTGGGCTTCCAGGTACTGGAAAGACGGCCACTGCGTCTGCAATTTCCGGAGAACTAAAAATTCCGCTGTATGTAATTATGATGGATAAGCTTATGACTAAGTATATGGGCGAAACTGCATCAAAATTACGTCAGATTTTTGATATGATGATTTCCAATCGAGGTGTTTATCTTTTTGACGAATTTGATGCTATCGGAGCTGAAAGAGGAAGAGACAATGAAGTTGGGGAAATGCGAAGAGTGCTAAATTCATTTCTTCAATTTATTGAGCAGGATTCCTCTGAGAGCATTATATTTGGAGCTACTAACAATATTCGCATATTGGATTCTGCACTTTTCAGAAGATTTGACGATATAATCAACTATACCTTACCGGGTAGGAATGATATTGAAGAGCTTATTAAATTAAAATTAAGCAAATACCTTGGTAATTTTTCATTAGATAATGTTATTGCAGCTGCCTCTGGCCTGAGCCATGCAGAAATAACCAATGCCTGTCATGATGCCTTGAAAGAAATCATTCTTACGGACAAAAACCTAGTAACACAAAAGTTGCTCATACAGATGATAAAAGACAGAAAGATAAATTTCAATCTTTAATTTCTGCCCATGAGCGACGACCATAAGCCACATCTATTTGTAAAAGATGTATTTACTTCCCAAAAGTTTACCACTACCCAAAAAGGAAATTCAAGCAAGGCACTTCCAGAGCGAGATCGTACAAATCACGGAAACAATCTTCTCTCAGCCATAAATGAGATATGGGATCAGCATATCTTTGAAAGCGCAAATAGAAAAGAAAAAGAACTGCCAAGTGCAGAAGGGGAGTATCTTACTTTCAAGAGCTCGGCAAATGATAATCTTAAATTGGAATCTCTTGACTCCAAAGGTGCAAAGCTTTTGAATGTGAAGCGTGACAGTGAAACTCATGAGCAAATTGCCACAATTTTCATTCCCGAGGATAAGATTGGTGGTCTTGTTAAGAAGGTCGAAGAATATCTTACAGAAAATTTTAGATATAAGGGAGAGGATACGGGAAAACCCAAAAATCAGGCACTTATAGATACTATTGATAGCGTACGAAGAGCTACAATAGAAAATCTTTGGAGCAGTTCAATTGAATTTCTGCCAAGGGATCAACAGATCTGGTGTGAGCTTTGGCTTGACACGGAGGAAGTGTCTGTAGAAAGCATGCTTAAAACGTTAGGTCGGGTAAATAAACTATTTGGAATCGAATCAACGGGCCAGTTTTTTACTTTTCCACAGCGAACTATTGTTATTGTTAGGGCAAATTATATACAGTTAGCGGAACTTATAAAATCATTTCCACTGATTGCTGAAATAAGAAAAGCAGAGGAGCCTAACAGCTTTTGGCTTAATGAAATTACAATTGCAAGAGAAGATTGGATAGCAGATGCACTCCAAAATACTGATTTTACAAATGAGAATAATTTCGTGACAATTCTCGATAGCGGTATCAATAACGGTCACCAGCTCTTAGAACCTATCTTAGCGGACAAAGACAGGCATGCTGCTGATGCTTCCTGGGGAATTTCAGATAATAATGGACATGGGACAATGATGGCAGGAGTAGTGGGGTATGGTAATCTAAATTCATTTTTAGAAAACCCTTATGCGAATTATGTCAGCCATCAGATTGAGTCGGTAAAGATACTTCCTGTTAATGGAAATCATTTTTATCAGTATCCGTTTGTGATGTTGGATGCCATCAGCACTGTACAGATTGTAAATCCTCAGTACAGAAGGATTTATTGTATGGCTGTCACAAGCGAGTACCAAAATGACTTTGGCAAACCTTCTACATGGTCAGCGGTTCTTGACAATATTATTTTTGGAGACGATGATCAAGATAAAAAAATATTTGTTGTAAGTGTAGGAAATGTGAGGGAAGAGGAGGATTGGAAAAATTATCCTGAGAGTAATCTTAATTTGGCAGTGGAAAGCCCTGCACAATCTTGGAACTCTATAGGAATAGGAGCCTTCACAGAGAAGGTTTTTCCTGACGGGCAAACTCTGGCGAGCCACTCAGAACTTTCTCCTTTTAGCAGGACTTCGAGTTCTTGGGATAATTCATGGCCCATTAAGCCTGATGTAGTTTTTGAAGGGGGAAATATTGAAGGATCGGCCATTGGCAACGTTGCATTGCATGATGATCTTGAACTACTGACCACTTCACGTGTTGCGGCAACCAATAATTTCACTACAATTAATGCTACTAGTGCCGCCACAGCGCTGGCTTCCAATTTTTTGGCAAAACTCAGGGATTACTATCCTGACGCATGGCCTGAAACCTGCCGGGCATTGATGATACATTCGGCACGATGGACACAAGGCATGTATGATCAGTTTGGATTTGAAGCCAGTAAGAAAAGCTCTGAAGCATTAAAAATGTTAAGGATTTTTGGCTATGGAGTACCCAATCTTGAAAGGGCGGTAAGCTGTAAATCTAATTATCTTACCTTCATTTCTGAAGAAGTGCTGCAGCCTTATGAGAAAATTGGAAGTGATATAAAAACAAAAGACATCCATTATTATGAATTTCCATGGCCAAAAGAAATTCTTGAAAATTTAGGAGATGCTTCTACAACACTTAGAATAACCCTTTCTTATTTTATAGAACCCAATCCGGGCGATAAAGGCTATTCTACAAAATATTCCTATCAGTCCACAGCACTGCGTTTTGTACTCATTAATCCAGGTGAGGATTTTGACAATTTTAAGCTGCGTACCAATAAAATCAACCAAGATGCCCTTAAGACTGAGTTAGGTATGGACATGAAGGAATCACTTGACTCTGGAACTATGGAAAAAGAAAAAGGTAGTGATAGGTGGTCACTTGGGGCAGACAATGTTTTCAAGGGATCAATACACAGTAATTATTGGACCGGAACTGCAGTAGAGATAGCTTCTTGTAACAAGCTGGCTATCTATCCTCAAGCTTCAGGTTGGTGGAAACAGCTTAAAAGGCAAGGAAAACACAATAGCACTATCAGGTATTCGCTTATAGTTTCTATTGAAACGCCTGAAAACTCACAAGATATTTATACGCCGATTGCAACAAGATTAGCGCTGGAGAACCATGTCAAAGTATAAAAAAAGATAACAAAAGTATTTAGGTGATCATTGGACTAATTATATTTTTGTTGCAGGATTGCGCGTAAAAATAAAACCTTTTTTAGGGTTGGGATAGAGCGTTTATACTTGATTTTATAATATGGACAAGGGACTTGGCTAATTCTTATGGGAACCTAGCACAGGATTTAATTTTTTAGCCAATTCAATTTCAAGTACCCCTATCAGGGTTTTCATTTCTTCTTCGAGAACTATGTAGTTTAATTTTAGATTGCCATACAGCAGGGTGTCGTACCAATAGGTCAATTGCAGGCTTCCAGTCTCGCCATTTACAGAATGACCCAAATGATTGACAAACCTGTAATGGAATTTATCTTTTACTTTACCAACATAAAGCGTACCACTGGATTCTCTTCGAATTTTCGGTATTTCCGCAATTTTTCTTTTTCTGGTAAGTCTACTAATGCTTTCCAGTGCATGCTGCAAGGTTTCATTTTTTAATTTTTCGGTATCGAAACTGAACCAATATAAGACCGGTTTATTTTTTGGCAGGCTTTCATATAAGGCTTTAAATTCCATGCATTTTGAAAACGTCTGGGTCTGCCTGAAGTTTTCAGCAAGATAAGTACTATCTATATCGATCGATTTGATTTCTAGGCCATTATTTGCAAGAGCATCAAGGTATGTGGATAATTTATTAATTTGATTACCAACGATGTTTTGTATAGTTTCTTTCATGCTTTTCTTTGTATATTGTTACTGTATGCAGTTTCCAAAACAGTCTTGCATTTTCTCATGCTATTTCTAATTTTGCCCTTTAACAGGATTTTCGTTTGTAGGTTGTGCTATATCGCTAAGATGTCTTTTAGACAGTCTTGTCAATATTTCAGTAAAACCAATACCCATTGTTTCTTCAATTGATCTTATCCAGCCTCTGATGAAAATGTCTTCGATTCCATCATCATTGAAATGTTGCCATTGTTTACAAATTTAAACAGTACTTTAAACAGTAGAAAATAACCCATTTATGCATTTTTTATATTGCTTGGCATAAAAAATAAACTATTTGTTTCTGTTGATCTAAGGAAACAGCCTCACAGTAAATAGTCAGACTGTAACCTTTAACCCATTTTTTAATACCTTAGAAGAAGACTTTAGAAATGGGATTTTTTTTTACATTATGCCGGCTTTTCAAATATTTCTTCAGCAGTAGTTCGAGTGAGTCCATTATCCTCTAGAAATCTTTTAACAAAAAAACGGCACATCCCACTGTATTCACTGCCTTTATTGGTAAGTGCTGACATTGCATTATAGTTTTCTTTAAAGATTTCTAGAGCGAAAGGGTCTTTTTCCGCATTATAACGCTCGAGCGCCTTCTGCGCCATACCGATGTATACTAATAAGATAACTAATTTGTCACTTCTGGATTTTACAAGATCACGTCGCTGCAAAACGTAGACATCTATTGATTTCAGACCCATATCGCTAATTCCTTTAATCAAGGCATATTTTTCATCATACTCGAAGTGCTCTTCAGGTTTATCAACGCAGGGATTTAGCAATAGTCTATACGGCTCTTCTTTATCTAATCTCTGTCGGGTTGAAGTAACTCTTTTTCTCGGGTTTCTCAACGGAAATTGGTCAAGTTTACCTCTGGAAATATTGTCATTCTCCAAGACTTGTCCTTGGTCATCAACAGTCTTGTTTTTTCGTGATTGGTTACAATGCTGGCAAGAAATCAGCAGATTGTCCCAGTCGTTTGCAAGCCAGTAATATCCAGGGGTTTCCGGTTTTTTCCCTTCCACTCTTCCTTTTGGCCTAAAGTGCTCAACGTCTCCATCGGAAACTTTAGCATAATCTGATTCGCAATATGCGCATTTGCGACCAAAGACGGCCTTTAATGCATTCTTAATTTCGGGGCTCCTATATTTTGTGAAATTAAAGTTTTTTGTCTGATTTGTGTGTTTATAGTGATTGATTGCACTTTTGGTTTCTTTATGCCAAACATTATCTGGGACAAGTAAACATGCGGGAGCTGGTCCTTTTTCAACAAATATCATAACCAATCAAGATTTTTTTCATTAATAATTTTTTGAACCTCCTCAATTGTATCCTGCTTTAATTTCTCTTTAGTTTGAAAACCATTTTTGATAATGTTTTTTGCATAGTTTTCATTTAATAATTTAAATAATGCCTGTATCTGAGGTGTTGAACCAATTAATTCATTATCATATAATGTCTTTGAAATGGAGTCGATTTCTTCGTTTTCAGCTTCGGTTCTGAATTTTTCAGGTTTTAGCAGCAGTCTATAGTAATATTGGAATTTAATTTCGGTTTCGCGTCCCGTAGTATCTAGAAGTCCAAATAAATCTGAGGTCAGCAGCTGATCAATTCTTAAGAGATTATGATCCGGAAGCATCTTACAATCTAAAGCTGTAACATTTCTTTTTTCGTCAGTTATAAGCACTATTACTTCACCATGATCTAAACCTCGCAGGCAGAGCGGTTCGTGCGTTGAAACAATAAATTGCAGTTTAGGAAAAGCCATACGCAGGGATGATACAATACGTAGCCTCCATTTGGGGTGAAGATGATTCCCGAGTTCATCAATCAGTACAAGGCCTGCTGTTTCATGAAAATGTGTCCTGTGCAGTGAAAGGCTTTGCATGATATCGCATGCCATTGCTATCATACTTTTATAGCCGTCGCTAATTTCAGATAACCTCACATTTCCCAGGAATAATTCAGAAGCAGATCTAATAAATTTTATTTTACCTTTGATATCAAGCAGATCTATTAAAACTGGGATGATCCTTTCTTCAAAATTCTCTTCACTCTGATCAAGTATCCATCTTTGCGCATCAACCAGTGAGAGACTGTAGTCAAACATATTGGCAATATTAACCAAGGAAGGTTCTGCATTATGCGGCTGCAAGTTTCCTTTTGGAAGCAGTCTGGTTGCGCCATACGCCAAAAGTATGGATGGTGCCGTTTCAGGTTTGCTGAAAAATGCATCTGCATCAAAATGGAGTTCGTAAGGATCTTCTCTTTCATATGAAAAGATTTTAACAAAACCAGGTCCCTCGGCATCACGTTTGTAAAGGTCTTTTGGGTTTAAATCTAGCCTTGCAAACTCTTCAGGTCCACATAGTGTCATTGCAATTGCCTGTAATATTGCACTTTTCCCAACACCATTATCTCCCAGCATCAATAGCCAGGACTCCCTGTCATTTAAATCATTGGCAGGAACAAAATTTAGGACTAGGCGCTCTATTGATTTAAAATTAGAAATCTCAATCGACTTAATAGTAAACCGGTCTATCTGTATTGATGAGTGTTCTTTTGATTTAATAAAGGATTCATCTGTAGGAATATGTTTTTCATTGATTTGTAATTCTATATAATATGGCTTTGGCAGCCAGCGGGAGAGTACAGTTCTTAATACAGCACTGTATTCATATTTTGAATATTCTGAAAATATCTCTTTGGTTTTAAGTAGAAACTCCTTTTTTAGATTTTGAGTCATAACATCAAAATTATTCATTTCGTTTGTTAATTCTCTTGCCGCATTACGTCTTGCCTCTACTAAAGGTTTCCTGTTAAGGTTAAGTACTTGAATTGTAATTTTCCCTTTATGATTGATTCCCATCACATATCCATCTTCTGAAAAATGCAAATATTCAGATGGGTTGTCAAAAAAAGGATCGATAAGTAAAGCACGTTCTTCTCGAAGTAATTCACCTTTTGTCATAATGGGAACTCTCTCAAAATGTTCTTCTATCGGAAAAATATTTCTTTTGTTTACTGAACAGATTTGACAGCTAGGGATAAGATTTTCCCAATCATAAGCAAGCCAAAAGTAGTGATCAGGAGAATATTCTTTATCAAGTCCGACAGCTCCGTTTTTAGGTCGAAAGTGATCAATCTGCATACTAGATGCTATTCCTGTTTTAGTTTCACAGTAAGCACATTTATTGTGAACAATGTCAACCAATATTTTTCTTAAAGGTGACAGCAACTGCGTATTATATTTAATTCGTGCCTGACTAGTGCTATAAATGAAATTTTCAATTCTTTCAATTTCTTTATCAATTTTTTTATAATAGAGAAATTCAGGCTTTTCCGGTCGATTTAATTTGATCATTTATGATGGGTATAAATTTTTATGTTTAAAGATTTTAAGCGAAATGAATTCCTTACAGGAAATTTTTGGCAACAGATAGATATAGATTTATATTTATATTATCTGATCTTTTAACTCATACTGTTCGTACACTTTCTCATAGTTTACGTAATAACAATTCTCAAAAGGGATTCCTCTGTAGCTGAATCTGCAGAAAATATGAGGGTAATTATAATATTCATCACCATCGATATCATAGCTAATAATGTCGGAGAAATTTATCTGACCAATTTTCCGAACCTTTACACTGTCTTTATCCGGATCGGAGTGCTTTTCCAATCTCCATTTTCCATCTGGTAATGGGCAGATACCGTATATACCAATTACAAATTCCATCCCTCTATGATAGAGCTGATGTATTTCTGCTGCAAACCAGGAATATTCATTAAATTGATCCGGCTCATTTGAATCAGGATATTGTGTACCCTGAAAGTCTCTTAAAAGCATTTTCGAGCTCAGCTTGCGGTTTTCAGGGGCATAATCCAGCCAACTGCTGAAATTTTTTTTTATCTGTTTTTTCAGATCTAAATCTCGGATAAGGATCTCTTCATCAGATTTTACATTTATTATGAAATTTGGGTAATATTTTTCCAATAATGATTTATGATTTAAAATTTTGGATTGAACGGTATTCCATCCCCAATAAATAATTTCAAAGCCTGTATTTAACTGTTCTTTTAGATCTTCGCAAAATTCATCAACATCTGGATGATCTTTGTAAGTAGACATGATGTACAGTTTAGTTATTCTTATTGCAAGGTTTTTTGAAATTACCGAGCTGACATCTTTTTTTATATCATTCAAGAGCTCATTCTTCAAGGTGCTTTCACGTCTGCTTAAATCCTTTTTCTTGCACTGGATGGCAGTATCTTTTTCAACAGAGAATACATCGATCCCTTTCTGCAGGTTGCCATGACCGCCAAATTTTTTATAAGTGTTGGTTGATTCAATTTTATTAAACAGATCGCAGATCATATTTTCAAATATTTCTGGATTATTGGGAGGGGCGAGCTGATGTGTGTCCATTTATTGTAAGGATATTTCTGTGTTTTCTTTCATCAAATATATTTAAAGTTTGTAGAAATCAAAGTGAAGAAAGCCTTTTATTTAAAGTATTTTACTACTTTAACAAAATGAAATTATTTGTTAGAAAAGGGAAAGTTAATTGATCTCAGAGTTCTGCTTGTATAATAAAAAATTACTATATTAAATCCTCCTGTTAAGCAAAAAGCCTTTCACGCTTAATTTCCTGAAATGAGTAAATGGGAATTTTTATGTTATGCAAATATTTTACTGGCAATTGATAGGATGAAATTACAATTGCAGAAACGGTATATCCATTTAAATCAACATTTATTTTTTTAGAAAGCTGCTCTAAGTTATCCGATATGAATCCACCTCTTTTAATATGCTTTGGCAATTGCTTTTCAAGATAGTTTTTAGAATCAAAATGAAAATCATACATAACTTTAGCCTGTTTGGTATTTTTGCACTCAATCAGATAAACTATTTTTTTGCTGTGATCAATAGTTAAAAGATCAATGTCGCCATAGTCTCTGTCAGCATTAGGGAAAACACTTTTTCTAATTTTAATTTCATTTTCGATAACCTGCAGGGAGGTGTTTTTAAACCATTGTAATACTTTAGTTCTAAATTCATTTGATTTTATATTTAGCCGCTCATTTAATAATGCCGTTATATTGGGGTGAACAAGTTCATCAACTTTTAATGTTCCATTGTAGAATATTGCCTTTAAATTATCTGATGCCATGACAAGGTGCCTTGCACTCCATAATAGCACCTCTGAATTTCCTTGTTTTAATTTTATTATGGGTCTTCGAATATAGGATAGTTTTCTGTTAAATCGCCAGATCCATGTTTCTTTAGCATGATGCCCCTCCGGCACATTTTCTATTTTGCCTCTGGATTCTAATTGCATAAAAGATAGAAATGCCTGAACTTCCGTCTTTGAAAGGTTTGAGTTTGAAATTACTAAATCTGTAAGTTCATTTTCGGTACAGCTCCACCAAGAACATTCCTTCGAAAAGCAGTAACCTGCCATGAATTCGGCAATCATGCCAATTTGATAAAAGTCTATTCCTAAATCTTTTTCGAACAGATTTGTAATTTTATCGTAATATGCCTCTTTTTCCATATCAATTTCAGGATTTGGCTCATCACTTTGAAAATGACTTTCGAAATCTTCGTTAATTCCCTGAATTTCATCTAAGATTATGGAGTCTTTGTAACCTGCCAAAATTGTATCGTGAAAATCGTGATCCATCCCCAATCGTCCAGATGGAAGCAATCCCATTTTTGGGTTATCAATCCCCAGAGAGATACTATCTCTGGTAGTTCCATAGAAAATGATTTCATTAATCATGGCCAATAAAAAATCGACATCATCAATATTTAGTATTTTGCTGCCTTCAGGCGATTCCGCGATAGTATATTCTATTAAACTTCTCAAAGAATGTGAAGATTTGACCACGTTGTTGTAATCTTCTTTATATTCCGTAATTACGTCCTGATATTTTTCAAAGCATTTTATCCGAGCAGGTAGATCTAAGTCCCACGAACTTGAACTTTGAATAATCGATTCATGCCTTAACATTAAGTCGACAAGGAGTTCTTTTGCGTTATAATCTTTTAAGCACTCCTTTAGTTTACGGGTCAAAGTATTTATCAATTCATTTAAGAAAGGAACTTTATCTATATCATTTATTTTTTCAGGAACCTGATACGAAAGATTCATCCATTTTATCTGGCTCTCAAGAACTACCGAGATATCAGCATCTTGTATATATCTTGGTTTGGGTATGTATTTGTCAAATCTTTTGAAGTCATTTTCTTTATGGGAAGTCAGCAGCATTTTTTTACTGTTTAGCGGCATTTGAGACACTAAGAATCTCTCTTTTTCTTCCGGAGTAAATTCTTTAAGCCCATAACCGCGCTGTAAAACATTGAATGATTTTAAAACGGCATCTATTAAAATCTGTTCCCCGTAGTTATCTTTTCTATGTAAAGCGGAAAATATTTCAATGGGAATTTTAAGCTTAATCTTTCGTAGGTATATGTCGGCTTCATATTTAACATTAATTTTTACTCCCTTTTCAATCTCAAATCCTGAAGACAGAATAGATTGCAGTCTTTCATCAAATGACAAAATAAATTCAATCGGAAGATTGCCCAGATTTTCCAGGTAAGGACTCAAAGTGCTGGCAAATTCATTTAGCCAGTAAACCATAGACTCAATAAAATTGCTGCCTACGGTCCCGACTCTCTGATCATAGCTGAACCAGATCGGAAAAGGGTAAGCTTCTAAAACTATTCGTAATTTTCTATTGTATATTTCTTCAGAAGTGTAAATTGGAGCATAGTCTTTTGTTTTAACCACCGGCAGGTTTCTAAGTTTAATTTCCGAATCATCTCCGATTTTATTTTCTACCTGCATAACAAAATGCCTGTCGGTTTTTTGCGCAGATTCAGCAATTATTTTCGCTTGAGTGCTAAAATCAAAGGTTACAAAGTTAGGTGCCGCATCATCTGTTGGAAAAAATGAGTCTTGATTTCTTTTATACCATTGAAAATATGATAATATAGAAAATATCGGCATCATTTTCATGTCAGCTTTGTCAGCTCTTTCTTCGGCTTTGGCATATTTCCATAAAGTTAATTCATCTGGTTTCCAATGATAGAATATGCGCTCAAGGTCAAAAAAGCTGAATGCTATTTGATATTTGGTTTCCTTTAGGTATTCGATAGGATACGAATGGACTTCATCTATTTCATGACCTGCAAAAATAGTTATTGAAAGAAACTCACTTTCTTTATTTTTGAGGTTAATTTTGGCTGCCGCAATAGTTGAGTCTGCCCTTTGTTTTATATCATTATCCTGATGTTTTGAAATAAATCTTACATACGCATATTTGTTGGCATCCATCTGCCACAATGATTCATTGCTTTGCAGTTCCAGACCCAAATCTACACTGTCCCACATAACATTGAGATATTTATAGGACTCATTTAAGACCATTTTGGCATAGCATGAATTTAATGCTTCAGTCTGGCCTTTCAATTCTATCTGCTTCCTAATGAAAATGTTTAAACTGTACATCTGCGCAGAAGGAAGTGCCAAATAAAATTTATCTTCAAGTTTAATAAAAGGCCTTCTTACTAGTACAGTGTCTTGTCCCTTATTTTTAATAAAATCTTCGCGTGTGGCAACAAAATGAAGTATGACATCCTGCTCAATATGGAGCTTTTCATAAATTTTATCAATATCTTCTCTGGTAAACTCAAACAGATCTTTATGATTTTTGAATACACTGCTTTCGGGAAAATAGATATCACCTTTCCAGTCATCTTCGAAAAGGTATCGTTTAAGCCCTATATTTTCTGCAATCATATTGTGAATAAACAGCATAAAGTATGCTCCGTCATGAATGGTTCGTTTCAATTCTGGAGATAAATCATTTTCCCAAGCAAATATTGAATTAAAAAGCATTTGGTTTATTAAAGTGCTATCTTTAGCTATTCCGGGAAATACAATATTGTTGCCATTGAAAAACATGAAATTTTCCGTTCCACATGCTTCGGCAGGATCTTCTCTATAATCTGCCGCATAGTCATTGCCGATTAATCGTTTTACAGAATCGTAATCTATTTCTTTGCCATCTGTTTTTAAGTGTGAACAGATTAAATCTTGTATGCTTTCCAATCTAATGAGTTTGGATTGGTTAATCGGTAACAGCTGAACTAGCGAAATCATCTTCAATAATTCAGAGGTATCATGTATTTTGAGGTAGTTTAGAAAAGTATCTGTCGAAATTGTCGATTCAGAGTTTATACAGCATTTTTTATATTTTTGACCACTCCCACATGGGCATGAATCATTTCTTCCAATTTTCATTTTGATTATATTAGTTAGTTCCTAAATTTACAATAAAAAATGAGGTTACTAACTGAATTATATTCAATTGCCTTAAAGATTGTTTATAAATTGAATTGGGTTTAAATATGAGCATTAAACTTCAAAAGGCTTACCAGTTTTTAAATCAAGTGAGTAAGTTTTATTGAGTTGAAAAGCAGATGTTTAGTTCGTTTCTAATATTTATGAGGCTACTGAGTTTTTACTTTTTTTATAAGCTTGCGCCACAAATCTGCTATGAAATCAACGAATAAATAAATGATCATTAGAATCGCCTGAGGTATGTGTGTAAAAAGAGGTGCTTAGTTCATTTCTGGATCTATCATTTATATAGAGTTTTTTTGCACTAATTTTAAAGAATAGCTATCTAAACAATACAATTATTTTTTTTCAGTCGTTTTGTTCTTCTCGATAAATTTTACAATATGAATATTTGCTATAAGTCGAAGAAAGTATAATATTTCTTCTGCCTGCTCAACTGTTACATTCATTCCTTCCTTTTTAAGCATTTTCTGTGCTTTTTCTGGAGATATTTTTCCCTTGTTTTGCTCATCTCTATAATTCATAATTTAGTTTTCTAGTGTTAAATTATTCTTAATATAAAAATAAGTTAAATGTTTTTATGTCTGTAAATCAACATGTTAAGTTTGGTTTAAATCCTGACTAGTCACCTCAACAGGATGTCTAAACCGTGTATTTAAGTAGGATAAAACGTATGAAAACTACATGAAAAGCATAAAAAAAACGCTAAAACCTAAGTTTTAACGTTTTTTTAGTAGTGACGGGGACAGGACAAATTACAACATCATTTTTGGATGATTTGAAGAAATTGGCTTTCTATATGTAGTGTCTGTCTTTCATTGGCTATGTAAATTTGGTTTAGATGTCCTGTTGGGGATTGATGCAAAAATTATAAAAACTCAATTGATTTATTGCATTAAACTAATATATAAATTTACAAAATTTATGGAGGATTTTAAAAGAATGTTTTAAGTTAAGGAAGGGTTGTCTTTCTTTGGCTCTATGAATTACTTTATGTGATTTAGGTTTTGTGGCACAAAAGTAATCCCTTTCAATCTATGCCATATCCTACATGCAAGAGCTGGTGCAGGTCGCCCACCAGATGAAAAACAATAAGTATTTTGGTTTTGATTTCCTCCTTGTTGAGATTTTTATTGTTTTAGAGCTCCTTTATAGTTTGATCTAGCATATAAATAATATTGCTTCCTGATGTCTCTAACACTTCCTGACCTTTGTCAATATTTGCCTAATGATAGGGCTTCATATAGTCATAGGTTTTATGGCCTTTGATATCATCCATCCAGTTGGTCGCATCTTCAATACTCATTCCGTCCAGGTAGCCCAAAATAATTTTCTTTGTAGTATCGTCCAGATAATTAAAAGCCACTTCTGCAACTAAAGAATGTCCTTTTTTGCCCCATGTTGCAGTTTTTTATGGCAGCAGTGAAAGGGTCACCATAAAGGCAATTGCTATATTTTTTTTCATAAGTATAAAGTTTTGGTTCATCGAAAGCAGAAAAAACGTACGTTTTTTTTTACTTAACTGTCTTAAAGTATTTAGTTTTTAAGATGATAAGATTGAAAATAATTGAGTATTATGTTTTGAAAATCAGGTACTTATACGCTGGTTCAATTCGTTGAAAATTATTTATTTTACAGGAAGTTTCCAAAATATCTGCAGCGGGTTTAATATTGAATACAACAACACAAAAGTACTATGGCACAAAGACCGACCTTTATTTTAAGAGGAAGAATTGTAAAGATGAACAACGATCTGACCGTTATCAATGATTGAATTAAATAACAGTTATTAAAACAGATAAGATGTCTTCACAAAACGGATAAAACTTATAATCTAAGAGGACTTTCGATTTAGATAATTTGATTGATAATTTCATGTGAAAATAATAATCAATTGTATTTTTTGAAAAAAAACTAAAAAAAATATTATGATAGAAGAAATTGACAAAAGAAATTTTTCAGCTTTCAAAAATGTTGAAGAAAGAGGGGAGCACTTCATAAATTACGCAAAATCAAAATCATTAGATTTAAATGGTGGAAATATAGAATCTTTACCGGAAATAAATACATGGACTGGAAATTTACTTTCAATAAGAACAGAACAGCCTATCTTTTTAGAAGGTAATCTTATTGAAAGAGCGTTGGGATATCTTCAAGAGCAGAAAGAAAGTTTCGGTTTTGAACCATCATCTGTAGCGGAATACTTTCCTGACTCTAACATAGCTGAAACAAGTACAGGATTTAAGATTGTAAATGTTCATCAATATTATAAAGGAATACCCGTATTCCTTGTTAATAGAGCAGTAATTTTTAATAAAGAGGGAGGATTGGAATCTGCTGTTGGTGACAGTGTTTCAATTTCTGAAGCTATTGATATCAATCCAAAGGTCAGCGTTATTGAAGCTATCAATATCGTTGTTGAACACATTAAAACAAATATATCTGAACCTGAAAAGGATTGGTTAGGAGAGCCCATAGAGAGTTCATTCGATATTTCATCAAATTTTGTTGCT
Organism: Flavobacterium procerum; assembly: GCF_042431625.1. NCBI lineage: Bacteria > Pseudomonadati > Bacteroidota > Flavobacteriia > Flavobacteriales > Flavobacteriaceae > Flavobacterium > Flavobacterium procerum. Next base: position 288,726 of record NZ_JBHLYW010000022.1, on the reverse strand, counting down.
AAAAAGTTAGTAGAATTTACCCAGCTCACATGTATTCCCACAGTTCTTGACAAAAGTATTTTTGCTGATTTCATCCGTGCAAATCTGGTGATATTTTACATTGGACCAAATGCAGAATTGGCATGGAGATTCACAATTACAATAGATGATCATGGACTGCAATTTGATGTAGTTGTATCAGCATCAGATAAAAGTAAAGTTGAAATTTTATATTTGAAAAAGATTTCGCTTCACGCTAGTTCTATAGGTTATGTGCATAAAAAAAATGGAGGCTATCCCAAAGAGCCAGTAACATTTCCTCTAAAAAGAAATGCTTATCCGATTCCCGAAAACGGAACTCCACAGAATTTTAAAGATTGGGTTGACAAACTTGAAACAAGAGGAGCAAATGTTGTTGCGTTCCAAGGCGATACTTTAAGCTATCTTAAAGGAATTGTTGATAATTTAAACCAAGTTGTATTTGAAACTGCAGATCCAAAAGAGCAACAAACTTTAAATATGTTTTATTTTTGTAATTACTTGCATGATTTCTTTTTTCTTTTAGGATTTGATTCTAAAGCAGGAAGTTTTGAAAATGACGATCCGGTAGTTGCTAGAGCATTTAACCAACCAATTTCTGGAACAGCAAATATGTCAACTCCAGTTGATGGATCTTCCCCTATAATGAATATGGGATTAGTAGGAAGCTCAGGACGTCATACTGCATTGGACTCAGATGTAGTTTTTCATGAATATGTACATGGTGTAACTAATCGTTTAGTTGGGGGTAAAATGAATGATAGGGCATTACAAGAAGATCAAAGCAGGGCTATGGGAGAAGGATGGAGTGATTATTTTGCGTTATCAATTAATAATTATTTTACTGATATTGAGAAAAATGTAACTGGCGATTGGGTAACTAATAGAGCAGCGGGGATAAGAAATCGCCCATATGATGATAATTATGATAGCTTTTTAACTTATGGTAAAATAAAAAATGTGTCAGGGGAGCATACTAGAGGAGAATTATGGTGTGCAACTCTAATGCATTGGACAAGGCATTTATCTAATACTATTGGAAAAGACAAAGCATATTACATCTGTTGGCAATCCATCGTTGATGGGCTAAAGTTAATAAACGCAAATCCAAGTTTTATAGACGCAAGAAACGGAATATTAAAAGCAATAGATTCTATTCAAGAAAATGATTTTATAAAAGCAACAGACAAAACTGAATCTATCAAACAATTTTGGAAATCGTTTGCAAAATTCGGAATGGGAGTGAAAGCTTCTAGCTCAGGTCCATGGGTAATTAATATAATTGAAAATTTCGATATAGTCTAGGTAAAACATAGAACAACAAGCAAAATGGAAACAATAATTATTACATTGCTTTTAGCCGGTATTTTAGCCGGCTTGATTCAGTTTTTTGTGGATTTTAAAGGCTTGCCAATATTTCAAACAGCATCCAATTCCACTAATTTTGATGTTGAGGAGAAACTTAGTTTTTTAGAAAAATTATACAGATTTGTTAAAGACCATTGGCAATTTTTCGGTTACTTAACCATTGGCACTGCAGGTGCGTTTTTAACACCTCTAATAAATGAAGCGACTAATAACCGTCTTGGCATTGATGTATTTAAAAATTATGCAGAATGTATTTTAAAACAAGTAGAAGGAAAGCCAGTTTGCTTGATGCCGAATGGATGGTATTACCTAATCCTTTTTGGCTATGGTATCGTTTTTGGCTACTCCAGTGTTCGAATCATTAGAAGTATTGGTTCTTTAGTGCTGGGCAATATTTCCTTTAAACAGGATGAGCAACAAAAAAAACTTGAAGAAGCGCAAAAGCAGATTAATGACTTAAAAGAAAAACTAAATACCTTAACTGTTCAAATACCTAAGCCAGCTGCGTTCGAATTTGCACCACAATCTGAAAACCCCAACCAACTTACGATTGACTATTTTAATGAAGCACAAAATGAATTAGATAAACGTTCATATTATTCTACTATTGACACTAAAAATATTGATTCTCTTTTTACGGAATTGAATCAATTATTAGAAAACACACATAAGGCAAAACTAAAATATCAACCTTCTCTTCACTTATATCCTATTGTTGATCGTTATCAAGATGGACAATTAAAAAGCATTTATTCAGGTAAATCTTTTTCTTTAGAGACTATTCTTTCAATGGATGCACAAGTTGACAAAGCTAGAGCCGAGGTCATTGCAAATTTTAGTGCCTTGGAATTGCCAACTGATGAGTTTGAGTCTAACTTAGAAGATAGTCTTCCTTATAATTGTGAACATGTTGTTCCACAATCATGGTTCAATAAAGAAGAACCTATGAGAGGTGATATTCATCATCTATTTACTTGTGAAATGAAATGTAATAGCTTTAGAAGCAATAATCCATATTTTGAATTTCCTGATTATGGCAGCAATTATGCCGAATTAATAAGAGACGAATGTGGAAAACTAGAACAAAATCGATTTGAACCCGAGATTAATAAAGGAGTAGTTGCAAGAGCAGTACTTTATTTTTTAGTTAGATATCCTGGAAAAATTAATGAAGGCATGGGCTATACCTTATCTGATGTTCCTATGTTGCTTAAATGGCACAATGATAATAATGTGACCATATATGAATGTCATAGAAACCAGATTATTTATAAGTCGCAAGGAAATAGAAATCCATTTATTGACTTTCCTGAATTGGCTGACAAAATTAATTTTAAATCGGCTTTTTAGATTAAGCAATTAGAACGAAATTTTAGTGATGATATGTTTAATTCAATTGAATAAAATAGGTAATAAGTATGAAGCGTATTTTATAATTATTCTTTTTTGAATTTGATTATTGGAACCTAAAAAAATAGAAAAATGAAACACAAAATTTATTTGTCTGCGACTGACACTGATGTTGAAACACTAAAGTTGCTTTTTGTAGTAAGGATGCCTGACAGTTTAAATTCGTTATTCAAACTTCTTTATTGATAAAGAAGATAAAGACGAATATATAAGACAGGGAATAGACCAATTTTTTACTTTAGTCAAGCAGCAGTTATAATTAAAAAAATGAGAACGTGAAATTCAAATAATTTTGAAATATTAAACCGTTTTAAAATAAGATTTCATTTTATGAGATAGACCGGTAATTAGAAAAAATTAGATGTTATAAAGTCATAATTTCTCTTTATTCTTGGTGTTCGAATCCTGTTAAGCTATAGAATGATAAATTAACTATTTGTTCTATTTTTCATATAATCTATTTTGATTTCTTTTATAATATTAAAGAGAGAGTCTGATGCATTAATATTTGCATAACCATAATAGCAGAATTATTTTGTTTCCATTACAACTTTTACAATAAATAGATTATCTCGAAAGTTTGATAATGATTTTACAAATTCTAAGTGCAAATTAAGTAAAAATACCCATAATTATCTGGTTAATAATTTGTTGTTTTACATATAGATTCCAATGTTTTTTAATTCTAACTTGCGGAAATTGTTTTTGTAAGGTGATTTTTCGAAGATGATTTTTGACGAAAATAGATATGTGGAGGCTCTACGTTCATAATAATTCTCATTATAAAGCATTTTAAATTAGTTTTCAGATCTAACTTGTTGAGAAATGCTGTTTGGAAGTGTAAATCTATAAAAATATTTTCAACTTAAAATTTATAAATTATGGCAAAAACTTTACGAATTAATCTTACGTTAGACGAGGTAGAGATACTAATACGTAGTATGGAAAGCTCTTCATCTCCAAGCGTTCTAAAGAAAAAAGATAAGCTAGCAGTTAAATATCTTGCACAAACAATACTATTAGATTCCGCAAATCTATCCCCATTTTCTGAAATTACGAAAGCTATTTCATTGCTAACAGGTAAATCTCAGGACAAAATTATTTTAACATCTAAACTTAGTAATCTAGGCCTTACACCTATAAAAATTGGACAACTACGTGCACATTTAAATGCATATATAAAAAAACAAGGAGGTAACTCTTTTATCACTGAGACAGAAATGAGTAGCTCTGTTACCGTTTCAGATTTAAATACGCTTGTAGAATCTAAAATTCCTTAAATATGATAAAAAATAAGTTCATTTTAATAAGCTTGCTGATTATCATTGGATGTAGCAATTCTTTTGGACAGGTAAATTCAGTTAATAAAGCCAATGATACAATCGCAAGTATAAGGTTATTGCAAGTAAAAGATACCACTTTTTATATTAAACCAAAAAATGACAGCATTGTGACAATTCTAATGCCCAAAGAAAAAAAAGTACAAATAACTTTAAAACATATTAAGATAGATACCACAAGTCCAGCATGGTATGCTAAATTATCTTTAAGGCAGTCTTTTCAAAATAAAAACGATAAAGCTGAACCTGCTTATGTTACACTTATATTTCCAAAAGATTCCGCATCCTCACAAAACTTTAGTTTTGCACTAGGATACAATGTATTAAGCGGTAGAGGAGAAATGTCTCTCAATCCATTTATTGAGTGGCAAAAGAATAATCTTAGTGATAAAGAGCAAAATGCATTTCTAGCGGGATTAAATTTCCAGACACCCTTATGGAAAATCTTTGATGTGGATATGAATAAAATTAAGGCGTGGACTGTATACACAATTGCAACTTTAAATTATAAGCATGATTCTGAGAAAAAAACGGAAGGAACTCAAGCTAGCTTATATTTTACGCCTTCTTTTGCTGGAAAAGATAAGGCTATTACTTTATTACCTGATGTTTTTAGCAATAATTCGGTACTAGATTACTATTATAATATCTATGGAGGATTTGAATATGAGAATCGATCGCAGGTATCAGATCCTTCGTATAAAGGTACAACTGGACGTTGGTATCTTCGAATTACAGGTACCTTTTATCCATTACCTAAAATACTAGACAAACGATTGGAAGTAGTTCCTGACTTTACCCATCGGAATGCTTTTTCAAATACCAGTGTAGTTGAAGAAAGGATTAATAATTTGACCAAATTATCAGTGAATTTTGTAATAGTGAGTAAAGAGAAATCGAAATTCGCAGATGTAAAACTTGGATTTGAATATAAAAAAGGTTGTGATCCTACGGTGGGATTTGATAAACAAAGAATAAATACGCTAGTTCTCAAAATTAAAATATAATCAAGTGTCATTATGATGATATTTTATCTAATATGAATTAACCTCATTAAATAAAAAAAATAAAATACGCATCGCGTTGTATATGATTAAGTTACTGCTTTTAGGTTATTTATAAACAGAAAGTATAACTGCATTATGATAAGGTGTATTTTAGCAAACCATTTCATATGAGATGTAAATGGAGAGGAGAAGAAGAATTGGTACTGACGAATGGTTATGTGATTAAAAGATAGTATACTTTTAATTGAATATATGGAATTAATCAAGTTCTGACAATTGTAAAGGTTTTAGAGGTCGTGCTCACGAAGCTTCCTGTTCCAGATGAGAATGTTTCCTGGCAGCAGATAATAGATTGCCGATCTGATCCTGATTCTGCCGCCAGATTTACAGCGCTCAGGGTCTGGATGCAGGATATCAGTCGGCAGGATTATACAAGACATGAAATCAGCGAACGAATTGATTACCTTCTCAATGAATATAAAATGCATTTAAAATTTCACAAATTAAAGTACGCCCATAGCGGCATGCGTATTTTTGTAGCTGCAGCGGCCGATATTATAGAGAATGTGGTTAAACTTAATATTGGCAAAATTGCAAATACAATGTTTTCGCTTAGTGAAAAAAAAAATCGAACTTTACGAAGCTGAAATGCAGGCGCCGGGAAGGGAAGTAGCATATCTTTCTGCAGCTAAAAAAATATAAAGAAGATGCTGCCGCTGTTGGCAGAATTGAGTTGTTTGTTAATATTGAAAGATTATTTGATGAATTTAGACCCGAACGAATTGAGTATCAGTTTTTTTGATGCTCTGGGAGGAGATGCAGTATGGATAAGATATCGTGGAAACGACCATTTATGGCATAATATCTTGATTGACGGAGGTTATATAGGATCTTACGAAGAGATATTTAAACCAGTCCTGGATGCTATTTCCCTATCGGGGGAATTTGTAGATTTATGGATAATTACCCATATTGATCTGGATCACATCGGCGCAGTTATTAGCTTTATTGCGGATAAAACTCATAATGAAAACCAAGAATTGATAAAGTTATTCTGGTTTAACCATGCAGAATTTAGAATGCCTTCACTAGACGGTAAAGTAGGTTATAAGCAGGGAATTGCGCTTCGAAGCTATCTGGAAAGTACGGGCAAACTGCTCAAAGAAAAAATTACCATTGAAACCGGAACAGTGGATTTTTACGGTCTGGAGCTTACCCTTTTGGGACCGACCTTAGAAAAAATTGCAGCTGCAGATCTGGATTGGAATAAAAGAGAGGTAAAGGGAGGAGCAAAAATTTCTCGTCGACAAAGTGATCATCATAAGAAAATTGAGGAGTTTACAGCAACCGAATTTACAGAAAATGCAGATATTGTAAACGGATCTTCCATCATATTTTTGCTGAAATTCAAATCAGTCCGCGGCTTGTTCCTAGCTGACGGACATCCTTCAGATGCGGTAAACGGACTTAAAACCCTGGGTTATACAAAAGAGAATCCCATAAAAGTAAATTTTGTAAAAGTGTCCCACCATGGAAGCAAGAATAATACAAGTCCCGAGCTATTAACTTTGATTGATACAGCTGTATACGTAATTTCTGCAAACGGAATAAGCAATAAGCATCCAGATAAAGAAACAATGGCAAGGATTCTACATCATCATCAGCAAAACGGCCGCGGTCTTGAATTTAAGTACACCTCGGGCACTGACCAGATCAGATCAATATTTAATTCGGATGAAAATCCCGAGCAGCGCTTTAATTTCATCCAGACCTTTATTGAAGAAGATCATCCGGCAATTATTTTAAATTATCCAGCTTTAAATAACAGCATATGAAAAAGGAGTTGTTTCAGTATGCCACGGTAAAAATCAAATGCAAAGAGGAAACGGGTACAGCCCTTTTGTATTCCCCAGGAGAGGCATTTGATTATATTTATGTTTTTACGGCCAAACATTGTCTTGTGGGGGAAAATTTTGATCAGGATTTCGTCAATGAGGATATAACGATAGAAAAGATTTTTAATCCTGCCGACAACACTTGGCATTCTTACACTGTTTCCCAAACTGATAAAATAGTCTGCACCAGCAGCAATGAACTTGATCTTGCTTTGATCATAATTCCAAAAACAAATATAGAAGAATTGTCGGGAGTAAAGTATTTTTTTCCGATAATTGACAGGGCATCTTTAACTGGGGAATGTCTTATCAGAGGATTTGCTGATTTCAACAGCGGACAGGAAGATCGTCCCTACGAGCTCAATTTCGAAGAGTATTCTAAAGACAATAAAAATTTGTTCAGCTTAAATTTTGATGGATCTCTTGATACACGATATCAGTCAGCGGTTTCAAATGTCCAGGGACTTTCAGGAAGCGGTGTGTTTACCTTGATCAAAGGCAGCCTGTATTTGATGGGGATACTTCATACTTATGAGGAAAAAAGCCGGTTTTTTGCTACAGCAATTATGACCTACAACCATCTTGTGCCGAAAGATTTTGAAAAATTGACCGCTGTAGATCCGGAGGAAAATGATGCGGTAATTGAGGCATTTGATAAAATAGAAGCAAACAGGTCGGCGGTAGATATTAAAACTCGCAGCACTATAGGCGAGGTTCATATTGCAAGAGATATGAAAAGGCCGCTGCAAATTCTTAGAGACTCCGGGATGCTGGTGCTTCACGGAAAAGCCGGTACGGGAAAATCGGCGATGGCTAAAGGTTTGATCTATGAATTAGAAAAAAGCGGCGACACCGCAGTTATTGTCTTTACCTCCGAGCAGCTTGCTGCGCCCTCGCTTCATGAAGCTATCCATAAGGCGGGTTATGGCGTCAGCATACAGCAGATACTGGAGAGTCCCCTGGCAGGGAAAAGAGCCGTTTTCTGGATTGAGAGTTTTGAGAAACTTGCAGAAAGCGGATTTGGAGGGGCGTTTACAGAACTTTTGGCCTTAGCCAAAAAGAGTCCGCACATTGTAATGGTGGTTACGATTCGCGATTATATGCTGCAGAAGTTTAAAATTTTTTACAACCACGAATTTCCGGGGTCAGATCTATTTTACCAGATTATTGAGTTTAACGAGCAGGAAATGAAGCAGATAGAAGCGTCTTTACCGCAAATCAGCCTGCTGCTTAAAAATAAAAAGCTGACCCATCTGCTTCGAACGCCATACTATCTTGATAAAGCGCTGCGAATCTACCCAATGGTTAAGGACGCGGAAAGCCTTGATGAGGCCGGCTTTAAAAAACTAATGTGGGAGGAGATCATAGAGGCGGGCGACAGCAAAAGAGGGACCGTGTTTGCCGCAATCGCCCTGAAAAGAGCCAAGGCTATGGAACTCTATACCTTTTATGAGCCTGACCACTACACGCAGGCGCTTGTAAAAGATAATATAATCTATTCAGAGCCGGGAGAACTTCAAAACAGGTTTTCTCCTTCTCATGATATACTGGAGGATTGGGCGCTGGTGCGCTACATTAAGCAGGAGCGGCAGAACGCACAAACCGAAGCAGATTTTCTTTCAAGCCTTGACGGCAGTCCTGCTGTGCGCCGGGCATTCCGGTTATGGCTTGAAGATTTTTATACCGAGAACCCTGCAGATGCCGATGATTTCAGCAGAGGTGTTCTAATGAGTGCGGCAACGGGAGATTCGTGGAAAAACGAGTTGACAGTCTATATATTGCGTTCGGGCAACGCTTCGGGGCTTTTTTACTGCTTGAAAGAGTATTTTCTTGAGGATAATGCCAGAGAGCTGCTTCATGTTATTTACCTGCTGCGAACATGCTGCAAGAGCATCAGAGAGGCAGGCGATCTTGAAGACCTTATCCCTTTAGGCTCCGGATGGGATGCTGCGATTGATTTTGCGGCCTCCAATAAAGAAACCCTTTACGAAATTCCGCAAATGCAGCAAGAACTTCTGGACCTCATTTTTGACTGGGCCCTTCAGCTTGCCGAATTCAACCCTGTGCTGCTTCCTTCCGGTTCACAAAGTGTGGCGGTTCTTCTGGAGGACTATTTAATAAAACATCAGGATGTATTTTCTGATTATTCAAGAAACACAATCCCTAAAAACAGCTTTAAAAAAGCGCTTAAAATTTTTCTAAAGCTTGCTTCAAAGGCCCAGCCGGGGGTAAAAAAACTGCTTGATGCAGTTGTGGATCCCCACGGCAATAAAAATGAGTGGCATCATAAAGGCATGCTGGAATATGCAAAAGAACTGATAATTGAAGATGTAAGCGGTGAGCAGATCTGCAGGTTTTATCCTGATATAATATTATCTGAGGCGGTGCAGACCTGGATTGAAAAGAAAAGGGAGTCGCATCCTGGCAGTCTGATCAGCATGCTGGAAATTGAACACGGGCCTGATTACTGGGGGTTAAGCGATGATATTGATTATGATTCTTCCAGTGCATACCGGACTTTTTTTTACTGGATGTTCCTCCATCATCCCGATAAGGCGGTATTGTTCCTGACAAGCTTTTTAAATGATGCCTTTAAAAAAAATTATCAAGCAAGGGCGCGTGATTCTGACCAGAGAAAGCAGATAGAGCTGCACTTTAAAGAACATGGAAGCAGAAGCTATTACGGAAGCTTGGAATACTGGACCCTTTACAGGGGATTTAATTCTTCTGCTATGCTGATAAGTTCGCTTCTAATGGGACTTGAAAAGGGACTTCTGGATTTGGCTTCAAATGGAAGCGAAAGCTGTAAAAAGGTTAGGGAACTAAATATACAGCTGGTGCTCAATTCAAATAACACTTCGGTTCTGGCTGTGGTAAGCAGCGTAGTACAGGCTTATCCCGGCCTTCTTGATCCGGTTACTGCTGTGCTGCTTGGGAACCGTCAGCTGCTGGAATGGGATTCCTCCAGATATGGCTCGGATCTGATGGGGCAGAATTTTTATTATGGTTCTGATCTGTTTTTGAAAAAAGAGAGGATTGCGTCCGATAAAAAACCGCATAGAACCGCCCACCGCCGTGGGTTGATTGGTTTTACAGGCAATTACATTTTCAGCTGCCAGACCATGAATCTTCAGATTTTTGAACAGCTGGATGTCTTATGGCAGGAGATTCCGCAGTGGGATGTTTCATGGCGCAAGGCTTTATTTGAAATGGATGTAAGGAAGTATAAATTCAACACTGTTGATGTGCCGGGATCAAAAGGAGTGATTGAAATAAGTCCGGGATATGACACAGAAGTTGAAGCGTCTATTAATGATATTCAAAACATGCCATTTCCAGAGATTGGCACGCTTTGGGCCTCAAAAGTGTTTGATAGGGACGAAACAGTGGACATTTCATATGCGTCGTGGAAAAAAGGCTACAATTACCTGCAGGGCAGAGAAGAGGAATTTGATATCATGACTGCACCGGGTAAAATGGCATGCCTGGGACTTCGCGATTATTTTAATGAGCTCAGTGAGCAGGAGAAAATCTGGTGCCATGGCAAATTAACGTCGCTTGGCAGGGAGCTGGCCCGGAATATTCCAGGATTTGCCCCGGATCTTACAACCAGTTTAATAGACCAGAAAGCGGTATTGTACGGCATACCGCTGCTCTTTAAGCTTGCCTTGGACAAAGAAGCCGAGAAGCAGGCCAGAGAGCTGGTTTTTCAGCTTCTTACAGCGCGCATTGAAAACAGGTTTAAGCACTTCCTATATATCAGCATAAGCGAAAATTTGTGGAAATTAAGACCCGAATTCTCTTTAAACTGCTGGTATGGGCTTTTTGGATATTTAGAGAAAAGCAATGCAGAATATAACAGTAGAAAGGGGCACTTTTTTGTGTACCAGGAAGAAAAAGTTCCAATCTGGAAGGAGCAACTTCAGAACGCTGTTACTGTAGATGAGCCTTTTACTGCTTCCTGTGTTATCCCGGAGCTGGATAATGCTTCCCGCTGGCATCTTGAAGGCATACTTGAAATGATTGCCTGCGATACAGAGATTCAGGAGCAGAAGCAGTTTATTGCCGAAATGCTTTCCCTGCATCTTTCCCAGCTAAAGGTTCAGCAGCGTGATTACGATGAGTTTTATGAATGCAGGGCTGTATTTAAAAAGTTTTATTCCAAGTTTCTTCTGCATTGTCCCAAAAAGTATTCAGAAGGGCTTTTTGTCCAGCTTTTGGACAAGACCCTTATTGGTCCTGAAAGAAAAGATTGCCTTAAGGATCTGCTGTTTATTAAAGATCTGCTTAAGCACCTGCCGCTGGAGGTAATTTCCGCAGATTCCGAATCGCATACAGTGAAGCAGTTCTGGTTTTTATGGCACAGGCTTCGTGACTGGATTTTATCAAACGGCCGTATATTCCTCATTTCAGTTCTCCTTCTGGATATAGGCTGGAACGGGCATATCGAGAAGTGGGACAATCTTAAAGGGGAAGAGCAGTTCTACAAAGATTTCATCATTAGTTGCGGCAGTTATGCCGTCAATGAATGCATTGATCTTCTTTCCGGGGCGGGCTTCAGGAATTTTATGCCACATTCGGTTTCATGGCTGGGGGCGGTTTTGAAAACTGATCTGTATGATGCCCCTATATATAGGAAACTGGAACGTTTTGTCCACAGGGCATTTTTCAATTACGCAGCCATGATAAAAGGAAGCGCTGTTTTGAGTAAAGAATTTCTTTACCTGCTCGATCTTCTTATAGCCAAGGGCTCTCCTAAAGCTTACATTCTTAAGGAAGAAATGATCCAGTACAAATAATTTAATGCAAAGCTTTAAATCTGCCTTAAAATTGATGTTCGAATCCTGTTAAGTTATCGAATGCTAAATCAACTATCCGTGCTGTTTTTTATATAAATATATACACTAGAGAAATTTTGCTATTATTCTTAAGAAGGAAAATAAAAGCAAAAATGACTCAAAGGCATTGTGTTTATTAGTATAAATAAAAAAATGGCGCCAATTGTCTTCAATTGGCGCCATCTGGCTGAGTGACGGGGACAGGACAAATTACAACATCATTTTTGGATGATTTGAAGAAATTGGCTTTCTATATGTAGTGTCTGTCTTTCATTGGCGTTATGAATTTGGTTTAGATGTCCTGTTGGGGATTGATGCAAAAAATTATAAAAACTCAATTGATTCATGGCATTAAACTAATATATGAATTTACAAATATTATGGAGCATTTGAAAAGATTGTTATAGTTAAGGCAGGATTGTCTTTCTTTTACTCTATGAATTATTTTTATGCAATTTAGGTTTTGTGGCACAAAAGTAATCCCTTTCAGGACGCAACCTTGCTACTGGGTTAAGAACGGGGAGGTACCAGTGCTCTTGAAATAAGACAGAAGCTTACGGCCTTTTGGAAAAAAAACGAATGAGAAGCCATAAGGATCGGATGCTGAAGGGATAATCAAATCCAATCTAATATTCTTATTCAAGTTTTTTTTTTTTTTTTATATATATAATACTGAAAAACAAGTATTTATACTTGTTTCTGGTTTTGTAGTTTCTATAAATTTACTGTGTGTATTACACTTGATTCGATCGCAGTCTTTGGGTTTTAATTAGCGGTCAGTATTTTCATTTATTAAGAAGCGTATTATAGGGATTATATTATCTATTTCTATTACTTGGATCATAAATTTTAAATTACCAATTAAAAATATTCATTATGGCGGATGATTATAAAAGTGAACTGGTGGATGCTGTTCAGAATGCCAAGAAAGAATTTCTGGATTTGCCCGGTGTTATAAAAATCGAGCAGGGATTTAGGTTTAAAAATGGATGGATTACCGATGAGGAGGTAATCTCTGTGGAAGTAGCGGAGAAAATGAATGAAAAGACACTGATGGAACTTGCAGTGACGTCTCTTCCTAAGAAATTTATGGGATATGGCATCGATGTGGTTCCGGCCGGATTCGAGGAGCAGCTTAAATATCTGGGAGTGGATACGAGCTTTTGGGCCGCCCCGAAACCGGGTGCATATCGTGAACCGCAAAGCTTGGAACTCCCTCGGGTAGTTGAATATATGGAAGCCATCTTTCACGTAAGCCCTGATTCCGGTTGGCCAAATCTGAAGAATTTTCTGGGAAGGGTCACCAACAAGCTTACCGCTACCATGTATGAATGGGAGGCCGAACATATAAGTAAGGCAATCTTCGAAGCGGTGCAAAATTGTAACGGCAGCCTTAAAATGGTGACCCAGAACGACGGCACGGATAAAGCAGTGGATAATATGAAAAGCCGTTTGGGAAGTAAATTTGAACATGTATGGTCATCGGTTGGAAAGGGCAAACTGATAGCGAGCGACTATCATATCAAAGTGGCGACGAGGGATGATGAAGAGTTCTGGTTAAGCAGCGGCAATTGGAAAAATTCAAACCAGGCAGATATCGATCCGGCAGGTAAGGATCAGACCATTCCGGAGCCACTTGCCAAACACAACCGAGAATGGAATGTTGTCATAAAAAATTCTACGCTGGCTACAATTTTCAGAAAGTACATTGATTGGGATTTTGAGGAAGCGCAGCGTGTGCCATTTGATGTGAAAGAGAAGCTTGCAAATACGTATGTTTATATACCTAAAGGGCTCTGTCCTCCGGTTCCTCCGGTCGTAAGATATTTTGATCCGCTGCCTGTCAACCGCGTACTTGATGTACAGCCTCTTTTGACTCCTGATAGGGATTCTGACAACCAGCGCATGTTTCTGCACCATGCAACAGAAATGATTAGAAGCGCAAATAACAGCATTGATATTGAAAACCAATCCTTTTCACTTCTCGAGACTAATGATCCTGTTTATGAAAGCTTTTACAGGGCTATCGTGGAAAAGCAGGACAGTGGAGTTGCGGTGAGAATAATTTTTAGGGATCCTAGGGAATTTGGCCCCAAAGGCCAGGCTGGTTTGGTAAAGACACTCACAAGGCTCAAAAAATTTGGATTCAATACCGGTAATATCAAGGTCCAGTGCAGATGCCATACAAAAGCCATTATAGTTGATTCCTTGGATGATGTAAATGCAAAGGTTTTATTCGGAAGCCACAATTTTACGACAACAGGGGCGATGTACAACCGAGATGCGAGCTTATTGATAAGGGACAGTGAAGTGGCACGCTACTTTCAGGAGATTTTTGATTTCGACTGGAGTGTGCTTGCAGTTCAGGAAACTCATGAAAGCATTACCACACTTAAGCTCGCCTTAGCATCAGAAGCGGCACCGGAAGGATTTCAGAAGGTCCTGCTTTCTGAAATTTTAGGGGAAGCTTAAATGCACGTGCCATTTAAAAATCTCAAATATCCAAAATATGAAAAAAGTTAGCATAGTTGTGAATAAAAATTGGGAGGTGGAACCAGTTCTGGCCTCGATGTGCAGTTACGAGTTCAGGCCGTCCGGGCTGCCGTTTCCGGAAGTTTTGCAGAGCAACAAAGACAAAGGTTATCGCGTTGATAATATCGATATGCTGACGTTCAATGAAAAGTCAGCTAGGGCAGTATTCCGATTTTATGAAAAGACTTTAAGTGCTAATAATCCTGAAGTAACAATGGAAGTTATGGTATGGTGCATACAGGATTTTATGAAGCCGAATGAAAACCCTTCCTCATCAGAGGAAAAAAATAGATTTCTTCCTGCATTACTTTCTGCAGCAGATGCTAATCTGGTGATTGCGGTGGGAACGGCAGGCTATCTCGCTGATGTTTCTTATGCTGGCTGTGTAGTAGTTGGGGGCAGGTTTTTTGTCCATGACGGCCATCCAAGTGAAGATGAGAATCCAGCCAGCAGAATGAGGTCGGAAAAGTTCGATAAGATTCTGCCTGTCACATTCAACGAAGAAATCTTTGGGCTGATAGACGGAGATTTCAAAAGAAAAGTTGAATCACGATTCCTGAAGGTGCCTATAAATCCTTGCGTACGTACAGCTTGTCTGGCATCAAAATTCTATACGGCGGTTGGAACCGTGAATGTTACAGATTATTCGGAGTATGCATGGAAAGACCACGAGACGATAGATGCGCTGCGCAGGATTGATAAAAACCTGCCGATCGGTTCTATGGAAACGACCCACGGGATAATCAGGATTAATTCCGGTGCCCCGACGATTTTTGTGTCGGCAATAACGGATAGGGAAGGGCATTTTGATCTGGAGGTCACGCCAGGACAGAATTACGTAGCTTCATTTAATGCCGGCATTGTTTTGAGCCACCTGATTGTTTCGCTTCACCAATTTACTTTACAGGGAAAGAAATTCTCAGTTTAGCGGGTTTATTCCGCATAGTATATAAGGAGTATATTGTCCCTGCTCCTTGCGGTGGGATTGAATAAGTTTAAATTAAACCAATAAAATCTAAGATTTTGCTGCTGTTTATGGCAGCTCCTAAATTGATTGGAATCTGAGTGGTAACAATCTTTTTCTTTTTGATTGGGACTTTTTCTATTATACCTTCTGCCGTGAATTGCGGACCTTCATATAAGATTCCGAGTAAAAATATACGGTATTTAACAAAATAGTGATTGTCGTTTCTGTCCAGATACTGGCCGATATTGTAAATCAGGATTGGCGATCCGCTGGATCCGGGTATAGATGCTGCATCTATTAAAAACTCCTCGTAACCGCAGTATGGCAATCTGGGATTGGTTGCGGTTATGCCTTTTCTTACGATTGGTTTGTTGTTATAGGTATCCCAGAGTGCGTCAGGATATCCGAGCATGATAATTTCCTCAATTGCGCAAAGGGTGTCAATTTCTTCTTGCGATGGAATAAGGCTGGCGTCGAAAGACCCATAAAAGAAATCTTCTTTTATTAGATGCCTAATCGATTTTATCGGCAAAATGCACAAATCAATTTCCGCATCAGGATGTGGTATCCAATGGGATTCAAAGTTCTCAAGAAAAATTGTAAGATGTTCAGTATTTAATGGTTCTCCGTTTTGATCTTTTTTTGTTAAAGTAAACTGCCCATTTTTAACCTCTTCAACTACATGCCAGTTGGTGACAATCGCTAAGCTGTCCAATGTTTCCGGAGTCTGCGGATTGAAATCGAAAAAGAAACCTGTTCCGGTTCCTCCATTTTTGTCGAAGGTTTCAATTTTAACAGTTGATGATGATATTAGATCACTGATTGACATATCTGCACTGGTTCTATCTGAGAGGTCTTTTCGCATTTTTTTATGTTTCCTGTTTGATTTTTTAAAGGTATAGATTATTTAGTGGCTGCTTAATTAACTTTGGAATATTTGATAAAAGCCTCTACCTCATGATACAGAGTAATAATTTCTGCGATGATTTTTGATTCCTTCGAATTCTGTTGTCCACGCAAATATCTCTAATGCATAGCTTATAAATTAAAGCGAAGCTTTTACGAATAATAATTAAATCTAGAATTCATATTTAAGTTGGTTATGCTAAAATGAAGTTGGAATCTTCAGCGAAAAAATCCTCACACCTTTTTTTTGTCATTCGATAGCCGCGGTCTCCGAAATAATAGTATTTTAAGCAATCTATCATAGTACTAGAGCCTCGCTTATCATATTCTTTAATCGATCTGGCACGAGTTAAATCTATATTTTGGGATCTTGATGCAGGGCTCCCACCTTTATGTAAAGGTGTAGATTTGTTTACCACCTCGAAATGGCCGAATTTACCGGTCGGAGGGTGAATAAGGTATTCCACTTCGTATTCTTCATGATTTTCCTTAGGAATTTTAATGTTTTTTATCCTTTCATAAATGTATTGAGCTTCCTGTTTAAGGGGGGGCGTTTTAAAAATATTTTTTTCATAAGACCAAATGAAATAATCTAAATCAGAGAATACAATCTGAGGTAGTGTTTTGCCTGTGTACTTTCCAATATTTGATGAAGTAAATACCATAACAATTTATCAATTTAGAATTTAATTTGTGAATATCATTAGTAAACGAAAATTAATCAACAGGTTTGGATTTCTAACTAGCTTTTATTTTGTTTGTTATGAGCGTGTTGGCGAATCTAGAAAAGTTGCTGTTTCATTTGCAACATATTCTACTTTAAATATACTTTTTATAAATTAATTACAAAAACTTTTTCATCATTATGTCCCTCTGCCGACCGTTACCTAATCTAAAAATATATCCGTAAAATTTTATAAAATCTAAATACTTTCTCAAATTGTGTTCTGTAATCCCTGATAAAAAGGTTTTGATTTAGAGAAATATTTCTTTGCAGTTCAAGCTCTCTCAAACTTGAAGGCCTATTTTTTTTTAGGAATTTTAAAATATGCAATTATGCACTTGCAAACTTTTCTAATTCAGAAATTTCTGCAGAAACGCTATCTAAAATTATCTTCTTTTTTTGTTCAAAATCACTCGAACTTATGAATGTTCTTCTTAAATAGATTCTTACCATTACGACATTCATATTCATGAACGAAAACTCTTTATTGACATTTTCCCATTTCGATTTAAAATCATATTTGCCGCTACTTTTTTGTGCTATCAAAATACATTTTAGATCCGAATCCTTAAAAGTCTTGTTTTGATAAATATCTGTTGTTGCATATATCTTGTTGGGAACAAGTTGAGTTAGTTTTTCATTAATAGTTTCCTTTAAACTTTTTATTTCATCAAAGTCACCGAACTTATCCTTGCTGAGTATGATTTTTACTTGATAGACCCTTTTGAATAGTTTTCTCTTCAATAAATCTTCTAAAACTTCTTTTTCGACTTCTTCTACGCTTACCTCTTTTTTAACAGTGTAATTTAAAAAAACTTCATCACTGTTTTTAATATAAAAATCCATTAAATACTGTATTGTTTCCTTTTTATCCAAGAGTTTTGTCCCCTTTTTTTTGCTTGAGTTACTTGCGTAGGCCAGCATTGAATTGGCTGATCTATTTGTCTTATGAAAATACACCTGGTTGTATAAATGAGATCTAGATTGGATAAATCTCAGCATTGAGTCCAATCCACTTTCTTTATAAGCTAAACATACATTTTTATCAGAATCGATAGTTGCCATGAAGGAGGAGAAAATCCTATTGATATCATAAATTCCGTAGGTTACTCCTGAAAAATAACTATCCCTTAAAAGATAATCCATTCTATCAGCATCAATTGGAAAAGATGTGATTATCCGGGAAAAGAAAGAAGTATAATTATTATCTTTTGAATCTGTAAGCTCTAGTAGATTTTCAAAATCAGGCTCGATCAGTTTTACTATCCTTTCAGCCTTTAAATTCTCAATGATGACCTTAGCTGACGGGGAAAATTTATTTACATCATTTATGTTTTCATTTTTTAATTCGTCAATCAAAATAAAGACAAATGCACATGATATAATTTCATGTTCCACTTTATTATTGTTGGCTACAATAAGCTTTTCAAATCCACTATAGTAGTTTTGAAGCACTGAAGAGTGATTTACAATCTTTAAAAAAGCATCCTTACTTATTGCAAATTCATCGAAAAGATGGGATAAAGGGCCATGGCCGATATCGTGAAGAAGTGCAGCCAGCCTTAGTTCTTGATAATAGATTTCTTCCCGTTCCTGTAAATTATTTAGATTAAAAAAACTAGTTTCACCTTTTATAGAATATTTTTCTTTTTTCTTCTGTCCCGTAGCAAAATTTTCCTTACAGGAATCAAATATTTTTCCTGCTAAATGCATTACTCCTATAGAGTGTTCAAATCTTGTATGGTTTGCAGAAGGAAATACATAATACAAAAATGTGTTTTGTTTTACTCTTCTTAATCGCGTAAAAATAGGCTGTTTTATTACCCATTTTTCGATTTCCGATAATTTAATATCACCATGCAATGGATCAAGGATGCTTCCGTAGTAATTATCTCTGTAATTGTCAATCATAATATTCTATTTACTTATAAAACTAACTTATTCTAAAAAACTCTACCAATACTCTTTGCATCATTTTTTGGACTCTATCCAGTGTAAAAATATAAACTTTTTTAGGGATGAGAGAGGGGGTTTATACTTGATTTTATACTATAAAAAAGAGAATGCTAATTCTTATGCGAACCCAACACGGGTCTTAATTTTTTAGCCAATTCAATTTCAAGTACCCCAATCAGGGTCTTCATCTCTTCTTCGAGAACTATGTAGTTTAATTTTAGATTGCCATACAGCAGGGTGTCGTACCAATAGGTCAGCTGCAGGCTTCCAGTCTCGCCATTTACAGAATGACCCAAATGATTGACAAACCTGTAATGGAATTTATCTTTTACTTTACCAACATAAAGCGTACCACTGGATTCTCTTTGAATTTTCGGTATTTCCGCAATTTTTCTTTTTCCAGTATGTCCGCTAATGCTTTCTAGTGCCTGCTGCAATTTGTAATCATTCAATTTTTCCGTTTCGAAGCTGAACCAATATAAGACAGGTTTGTTTTTTGGCAGGCTGTTATATAGGCTTTTAAATTCCGTGCATTTTGAAAACGTCTGGGTCTGCCTGTAGTTTTCAGCAAGGTAAGTGCTATCTATATCGATCGATTTGACCTCCAGGCCATTTTTTTCGATAGCATCAAGATAAGTGCTCAATTTATTAATTTGGTCGCCAATGATCTCTTGTATGGTTTCTTTCATGCTTTTCTTTATGTATTGTTGCTGTATGCTGTTTCCAAAAAAGTATCTAATTTCCTAATGCTATTTTTAATTTTACCATTTTTCTTGAGTTTCATTTGTAGCTTGTACTATATCCATAAGATGCCTTTTAGAGGGTCTTGTCAAAATTTGAGTAAATCCAAAACCCATTGTACCTTGAATGGACCTTGTCCAGCCTCTTACGAAAATGTCTTCAATTCCATCATCATTGAAATCCGCTCTAAATTGTTCCAATAATGAGGTTTCAAAGCCTTTTATTTTGGACTTTAAATTGCAAGTGTCAGAAGATGTTTAAATAATTCATTTAATTTATAATACTTCCTGCCTTTAAATAATATGAAAGCTATTTTGACTGTTTTGTAAGTTTATAGTGCTCTTTTAACTTAAAAATTCTCTCCAGTAAACTGGCAGCAGATTGGAGCGAAAGTGTCTTGATGATAAATATCCAAGGTAGCTGAAATGGCCGGCAAAGATCGAAAAGTCTTTTTCTTCCCATAATAATGTCTTTTCTTCCAGCATCTCCTCTCGGTATTTTTCAAAATCATCATATAGTTCAATGGAACACTTAGCATGTCCGCTTTTTCGGCTCATATTGTCTGTGAATAGAAAATCTTCTGAAGTGGATTCGGGAAACCAGATCTGCAGATTAATATTTGGATAATTTTCAGTTATTAGTTTTTTTACCAATTCATAAAGTTCAGGCTCTTTTAATATTACTGACCATTCCGCCAGCAGGGGAAGAAGCATTGACGAATTCGCTTCGGATCTGCTATTTCCCAAATGAATGTCTGCCAGTTCTTCGTAATCGGTCCTAAACAATGGAACAAATCCTTTCAGCCTGTAGCTGTCATTAAGTCCAATAACCAGAGTGGTTATCCAATTTTTTGCAAATTCCAGTTCATTTGCCTTTCCAAGGAGTATCAAAGCTAAAGAGATCTCTATCAGATGTTCGTCATATTCCGGGTATTTTGCAGGCGGATTATTAGCAATTAAAGATTTCAATCCTATTGCATATTCATTCACATTTGACTGGCAAACTTTGGCATAGTCTGTATTTTTGATGATCGCATGCATACGTGCTTCCGTAATTTCCGTTAAAGCAATCGTGCAGAGTATGCCAATCTGTTCCCAAACGGTCAATGAATATTCGAGCTGATTCCTGGAGTATCTGAACAGGGAATGTTTGACATACAAATGTTCCCTGGTCTTAATAAAATACTCGCGTCCGATATTTATTTTTATGGTGTGGATGTTATAAAATTCATCCAAAACATAATCATTTTCCAATAGATCATTTTTACGGATCCAATTCCAGCTCAACAATAAAGTCCTCTCGGAAGCGATAACCGCCTGTTTTAAATTTCCGGCATCTTTTGACCATTTAAAGACCATGCTGAAGCATACCCGTGCAATTCTCAGAACCTTAAGAACATTTTTTTTCTTATCGGCCTTGCTTTCAAACAGTTTTTCCAGTAAGGTGTAGTAATGATGGCAATCATAGTCTGCCAAATCGATGAAGGCAAGAGTCTTGCGCAGCAGTATCTTGAATTCGCTTGGGAAAAGTTGCTCGGCTAGCAGCTGTCCGTCAATATGCGATGCTATAGTATCAATGCCCCAAAAATCAAATTCAATTTTATCTGGCTGCGCGTACTCATCAATATAGCTGTTCCAGTTTAATTGAACCGTCTGTTCCAGTACTCCGTTGGTGGCTACGATAATTTTTTTCGGCAGTGCCCTTTGGCCTTTAGTCAGTATTTTGGGAATGTATACGTCAAGGACCTCATTTAAGGTCTGCCTTATGGAATTCGGGTTGCTGTCCCAAACGTTTCTTGTAATATTGCCTTGTTTGACGGCAAATAAAAATACTTTTTTGATTCCATCGCTATCTAAGCCCATAGCAGAAATATCGACCCCGTACTGCCTTCCCTTCTGCGGTTTGGAAATGGGAACGATATTCATGCTGAAAAGCAGGTCAGATAGCAATGAATCCAATTCCCCGTCTTCCTTCAGAAGTTCCAAATATTCTTTTAGAATGAATTTCATATTTCCCTTTTATAATTTCTGTAAATAGTCCTGATTTTTTCCTGGCCGATTGCATCTATATATTCCCCTCTCGGAAATTCTGCATTGTATTGGAATTTTGCCATTTCTGTTTTTCCCGTGTATTGTCCCCGATATTTTGAAAACATTCCTTTTCCGGTCCTAAGCTGTATGGTTGTGCACATGCTTAGGAAAGAGTTTTTGCCTTCGGAAACAGACTTATGTTTGCTTTGGAATTCCTTCTGGTATAAACTGTTATATAGCTTAAGCCTTTTTTCGGACGGATTGAATTCATTTATAAAATCCAGCTGATTTATTTTTTCAAAATAGTTTTTATTGGGTTCTATAATCTCATCTATTGCCTTCTGTACTTTCTTGGAAGAGCTTTTTCTTTCTTCCTCAAGATATTCTACAGTGGAGGGATAGTTGAATAGCACATAGTCGTTGAAAATATGCTTTATAAAAGCAACACATTGATCATCATCTATTCTAGCTTTCAGAATGGAGAAAACCGATGAGCGTATCAGTTCTTTAAAGTATAGGTAACCGACAATTTTCATGACGATAAATTGAATGTCCAGACAACTCAGCTGTGCAAGATAACTTTCGTCCAATTCCATATTTTCAAATTGGTAGTGCGGCAGTTCCATCAGCATTTTGCTGACAGCAGCATGCAATGCCGTTTCATTGCTGTTTAGCCACATGGTAATCATCTTTCGGAAATAGGCCTCATTTTCTTCGTGTAGCTGTTCGATGGTATCGTTAAAACTGATGATCTGCGCATCCCGGCCGCTATCAGCCAGCAGCCATTCTCTCAGGAATTTTTCAATAGCCTCAGGATTGGCCGCAATAAGTTTCGGAAGAACAGAATAGTTTAACTGGTTTATAACTGCATGCTGAGCAGGGGGAACTGATATGAGATTGGATAGGATATCTGCAAATAGGCCCGATTCCGTCTGGTAGTCCAATTCGTAGCTGAGAAGCCGCGTTATCTCAAATCTAACATCCTCTGACTCTGATTTTGACAATAAAATGAAATAGTCCCTTGCCTCAGGTATTATGTCGATAAGTTTCCCCAAGGCCATAACAATATGCAAATGGATTGGCGCTTTATTACTTTCAATATCTGATTTGACCAGACTGATGATGAAGTTCCTAAAATTGCCGCTTTGCTTTATCTCGTCTTTTGTAAGGGTGGACAGAAAAGCATATCCCTGGCTTTTTAGAGGCTGTGAATCGTTCTTTAATAGAAATTCCGTTTCCCCGAATTTATCGAACGCTATCCCTGACCTGCTTATTCCGGTTAAAGCTGACGGAATCAACTTCTGCAATTGCGGATTTTCATGAATCTTAAGCTTGCTGTAAAATTCCAAACCTTTATCTGGCAGAAATTCACAAAGTCTGTTTACCGCATCAAAGATTTGGTAGGACATGGCATTTTTTTCAATTTGTCTAAATATGTCTGGCAGGAGGACTATAAAATGATCCACATCAATATCTTCCTGATGCAGATTACTGCATAACGATCTGTATTCATTCCAAAACCCATTTGTGTTTAATGAGTTTTCCAGACTGGATAATATTTTACTCATAATTTCCTCGTGCTGAATTTAAGGTTTAATGCATTTTGATAAAAATGGTTTTCGATGATAGTTTAGACAGTAAGCTATCACTCGGTATTCGGTTTTTTTAGCCTAGTCGTCTAGCGGCTTATATTCATAATCCCAATCATCAAAATCATCTACGTTTATTTTAAGTAGGGTAGGCCTAAACGAATTCTCGTTTAAATAGTGGTAAAACAGTTTCATAAAAGCGGAATTGCTTTTGATTTTGTCTAACTCAATAATGTTGATGGCTGGTTTGGTCATACGTGCGATAAATGGCAAAACGGTGCTTAATGAGCTTAAATTGTCATAATCAAGATTTTCAAATTGCAATGCTCTGATATTGTAGGATTGCGTCTGGCCGTCGATTTCAAATTCATATGCATTCAGGTCCTCAGAACCTAGAAGCTCCATGCGAAATTTTGTGTTTCTGAAATTAAGATCGTTTTCATATTTCTCAATGCGTTCCCAAAATTTGGGTGAATTATTTTGAAGTTCTTTGACCAGGCGACTGCATTTAGAAAGAAAAACTACCTCGCCTGAAATGATTTGAAAACCCGGTCCCTCGGATCCGTCAGAAAATTGGGTATAAGTCTTTGAAAAATAAATCAGACTGCTGAACTTCTTATAAACTGTTTCTTTGAATGTCTCATATAAAGCTATCTTCAACATGGTTTGGATCAGCAATTTCTGAAGATCGTCGGGTAATATTGGAAATAGAACTTCACAGTGCGGTATATTGCGAAACTGTTTTTTAACTGGAAGATTTACAATATTATTTTTCAAGATCATTTTCTCCAGTTTTTCGATTTTTTCAAACAATTGGATATCTCTTTTTTTTGCCGGCTGCAAATGGGGGAAATACCTGTTCCTTACTGAAGGGCAGTACGGCAGCTGATTTTGAATGTCATCCCATGAAAATAATGTCACGTTTATTCCATCAGTTAAGCTGGCATTAATGCATGCCTGCTGCAATGTTATATCTTTTTTCAAGGTTGTTGCAAAAAACAGCTGTTCAATTGGAAATGGAAAATCCTTTATTTGTTCTAAAGTTTCCGCAAGTTCATTTAAGAGATCATTTACAACGGTCTTTTTATTTCGGTTGATATCTTTTTTTTTGGCCTGGATTCCGATCTTAAGCTTTGGGCTATAAATATCTATGCCATCCTGTTTATTGCCTTTTGAGCCATACTCCTCAAAAGTTTCTGTCGAATAGACTGCGTTAAACAGATCTTTAAGGAATGTTTGGAAGCCGATTTCGTCTCCTATAGGTTCGTATTGAAATTTCATTTTTGCTTTTTTAGTGTTATGGCCTCACATGTTTTCTGAAAGACCGGACAATCTCAAATATTCCTATGCTGACAAATATTCTGGAAAGGAAATCAAACAGCGCTGTCCATTTGCCCAGAGCACTTACTTCAGACATAAAATCAATCCTGTGCAGCGGATTGATAAACTGGGGAAAGAAAGGAAGCAATTCTTTGCAGAAATAGCCCAAGCCATTTAGGCTTGCATCCGCAACTGTCTCTTTAAGGCTAGCTGTAAAAAAAATAAAAAATAGGAAAGCAATGCCTGTGGTTGCCATACAAGCCCTTATCCAATCAGTACCATGGCCGCTGTAAAGCTGCGATACCGCAATTGCAGCACGCGATCCGATGTCGCCATCATTTACTTTTGATGAGTGCTTTAGATACTTAGAAAGATAATTCTGCGCGATTTTATAATAATATGCCTTATCCTTGCTGTTGTTCTGGCGTACTGCGGCCGCATACAAATCATTGTAGACGTTGTAATAATTCAGGTAATCGCCCTTCGCCTTAACATCAGGCATTTTTGCATGAAGGAGCTTGACGGCCGAAAGGTCAGAATTTATGATTTCAATCTGGTACTGGTCAAATAGTATGGATTTAAGCTCCAATATTCCAGGCGATGAGTTAAGTATTTGGAACTTTGTCTCAAATGTATCCAAATAAATAAGAAAGTCGGTGCAGTCACGCCTTTCCATAAATTTACGGAAACCGTATAGAGGAAAATTGCCGGTAAGCAGCTGCAAGGCTCCCATTTGAAAAGCCATCTGAGAAATGAACTGCAGCTCGCGCGCATCAGGCTGGGGGGAATTTCGGTATGCCTCAATGTGTGGAGACAGCGAGTTTTCCTTAAAACCTTGGACTCCGACAGGCATTATATTTGAAAAGTATATTTTGCCGCTATTGTTCAATTCGTAGATCGCTATCTTTTTATTTTTGATTCGGGTAAAATCTAATCTGGACGTTAGGTTCAGGTATCCCGTCAAATTGATAATGTTGATGCTGCAGCTTTTGGCAAACGTGGTTATTCCGGATTGTGAAATAACGGACAGCGTATGAATAAGAAGAAACATGCCAGTAAAAGAAAAACTTGTTTTTTCGTTTATGGGCTTAATGTCGAGAAGCCTTATCTGGCCGCCTTCAATCATAATTCCATTAATGGCTTCGATTCTATGGAAAATAAGATAATCTATAACGCAGTATTGAATAATATAGGCTTTTTCAAACTGGCAGTTTTCCAAGTTGAAATTGCGGGATTTTATGAAAATGATCCTAAAGTCTTTTGCGAAAGTGCATTGCTTGAATTCAACGGAATCTTCGAAACTCGTTCGGTCTATAATGATATCTTCAAATGTGCAATTTAGGAATGTGACGGTTTCCTTTACATTTATATCAAGTATAATTAAAGTGCCTGTTATGTTTTTATGGGCGATCAGCTTTGTCCCATAGACGGTCGTCGAGGAAATTTTCTTCGTATCACTGAGTAATTCTATAATTTCTAAAGCACTAATATTTTCCATTGGCCCCATCTGCTTGTTCTTTTTAAACATTCATTTTGAAACTTATCATAACTTTAATTAATATTTCAAGGCAATTATTTACGATTTTAAAATCACAAAAACTTAATTGAAAAGCTGATTCTTAAATTCTTTTGCAAAGTTTGCGCTGAAAAATATTAACGACTTATTTTCCGTATATAACTTGCTTAATCATTTCAGTTTATCATACCACAATTTATGATCTGATGCCGGTACAGCCATTTTTAAAAGAATCTGCGGTCTTGACAAGCCTACATAAACGATTCTAAGCTCCTCAAGATCTTTTGGCTTTAAAATCTTTGGATTCGATTTTATGATAGTGTCATAATTTTTGCCAGCCCTTTTTGCTAACAGCAGCAAAACAGCTTGAAAAGTTTTGCCTTTCACTGAGTGTACGGTGCCAAAATAGAATGGATAAAGCTGATCGCTATTTAAATCTTCACCAAAATAATCGTCAATATTTACATTTCCAAATTGTGCTTCAATTTCAAATTCAATATTAATTGAAGACTTTTTCAACGCATCATTCGCTTCTTTAATCCATAAAGCTATCGTTTTATCCTTTGTTTCTGGAAGAGCGTTTATAAATTTAAAAACTTCATTCCTATGATTTTTAATGCCTGCCACTGAAATTACATCTGCTAAAAACTGCGAGCTGCAGTAGAAGCGGTTATCATGGGGACGATTAAGTGCCTCGAAATACCCTTTTTCCATCAGTTTATATCCTTTGCTGAATGAGGCGTTTTCGTACATATGTTTTCCTTTAAGTATGTTTTTCACATGATAGTGGTTCATAACCCAAGGCAATGTTGCAAAATCATGAATATCCGAAGTAAGACCCAGATATTTTGAACTTGCAGTTCCTCTGTACAGAACGGCCGTATTTTCTTTGTCAATCGAGATATTATTTGCCTCACATTCCCGAAGGAAGTTTTTTAAAATTTCCTTGAAACTTTCCGCGCTTTCCTGAAAAGTAATAATTGTTTTGTCTTTTGCTGTTTTTTTCTTTGGCAAAATATAACTTTCAATGGATGGTTCCAGCACAGAATCTTTGACTTTATCATTTACCGCTTTTATATCTTCGAAAGTAGATAGATTCTTTATGAAATTGCAGATCAGCTGCGAGCTTCTGCGGTTTTCATCCAAAAGTATTTTATCCCATAAGGAATATTTCAAATCAAATAATTCGGGATGGGCATGGTTCCACTCAAATATGGACTGGTCGCAATCTCCGACAAGCATAATATTTCCAGCTCCATTTTGATTTAGCAAATCAATGATTTTCATCTGAACATCATTTGTATCCTGACATTCGTCAATAAGAAAGTGTGAAAATTTTTCAGCAAGATTCTGCGCAATTGCGGGATATTTTTGAAGCACCTTTAGGGAAATATAATTGGCATCAGATTGGTTGGCATACCCTTTTTTGAATAATGCATTTTTAGACCTGATAATCCCCAAGATGTTTCCGTTTACATTTCCATCCTTTCTGAAATAGCTCCAGATAAAATTAAACGCCTGATGGGGAGCAATCGGAGTAAGCAGATCGTTGGAGTCAAAAGTGGTCTTGTCAAAATATTGGTCATAATCTCTTTCACCCCTTCTGACACTCCACGCGCCATGAGGTTCGCCAACTAGTTCCGGCCTTGAGTCACAGCCCATAATGAGATGCCCGAATGGCAGAAATATAAAGGTATTTATAAAACTGTCAATTGTACCAAGAAAATGCGGATGTTTTAATGGCACTGGGGTAAAAAAGACCTTAGACAGCTTGTCTTCAATTTCCTGACAGGCAATGTTGGTGAAAGATATGATGCAGAGTCCTCTTTTGTCTTTGCCATTTTCCTTAAGGAGCCGCGATATGCGCGCTGCAATTGAAAATGTTTTTCCGCTTCCTGGGCACGCTTTTACTACTACAGTTCCTTTACCATAATTTAATATCTTTTTCTGCCCTTCAGATAAATTGCTGTACATAATTAAATTTTTTGGTCAATTACCCATCTAACGGCATTTTGGAGATAATTGGGAACGGAAAAATTCTTGCGAGTTGCTGGATCTTCATCTAAGGTGTATGAAAGATTTTCGGCAAGCTCAGATTTATCCTTATTGGATTTAAGCTTTTTAAGAATATCGGCAGCCAACAAAAATTTATCGGATTTTGCATCAACATAATTTGCAGAATGCATGCCATTATAAATAGCAGCAATAAGCGAAGCATTAAAATCAGACTCGGTTATAAGTTCATATTCAAAAGTGTGTTCCGCCAGTTCCACATGAAGGTTTTTGCCAGCCAGTTTTTGGGCTTTTAATGCCCGGTCAGAGAATTTGTTGAATTTAGTGGATAGAACACTTTTTATAAAGGCTTCTTTAGACTCATAACCTGCAATTTTTAAGGAGTCAGCGGGATTATAATTCAAAACTCTATTATTTTGATCGACCAAATTTAGAGTTTTCAGCTCATTTAAAATTGTTTGAGCCTGTGCCTTTGCAATAGTTTCAGCTTTGCTAATGAAATCTCCTGCTTTTATGATGCTTCTGTCATCGTCAGTTATGATAGCGCAGTAAGTGGCCAATCTCTCAATTTCTTTTGTGCTGTTGAAAAGATTTGCAAAAGGTTCAAATGCAACGCCGTTAATGTTGACAATTTCAATACCGTTTTTGTCCAAATCATAATCCGGTCCCATCATTGACGCAAAAACAGGAAGCAGCAACGCTTCAGAGATTCCTTCGACCAAAATGCAGCCGCTCGCGAAGAAGAGCTGTGATTTGGTTACGTCCAAAAATTTTCTCAGGTACGCCTTATTTGGTTTGGTGAGTTTGGAGTTTTTCGTGCTGAAGAACTCAGTATTATTGGATGTGTTTTTTTGGAGGATCAGTAGATTGTCTAGATCTGATTTAGCTGCTATTGTTGGGGAGTGTGAAGTAATAAATATCTGCACTCCGAGATCTTGAAGCGTATTCAGATAATTGAAAAATGTATTTTGCCTTTGCGGATGCAGATGCGCTTCAGGTTCTTCAATAAGGAGGGCGTAATAATGTTCAATTTTTTGATCTCTACGGCTCTTAAGATCACCCAATACGGCAGAAGCCAGAATGATATTATTGTCTCCCAAACCATTTTGGCTGATATCAAAGTATTTCTGAAGATGGATATCCTTTCCAAGTACCGTATCCGAATATACAGGTTTGCGGGTAAGAAATCCCTTTACTATGTTATCATATTTGTACTCTAATAGTTTTAAATGTATTTTCGAACTTTTCTTCTTGATATCGGCTTTGTCCAAATGCTCATTTATAAACTGCTGCCCGGTGTTTATCAACCCTGTCCAGTCATCGTTTTTAAGTACGCTCTCAAGTGCCTGCGAAAGCTCGTTCTTTTTAACTTCGGTTAGCGGAATTTTTTTTGTACCGGCGGGATCAGGTTTATCATAAGAGGTCAAATCTCTGAAAAGCGATGTTACCTTGTTGTTGGCCGCGTAAGGGCGTAACTCCTGTTCCGCATTTCTTAGGGGCTCGAGATAAGAATAATAGATCTGCTGGAGTTCAGACATTTCAACGGTTGCATTGTCGCCGCCAACAACTTTCCATTTCAGTTTATTGTTCCCTAAAGCATCTTTTTCGATTTCGTATCGAAAATGGATTCTTAACTTAATGTCGCTTGCATTTTTAGGATTTTGCCATAGCAGCGAATGAAATAAAATTCTGTCCTGGGCATCTTCAATTTTAAAATCCATTAAAAACTCGATCGGTTCCAGGACATCAGAAATAATTTTTTTATTGATATAGAAATCCTCGGGGTTTTTTATGCCAATGTCTCTCCATTGCCTGCCCAAGCTTAAACAAATCCGAACAGCATCCATTACAGTGCTCTTGCCTGCATTATTTTCCCCAATAATAATATTTATTCCTTTATTAAATTCAAGATCCAAATGTTCAATAGACCTGAATTTTGTGATTGATAGTCTTTCAATATACATGGTTAGGTGGTTAGTTTTAGGCCTTAAATATATCGAATATTGTTTTTAAGTTGTTACGGTTTTCCGTAAAGTCAATTTTTAATCCACAGCATTCTACATTTTAGATTCTGCCTAGTTCATTATGTTTTTATAAATGATGACAATTAAAATTTGCAAGTAAGTGCTGTTTTCACTTGAAACAGATAAAAATGGTTGAAAGGATAGTGTCAGCCATCTTCTGCATGCGCATAACTGACTCCTTTATCCTTCCGGCATCCCTTCAGAATTTAACGAGATTTTCAAGATGTAAAATAATCAAGTAAATGCAGCATTTTAAATGATTGATCCTTTTTGCTATAGATGTTTTTCTTTTTTTCACATTTCCCTAAGAATTGGTGAGAATCTGACTTAATCTTTTAAAGCCAATCTTCAAACTCGGCATTGTTATAGTTATGGTAACTTTAGAACTATAGATTTAAAAATAGAATTAATGTTTGTTAAGCTTGACTAAGTTTAGCAAATAAAATCCATAAACAAAATGCTATTTTTTTAGAAAAATATGCTATTGATTTTAAAGGTGTTGTATATTTTTTTATAGTTTATGGCGTTTTATTTAATACAACTATTAATAAGCACATATATTAAAAGCATTCAACAGTAAATCAAATAAATACAATAAATTACTATGAAGGCAGCCTATTTATATGTTCGTGTAAGTACGGACGAACAAAAAAGAAAAGGTTATTCCCTGCCGGAGCAGGAGGACAGGTTGTTGAAATATTGCAAATATTATGATATCGAGGTTAAAGGAATTTATCGCGAAGATTATTCAGCCAAGAATTTCAATAGACCGGAATGGAACCGATTGTTTTCAGAAATCAAAAAGAAATCCTCAGGAGAAGACAAAAATATATTATTTATCAAATGGGATCGATTCAGCCGTAATGTTGAGTATGCCTACGAAATGATAGGGAAGCTCCGGAAATACAAAGCAACTGCAAAGGCTATTGATCAGCCAATTGATTTCTCTGTGCCAGAAAGCACAGTAATGCTGGCTGTATATTTGGCTGTTCCGGAAGCAGAAAATGCCAGAAGGGCTCAAAATACGTCAAATGGTATTCGTCGAGCGAAGCTGATGGGACGACATCCCAGTAAGGCACCATTAGGATTTATCAATTTGACAATGATGGATGGTAAAAAAGGTATTGCTCCTAAAGAGCCTGAAGCTGAAATTATAAAATGGGCTTTTTATCAAGTTGCGAGGAACGATCACAAAATATCCACAATCATTAAAATAGTCAATGATAAAGGATTAGTATGCTCAAGATCACACTTTTTCAGGATTTTACATAATCCTGTCTATTGCGGGCTTATACCGGTAACACTTGACTCTGGTAATGAGGGAGTGGTAAAAGCATTACACGAGCCATTGATATCCGAGTCATTGTTTAATCAGGTTCAGTCTGTTATTAATACAAGAAGAAGAATTACTGCCAAGAAAGATGATTTACAATCATTATTTTTTCTTAGAAGCTTTTTAATATGCCCTGTTTGTAATCGAAAACTTTGCGGAAGTGTTTCAAAAGGCAGATCAAAAAACTATCCATATTATCATTGTCATAATGGATGTAGAACAAGAATAAATGCATTATTCCTTAATGACTGCTATTATAACAAGCTTCGAGAATTAATGCTCTCAAAGAATGCAGTTGAATTATTTAAAAAAGTTTTGGAAGACCAGAATATAAAAACACAAAAAGCAAGTTATTTATGCACCCAAAAGGTATTGGAGAGGAAAATAAATGAGGAGGAGCTGACCCTTTCTCGAGGCAGAAAATTATTTATAACTGGAATATTAAAAATTGATGACTACAACCAATTAAGAAAAGAGAATCAAGTCAGCACTAAAAATCTTAAAAAGGAAGTGCATGATATTGCCGTTAAATTAAAAGGGATTGATAGAAAAAATCAAATAGAAGAAAAAGCATTAGTTGAAATCTTTCAAAGATTTTCTGAATTTGAGGCTTCAGATAAAAGACATCTTGTAAACCTTATTCCACCGACGGAAATTAATTTTAAAACAGGAGATCTATCTTTAGGCTTAAATCAAGCATTTTTAAAAATATTATCAAAAAAGAGAAACCGAAAAAACAATAGAAAAAATGAATTTCATTGAGAAGAATGTTTCAGTAGAGAAAGCCGTTATTATTCTTTCCAAAAACGGCATTCAGGTAGATGAGAAGGAAGCTAAAATTATTTTGGAATTACTGTATTTAGTATCAAAAAATTACGACAAACCAAAAGAGAAAAAAATCCTATATCCTTAACGGGATTTCGAACCATCGTTCAGCTTCGATTAAATCTCTGATAGCGCCACTTTAAGACTGTTTATTTCAAACAGACTAAGAATTTCCTGTGAAAAATTCGAACCACAAATATTAGGCTGTGAAGGCTTGAAAAATCTATATGTTTGAGCATAAAAAAAGAGACAACTATTAACTAGTTGTCTCTTTTAGTGACCTCGACTGGATTCAAACCAGTAACCTTCTGAGCCGTAATCAGATGCGCTATTCAGTTGCGCCACGAGGCCTTATTTGTTTTCAATTCAGCTATTTTTTGTAGCTTTGTTGATTGCTTATTGCGGGTGCAAAGATAGACATAAATGTGAGATAAACAAGGGAAAAATAACATAAAATTGAAAAAAAATGAAGATTGAAAATTATATACGTGATATTCAGGACTTTCCTAAAGAAGGAATTTTGTTTAAAGATATTACTCCTTTACTAAATAACCCTCAGGCAAGAACTGAATGCCTAAAAATTTTAGTTGATTCTCTAAAAGGACAACAAATCGACAAAGTGGTAGGAGCAGAGTCTCGAGGCTTTTTTTTCGGAATGTTACTGGCAAATGAACTTAATGCTGGATTTGTTCCTGTTCGAAAACCTAAAAAACTTCCTCACGAAACTATTTCTGCTTCATATGAATTAGAATACGGCATTGATACTTTAGAAATGCATAGAGACGCAATACAAAAAGGAGATCGTATATTGATTCACGATGATGTTTTAGCGACTGGCGGTACCGCAAAAGCAGTTTGTGATTTAGTAACTGAATTGGGAGGTGAAATTGTACAATGCAATTTTTTAATGGAGCTTTCTTTTCTAAACGGAAGAGATAAATTAGGAAAATTCCCTATTTTCGCGGCGTTAACTTACTAAATTAATTTATGAAATTTTTCTACGTTCCAGTTTTACTATTGCTTCTAGCTTCATGCAATCAGAAAGAAAAAAATGATAGTGCCGCAAATAGGGATTCAATAAAAATAAAACCAGCTTCAAAGCCCACTGTAGTGCAATCAAAATTTAAAAGTGCGCTTAAACCTGGTGAAGATTTAGAAATACATAAAATTTACAGCGATGTTGTAGAGTTTGTAGACTATAATACTGATTTTGATTATTATTTTATTGATGTAAAAAAGAACGGTGAATTAATAGGATTAAATACAAATAGCGATGATATTGCATTTAATAGAGGTGACATTTTGGAGGTTAAATGGAAGATCGACAGCATTTTTATTGCAGGTGATGGAGGAACACTTGAATTTACAGAATGGCTTGTAGATGCAAAAAAAATCAAAGATGGCAATGTGACCTTGTTTAAGAAAAAGCACCCAAAGCCAATTAAAATTTACGAAGGAGAGAACGATAGTTTATCTGATAGTTATAAAAGTTATATCTACACTATTATCGAATATTATCTAGCAAACACAGATAATGAAGTACTAAAGGAAAATTTAAAAGATCCAATCATCAATCTTATTTATTGGATTGAAGATGGAGAAAAAAATGGAAGAAGCTATACAGTTATCAAGATTTCAGATGATTTGGAAAATCATAGCAACATCATTCAATCGCTTTATTTTGATAATGAAAGCAGAAAGTTGTACGAATATGATTCTTCAAACGATAAGTTAATTGAATTCAAATAGGTTACACAAACACTATTTTATGCTTTATAGCGTATAAAACCAATCCGATACGGGTTTTTATTTCGAGTTTATCAAAAAGAGATTCTCTGTAACCATCAATAGTTTTGGGACTTAGACACATTTCAGAAGCGATTTCTTTATAGGTCATTTCGGTACAGGCATGTTTGATAAAAACAAGTTCTTTTTCCTTGAGACTGATTTTTTTGTTATCGCTGTTGACTTTGTTAATGAGCATTCCCGAAACGAGCTCCGTAAAATAGAAACCCTTTTCGACCACGCATTCAATAGCTTCCTTAAAAATTTCTGGCGAGGTGTCTTTCAAAAGATATCCTTTTGCTCCATTGGTAATCATTTTGATTATGATTTCTTCATCGTCATTTACAGATAATGCGATTACTTTTAGGTCAGGTCTGTTCTCTTTTAGCCATTTCATTGTACTTAAGCCATCAAGAACTGGCATATTTACATCAAGTAGAATAAGATCAATTGTCTCAGAATTATGATTCTCTAGATAGTTGATAAAGACTTTTCCGTTTTCGAAACGTTCAATAACTTGGTATTCGCCAAAACTTTTAATCAGTAACTCGAGAGACTGAGAAAAAAGCAGATGATCGTCTACGATTATGATTTTGCTTTTTGAATTAGTTTTCATCACATTGTGTTAAGGGATATTCTAATGTTACACTGGTTCCGGTTTGGTCTGATGCTAAAATGAGTCTGGCTCCAATCAATTTAGCTCTCAGTTTCATAT
The DNA here is from genome assembly GCF_042431625.1 of Flavobacterium procerum. Lineage (NCBI taxonomy): Bacteria > Pseudomonadati > Bacteroidota > Flavobacteriia > Flavobacteriales > Flavobacteriaceae > Flavobacterium > Flavobacterium procerum. The sequence goes on along the minus strand of NZ_JBHLYW010000022.1, from coordinate 253,874 downwards.
TATTGAGTCCTAAACCAGAAGTTGAGTTTTCAAGATTATAGCCAATTCCGAAATCTTTTAAGGTTAATCTAAAATTTTTTGATGTTGTTTCAATATGAACATCAAATAAATCGCTTCTTGAATGTTTTAAGCTATTATGAAGCGCTTCCTGAAAAATACGATAAATAATGAGTTCGTGCTCTTCGTTTATGCTAGGTATTTCTCCAATTTGATTGAAATTGTATTTGATTTTTTTCAGTTTTTTAATTCGTTCCAGATCTTGTTGGATAGCTTCCAGAAAATTGTTCTGAAGTAAATTGTCTTTGTTGATAATTCGAGAAAGAATCCTTAGTTCGTCCAGAGATTTGGCTAAAACTCCTTTAAGATCTTTAAGTTCGTTTATCTCAACATTTTTATTGCTGATAGAAATATTGAGTTGCATAATGGCAACAGAAATTATCTGGCCAATATTGTCGTGTAGTTCTTTACTGATTTCAGAAAGAGTCTGATCCTTAATCTCAATCCGTGTTTTGATTAATTCGGATTGAAAATACAGTTCAGATTCCATTTTATCTACTAAATAACTGTTCTTTTTCTTCAAGAAATAAAAGAAAATAATCAGCAGAATAACCAGTAAAGTAAAAAAAACAATGCCTAAGGAAATAACTAGTAATTGTATTTCTTTTCGCTCCATACAAATCCAACTATAAAACAGCCGTGCATTAAAAAATTTAAAATGAACAATACCAGGCTAAATATTGATTCATCTTGTTTTATTAAAAACCAGTTAATAGCAAGCATGAAGGGAACAAATGGAACGTGAAAAACCAAAATTCCCAAGATATACCAAAAAAAGACTGATTTTTTAAAGTTCAAAATTTTGTCCGAATTAAAAATTTCTACCAAATATAAGCAGGATAAAATCATTATCAGCAAAACTCCAATTGCAAAACTGTAAGTAAAAGATTGATTGATGTCTTCCTTAAAATATAAAAGGTTTAAAAAGAACGAAACGATAAACAGGATTAAAAATAGTACGGCAGAGATTCTGTTGTTAATTTTCGTGAGTAAAGATCTTATCAGCAGCAGATAGGCAATAAAACTGGCAAACGTATAAAAATTATAAACATAATAATTTAGCAAACCTGTCCAGTAAGTAAAATAATAGCCTATTATTTCTATCAATACTGCAAACCAGATTAAAATTACTAAAAATTTAGCTTTATTACCAGGGAGTTTCGGTAACGAAAGTATTCCGATTACCCCTGATAATAAAGCCATATAAATAATGTAAGATCTTAAAAATTCGAACATAGTTTTTATTAGTATAATAAGCTTGGCGGTCTGCCGATATTTCCGTAATTCATTGGTTCAAGGCTTTGTATGTCTGCAGATGATTCCTCAACTTCTACAAAATTCTGAATCTTTGCAGTTTCATTTTTTTCAACTTTTTTGCCTGTGGGAACCAAAAATAAAGTTGTCAAACCTGCTTTTTCGCCGTGTTTTTCATCATCAGGATAAACGCCAAAGTAAAATCGGATTCCGTCAACTGAATAGCCTTCTTCTGCTCCTTGGGTTTTTACATAATGAATGTATTTTTCTAATTCTTCGATAGAATACCAGATGGCATTGGCATCTTCTTTTTGCTTTTTGTTTGCAGTAAGTGAAGCTCTTTTGTTGTTGTAATTCACATTTAACTGCTTTGCAAATTCTTTTGAGATTAATTGACTTGGTTTTGAGGGAGGATTTTTCATGGGTTTATTAATTTGTTTATGGGTTAATTAATTAGTTAACTGTTCCTTTTTATATTGATTGTGCCGACAAAACTATAGGAAACATAAAATAACAACAAGGGGAAAAATACCCTTTTTTGACTTGGGTAAATGTATTTAAAAAAATGTTTCGAAATAACCTTTTCTTATATTTTGTAATAAATTACTCTTATATCTATGATGTCATTAGAGAAAAATATTTCAATTTTAGTTGAGTTGAAAATACCGATTCCATTAGATGTCTTTTCACTTCATCAATTATCTAAAAAAATCAAAATCATGAGAACTGTAAAACTAGGAGCAAAGGGATCTGAAGTTTATTATTTGAATGAGCTTCTTCTAAAGCTGAAATACAATGCTTAATCCGCAACAGTTCGTGAATTCTGAGGCAAAAGACATTTTATTTAAAATTTGTATGAAAATTTTTTTTTTATCGGTACTGGAGAATATCTTCGTTTAGAAAAGGCTAGAAATCTTTCTCAGGACAAGAAAGTTGTAGATGTGGTAAATAGTTCGGCTTCTTGGGGATTGTTTCAAATAATGGGATTTAATGCAGTTTTTCTGTGATACAAAAGCATTGATGAGTTTGTGAAAAAAATGAATAAAAGTGAAGGCGAGTATTTAAAAGCTTCTTGAAAAGAATAATTTGATTGCTCTTTTGAGGAATAAAAACTGGGCTTCGTTCGCGCTTAAATATAACGGCCCTGCCTATAAAACCAATAAATATGATGAAAAATTAGCGCGTGCTTATGCAAAATATTTTAAATAAATGGCCTTAGCAAACTTGTAAAATTTCGATTTGAAATGAAACAAAAAAACCTGACAAAATCCGAAAATATTTGTCAGGCCTTATTATTTGTTTTGAAGTTTTATCTCAAACTTGCTCCAAGCTCTGTTTCAAAAGTCTGTTGCAATTTAGACATGATTTTGTCAATCTGAGAATCAGTCAATGTTTTGGTATTGTCTTGAATTGTAAAGCTTAAAGCGTATGATTTTTTCCCTTCCGGAAGTTTATCGCCTTGATACACATCGAATAAATTAATGTCTTTTAAAAGTGCCTTTTCAGTTTGCTTGGCAAGATTAAAGATTTTTTCGTAAGTAGTGCTTTCATCAATAAGCAACGCCAAATCTCGGCGTACTTCAGGATATTTCGGAATTTCTGTATACTTAATTTTTCCAGTAATGATTTTTAAAATCAAATCCCAGTTAAAATCAGCGAAGTAAACATCTTGTTTAATTCCGAAATGCTTTAAAATAGGTTTTTTAACAACACCCATTTCAACTAAAATGTCATTATTGTAAGTAATGGAAGTTCCTTCAGAAAAAATATCAGATTGAACAGGAGCGTTCGAAACTTTCTCGATTCCTAAACGATTTAAAACCGCTCTTACATATCCTTTTAATAAAAAGAAATCTGTTCCTTTTTGAGGATTTGTCCAGCTTTCTTTGTTTCTGTTTCCTGAAATAGATAACGTCAAGTGTTTGTGCTCTTCGTAGCCATTCAAGAATTTGTGATATGATTTTCCGAATTCAAATAATTTTAGATCTGAATTTTTTCTGTTGATGTTGTACGAAACAGCTTCTAAAGCAGAGAACAGCAAAGACTGACGCATAACAGCTAAATCACTGCTCAACGGATTTAGCATTGTTACATTGTGTTCCTCTTTTAAAACCGAAGATAATTTTGCATAAGCTCCTGTCGTCAAAGAGTTGGCCATCATTTCATGAAATCCTTGAGAGTTCAATTGTGAAGCGATTGCGTTTTGTACTTTATAATCTTCTGTTCTTGGAGAATTTGATACTGTAGCATTGAATTTTTTAGAAAACTCAATATTATTGTAGCCGTAAACTCTTAGAATTTCTTCAATAACGTCAATCTCGCGTTGTACATCAACACGGTAAGCTGGAATTGTTAATCCTAAACCAGTATCAGAAACGCTATTCACTTTAATATCTAAAGAAACCAATATTTTCTTGATGGTATCTTTTGGAATTTCCTGTCCAATGATTTTATAGACATGGCTGAAATTCAATAAAACAGAGAAATCTTCTACTTTTTTAGGATAAACTTCAACTACATCAGAAGTTACTTTTCCTCCAGCAACTTCCTGAATTAAAAGCGCTGCACGTTTTAAAGCGTATTCTGTTATAGTAGGATCGATTCCTCTTTCGAATCTGAAAGAAGCATCAGTATTTAATTGATGTCTTTTGGCTGTTTTACGAACGCTTACAGCATCAAAATAAGCACTTTCTAAGAAAATAGAAGTAGTTCCGTCTGAAACTCCTGATTTTTTTCCTCCAAAAACACCAGCAATACAAAGTGGTCCTTTTTCGTCGCAAATCATTAAATCTTCAGCATGTAAAGTTCTTTCAACATCGTCAAGAGTGACAAACTTAGTTCCTGCAGGCAATGTTTTTACAATTACTTTTCCGTTGATTTTTGCCGCATCAAATGCATGAAGTGGCTGTCCCAATTCGTGTAAAACATAATTGGTAACGTCAACAATATTATTTTTTGGTGTCAATCCAATAGCTTTTAAGCGATCTTGTAACCAAGCCGGCGAATCCTGAACTGTAATTCCAGAAATAGTAACACCACAGTATCTTGGCGCCAATGCTGGTTCTTCAACATTAACATCAATTTTCAAGGTACGCATATCTACTCTGAAATTGCTTACAGAAGGCGTAATCAATTCAACGTTTACGCCACGTTGTAACATTCCTGCTCTTAAATCACGGGCAGTACCATAGTGGCTCATTGCATCGGCACGGTTTGGTGTCAATCCGATTTCAAAAACCTCATCATTAGCAATCTGAAAAACTTCTGCAGCTGGAGTTCCAGGAACAAGATCTTCGGCTAGAACCATAATTCCGTCATGACTGTTTCCTAGACCTAATTCGTCTTCGGCACAAATCATTCCGTGGCTTTCTTGTCCTCTTATTTTTCCTTTTTTGATGGTAAATTCAGCTCCTTCTTTGTCATATAAAATGGTTCCAATCGTTGCAACTGGAACTTTTTGCCCAGCAGCTACATTCGCAGCGCCACATACAATTTGTACAGGCGCTTCTAAACCAATATTTACAGTTGTAACTTTTAATCTATCGGCATCAGGGTGTTTTTCGCAGGTAAGTACGTGTCCTACAACAACTCCTTCCAAACCGCCTTTAATCGATTGGTATTTTTCAACAACTTCTACTTCAAGGCCCAGATCAGTAAGTAATTCTGAAGTTTGCTCAGAAGTCCAATCTGTTTTAATGAATTGTTTTAACCAGTTGTAAGATATTTTCATTTGAGTTTTATTCTTTTTATGAGGATACAAATATAAGGATTGCGCTGCTGAGTAAGAAAAAATTAATTATTTTTTTAACAGCATCATCTCCGCGGCATTTATGAAATTAATACTAAAGTCTTTAGATTAATTCTTCAACGTATTTTTTGATGTTTTCTGATATCTTTTTTGTTGGAAGATCATTCTCATCATTTCCAAAAGGATCTTCGATTTCTTCTGCAATAAGCTCAAGACTCGCCAAAACATAAAATATAAATACAACGACTGGCGCTACAAAATAACCTAGACTTACAGAATAACCAAAAGGAAGCGTCATGGTATAAAAGAAAATAAACTTTTTGATAAAAGCGCTATAAGAGTAGGGAATAGGAGTGTTTTTAATTCGCTCGCAGGCTCCACAGATGTCGGTAAAAGCGACTAGCTCTTCATTTAAAGTGATAAGCTGGTCGCCAGTAATCTTCTTAGCATCGTAAAGATCATTAATCTTATGATACATAATTTTTTTCAGCTGATTTGGCTTGTGTTTATGAAGGTCAATTTCTAAATCGACATCATCAAAAAGTTGCTTGCTGGTATCTTCGTCTTTTAAATGAAGCTGCAGAATGTCTGCATACATCGGAATATATTTTCTAAAAAACTTGCGATCGTTTTCATCTTTTAAAATAACCGAAAGCTTTATAGCCAGATTACGGCTACTGTTCATAAGGCCACCCCATAACTTGCGTCCTTCCCACCAGCGGTCATAAGCTGTATTGGTTCTGAAAACAAGTAATAAAGAGATTACAAAACCCAACATTCCGTGCATAAGTGGAATGTTGTGTATGTAATGATTTTTTGTGATTTTAAAATAATGAATTTCGACATAACCAACCGTTGCGGCATAAATCCCGATTGCAAGCATAATCGGAAGCAGTTTTCTAACCGTGTCAGATTTATGAAAATGAAATATAAATGTAAACCAGTCTTTGGTATTGTACGAAATCATTTAAGTTTGTTTTGAAACAAATTTAAATTAAAAATTAATATTTCCAGCTAATTCTTTTAGGGCAATTTCAGATAATTTTGCTTCGTATTGTGCATTGCTGTAACGTACTTTTGCATTGACATAATTAAGCTGTGCTGTTCTAAAATCGATAGTTGTTATGGTTCCGATTTTGAATTTGTCAAGCGTAATATCTAAGTTCTGCTTTGCAATGGCTTCATTATCTTCTTCTAAATCAATTAATTCTAAATTGGTCAGATAAGTTTGAAAAGCCGTGCTTAGCTGAGTATCCAAAATTAAATTCTGTTGTTCTATAGCAATCTTAGTATTTTCAATCTGCAGTTTGGCAACTTTCTCATTGCGATGCTGATTGAAACCGTCAAAAATATTCATTGAGGCATTAAATCCGTAATTTAAACCTCTATTAGACGTTTCACTTGTAAATCCTAAACTAGACTGACTTTCAGAGAAATTGTATCCACTTGTTAAACGTAACACAGGATAACGGTCGGCTCTTACCTGTTTTAATTGTAATTCGGCAATCCGTTTATTGATAATCTGTGCTTCAAGTGCTGGATTTTGTTTTTTTGCCAATTCCATTAAATCTACTAAAACCAGTTTATTGTCAACAGTTACTTCATCTGTAACCTTGAAATCAATTTTTGGGTCACGTGCGAGATATTGATTTAGCAGTATTTTAGCATTCGCATACGATTCTTTTTGTCTTAACAGCGCAACTTGATCAGAATTTAAATCGACCTGAGCATTTAGAACTTCCAATTTTGAAGCTTTTCCGATGCTAAAACGGTTTTGGGCCAAAGTAAGTCTTTGTTTTGAGATTACAATTGTAGTATCTAAAGCCGCTAATTGTTGTTGTTGCTGTACTAAATCGTAATAAGCAGAGTTTACTTGGCCAATTTTCACTAAAATGGTTCTTTTAAGCTCAGCATCTCCTAATTTTTGAAGTTCCTTCAACTGGTCATGTCTTGCAAACATTTTCATTCCGTCAAAAACAGTCCAGCCTAAACTTACACCATAGGTCAAGCTGTTGTTTTTAGCGTTGTCAAGTTTAGTAGTCGTTCCGTCCTGACGTGTTTGAGACGAATTCATGATACTATTATTATCAACAACATTTGCAGTTGCAGTTGGTAGCATACCAGAATTTCCAAACGTTACGTTAGTTTCGCTGATTTTAGTATTGTTTTTAGCAATCTTAATTTCAAAATTATTTTCTAATGCTATTTTCATAGCATCTTCAATAGTTAGAACTTCTTGGCCAACGATATTCGCCGAACAAAAGAAGCTCGCAATCAAACTAAAGAATAAAACCTTAATATTCATATATTTTTTGTTTGCCTTAAAAATTGTCTTTCAGTTAAATAGCAGAGCAAATTTAAGGTTTATAATTATTTACTTTCTCTTTCGTATTCATCAATTTTGTCAAATTCCGGATAATGTTTTCTGGCTTTTGACCACATAAAATAAATTGCAGGAATAACGAATAGTGTCAATGCTAGAGAAAATATAGTTCCTCCAACGATTACAACTCCCATACCGATTCTGCTGGTTGATGCAGCTCCAAGTGACATTGCAATAGGAAGTGCTCCCAAAGCAATTGCTAAACTAGTCATTAAAATCGGACGTAAACGCGCTTCAGAGGCTTCTAAAATTGCTTCCATTTTTGGCTTGCCTTGTTCGCGAAGCTGGTTCGCAAATTCGACAATCAGAATACCATTTTTAGTCACCAAACCAATAAGCATTACAGTACCAATCTGACTGAAAATATTCCAAGTCTGATTGAACAGCCATAATGAGAATAAAGCTCCTGCAACTGCCATCGGAACCGTCAAAATGATGATGAACGGATCGATGAAACTTTCAAACTGTGCCGCCAGAATTAGGAAAATCAACAATAAAGCCAATCCAAAAGCAAATGAAGTATTAGAAGAACTTTCGACGAAATCTCTAGATTCTCCACTCAAATCTGTTGTAAAACTTTCGTCAAGCACTTTTGCTTTAATTCGGTCCATTTCTGCAATACCGTCACTAATGCTTTTTCCTGGAGCTAATCCTGCAGAAACAGTAGCAGACATATAACGGTTATTGTGATACAATTGAGGAGGATTGCTTTGTTCTTCTACATTTACAACGTTATCCATCTGGATCAGTTGTCCTTTGTTGTTTTTTACAAACATTGAAGTTAAGTCTAAAGGCTTAGAGCGATCTTTTTGGTCAAACTGTCCTATAACTTGATATTGTTTTCCGTTTTTAATGAAATATCCAAATCTTTGTCCGCTTAAAGAAAGTTGCAGAGTTTGTGCAATGTCAAGGATTGAAATACCAAGACTTTCTGCTTTTTCGCGGTTAATGCTAACATTGATTTCAGGTTTGTTGAATTTTAGGTTTACATCAGAAATAGAAAAAATATCGCTTTTCCCGACTTCATCCATAAAAACTGGAATTTTTTCTCTCAGTTTTTCAAAATTCGGTGCCTGAATAATATATTGAATTGGAAGTCCGCCTCGTCTGTTTACAGCAATTGTAGGCTGTTGAATAACAGAAGTTTTAGCATCAGGATATTGTTTTGTCCATTTAGTAAGTTTATCAGCTATATCTTTTTGAGATTTTGCACGTTCATCTGGCTGTTTTAATGATAATCTGATAAAGCCAGTATTTGTTGCAGATGCTCCAAAACCAGGAGCTGTGATTACAAGGCTTACCTTTTTTTCAGGTATAGAATCGTCTACCAATTGAGAGATTTCCTGCATGAAACGATCGGTATATTCATAAGAAGAACCTTCTGGCGTTGTCATACGCATTGTTACAGAACTTCTGTCATCATATGGAGCTGTTTCTTTTGGCAATATGGTGAAAAACAAATAAATCAATCCAAAACAAGCAATAAGTATTGGAAAACTTAGCCATTTTCTATCCATAAATTTTGAAAGTGCTTCAGCATAACTGCTGTTCATTTTTTCAAAAAATGGTTCAGTTTTAATATAGAATTTTGATTTTTTCTGCTCACCGCCTTTCATCAAGTAAGCATTAAGCATCGGAGTCAAAGTCAAGGATACAAAGGCAGAAATTAATACCGCAGCACCAATTACTACACCAAATTCCCTAAAAAGCCTTCCGACGAATCCTTCAAGGAAAATTACGGGTAAAAATACGGCAGCCAAAGTAACCGAAATCGAAATTACCGCGTAGAAAATTTCATTAGAACCTTTAATAGCCGCTTCGATAGGAGACATTCCTTCTTCGACCTTTTTAAAGATGTTTTCAGTTACAACAATTCCGTCATCGACAACAAGACCTGTTGCCAATACAATTGCCAAAAGTGTTAATACATTGATTGAGAATCCAAAAAGCCACATTATGAAAAAAGTTGCAATTAAGGAAACAGGAATATCAATTAAAGGCCTAAAGGCAATTGCCCAATCTCTAAAGAATAAATAGATAATCAAAACTACGAGAACAATCGAAATTCCTAAAGTCTCGGCAACCTCCAAAACCGATTTCTTTACGAAAACCGTATTGTCAAGAGCGATATTTAATTTGATATCTTTTGGAAGGTCTTTTTTTAACGCCTCGTATTTTTTATAAAATTCGGCAGAAATGTCAAGATAATTTGCACCCGGCATCGGAACGATTGCAAGACCAATCATTGGAAGTCCAGATTGGCTTAGTTTGGTTTCAATATTCTCGGGACCTAATTCAGCGCCTCCAATATCGCTCAAACGTACAATTTTATCTCCATTGGTTCGGATGATAATATTATTGAATTCTTCCGGTTTTGAAAGATTTCCAATCGTTTTTACAGTCAGTTCGGTATTGTTTCCAGTTAATTTTCCTGATGGAAGTTCAACATTCTGCGCATTTAGCGCAGTACGTACGTCGGCAACCGTACATTTATAAGCTGTAAGTTTTGCTGGATCAATCCACAAACGCATAGCGTAGCGTTTCTGCCCCCAGATTTGGACACCACTTACTCCTGGAATAGTTTCAAGACGTTGCGAAATTACATTTTCTGCGTAATCGCTTAATTCTAAAGAGTTTCTAGTGTCACTTTGAACTGTCATCGAAATGATTGCGTCACTATCTGCGTCAGCTTTAGAAACAACTGGCGGAGCATCAATATCTTGAGGTAAACTTCTAATGGCTTGTGATACTTTATCACGAACATCATTTGCCGCTTCTTCCAAATCTTTATCAAGATTAAACTCGATAGTAATGTTGCTGCTTCCTTGATTACTAGAAGAAGTAATATTTCGGATACCGTCAATGGCGTTTACTGCTTTTTCTAAAGGCTCTGTAATCTGCGATTCGATGATGTCTGAATTGGCTCCCGTATAATTGGTTCTAATAGAAACCTGTGCCGGATCAATAGATGGAAATTCTCGAACACCTAAAAAGGTATAACCAATGAAACCGAATAAAATAATCAAAAGATTCAGTACGATGGTTAAAACAGGTCTTCTTATACTTGTAGTTGATAAACTCATATTGTGATTTAGATTTTAGATAGTTGATTTTAGATTTCTGATGTTTAATCTCAATCCTATCCCAAATAATGGGACTAAAATCTCTAATTATTTAACTTTAACTATAATTGGCGCTTCATTTTTTAAAGACATCACACCGCTAGTAATCAGCGTATCGCCAGCCTTTAATCCTGATAAGACCAAAATAGACGCATCTGTTCTTGTTGTTGCTTCTACCATTACTTCTTTGGCTTTGCCATTTTCAGAAATGTAGACTTTTTTACCGCTTTGTACCGGTATGATTGCCTGAGTAGGAATTACAATAGCGTCTTTTATGATATTTAATGGCAGTTTTACATCAGCAAATGTTCCTGGGAAAATTTTTCCGTCAACATTGTCTGCAATGGCGCGAATTTGAAGTGTTCTGGTTTCGACAGCGACTTCAGGCTCTATAGCATAAATTTTTGCATTATACACTTTTTCAGAACCAGAAACCGTAAAGTCTATGACAGAACCGCTTTTAACTTGCGATGCATATTTTTCTGGAATAGAAAAAGTAATCTTTAGTTTTCCTGTGTTTACCAATTTGGCAACTAATACTGTTGGAGTAATATATGTTCCTGGCGAAATAGAACGTAAACCTATTTTACCAGAAAATGGAGCTTTTACAGAAGTTTTAGCAATCTGTGCTCTTATCAATTGGCTTTGTGCCTGTGCAGAAGCATGATCTGCTCTTGCAACGTCATATTCTTCTTGGCTTATGGCTTCTTTTTGAAGCAGTAATTTGGCTCTTCTCTCATTTTCCGAAGTAAGGCTTTCTTTAGTAGTAGCTTGTCTTAGTTGGGCTTTTAACTCAATATCATTGACTTTAAAAAGGACTTGGCCTTTATTTACATAAGTTCCTTCATTAAAGAAAATCCCTTCTACAATTCCAGAAACTTCACTGTGAATTTCTATTTGCTCATTTGCTTCGATAGAACCCGATAATGAAAGGTTATTATCAAAGGTAGAAGTTTTTACCACCATACCAGTTACGGTTGTCGGCTTGTCTTTGTCGTTGAATTTTTTAGAATCATCATTCTTACTTTTATTTGATACTATTCTGTAAGTAATAAATCCTCCTATCACAATGACTAGCAGGGCGTAAATGAGATGTTTTAATTTCATAAGAAATAAGGTAATTAGGAATTTTAGGTTTTGTTTTAGTAAGCTTGCAAATTTAGCTTTTTGGGGCGAAATCGAAAGTGCTTAGCCTTTTATTTAACATTTGCGTGTACAAAGGCTTTCATTAGACTAAAAATGTTAGCAATGGTTTAATTTATATTTAATTTTTTTTGAACTTTTTTACTTAATCGTCTTTTTGTATGATTTTTTTATTCTTGAAACGTTCTTTTGACACTTAATCGCTTCTTCGGAGATTGATGTTTGCAAATTTAAACTTGTTAATTTTTTTGATTCTAAAATGACGAAGTCAAGCAAAGTCATGCGTTTAATATTTTTTTTGTTTTTTGTCTGATTTTTTTTGCACTTTATCGATATAATTTGTAACATTGATAATATTAAACAAAACCTAAAATTTTAAATGCTATATAACAGCTATATGTTGTTTTTAGTGTTAAATGAATGTTTGAAATGTGATGATTTAAGATTTTTATGTATTATAGGTTGTAAAAATATTAACAATTGTTTATCTTTTAAGGAGTGTTCAATTAAATGTTCTTTGCATGAAGAAAAAAATATTTTTAGGGTTATGGTTTTCATTATTATTCGCCGCAATTGCCTATTTATTCTGGCAAAACGAATTTCAATATAGTCTTCCGACTCCAATTCCGAAAAATCATCATAAAGTCGCTTTAGGTTCAAAAATTGAACTTGCTCAATGTTGTGTATTCGACAACAAGCCTGTATTTATTCACTTTTTTAATCCCGATTGCCCTTGTTCGCGCTTTAATGTGCCACATGTAAGTGACTTGATCAAAAAGTATAAAAATCAGGTTAATTTTAAGATTGTAGTGTTAAACAAAGAAAAGACTTTTACTATAAAAGAAATACAGGATAAGTTTAATGCAGAAATCCCAGTTTATTTTGATCAGGAGATAGCCGTAAAATGTGGCGTTTTTTCTACTCCCCAAGCTGTTTTACTAGATGCTGGCCATAATTTATATTATAGAGGGAATTACAATAAAACCAGATACTGTACAGATGCAGAAAGCAATTATGCCCAAATGGCTATTGACTCTTTATTAAAAAAAATTAATGCCCCATCATTTAATGCTTTAGCTCTTAGAGCTTACGGATGTTCGTTACCAAAATGCACTAAATAAATCTATTTTAACCTAAATCTTTAACCTATGAAAACAAAAGCCAGTTTGAATGAACAAGATTATCTGCACAATTTTATGTCGACCATGACGCAGAAATCGGACTCAATTATTAATTATGTGCTAGCTGCTTATTTTTTGCTTGGAGTTGGATTGTCTTTTAAATACGATACCTTCGAAATAGGAGCAGGAGTAGGAACGCTCAATTTGTTGGCCTACTATTCTGCAAAATTCTTTCTTAAGGAATCTAAGTTTTATCAGTATGTTTTATCGGTAGTTTTGGCTATTTTTATGGCGCAATACATTTATCAGATGCATGGTCTGTTCGAAATGCATTTTACAGTATTTATTGCGAGCACTATTTTGATTATTTATCAGAATTGGAAACTCCAGATTCCGCTTACGCTTTTAGTTGTCCTTCATCATGTTGGGCTCGCATATCTTCAGAATTTTGTTTACAATGACACAAATGGACTGCAAGTTTACTTTTCGCAAGTGAATTTTGATTTAGAAACCTTGATTATCCATGTAGTTTTGGCTGCAGTCGTTTTTTTTATGAACGGATATTGGGCTTACTATTTTAAGACTCACAGCCAAAATCATATTTCTAAAATTTCGGATGAATATGAACTAGAAAATATGAAACTTGCTTCTGCAAAGTACAGTTCTATGAGCGCTACTAAAGATTATAATGATTTTATCCACAGAACAACTTTAGATCTTAAATTGCCCGTGAGTTCCGTTCTAAAGCTCATTGATGTTTCTAAAGGGCATACCGACAATGATCAACTGCTTACTTATCTCGACATGATGCGTGAAAGTGCCAAAAAAATTGATGATTTGGTCAATGACATTCATGTAAAATCAACTGGTGCTAGAAGCTAATCCGTATCATTTTATGTTTAAATATGACTTACAATCGGCAGCCCCAATGCTGATTAGTTTGAGGAAATCTTTCGATGTTTTTTTGAAGAATGAAACTGTTGTGAATTCACTTGAAAAAGTTGGTTCAGAAACTGAATTCGGCAAAGAAGTGGCGCGCATTATGAATGAATACGGAGACAATCAGAATGTTAAAAATCTTGATTTTCAGTACAAAAAAATCATTCTGATAGCCAACGATATTCGTTACTTAAAACTGATTCACGACGAGACACTGCCTGACTGGCTTGAGGATGAATTGGAAACAGTTTTTCATAAAATAAAAAAGATTTTATTGGTTCTGGAAATAGAACTCAATTAGAAAGTTTACAAATTCGTTGTAACAAGAAGTTCAATTGTATAGTAATTAAAAATACCAAGATTATGGATTCTAGAATTATCCGCCCGACGCCGTCTGAGAGAGAAGTAGATTGGAATAAAAACAAAGTGCTGCTCAGCAAGACAGATAAAAGAGGTACAATTTTATATGCTAACGAAGATTTTATAGATGTTTCTGGGTATGACGAGTTTGAGTTAGTTGGGCAACCGCACAATATTATACGTCATCCTGATATGCCAAAGGTGATTTTTAAGTTTTTGTGGGATAGCATAAAATCTAGCGAAAACATTCATGTTATCATCAAAAACATGGCAAAAACAGGACGTTATTATTGGGTTGTAACAGATTTTAAGGTAATCGCGGATACAGATGGTGAAATTGTAGGCTTTTTTGGAACACGAAAAGCGGTGCCAAATGATATTATTCTAAAATTTATTGAGCCTTTGTATAAGAAATTAATTCAGATTGAAGAAGTAGGAGGGATTGAAGCTTCTGAGGAATATCTTGTTGGCTTTCTGGAAGAACGCAAAAAAACTTATACGGAATACATAGATAATCTGATTGCAACAGGAAAAGATGATAAGAATAAGGTAAGCAAAGGTCTTTTTAACGGATTTTTCGATAAGAAAAACAATCCGAAAAAGTAATTTATATACTTCATTGCATCTCCAGAAATATTCAAAATTTAAATTTGCCCCCCAACAAATCTAAAATCAAAAGCTATAAAACATAGTTGAATATTTTGTGCTTAAGTTGCTTAAGCCGATGTGATGAAGTTTTTTTAAAATTTTCTAGGCGGCTAAGCTTTTGAGGTGCTAAGGTCTTCGTTTTTGGTTTGAGGTTTGGAGTTTCATATTTAGGTTTAGAGTTAGCCTTTGTTGAAGCTTAGCGTCAGAAACTTAGCATCTCAGAAGCTTGGTGCTTAGCTAATGTAATTCCAGATATTCTTCTTTTTGGTCAGTTCGATAAAAATAGATTTCAAAATGGCATGTTCCGGTTTTTGAAGAGCCGGATCTTCTTTTAAAACTTTCATGGCATAATTTCTTGCCAAAGACAAGATATCACGGTCTCGAACTATATCTGCAATCTGAAGATTAAGGACACCGCTCTGTTGCGTTCCCATTAGATCACCTGGACCGCGCAGTTTAAGGTCAACTTCTGCAATTTCGAATCCGTCATTGGTTTTGACCATAGTTTCCATTCTGATTTTACTGTCAGAGCTTAATTTATGACCAGTCATCAAAATGCAATAGCTTTGCTCTGCGCCACGACCAACGCGTCCACGAAGCTGGTGAAGTTGTGATAGTCCAAAACGTTCGGCGCTTTCGATGATCATAACGCTGGCATTTGGCACATTAACACCAACCTCAATAACGGTTGTGGCTACCATTATATTGGTTTTTCCTTCCGAAAAACGTTTCATTTCTGCATCTTTATCTGCTGGTTTCATTTTTCCATGAAGAATAGAAATCGAATATTGAGGCAACGGAAAATCACGTGAAATGCTTTCGTAGCCGTCCATTAAATCTTTGTAATCCATTTTTTCAGATTCCTGAATTAACGGATATACAATATAAATTTGCCTTCCTTTTGCTATTTCGTCGCGAAGAAATTTCCACACTTTCAAACGATTGGTGTCAAATCGATGAACGGTCTGAATCGGTTTTCTGCCGGGAGGCAATTCATCAATAACCGAAATGTCCAAATCGCCGTATAGACTCATCGCAAGAGTTCTCGGAATTGGGGTCGCGGTCATGACCAAGATGTGAGGCGGAATATCGTTTTTCTTCCATAATTTAGAACGCTGTTCAACACCAAAACGGTGCTGTTCGTCAATTACGGCAAGACCTAAATTTTGAAATTTGACTTTATCTTCTAACAAAGCATGAGTACCGATTAAAACTTGAAGACTTCCATTTTCAAGCTCTTCATGAATAATCTTTCGCGCCGCAGTTTTGGTAGAGCCTGTTAAAATTTTGATGTTTAGGTTTAAAGTCTGTGCGAGTTCTGAAAGTCCTAAAAAATGCTGATTGGCCAAGATTTCTGTTGGAGCCATTAAGCAGGCCTGAAAACCATTGTCCAATGCCAGCAACATACTCATAAAAGCGACAATCGTTTTTCCTGAACCAACATCACCTTGCAGTAATCGGTTCATTTGGGCATTGCTGCCCATATCGGTTCTGATTTCTTTTATTACCCTTTTCTGCGCGTTCGTTAAACTGAAAGGCAGATGATTCTGATAGAATTCATTAAATAATTCACCAACTTTTGTAAAAGGATGCCCTTTAATTTTATGCTTTCGAATCAGATTTTTGGTAATGAGCTGTAATTGAATAAAAAACAATTCCTCAAATTTTAAGCGGAACTGTGCTTTCGCCAAAATCTCGGCACTTTTTGGAAAATGAATGTTGAATAAAGCTTCTCTTTTCGGAATCAGTTTTAATTCTTCAATCAAATAAGGAGGAAACGTTTCTGTAAACAACGCCTGTGTTTCAATAAAAAGCTGTTCCATCAGTTTATTGATGGTGCGATTAGAAATACCTTTATTGGTAAGCGCTTCTGTTGAAGGATATACAGGTTGCATAGCCGAACGAAGGCTTTTTTCGTGTTCGCTCAGCAGTTCTATTTCCGGATGCGCCATGCTGAATTGACTTCCGTACAAAGAACATTTTCCAAATATCACACAAGGTTCATTCAGCTTTAAACTTTCTCTGATCCATTTATGGCCCTGAAACCAATTTAATTCAATTTGCCCTGTATCGTCTACAAATGAAGCGACAAGACGTTTTTTATTTTTAGCAAACTCAACTGTTTTTATG
This sequence comes from Flavobacterium procerum, assembly GCF_042431625.1. Classification (NCBI taxonomy): domain Bacteria; kingdom Pseudomonadati; phylum Bacteroidota; class Flavobacteriia; order Flavobacteriales; family Flavobacteriaceae; genus Flavobacterium; species Flavobacterium procerum. The sequence continues at coordinate 236,969 of NZ_JBHLYW010000022.1, read as the reverse complement.
TTGATTATTTTTCCGATAATCTGTACTTCTGAGCCCGTATTCTGTAATTCATTAATTTTGTAATAACGCGTTCTGTCGATATATCGATTCGGAAAAAAATTGACTAAATCTCCATATTTATGAATTCCTAGTTCCTTGCGAAGCAGCTGACCCCGAGTGGGACCAACGCCTTTTAAGTATTCGATAGGAGTTTCTAGGAGATTATTAGACATTAAATTATTTTAGATTTTAGATTGCTGATATTAGATTTGGAAAAATTGGAATTTGTAATTTATCAGTTGGAGTTTTATTTAAAAGCGAAGATAGATTTTAATTAGGAATTTTGAAAATCAATTATGAAGCTTAAGATTTTGAATGTTAAGTTATCGTTAGCATGAAAAAATAAACGCAACCATTTTAAAGATGTAAAATCTTAATAATAGTTAACCTTTAAAACTTTAAAAAAAATGAAAAGAATTACACTTTTAGCGGTATTGTTTATTTGCCTTGTTTCTTGCTCAAATGATGAATCTAGTGTCAAATCAGAAATAACACTAACCGATTATTATGGAAAATGGGTAAATGTTCAAAATGAAGCGACTTGGAATGATGAGTATGTTTTTAATACAGACGGTACTTTTACAAGAGTTAAAACCGTAAACAGTATAACCACAAATTTATCAGGTACCTTCGAAATTTTTGAAAGAGAGGGTAGAGCTAATTTCCAATTAACTTATTCTGCTGCTTCAAATTTGCTTTACAGCTGCAGTAATGGTTTTGGGGGTGACAAAGAGCTTTTGTATATTTATAACGGAAATTTAGAAAACGCAGGAAAAATGTGTGATTATGAATTAAGGTATAAAAAGGCAAAATAATACGAATGATATTCTTAAAAACTCCATTATAACTTAACGGAGTTTTTTATTTTTACGACAGTATTATTTTAATGAAAAAGATAATTACTAGATTTGTTAAAGCATTCAATCATAGTATAAGCCCCAAAAGATATGAGTAAAGAAGAAAAAGTTCCTTTTGAAACTATAGTGTTTTCAGGTGTTACATTCAAAGTAAAAAACAGACATCAAGCCCACGAAATTATCAGCAATCTTACCGATTTTAATAATCAGAATATTTACAATGTTTTTGAAGATACTTGGCGTTTTCCTGATTATGAAAAGAATCCTGTTTTCTTGTTGGCAGAAGATGATGTACAGATGGATATTCTTGAAATGGAATTCAGTACAGATGAATATCCGGATATTTTTATTCTTGGCTTTATCTTTAAAAAAGACCTGACAGTCAATAAATTGATAAGTGCTTACGATACAGACAACTCGCCAGCATTAATTGTATTAGGAAAAACGACAACAATCAATATTACCTTGTTTGGTAGTGTGCATTATCTTGGCGGAGGTTTGCAGTGTGACGTTCTTTTAGGAGAATACAATCACGGTGAGCTTTTTGTAAAAGGAGACGTTTCGGCATGGCTTATATACGCTGATGATATGAACATGCATTTTGAAGGTTTTAATAACGTGCAAGCTGTTATAAATGCAGGTCGTCCGGATATTTCAATCTGCAGCAGACTTACCGATACTGATGGTTCCATTATATTGATTGAAAATTATTTTCCGTCTACTCACAAATTATCAGACATCGTTGCCGATTCTTATCTTGAGCATGACGAAGTGTATGATAGAGAAACATTGGTTTCAGATTATTATGATACTGTTTTTAAGAAAGGAGATTCACTTATTGATCACAGCAAAGAAGAGCGTTATTCATACAATGGTTTTAGGGATGCTTTTATTGATATGATCCAAACATTGTCTGATAAACTCGAAACAGAAAACGAGGAAAGTTTGTTTTGCAATTACGAAGATACAGATTACAGTTTCGTTCATTTTGAATACGATAATAAACAATACAGTCAAATTTCGGCAACTATTGTAAACGGCTTCAATATCAGAATGCGTGGTTTATGGTGCATCGATACGCAGGAAATAATGTTGTTGCTGGAATATTTGTATGATGATGAAAGCACAAAATACCAATGGATGAATGATGAAACTGCTGAAGGAATTGAGTTTTATTCGATTAAACACGCTATCATTACAGCTTTTGAAGTTTTAAATAAAGATTACGAAGAATCTGATGAAGAAGAATATGAAGAAGAATATGAAGAAGATGCTGATGAGGAATTTTCTTTAGAGGAGTTTTCATCTCAGTTTGGTGCGTATAAAATTCCAGAGGATTTGGTGAAATTATGTGATTTTCAATCTCAGTATGGAGAAGAAACTTTTTCAGAATGTTTCTATCTTCATTCAATTGATAAAACCGGATTAAAGACTTGGTCTGAAGATGAAGCATTTTACGATAGTTTTATTGAATTTGCTCGTGCGAACGGTTCAGGCAGTTCTTACGCTTATTGGCTTGTTGACTCGGATTTGAATAAATGTCCGATTGTGGTTTTTGGAGATGAGGGAGGTATTCATGTTGTGGCTGAAAACACTCAAAAACTGATTTCGCTTCTTACTTACGATACAGAAATTTCAGTCGATCATGATAAGGCGTATTTTTATAAAGATGAAGATTATTATGAAGAAAGCGAAAATATAAATGAATTTAGAGATTGGGCAAAAAAAACTTTTAATCTGTCTGTTATAGAAACCGATGAAGATGCTGACGCCATTACCAATGAAGCAAAAAAAATCTACGGAAAGAAACTGAATGATTTTTTAACAAAATTTGATATCGAAACTTACGACGAAGAGGATATGTAAACAGGAAAGAAACCAGTTGGAATAATTATCTTTGCAAAAAATAAATTAAATGATCACACATTTGGCACTTTTAAGAGGCATCAATGTTTCGGGGCATAACATGATTAAAATGGAAGCTTTAAAAACAATGCTCGAAAATATAGGTTTTCAAAACGTTCGAACTTATCTACAGTCCGGAAATGTATTTGTGGATACCGAAGAAGAAAGCGCTTCAAAAGTTGGCTTTATGATCAAACAGGAAATTTTTAAAGTGTTTGGTCATGAAGTTCCTGTGATTGTAATTACAAAAGAAGATTTGGAATTGTGTTTCAAAAACAATCCTTATTTGAATGAAAAAGAGGTAGATACCAAAAAGCTTTATGTAGCATTTGTTTCTATTCCGTTAAAGAAAGAAAGCATACACGATTTAAAAATAAGCCAGTTTAAGCCAGATGAAGCTGCTATAGACGGAAATCGTGTTTTTATTAAATATGCGGTCGGCGCTGGAAAAACACGTTTTGATCAGAAATATATTGAGAAAAAACTAAATGTTACGGCAACCACCAGAAATTGGAATACGGTTACCAATTTGCTGAAAATGTACGAAGAATAATTTCAGATTAATCTCTTATCCATTTTTGCATTACGGGAAAAGCGTTTTTATTTTCTTTTAAGGCTCGTTCTTTGCCTAAAGCCAGTCCAATCCATTCTAAGAAAGGAAGCCCGATATAAGTTTCTGACGAAAAATTAGCAATAAGCCAATCTGAATCATTTTTGTATCCTGCGGGATGAAAAACAAATTCAAGAGGCAATTCCAAATAATTACATGCAGCAAAAGACCAAAGTATAGCAGCCATTTCTTCTCCGGCTGTTGGCCAATTCTTATCTATTTTGTCGGTTCCGATAAGATTTCTCATATTAGAAGAAGTTACGGCAAGATGTCCGGCTTCGTGTAGAATGTCTCCAGGGTATAAAAGTTTATCATAATCGATATAAATGCAGTTTGGACCAAGGTCAAGTCCTGGTAAAAAAGAATTATCAAGTTTTTTTTCGGTTATCTCGATTCCGATTTCTTGAATAAATTTTAAAGCTTTCTGTAGATTACGATCTTGTTGTACGCTCATTTTATCTAATTTGGATTGGTGTTTTTTTCAAATAAATAGTATCGGCATTATGAAGACTTCCTTTTCTGGCTCCTCCGCCAAATGGATTCATTACCTGAATAGACTGAGATTCATAACCCTCTTTTTCAATAGCTTCATTCACTATAACCGGCGGAGCTTCAAAACCAAAAAATGTAAATTGTCGGTAACGTTTTTCATTTAATGAAAAATAACCATTGTTTTCGCTCAAAGTCTCTCCAACCGTACAATTTTCAATCGGTTGTTTGGATTCTGCATCATAAATATATCCAACAATCTGCGGTCGTTCGCATCTGCTTACAAGACAGCTTTGTAAAGAAATAGAAATTGTAATTAAGAATGTAAAAAGTATAAATTGTCTGCGCATCATTTTTTTATTAAGTCACAATACCAAAATCCAAAATCGAAAGCACTTTCAGCATTGGTATCACAAGCTTTGTTGGTACTTTCAACGTTTTTTGGTTTTTCATATTTTCGGTATACGGTTTCGCCAATTTCAAAATCAATCGGTTTAGAGAAAAGAGGCCCGTCAAAAGTAAAGGTATGAAATTCTCCATTTTCCCCACATACATCAACGTTTTCGGGCAAGTCATTTAGAAAATCCTGATCAATGATTCTTCCCACAAAACTTTTATCCAGATAACGTTCGTTTACACAAACGACAATCGTTTTGAATTTCAATGAAATAAACTCCTCAATGAGTTCTTTGGTTGGGATTTTCCATAGCGTAAAAATACCTTCAAAACCAATTTTTGCAAGTTGTTCTTCACGATATTTTCGTAAGTCTTCCAAGAAAATATCACCAAAAACAGCATAATTAATTCCTTGATTTTTAAGGTCGGATAAAGTTTTGTTCATTACATCTTCATAAACTTCCATAGAAGGCATTTCTGGAATCTCCATAATTCTCAAAGGAAGTCCAATGCTTTGAGCTTGTGCTTCTAGAAGTTCTGTACGAATTCCATGCATAGAAATGCGTTGGTATTTTTGATTGACACTCGTTAGCAAATACTCAATTTTATAATCGGGATTCTGCTGGATTTTGTACAATGCCAAAGCAGAATCTTTACCGCTGCTCCAGTTAAATATAGCTTTTTTTACTGTTGACACTATTGTGGATTTTATGAATGTAAACTTACAAATTTCATTCGATTAGTTGCTAAAAGGTTTGTAACTTTGGGATTTCGCCTTTAATTTTACTTCAATGAGATATTTTCTTTTATTATTTACCTCTTTCCTTTTTGCACAACAATCTAAAAACGTCGACTTTAAATCTGTGACGGGACAATTGTCATTAAAGGCAAAAGAAAAAACAGTTTCAGGCTCAGTCGATTATCATTTTGAAATTTTGAATTCGTGTGATACCATTTCGCTTGACGCTAAAAACATGGAATTTTCAAACATAAAGATTGATGAAAAAGAGGCAGTGTTTTTAAATACGTCAAAACAGTTAAAAGTTATTTATTCTTTTCAAAAAGGAGAACACAAACTGACTTTCAATTATACTACAAAACCAAAACAAGCATTATATTTTGTTGATATTGAAAACGATAATGTACAGATTTGGACGCAAGGTCAAGGAAGATATACCAGCAATTGGTTTCCGAGTTTTGATGATGTAAATGAAAAAGTGATTTTCGGTCTCGGAATAACATTTGATAAAGATTACGACGTCGTTTCAAACGGAGTTTTAAAAGCAAAAACACCAAATGAAACCACAAACCATTGGCAGTTTCAGATGGAAAAACCGATGAGTTCTTATTTGCTGATGCTTGCAATCGGAAAATTTGATAAGAAGGAACTCAAATCAAAAAGCAAGGTTCCGCTTCAATATTATTATGAACCAAAGGACGAAAATCGTTTTGAACCCACATACCGTTATTCTAAAAAGATTTTTGATTTTCTTGAAAAAGAGATTGGTGTAAAATATCCTTGGCAGATTAACAGGCAGATTCCGGTACGTGACTTTTTGTATGCGGGAATGGAAAATACGACTTCGACTCTTTTTACGACTCGCTATGTGGTAGATTCGATTGGTTTTGCAGATCGAAATTATACCAACGTTGATGCGCACGAGCTGGCGCATCACTGGTTTGGCGATTTGATAACAGCCGAAAGCAGTACACATCATTGGCTTCAAGAAGGTTTTGCAACCTATTATGCGCTTCTTGCCGAAAGAGAAATCTATGGTGATGATTATTTTTACTCCAAATTGTATGATACGGCACAACAACTTAAGTTTGCTTCAAGAACCGATACTATTCCGGTTTTAAATGCTAAAGCCAGTTCTCTTACTTTTTATGAAAAAGGTGCTTGGTCATTGTTTTTTCTTCATCAATCAATTGGCGATAAAGCCTTTAAAAAGGCTATAAAAAGCTATCTCAATAAATATGCTTATCAAAGCGTAAACACAGAGAATTTCTTTGACGAAATCAGGAAAGTTTCGGATTTTGATCTTGAAAAATTCCAAAAGACTTGGCTAGAATCTACTGCTTTTGATACTCCTGCAGCAAATGCTTTATTGAGTGAAAATAAGGTTACTCAGAAAAGATTAGAAATAGACAAACTGAAAAAAATACCTTTTGCAGAGAAAAAAGAGATTTTTAAGGCTATTTTGGAATCGAATATATACGAATCGGTTAAAAAGGCAGTCATTGATCAGCTGGCTAGCGAAAAATATGAAGATAAAAAAGAGCTTTTGCTTTTGGCGCTTCAAACAAATAATATTCAAGTTAGGCAGAGTATTGCGGAGACGATGACTAAAATTCCAGAAGATTTTAGACTTTATTATGAAACACTTTTAGACGACAAATCATATCAAACGCAGGAAATAGCATTGTATTGGTTATGGCGCAATTTTCCGAATAATCGCAAGGAATATTTGGATAAATCACAATCATGGATTGGTTTTAACGATTTTAATTTAAGGACTTTATGGCTTTCTTTGGCTTTGTCGACATCAAATTACAGTCAAAATCCAGATGCGTTGGCAAACGAGTTGCTTTTGTTTTCAACTTCAAAATACGAAGCAGGGACCAGACAAAATGCTTTGGAAAAACTAATTGCTTTCAAAATTATTAACGACCAGGTTTTGAGTAGTTTAGTAAGTGCAACCACACATCATATGTGGCAGTTTTCAAAATTTGGAAGAGATACAATTCGCCTTTTGCTAAAAAATCCAGAAATGCGTGCTTCATTTGAGAGAATTTTAACTAATTTGAGCCCCGATGAACAGTTTCAGTTGAATCGTTTGTTGAAAGAATAAAAAATTAGAATTATACAAGACAGAAAATAGAATAGAGAAAATAGAATATAGAGTAAAAAGTAAAAGAGAAGATAGCAAATAACAAAATAGCCATTTACTCTATTCTTAAAAAAAAATAACCCCAAAAACTCACAACCTAGTAAAAAAATGAGAGCATTAGTTATTTCTGGTGGCGGTAGTAAAGGTGCATTTGCCGGCGGTGTTGCCCAGTATTTAATAGAAGAAAAAAAGCATGAATACGATTTGTTTTTAGGAACATCAACAGGAAGTCTTCTGATTCCGCATTTGGCTCTCGGGCATATTAAGAAAATCCATTCTGTTTACACCAATGTTACCATGGCCAGTATTTTTAATATTTGTCCTTTTGTGGTAAAAGTAAAAGACGGAATTGACATCGTCACCATTAATCACTTTAACGTTTTGAGACAGTTTTTCAAAGGCAAAAGAACCTTTGGAGAAAGCAAAGGACTAAGGAAATATATTCAGAATAATTTTTCGATTTCAGATTTTAATAAACTTAAAAAAATGGATAATGATGTGATTATTACTGTGACTAATTTTACTAAAAACGAATCTGAATACAAATCAGTAAAAGACTGTACTTATGAGGAGTTTTGCGAATGGTCTTGGATTTCTAGTAATTATGTTCCTTTTATGAGTTTGGTTGAAAAGAATAACTGCGAATATGGAGACGGTGGATTCTCTAGTTTGGTTCCAATTCGTGAAGCAATCAATCGCGGAGCCACAGAAATTGATGTAATTGTTCTTGAAACAGAAATAAATACCACAAAGACCGTTATTGGTAAAAATCCGTTTTCGCTTATGATAGATTTGTTTCGAATTGCTTTGGATCAGGTAGAGAAACACGACATTGCTATAGGAAAACTTATGGCAAGCAATAAGAATGTTAAACTTAACTTATATTACACTCCGATAAAACTGACCGATAATGCGTTGATCTTTAATAAAGATGTTATGAAAAAATGGTGGGAGCAAGGTTATGAATATGCTCAGAATAAATCGGAAGTAATGAGTGATAACAAGATATTGATTTGAAAAAAGTAGCTCTCTTAATTTGTCTTATTTTGAGTTCTGGACTGTGGAGCCAAAGTTTGTGCAGAGCTCAAATGCTGCCAAAAGAAGATTTGTTTTCAAAGAATGAATTAAGCAACTATTCTAGGTATGATTTTTCGAATTTATGGAATCAAACAGAGAATGACTTGGTTTTCGGTATTATTGGTGATAATTATGAGAGAATACTAATCAAGTTTTTTTCCATAAAAAAAAGCAAAGAAAAATCAAACGAGTATTTGGTTTCAGGCAAAACTAAAGTTAAATCAAACATTTGCAGTTTTAAAGGAAAGATAACTATCAAGAGAATCAATGAACTTAAACAACCAAAGTTTGGTGTCGATGACGAATATAAAAATGCCGGAATAAAAAAGCAGGGATTGTTAACGGCGGTTTATGAATTTGTTGAAGATGAAAAACAAAATGGTTCGGGCAAGTTTTCTGGAAAGCTAGAATCGATATGGTATTTGGATAAGAATGATTTGATTCAGTATAATAATATTGAAATCGATTCAGATAAATATTTCAATAATGCCTTTGTTGGAATTTGGAAATCTAATACTACTGGAAGAGAAAAAATATGCAATTGGGGAGATTACAGAGTTCCAAATGTAAATTGTTATTTTGATATTGGAGCTGCAGAAATAAGTGTTTCAGAAAAGTATCAAAAGAATGGCTGGTTGATAAAACCAAAAACGAAATGGTGGTTGTAAAAACAAACAGGATTTATTGATTTGTTTCAATAAATCCTGTCATATTAATTTTAATACCAAAGATCAGCAACTTCATTTTTTATAAAACTCAAAGCGGCATTACTTGGAGATTGTTTTTCTAGTAATTCGTTCAAAATAACTTCACGAAGTTTATCTGCATTTTCAATTTTATCGCTCATAGTCGCTTTACGAATCATTTGAATAGTAGCGTTTTTGGCAGTCGTGATAATAGTCCAGCATTCTTCAGACACATAAATCTGCTGGGTTAAATTATGTTCAAATTCCTGCTCTATATGGTCAATCAAGTAGTTTTCGTAATCGTGTTTGGCACTTGAAATCGGTGCTACTCTGATTAATAGTTTAGTAAGATTGATGCGCTCCAAAAATAAAGTCATACGCTCGTAGGCCTGAAGGCGAATAGGCAATGACTCTGTATGAGCTTGTTTGTTTAATAAAAAAGCACGTTTTTTATCATTGTTTTTGATGTGTAATTCAAAAAAACGGTAGGCAACAATTCCTGTTACCAAAGCTGGCAATGTGTAACTCGCTAGTTCGATTATTTTATTAAAATCCATTTTTATAATTTTTCAGCAAAAATATACTTTTTGTGGAGAAATACATTTTAAATTTTTATCAATAAACAAAAAGTAAGAGTTATTTTTGCGGCTTGTTTTTCTAAGCTTTGTAATACACATTTATGGATTCATCAATTATATTTTTTCTTTGTCTTGCAGCTTTTGCTGCAGGATTTATTGATGCTATTGTTGGCGGTGGCGGACTGATTCAAACACCAATGGGATTAATTTTACTTCCTAATCTTCCCGTTTCAACAGTAATCGGAACTTTAAAGATTCCGGCTTTCAGCGGTACTGCTTTTGCTGCTTTTCAGTATCTTAAAAAAGTGGTTATCCAATGGAAGCTGTTGCTGATAATGATGTGTTTGGCTGTTCCTGCAGCATTTTTAGGTTCAACTGTTTTGACTTTGGTAAGTAATGATTTTATGAAACCGCTTTTATTAGTTGTTTTGTCGTTATTGTTCATTTATACATACGCAAAGAAAAATTTTGGACAACATGTTGCTAAAGATCATTCAGAAACTAAGCAGATTATTTATGCTGTCGTGATCAGTATGATTGTAGGTTTTTATGACGGATTTATTGGTCCAGGAACGGGCAGTTTTTTTGTCGTTGCATTTATTGCACTTTTAGGGTTTGATTTTCTTCACGCTTCCGCGAATGCCAAAATGGTAAATCTCGCTACGAATTTTGGTTCAATCTGTTTGTTCATGATAAAAGGAAAAATCATCTGGGCAATCGCAATTCCGATGGCAATAAGCAACGGACTTGGAGGCTGGCTTGGCGCTAAACTGGCGATTAATAAAGGAAATGGTTTTATTCGAATTTTCTTTTTGATTGTTGTGGTTGGAACTTTAATCCGATTTGCTTATGATGTGTTTTTTAAATGAGATACTAAGATTCTGAGGCGCTAAGATGCTAAGTTTTTTAGTAGGTGTTGGTTAAAACCAAGTGACAATTCTAACTTTGAGTTAACTATATTTTAAATAGCTAAAACTATTAATTATGAATGAAATTATCGAAGATTTTGAAGATTTTTATAATGATTTGCCTGATGATACCATTCTTAAAGAGCTTCAGAAAAGTGAGGATGATATAAGAAACGGTAGAACTATTTATTATTCCGAGTTTAAAGAAAAGTTACAAAAGAAGTACAATACTAAAAATTGATTTTTCAAATTATTTAAAGAAGGCAAATTGTTTAAATCTAGCCCCGATAGAGGCGATATCCTCGTAGCGGAGCGAAGAGATAAAGCCGAAAGCGGGAAACCATGTCTTAAAAAAGCCAGTTCTTCGGCTTTAAAAAAAACTTAGAACCTTAGCATCTCAGTATCTTAGGAACTTTCTTTTTAAATTCTTAATTTTGCATAAAAGGAGAAAAATTACATGCAGAAATATATTGACCAGCTCAACGAAGCACAGAGAGCACCTGTTTTAAAGAAAGACGGGCCGATGATTATTATTGCTGGTGCAGGTTCTGGAAAAACCAGAGTTTTAACGATTAGAATTGCTTATTTGATGCATCAGGGAATTGATGCTTTCAATATTTTGTCGCTGACTTTTACCAATAAGGCGGCGCGTGAAATGAAGCACAGGATTTCGGATATTGTGGGAGCAACGGAAGCCAAGAATCTTTGGATGGGAACTTTCCACTCGATATTTGCTAGAATTCTTCGTGCAGAGTCTGATCATTTGGGGTATCCTTCGAATTTTACTATTTACGACTCTCAGGACTCGGCTCGATTAATTTCTTCTATTATTAAAGAAATGCAGCTAGACCGTGATATCTATAAACCAAAACAAGTTTTAGGGCGTATTTCGAGTTATAAAAACAGTTTGATTACGGTAAAAGCCTATTTCAATAATCCGGAATTGGTTGAAGCCGACGCTATGGCAAAAAGGCCACGATTAGGAGAAATCTATCAGCAATACGTGGAGCGCTGTTTTAAGGCTGGTGCAATGGATTTTGATGATTTATTATTGAAAACCAATGAATTACTTACTCGTTTTCCTGAGGTTTTAGCCAAATATCAAAACCGTTTTCGTTATATTCTGGTAGATGAGTACCAAGATACAAACCATTCTCAGTATTTGATTGTTAGGGCTTTATCGGATAAATTTCAGAATATTTGCGTGGTTGGTGATGATGCGCAGAGTATTTATGCCTTTCGTGGTGCGAATATCAATAATATTTTGAACTTCCAAAAGGATTATGAAGGAGTAGTGATGTTTCGTTTAGAGCAGAATTACCGTTCTACACGAAATATTGTGGAGGCGGCAAATACTGTGATGGAACATAATAAAACAAAACTGGATAAGGTAGTTTGGACAGCAAACGAATTTGGACCAAAAATTAAAGTTCATAGAAGTTTGACAGATGCTGAAGAAGGACGTTTTGTAGCCAGTACTATTTTTGAGCAGAAAATGCAGAACCAGCTTCATAACGGATCTTTTGCCATTTTGTACCGTACCAATGCACAATCGCGTGCGATGGAGGATGCATTAAGAAAAAGAGATATTCCGTACCGAATTTATGGAGGATTGTCATTTTACCAGCGTAAAGAAATTAAAGATGTTTTGTGTTATCTACGCCTTGTTCTAAATCCGAAAGATGAAGAAGCACTGATTCGTGTCATTAATTATCCAGCGCGTGGAATTGGAGATACAACCATAGAAAAACTAACTATTGCGGCCAATCACTATAAACGTTCCATTTGGGAGGTTATGGTGAATATTGATAAAATTGATTTAAAACTGAATGCCGGTACCAAAAACAAACTGAAAGATTTTGTTACAATGATTCAGAGTTTTCAGGTAATCGACCAAAATCAGGATGCTTTTTATATTACAGACCATGTGGCAAAAAAAACTGGTCTTGTTCAAGAATTGAAAAAAGATGCTACTCCAGAAGGAATGGCAAAGATTCAGAATATAGAAGAGCTTTTAAACGGTATTAAAGATTTTACAGAAGGACAAAGAGAAATTGACGGAGCTCGAGGAGCACTTTCTGAATTTATGGAAGATGTTGCCTTGGCAACCGATTTAGATAAAGATACTAATGACGATGATCGTGTAGCGTTGATGACGATTCACTTAGCAAAAGGATTGGAGTTTCCTCACGTTTTTGTGGTGGGTATGGAAGAAGATTTGTTTCCGAGTGCCATGAGTATGAGTACAAGAAGTGAATTGGAAGAAGAGCGCCGTTTGTTTTACGTTGCCTTAACTCGTGCAGAACATCAGGCGTATTTGACATATGCACAGTCCCGTTATCGTTGGGGAAAACTGACAGATAGTGAACCATCACGTTTTATTGAAGAAATTGATGGGCAATTTTTAGAATATTTAACGCCAGCCGAAACGAATTATCGCTATAAATCACCAATTGACGGCGACATTTTTGGTGATGTAGATAAATCAAAACTCCGATTAAATAAACCGGTAGGAGGAACTCCACCTAAACACATTACAGATAATAGCCCGAAACCAGATTTGAATATTAGGAAGTTAAAACCGGTTTCTGGTAATGCGCCAAGCAGCGGGAATTCAAATTTGTTTGACAGCAAATTAACAGTAGGAAATATTGTGATGCACGAACGTTTCGGAAAAGGAGAGGTAGTAAACCTTGAAGGCGTTGGTGCAGATAGAAAAGCTGAAATCAAATTTGAAGTAGGCGGAATTAAGAAATTGTTGCTAAGATTTGCTAAGTTAGACGTTGTAGGATAAATAAAGTTTCAAGTTTCAGGTTTTGAGGTTTCAAGTTTTTGAAGCGCATACTTGAAACTTAAAACAAATAAAAACTTGAAACAAAAAGAAAATGGCTGAATTTATTAAAATATATCCAGATAAACCTAGTGAAGCGGCGATTGCAAAAGTTGTAAAAGTGCTTCAGAATGGCGGATTGGTAATTTATCCAACAGATACTGTTTACGGTCTTGGCTGTGATATTACCAATTCTAGAGCTTTAGAAAAAATTGCAAAAATTAAAGGAGTAAAATTAGAAAAAGCGAACTTTTCGTTTATTTGTCACGACTTGAGCAATCTTTCAGATTATGTACGTCAGATCAATACTTCGACTTTTAAAATTTTGAAGAGGGCGTTGCCAGGGCCTTATACGTTTATCTTGCCAGGAAATAACAATCTTCCTAAAGAATTTAAAAAGAAAACAACCGTTGGTATTCGTGTTCCTGATAATAACATTATTTTAGAAATTGTTCGTCAATTAGGAAATCCTGTTGTTTCGACTTCTATCCGTGATGAAGATGATGTTATAGAGTACACAACTGATCCAGAATTGATTTTTGAAAAATGGCAGCATCTGGTTGATCTTGTAATTGATGGCGGATACGGAGATAATGTAGGATCAACAATAATCGATTTGTCTGAACATGAGCCTGTTATTGTAAGAGAAGGAAAGGGAGATATTGATATTTTGTAAAAAATTACTTCTATTGTGTAATAGTCTTGAAATAATTGACTAACTTTATTACCAGTTAAAATTTAGTTAGTTAATTATAAAATAACGCTATTCTTAATTTTTAATTAATTGGTTATTAAAAAATTAAGAATATAAAAAAAGCAGGTCGAAGGACCTGCTTTTTTATTTTATAATGTATTACAAGGATTATTTTGCTTGTTTTTTCATTTCTTTTTCAATCATATCATAGAACTGATCGATTTTTGGCATAACCACAATACGAGTTCTTCTGTTACGAGCTTTGTTCTCTGCAGAGTCGTTTGCTGCTAAAGGCACGTATGAACTTCTACCAGCTGCAATTAATTTAGCAGGATTTACACCTAGATCGTTTGTTAATACACGAACGATTGAAGTAGAACGTTTCACACTTAGATCCCAGTTGTCTAAGATAACTCCGTTGCTTTTGTATGGAACGTCATCTGTGTGTCCTTCAACCATACATTCGAAATCAGGTTTGTCGTTAACAACTTTTGCAACTTTAGCTAAAACAGACTTAGCTTTGTCGCTTACGTCATAGCTTCCGCTTTTAAATAATAATTTATCTGCAATAGAAATAAATACAACTCCTTTTTCTACATTGATTTCGATGTCTGGATCATTAATTCCAACTGAACCTTTTAAGCTTGTAACTAATGCTAAAGTAACACTGTCTTTTTTAGTTAAAGCATCCTGAAGTCTTGAAATTTTCAAATCTTTCTCTTTTAAGCTCTCTAGAGATTTTTCAAGATTTTCTGCTCCTTTAGTAGTTAAAACCGTTAAATCTTTAGAAGTACTTATAAGGTCTTGATTATGTTGCTTGTAGCTTTCAGCAGTAGCAGCTAATCCCGCTTTTTCTTCTAAACAAGTGTTTAGTTTAACAGTGCAGGAATTTAATAGATCTTGAATCTCTTTGTTCTTAGCTTCCAAAGCCGCATATTCTTTTTTAGAAACGCACGACGTTAAAGCCATTAGTACTGATAGTGCTATTACTATTTTTCTCATAAATTTAATTTTAATTAGACTTGATTACAAATTTAGTTTTAAATATTTTGAATACTGTTAAAGATATCTTTAAATAAGGTTATTTTCCTGATATAATAAAGGAAAACGATACTTTTTACGGTATAGTATTGCTGTATCTGAAAATCTTTTCGTTTTTTTAAATATTTTAAAGATAAGCAATAAAATGAAAAATGCGCCTTCAAAACAGCAAAAGTATGTCCGAATTTGCCTTGTGTAAGAAATCGAATACCTGCTATTCCGTCTAAAATCATTCTGAAGAAAATCACAAAAAACAATCCTCTTTTTGGCAGATTTTTAACCAACATTAATAATGAATTCCTAAAGTTCAAATAGGTCTTTTTTGGATTTCCCTGTTGCAAAGTTGCTCCGCCAACATGGAACACTTTTGATGCTGGATTGTATTTTATGATATGGCCTTCGTTTGAAGCGCGCCAGCACAAATCTATTTCTTCCTGATGCGCAAAAAAGCTTTCGTCAAAACCTTCAAGCTGATGATAAACATTTTTTCTTATAAAGAAACAAGCTCCGGAAGCCCAGAATAATTCACAATCATCATTATATTGTCCGTTATCTTTTTCTACAGTTTCGAAAATTCTTCCTCTACAGAACGGGAATCCGTATTTATCAATAAAACCGCCCGCTGCACCAGCATATTCGAAGTATTCTTTATTTTTATAATCAAGAATTTTAGGTTGAATAATAGCGGTTTGTTTTTCGTTCTCAAAAGTTTCTAAAATTGGTTTAAGCCAATTTTCGGTTACTTCAATATCTGAATTTACTAATGCGTAAATTTCAGCATCAATATGTTTTAAGGCATCATTGTAGCCTTTTGCAAAACCATGATTACCCGAATTTTTGACAATCTTAACGGTAGGGAATTTTTCTGTAACGAATTCTATTGAGTTGTCTGTAGAATCGTTATCGGCAACGTAAATGGTTGCGCCATCTGAAAATTGAATAACAGATGGTAAAAATTGCTCCAGCAATTTTACTCCGTTCCAATTTAAAATGACAACTGCTATTTTATCCAAAAGTATTGTAATTATTTATTTTTAATGGTTTTCTTTATAGTCTGGCAGGTTTCTTAAAAACTCGTATTTTTCGTTTTCAAAATCCATTTGACAATAAAAATGGTTTAGTCCGTTTGTGACATTCAAAAACCGTGCCTGCATTGTCATATTATAACGTGCAATTTGGTCAAAAGTTGCCTGAGATATTTTTACTTCTGGCGCTTTGCATTCTACTAAAATATGTATAGAACCGTCTGAATTAAATACTACTACATCATAACGTTTTCTTAATCCGTTGACAGTTAAAACTTTCTCTACGTTTATCAAAGATTTTGGGTATTTTTTTTCATTCATTAGATAATGAACTACATGCTGACGGACCCATTCTTCGGGCGTAAGAATTATAAATTTTTTCCTGATTTCATCAAAAATAGACACTTTATTTTCGCTATTTTTGAATCGGAAAGTATAAGCTGGAAAATTTAGTTTAAGCATAAAGCAAAAATATAAAATAGTTTCAGGTTTCAAGTTTAAAGTTTCAAGTTTTGAAACGATAACTTGAAACTTTAAACTTGAAACAATATTTAATGGACGAAGTAATAAAAATTGTTAACGATATAAAGGCAGGTAATATTAAGCCAATCTATTTTTTAATGGGTGATGAACCTTATTATATAGATAAGCTGTCTGAATATATTGAACAGAATGTTTTAGCCGAAGAAGAAAAAGGATTCAATCAGACCGTTTTGTACGGAAGGGATGTTTCTGTAGATGATATTGTTTCGACGGCTAAACGTTATCCAATGATGGCTGAACGTCAGGTTGTTATTGTTAAAGAAGCACAAGATTTGTCTCGAACTATTGATAAAATAGAATCGTATGTAGATAATCCGATGACGACTACAGTACTTGTTTTCTGTTATAAGTATAAAACGTTGGACAAGCGTAAAAAAGTAACCAAACTGTTGGCACAGAAGGGAGTCGTTTTTGAAAGTAAAAAATTATATGAAAATCAGGTTGGAGATTGGATAAAACGTATTCTGGCTGGAAAAAAATATACAATCGACCCAAAAGCAAATGCCATGCTGGTAGAATTTTTAGGTACTGATTTGAGTAAAATCAATAATGAACTAGAAAAACTGCAGATTATTCTACCGAAAGGAACCATGATTACGCCACAACATATTGAAGAGAATATTGGATTTAGTAAAGATTATAATGTATTTGAACTTCGAAAAGCGATTGGAGAGCGCAATCAGTTAAAAGCATACAAGATAGCTGAGAATTTTGCACATAATCCCAAAGAATATCCGCTTGTTATGACTACAGGTTTGGTTTTTGGCTTTTTTGTTCAATTATTAAAATACCATGGCTTGAAAGATAAAAATCCAAAAAACGTTGCAGCGGCTATAGGTGTAAATCCGTTCTTTCTCAAAGAATACGATTTGGCTATTAAAAATTACCCAATGCGAAAGGTGAGTCAGATTGTGGGGGCTTTACGAGATATCGATATTAAAAGTAAAGGCGTGGGTGCCAATGCTTTGTCTCAAGGCGATTTGTTAAAAGAAATGCTCTATAAAATATTTAATTAAATCGCCTAAAATTCACGATATTTGCATTTCGAAAAAATTGAACTACTAAAATTATACGCAATTATGGGAATGAATAAAAATACTGTTTTAGGATGGGCAACTTTTATTATGGTGCTTATGGGTTTTTTGCTTATAGGTCTCGGCGCTTTTAGATATAGCGATGTTTCCGGATGGGGATTTGGTGCTGTTGGAGTAGGTTTTTTAGCTAATGCATGGGTTTTTAATGCTTTAAAAGGAAGAGTTTAATTCGATTTCAATAAGAAAATATAAAATAATTTAATTAAAAATAAAAAATGTCAGACGATAAGAAAGTAATTTTCTCAATGCAGAAATTGAGTAAAACCTATCAAGGAGCAGACAAACCAGTTCTTAAGAATATTTACCTTAGTTTCTTTTACGGAGCTAAGATTGGTATTTTGGGACTTAACGGTTCTGGAAAATCTTCTCTTTTAAAAATTATTGCAGGTGTAGATAAGAACTATCAAGGAGATGTGGTTTTTCAACCTGGTTATACAGTAGGATATTTAGAGCAGGAGCCAATTCTTGATGATTCTAAAACGGTTATCGAAATTGTTCGTGAAGGTGCTGCAGAAACGATGGCAGTTTTAGAAGAATATAACCAAATTAATGATTTATTTGGTCTTGAAGAAAACTATTCAGATCCAGATAAAATGGACAAATTGATGGATCGTCAAGCGGCATTGCAAGATAAAATTGATGCTCTAGGTGCTTGGGAAATCGATACAAAATTAGAAATCGCAATGGATGCGTTGCGTACTCCAGAAGGCGATACTCCAATCAAAAATCTTTCCGGTGGAGAGCGTCGTCGTGTAGCTTTATGTCGTCTGTTGTTGCAACAGCCAGATGTACTGCTTCTGGATGAGCCTACCAACCACCTTGATGCTGAGTCAGTTCTTTGGTTAGAGCAGCATTTAGCACAATATGCTGGAACTGTAATTGCTGTAACACACGACCGTTACTTCCTTGATAATGTTGCTGGATGGATTTTAGAGTTGGATAGAGGAGAGGGTATTCCGTGGAAAGGAAACTATTCTTCTTGGTTGGATCAAAAATCGAATCGTTTAGCGCAGGAAGAAAAAGTAGCTTCTAAACGTAGAAAAACTTTGGAGCGTGAGTTGGAGTGGGTTCGTCAAGGTGCAAAAGGTCGTCAGACTAAACAGAAAGCGCGTTTACAGAACTACGACAAATTATTGAATGAAGATCAAAAACAACTAGACGAGAAATTAGAGATTTATATTCCAAATGGGCCTCGTTTAGGAACAAATGTTATTGAGGCTAAGAAGGTTGCAAAAGCATTTGGTGATAAATTGTTGTACGATAATTTGAATTTTACTTTGCCACAAGCTGGTATTGTTGGAATTATCGGACCAAACGGCGCTGGTAAATCTACTATTTTCAAAATGATTATGGGAGAACAAGCTACAGATAGCGGTGAATTTACGGTTGGTGAAACTGTAAAAATTGCTTATGTAGATCAGTCACACTCTAATATTGATCCGAATAAATCGATTTGGGAAAACTTTGCTGATGGTCAGGAATTAATTATGATGGGAGGAAAGCAAGTAAACTCAAGGGCTTATTTGTCACGTTTTAATTTTGGTGGCGGTGAGCAAAACAAAAAAGTTTCGATGTTGTCTGGTGGAGAGCGTAACCGTCTACATTTGGCAATGACATTGAAAGAAGAAGGAAACGTACTTTTACTGGATGAGCCAACGAACGATCTTGACGTAAATACACTTCGTGCTCTTGAAGAAGGTTTGGAAAATTTTGCAGGTTGCGCAGTAATTATTTCGCACGACAGATGGTTTTTAGATAGAATCTGTACACACATCTTGGCCTTTGAAGGAGATTCTGAAGTTTATTTTTTCGAAGGAAGTTTTACTGAATATGAAGAAAATAAAAAGAAACGTCTTGGTAACGACTTAACGCCAAAACGTATTAAATACAGAAAATTAATTAGATAATTTTAGTTAATTTACAATTTTTGAAAATCCCAAATTCCAAATTTATCGGAGTTTGGGATTTTTTAGTTAGGATTTGAAATGTATTCGAAAAGTAAACCCGACAGGTTTTAAAACCTGTCGGGTTGTACTAAAATGTATTAAATTGGAATTTGGAATTTTTAAATTGGAATTTAAAAATTTAAAGAAACTTTGATTTCAATTCAGTAGTGGGAAGCATGCAACTTTCTTTTTTGCCATACCAATTGTATCTATTTTTGGCAACATAATCATAAATTTTATCGCTAATAAAAATGGGTACAATTCTAAAAATCAAAAGCAGTTTCCAAAACCCGCCAAAATTTTTTGCTATTTCAATTACGGCCGAAGATTTATAGAAATAGGCAGTTCCTGGATTGTATAAAATTATACTATCCATTTTTGAAAAACTAATTCCTAAGTATTTGCAAATTTTCGTTCCTAATTCTGACTGTAATGCCACAAATCTGAAAACATCCTTTTTGTCGTGCTTGATAATAAACTGAACAGCAGAATCACAGAGATTGCAAACTCCATCAAAAAGAATGATTTTTTTATCTTTTGGAAGACTTTCCATTAAAAATAGAAATTTAGATTTAATATTTTAAGTTCTGGTATGTATAAAAATGACTAGAATGAACAATAAACAGAGTAAAAAAGATGATTATATTGAAAATCTATTGATATTTTGTTTTTAATAATTTTTGGATATCAAAATTGAGCTTCATAAATTAATTTTAATCTATTTTTAGAAATAATCAACCTAATTTATTATCTATTAAATTATCGTGCCTTAAATCGCTTTGTTTTAGTTTTGGTCTTTTTTTTACTGTTTTCTAAGTTAAGAATTAGCCTCTATAACTAAAAAATTACTTTTTTACAGCTTCGACTAATTCTAATTCATCCAAACTTACTTTCGAAGTAAAAATTCCATAATTTACAGTTGCTTTATTTTTTTCAATCAAATCGATACTTCCGACAGATCTTCCATCAAGCATTCTTACTCGATCACCAACTTTTAAAATTGGTTTTGGTTTTTCTACTACTGGTTTGAGTTTCTTTTCTTTTTTCTCTTTTCGAATCTCTTCTACTTTTACAGTTACTTCAGCAATAATTTCTTTTTGTTTTTCAACTTTTGCTTTTGTTTCTTTTGGAGTTGCCTTTTTGCGTTTAGAATTTTCAATCTCAACAATTTTCAAAAATTCACCAATAAGTTCTTTTTTGTTTTTGTTGTTGAAATATTTTTCAGCGATATCGTCAATTTTTTGTCCAATGTAAATTACTTTCTGATTGCTATCATATAATTCCTGATAGCTTTCTAATTTTTGTTGGATTTTGGTATTGATGTTTTCCATCTTTTTGCTTTCTTCACGAGCGCGTGTTTCTTCTTCTTTTAAATTCAAAGAAGTTTTTTCCAGTTTTGAACGTTCTTTCTGAAGAGTAGCAATGGTTTTGTCAAAACGAACTTTTCCAACTTCAATTTTCTTTTTCGCACGATTGATTAGTCCAAAAGGAATACCATTTTTTTGAGCGACCTCAAAAGTGAACGAACTTCCCGCTTGACCCAAAGCCAATTTGTACATTGGTTCAAGAGATTTTTCGTCAAACATCATGTTCGCATTTGTCGCGTATGGTAATTCGTTTGCGAGAATTTTTAAATTAGAATAATGCGTTGTAATAATTCCGAAAGCTTCACGATGATAAAATTCTTCCAAGAAAATTTCCGCTAAAGCACCACCCAATTCAGGATCAGAACCTGTACCAAATTCGTCAATCAAAAACATGGTTTTATGATTACATTTCTTTAAAAAGTAATTCATGTTTTTTAAACGATACGAATAGGTGCTTAAATGATTTTCAATAGATTGATTGTCTCCAATATCCGTTAAGATTCTATCAAATAAGAAAGTTTCACTTCGCTCGTGAACTGGAATCAAAATTCCCGATTGCAACATTAATTGCAATAACCCAACTGTTTTTAAAGAAATGGTTTTCCCTCCGGCATTTGGCCCAGAAATTACAATAATTCTGTTTTCTTGTTTTAGCTCAATTGTCTGTGGATGAGTTACTTCCTTCTTTTGTTTGTTGTTTAAATACAAAATCGGATGATAGGCTTCTCTAAAAAACAATCTTCTTTCTTCTGTGATTGTTGGGAGAATTCCATTTATGCGATTTGCATATTTTGCTTTTCCAGCAACAACATCAATGTCGCTTAAAAAATCCTGATATTCGATTAATAATGGAAGGTAAGGACGAATTACATTAGATAGATTTTTTAGAATTCTTGTAATTTCTTCTTTCTCTTCATATTCCAAATTGGCTAATTCTCTAGAATATTTCAAAGTCGCTTCCGGTTCGATGTAGGCAATGCTTCCAGTTTTAGAACTTCCTAAAATTGAACCTTTTACCTTACGGCGATACATAGCCAAAACCGCTAAAACTCTACGGTTTTGTACAAAGCTTTCTTTGATGTCATCTAAATAACCTAAGCTGTTGTACTGAGTTAAGGCAACGCCAAAACTTTGATTTACCTTGCCTCGAACCAGATTCATATTTTGGCGAATGCCAGCCAAAGCGGGAGAAGCATTGTCTTTGATTTCTCCATATTTGTCAACAATAGCGTCAATTGCTGTTAAGATATCTTTCGTCAATTCAACGCGGGAAGCTCTTGCATTCAGATTAGGATAATAATCATCAAACTTTTTTAAGAAGTTCAATAAGACATTTACTGTTGCAGAAAGGTTGGCAATTTTTCTAAAACTACCAACTTCAAGAAAACTGTCTTCGATTGCGAGAAATTTTATTTCATGAGAAATTGCATCAAATCCGTGGTTTGGAATTGCGTTGTTGTTTTGAAAAGAAGAAACATACTCTGATGTCTGCATCAAAGCCTGCATCAATTCTTCTTTATTTCTGAATGGTTTTATTTCTAAAGCTTTTTCTTTTCCAATATCTGTGTTACATCCATCTGAAATGGTTTCGAGTACGGTTGGAAATTGTAAGTCTTGTAATGTTTTTTCGGTAATACTGATCATTTAATAACTTTATGAAAGTAAAGGCAAAAGTACAAAAACATTATCATTGAAATCTAAAATTATAGTGCTATAAATATGATTTTTAGTATTAATTTCTGAAATTCGCAAAAAAAAAGTTATGGACGTAAAAATGCATTCTTCTTGGAAACCTGTTTTGAATGAAGAATTTGAAAAACCATATTTCAGTACTTTAATTGATTTTGTAAAATCAGAATATGTAGCAAATGTTTGTTATCCGAAGGGCAACCAGATTTTTTCGGCATTCGATCATTGTCATTTTGATGAAGTGAAAGTGGTCATAATTGGGCAAGATCCTTATCACGGACCAAATCAGGCAAACGGTTTGTGTTTTTCTGTGAATGATGGAATTCCATTTCCGCCTTCTTTATATAATATCTTCAGAGAAATTGAAACTGATTTAGGAAAACCTCTTCCCAAAACTGGAAATCTAGAACGCTGGGCCGATCAAGGTGTTTTTCTGTTGAATGCAACCTTAACAGTAAGACAGTCGGAAGCGGGAAGTCATCAAGGTAAAGGTTGGGAAAAATTTACAGATGCTGTGATTAAGAAAATTTCTGAGGAAAAAGAAAATGTAGTCTTTTTACTTTGGGGAGGTTTTGCACAAAAAAAAGCATCTTTGATTGATGCTTCAAAACATCATATTTTAAAATCTGGACATCCTTCGCCACTAAGTGCAAATAGAGGATTTTGGTTTGGAAATAAACACTTTAGCCAAACAAATGATTTTTTAAGATCAAAAGGATTGGAGGAAATCGAGTGGTAGTTTTTTAGAAGTGACAAAGGGGCAAGCTTTGCTTTTTTTCTCAATTTTGTCATTTCGACTGAAAGGAGAAATCGCACTAGAAACTCTACAAAGATTGAATTTTACTTTGCGGAAATTCTAGTGCGATTTCTCCTTTCAGTCGAAATGACAGAAAAACTATTTTTTTATAATTTCTTCTAAGACCGCTTTCTTTTCGTAATTAGTCACTTTTAAAATTATTTCTTTATTCGTGACTGTTTTTCCTTCAATTATATATAATTTTCCACCTTTAGACGGAACATTACTTTGATCAAAATCGACATCTCCGTAGGTCAGAGTGTTTTTGATGTCATCTTTATTGACCCACTTTTCATTTAAAACCTGGATTGCTTTAGGTGAATACTCAAATGGTTTTGTTCTTAGATTATTTAAAACTCGAGCATTTGGAAAATAGTTGCATCGGGTATCTTTTCCGATAAAAACCATAGAAACAACAAAACTTCCAATTACAAGACCAATTAAATAATAAGCAAAACGATGTATAAACTTCATGAAATATTTTTTTTGCAAAGGTACATTAAAGTTCCTTTAAAATACAAGTAAATTAATATCGTTATCAGGTAAATCAAACCAGTCGCCAATAGCTTTGTTTGTTAGGATTCCGTGATAAAGATAAATTCCGTTCTTCAGCCCTTTGTTGCATCTGATGGCACTTTCGATTCCGCCATCTTCAGCAATTTGATGCAGATAAGGAGTTAAAATGTTACTTATTGATAATGAAGCGGTTTTAGAATATCTAGAAGGAATATTGGGTACGCAATAATGTAGAACATTGTTTTTAATGAAAGTCGGTTTTTCGTGAGTCGTAACTTCCGAAGTTTCAAAACAACCGCCTGTATCGATGCTTACATCTACAATTACGGCGCCTTTTTTCATATGTTCTACCATAGTTTCGCTAACTACGATTGGACATCTTTCTTTTCCACGCATAGCTCCGATTGCAACATCACAGCGTCTTAACGCTTTTAAGAGACCTTTTTGTTGTATGGTTGAAGTGAAAATTCTCTGACTTAAATTATTTTGAAGACGACGAAGTTTTGTAATCGAATTGTCAAAAACTTTTACATTGGCACCTAATCCGATTGCGGTTTTTGCCGCAAATTCTCCAACAGTTCCAGCTCCTAAAATTACAACTTCGGTAGGAGGTACGCCTGTAATATTTCCAAATAAAAGTCCTTTTCCGAACTCATTTGTAATCATTAATTCGGAAGCGATTAGAATCGAAGCCGTTCCTGCAATCTCGCTTAAAGATTTCACAGCGGGGTAAGATCCGTCTTCATCTTTAATATATTCAAAAGCAAGAGCCGTGACTTTTTTCTGCGCTAAAGCTTCAAAGTATTCTTTCTTTTTAGTTTTAAGCTGAATAGCCGAAATAATAACGGTTTCGGGATTTATCATTTCAATTTCTGCCAAAGTTGGCGGTTCAACTTTTAAAAGAAACGGACAGCCAAAAACCTTTTTGGTGTCTCTTGTAATTTCTGCACCTGCATCACTGTATTCTTTGTCGGTGTAACTTGAACTTTCGCCTGCGCCAGATTCAATCATTACACGATGACCTTCATAGGTTAATGAATTAACAGCATCCGGAGTTAAACAAATACGACGTTCCTGATAACTTGTTTCTTTAGGGATTCCTATAAAAAGTTCTCTTTTAAAACGTCCCACCTCAAGCTTTTCTTCTTGTGGCAGCAATTGTTGTTTTGTAAACGGAGTTAAGGTTATTGACATGTGTGATGCAAAAAATTAAGGGTACAAATTACGTAAAAAGATTTAAAATTAATGCAAAAATTCTGCTAATACTGCAATCAGAATGTTAAGATATTTTTTTCTCCATTTTAATATCGGCTCTTGCATAAACTCCTTTTTCTAAAGGAATTTCATAAAAACCAAACTTCCTGTACAAATGAATCGCGGGAAGAAGTATTGTGTTCGAATACAAAAAGAGGGTTTGAATATTGTTCTCTTTGGCAACATTGATGCAATGTTCCAGAAGTTTATTACCAATTCCTAATCCTTGCGCTTTATCCGAAACGGCCATTTTGCTTAATTCGAAGGTTGAATCATTTACTTTCATTAATGATGCAGTTCCAAGAATTTCATCGTTGTATTTTGCGTAAAAAATCATTCCACCTTTATCGATTATTTCTTCCTGAGGATTTGAAAGTGTTAAGTGATCTTTTTCTTCTACTTTGAAATATTTTTCAAGCCAGGCAATATTTAAAGTTTTGATGTGTTCTTTTAGGTCCGGAGAAAAGGGGATTATGTATATTGTGTTATTCTTCGTCATTACATTCTGTGTTTTTTCTTATCCATTCAGAACCAATGTATTTTCTTTCAGCTTCTTCTCCGTATTCAAGGTCAAAAACTTGATTTAAAGAATTGTCTTTTAATACAAGTTGTTCTAATGCAACAATAATTGTGTTCTCAGTTGACGATTCGTCATCAGTCAAAAATATCCAATCGCCTTCATCATCATGATAAACTCTAATTATGGGTTTTCCGTCAAGCCATTGCTTTGTGGTAAAAGCGCTTAGATTTTTTGGTTCTAGAAATTTAAAATTGCTGTTTCTATCTAATAGAGGTTGTCTGTATAAAAATTCTTCTTCAAAATTTTCTTCCCAAGGGAATTTATCATTTCGATCTGTCCAAACAAGTTGAAGGGTTGGAAAATCATTTCTATCGTAAAAGTTTATTGCAGTACCAAAATAATCATCAATACTTTGTGTAGCAACTTTTAAAAATTGAGCTTTGCTATTGTCAAAAATTCTATCGAAATAGTTTTTTTCGGTTATAATAGATTCTCCGGCTTTAATTATTTCAGCAACATTATTTATTATTTTATGAAGGAGAGAAGTTGATAATCCAAAACAAATAATTTCTGGATGATTGTATTTTTGCCATAATCCTATACTATAAGCAAATGAAGGTAAGTAATCAGTTGCTTCAATCATTATGACTTGAAGGCCATATTTTTCAATATTGACTTCAATATCTTTTCTTAGTTCATCAGGGTCAATACAATTGTGTTTTTCTTCGGGAGTCATAAACCTTTATATTAATTCTAAATTTCTTTTTCCATCCTCTAACAACTCAATATTTAGGGTCGAATATTCTTCCGGAAGCAGATTTGCAATTTTTTCAGACCATTCGATAAAACACCAATTGCCAGAATAGAGATAATCATCAACTCCCATGTCTAGCGCTTCGGTTTCGTTTTTTATTCTGTAGAAATCAAAGTGGTATACTTTTTTACTGTCTGGAATTTGGTATTCGTTTACTAAAGAAAAAGTTGGACTGCTGGTGGCGTCTTTAACTCCTAAAGTTTTGCACAATTGCTTGATTAGCGTTGTTTTTCCAACTCCCATTTCTCCATTAAAAAGAATGATTTTTTTAGGGTTTGAAGCAATAATCTGCTCGGCGGTTTGTTGAATTTGGTCTAATGAAAAAATGATATTCATTGCTTTGTATGTTTTTGCCACGAATTTCACAAATTTTCACGAATTAAAATATACTTTTTGTGTAAAAATTTGTTAGTGTAAATCTGCCAAATTCGTGACAATCTTAAAATTATTTAGGATTGAATACCAAAAACGGAATGATCATTTCTTCTAGCGAAATACCGCCGTGCTGGTAGGTGTTTTTGTAATAACTTACATAATGATTGTAATTGTTTACATAGGCCAGAAAGAAATCGTTTTTGGCAAAAATAAACGAACTACTCATATTAATAGCAGGAAGGCCAAGTGTTTTTGGTTCCTTCACGACATACACATCTTTTTGTTCGTAGGTCAAACTACGTCCAGTTTTATAACGTAAGTTTAAGCTTGTGTTTTTATCACCCACAACTTTCGACGGATTCTTTACGTTTATCGTTCCGTGATCTGTTGTCAATATTAGTTTGAAACCCAATAACTGCGCTTGCTGAATAATTTCGAGTAAAGGAGAATTCTTAAACCAGCTTAAGGTCAATGAACGATACGCTTTGTCGTCAGAAGCTAGCTCTTTAACTACTTCCATTTCGGTTTTAGCGTGCGAAAGCATATCCACAAAATTGTAGACAACAGTTACTAAGTCATTTCCTTTTAAAGCTTTGAAGTTTTCTGCCAGTTTTTTACCGCCTGCGTAGTTTGTGATTTTAAAGTAATCTTCCTTAATATTTAAACCAAGACGTTT
This sequence comes from Flavobacterium procerum, assembly GCF_042431625.1. Taxonomy (NCBI): domain Bacteria; kingdom Pseudomonadati; phylum Bacteroidota; class Flavobacteriia; order Flavobacteriales; family Flavobacteriaceae; genus Flavobacterium; species Flavobacterium procerum. The sequence goes on along the minus strand of NZ_JBHLYW010000022.1, from coordinate 209,353 downwards.
TAGCTGAGCTGATAGAAATTCGGCTTCATAAAGATTTTTTCCTCCCTCTTCAATATCATTTTTCCAATATTGCGGAAACTGTTTTTCCATTTCTAGAGGCATAAGTCCTGAGAAGATAGAATTACGGGCATATTGCGTTGCAGTCGGCAGAATTGAAAAATACGGAACCTCTTTTTCGAGTTTATAATAATTAGAAATAACGGTTTCAAACGACTTCCATTGGTCGTAGCGAAGATTGTCAATAACTACAAAAAGGACGGGTTTGTCTTTCTTTTTAATTTCAGGAACAACCAGTTCTTTAAATAAAGTATTCGACATAATTGGTTTTTCTGCTTTTGGAGCAAACCAGTCTTCGTAGTTTCGTTCAATATATTTTCCAAATTGTGAATTGGCTTCTACTTTCTGAGATTCCAGAATTTCGATCATCGCTGTATCGTTGATGTCTTCGAGTTTTAATTCCCAAAACAATAACTTTTTATACAATTCAATCCAGTCTTCATAAGAATTAACCATTGCCAATTCCATTGCAATTTTTCTAAATTCTTTCTGATAATCTAAAGTTGTTTTTTCTGTAATCAGTCTCGAATCGTCCAAGTTTTTTTTCAGACTAAGCAAAATCTGATTTGGATTTACTGGTTTAATCAAATAGTCGGCGATTTTAGAACCAATGGCTTCCTCCATAATGTATTCTTCCTCGCTTTTGGTAATCATAATCATCGGAATCGCAGATTTTTTCTCTTTCATTTCAGAAAGCGTTTCCAAACCGCTCATTCCGGGCATATTTTCATCCAAAAAAACAATGTCAAAATTCTCTTCTTCAAACAGTGTCACTGCGTCAAGACCGTTATTACAGGTAGTCACGCTGTAGTTTTTCTTTTCTAGAAATAATATATGTGGTTTCAAAAGATCGATTTCATCATCGACCCAAAGTATTTTTATCTTATCCATAAATTAATTTAATTTTACTGCAATTTAAAGCTATAGAACTTAAAAAGTATTAAAAATAGTATAAAATTATCGAAGATTTATGTCGATTTTTAGTTGAATTTTACTTTTTTCAGAAACACTCTCCTGAAAATCACAATTATTCGGTATCCTATTTTTAAACAAAAAACACCAAACTCTTTGTTGTTATTTACTTATATTTGTTGACCAAAAAAATAACCTAGTAGTGACGCAAATTAATAAGTTAAAAATATTCAATGATCCTATATACGGCTTTATTACGATTCCGAACGAGCTTATTTACGACTTAATCCAGCATCCGTATTTTCAGCGTCTGCGTCGTATTTCTCAAATGGGACTTTCGTATTTGGTGTATCCAGGAGCAAATCATACACGTTTTCATCATGCCTTAGGTTGTATGCATTTGATGCAGAAAGCTGTAGATACACTTCGTTTTAAAGGTGTTGCAATCTCAAGTGAGGAAGAATGTGCATTATTGATAGCGATTTTGCTGCATGATATAGGGCATGGTCCTTTTTCTCATGCAATGGAAAGTAGTATTGTAGAAGATGTTCATCACGAAGCGATTTCGCTTTTGTTTATGAATCAGCTAAACGAAGAATTTGAAGGAAGATTAAGTCTTGCCATTCAGGTTTTTAAGGGCGAATATCATAGGAAATTCATGTTGCAGCTGATTTCTAGCCAGTTAGATATGGATCGAATGGATTATCTAAAACGCGACAGTTTTTATACTGGAGTAGCAGAAGGAAATGTCAATTCTGAACGATTGATTCAGATGATGAATGTAGTAGACGATGTTTTGGTAATAGAAGAAAAAGGGATTTATTCTGTAGAAAAGTTTCTTCTTTCAAGACGATTAATGTACTGGCAGGCTTATCTACATAAGACTAGTTTGGTCGCTGAATTGATTTTGATGAAAGTTTTAAAAAGAGCAAAAGAACTTACTTTGAAAGGAATTGCACTTCCTTGCAGTGAACCGCTTTCTTATTTTATGAATAACAAAGTGACATTGGATGACTTTGATGCCTCAAAACTGGAACTGTTTTCGCAACTTGACGATTTTGACATTATAAGTGCTCTAAAAGCTTGGCAACGACAAGATGATTTTGTCCTTAGAACGTTAAGCAAAATGATCATTAACAGAGATTTACTCAAAATAAAAATGAGTGTCGAAAAAATTCCGATGGAAGAATCTCAGGCATTAAAAGAGGAATTTGCAGAAATGCATCATATTAGTCAATTAGAGGCGGGATATTTTATTTTTCGTGGGAAAATTAAGAACCAGGCGTATAGTAAAGAAGCCGAACCTATAAGGATTTTGAAAAAAGATAGGACAATTGAAGACGTTGTTGAAGCTTCTGACCAGCTGAATCTGAAATCGTTATCGAAATTGGTGACAAAATATTACATCTGTTTTCCAAAACAACTTATCTAAAATTAACATTTAAAACCTATTTTTTATATTTTTGTCGCGATGAAATTTACAGCAGAACAAATAGCAGGAATTTTAGAAGGAGAAGTTGTTGGTAATCCCAATGCAGAGGTTTCTAAACTTTCTAAGATAGAAGAAGGCGATGAAGGGTCGCTTACTTTCTTAGCAAATCCGAAATATATAAACTATATATATAGTACAAAAGCTACGGTTACTATTGTTAACGATAGCTTTGTTCCAGAGCAAGAAATTACAACTACACTTATTAAAGTTGAAGATGCTTATTCGGCTTTCTCTAAACTTTTACATTTTTACAATCAAGTAAAACTGAATAAAACGGGCATTGAGCCACAGTCATTTATGTCTGAGGGAACTAAATATGGAGAAAATTTATATTTAGGAAGCTTTAGCTATATTGGACAGAATGTTGTTTTGGGGAATAATGTGAAGATTTATCCAAACAGTTTTATTGGTGACAATGTAACTATTGGAGACAATGTATTTGTTTTTGCAGGTGCTAAAATTTATTCCGAAACAGTAATTGGTAATAATTGTACAATTCACTCAGGAGTTATTATAGGCGCAGATGGTTTTGGTTTTGCGCCAAACGAAGATGGAGAGTATGATAAAGTACCTCAGATTGGAAATGTTATTATTGAAGATAATGTAGATATTGGTGCCAATACCACTATAGACAGAGCTACTCTTGGTTCTACTATAATTAGAAAAGGGGTAAAATTAGACAATCAAATTATGATTGCCCACAATGTGGAAATCGGTAGAAATACCGTTATCGCAGCACAGACCGGTGTGGCTGGTTCTACAAAAATTGGCGAGAATTGCATGATTGGAGGACAGGTTGGTATTGCAGGACATTTAACTATTGGAAATAATGTTAAACTTCAGGCACAGTCTGGAGTGGGACGAAATATAAAAGATGACGAAGTTTTACAAGGCTCGCCATCACTTGGATACAGCGATTTTAATAAATCTTACGTTCATTTTAAAAACTTTCCGAAGATTGTTGCCGAAGTTGAAGAATTAAAAAAACAAATAATAAACCCAAAAAATGGAAATAATGGTTAAACAGAAGACCATCAAAAATGAAATTTCGCTAACAGGAGTTGGTTTACACACTGGAAAAGAAGTTACAATGACTTTTAAACCTGCTCCTATTAATAATGGTTTCACTTTTGTAAGAGTAGATTTGCAAGGCCAGCCAGTCATTGAGGCTGATGCTAATTATGTTGTTAATACTCAAAGAGGAACAAATCTTGAGAAATTAGGTGTAAAAATTCAGACTCCTGAACACGTTTTAGCTGCAGTTGTTGGCTGCGATTTGGATAATATCATTATTGAATTGAATGCCTCTGAACTTCCAATTATGGATGGTTCATCAAAATATTTTGTAGAAGCAATTGAAAAAGCTGGAATCGAAGAGCAAGATGCTAATCGTAATGTTTATGTGGTAAAAGAAGTTATTTCGTTTACTGACGAAGCTACAGGAAGTGAAATTCTTGTAATGCCAAGCGATGAATATCAAGTTACTACAATGGTAGATTTTGGTACAAAAGTATTGGGTACTCAAAATGCTACACTTAAAAGCATCTCAGAGTTTAAATCTGAAATTGCAAGCTCAAGAACTTTTAGTTTCTTGCATGAATTGGAATCTTTGTTAGAAAACGGCCTTATTAAAGGTGGAGATTTAAACAACGCTATTGTTTATGTTGACAAAGAAATCTCTGAGTCTACAATGGAGAACCTTAAAAAAGCATTTGGTAAAGATGAAATTTCTGTAAAACCAAACGGTGTTTTAGATAATTTGACTTTGCATTATCCAAACGAAGCCGCGAGACATAAACTTCTTGATGTTATTGGAGATTTGTCTCTTATCGGAGTTCGTATTCAAGGAAAAATTATTGCAAACAAACCGGGACATTTTGTAAATACTCAATTTGCTAAAAAATTAGCAAAAATTATCAAAATAGAACAGAGAAATCATGTTCCTGTATACGACTTGAATCAGGAGCCATTGATGGATATTCATAAAATCATGGCAATGTTGCCTCACAGACCTCCATTTTTATTAATCGACAGAATTATCGAAATGTCTGATCGTCATGTAGTTGGTTTGAAGAATGTAACGATGAATGAAAATTTCTTCGTTGGACATTTCCCTGAAGCTCCGGTTATGCCTGGTGTGTTAATCGTAGAAGCAATGGCGCAAACAGGAGGGATTTTGGTTTTAAGTACTGTTCCAGATCCTGAAAACTATTTAACATATTTCATGAAAATTGACAATGTTAAATTCAAGCATAAAGTATTGCCGGGAGACACTTTAATTTTCAAATGCGAATTGATTTCTCCTATCAGAAGAGGGATCTGTCATATGCAGGCAAATGCTTATGCAAACGGAAAATTAGTTACTGAGGCAGAATTAATGGCGCAAATTGCAAGAAAACAATAATAATTTATTCAAATTTATTGTTTAGGTTTGTTGCCCAAAATCAGACTATTTTAATCTAAAATATAAAATATACAGATGAATCAACCATTAGCATATGTTCATCCTGGCGCTAAAATCGCTAAAAACGTTGTAATCGAACCATTTACAACTATTCACAATAATGTTGTTATTGGTGATGGTACTTGGATTGGTTCAAATGTAACCATTATGGAAGGTGCCCGTATAGGTAAAAATTGTAATATTTTTCCAGGTGCCGTAATTTCTGCAGTACCTCAGGATTTAAAATTTGGGGGCGAAGATTCTCTTGCCATAATTGGAGACAATTGCACAATTAGAGAATGTGTAACTATTAATAGAGGTACAATTGCTTCTGGACAAACTGTTATTGGTAATAATTGCTTAGTAATGGCTTATGCGCATATTGCGCATGATTGTGAAATCGGAAATAATGCCATTATCGTAAACGGAGTTGCTCTTGCAGGTCACGTTGTAGTGGGAAATCACGCGGTAATCGGTGGTTTGGCAGCGATTCATCAGTTTATTCATATTGGTGATCACGCTATGATTTCTGGAGGATCTTTGGTTAGAAAAGATGTTCCTCCTTATACAAAAGCAGCTAAAGAGCCATTGTCTTACGTTGGAATTAACTCGGTTGGTTTAAGAAGAAGAGGTTTCAGCACTGAAAAAATTAGAGAAATTCAGGAAATTTATAGAATTTTATACCAAAAGAATTACAATACAACTCAAGCTTTAAGCATAATTGAAGCAGAAATGGAAGCGACTCCAGAAAGAGATGAAATTCTTGATTTTATCAGAAATTCTTCTCGCGGAATTATGAAAGGTTACTCAGGAAATTATTAATTTTAGAGTTTAGATTTCTGATTTTAGATTTCTGAACTGAAGAATAAAAAACATTAAAAAAGGTGTTGATTTTAAGTTTTTAATGAATCTAAAATCGACATTCTAAAATCTAAAATAAAAAGTACAAATGGCATCTACATCAGATATTAGAAACGGATTGTGTATTAAATTTAATCACGATATCTATAAAATTATTGAATTCCTTCACGTAAAACCTGGAAAAGGTCCAGCTTTCGTAAGAACAAAATTGAAAAGTTTAACTTCAGGTAAAGTTTTGGATAACACTTTTTCTGCAGGTCACAAAATTGATGTTATCCGAGTTGAAACACACACATTCCAGTTTTTATATCCAGAAGGTGATGAGTTTCACTTTATGAATACTGAAACGTTTGAGCAGATTTCATTAAACAAAAACATTTTGGATGCTCCAGATTTGTTGAAAGAAGGAACAAACGTAATGGTTCAGATTAATACAGAAACAGATTTACCATTATCAGTAGATATGCCAGCATCTGTAATTCTTGAAGTTACTTATGCAGAACCAGGTGTAAAAGGAAATACAGCTACAAACGCTACAAAAAATGCTACAGTAGAAACTGGTGCGTCTGTAAACGTTCCTTTGTTTATCAATGAAGGGGATAAAATTAAAATCGATACAGCTTCTGGTTCTTATATGGAGCGTGTAAAAGAGTAATTTTTTAATTAAGATAATTTGACAATGAGTCAATTAGATAATTTGTGAATTGACATAATTTTGTATATTCACATTCTAATTGACTCATTTTCTAATTAACATTTTTTTTAATTAAGATAATTTGACAATGAGACAATCAGATAATTTTCGGATTAACACAATTTGTGTATTGATTTTCTAATTGGCTCATTTTCTAATTGACAGTTTTTTAAATTAAGATAATTTGACAATGAGACAATCAGATAATTTTCGGATTAACACAATTTGTGTATTGATTTTCTAATTGGCTCATTTTCTAATTGACAAATTTTCTAATTATAACATATGAAATTTCAAAAGAGTCATTCTTTAAAAGAAATTGCTGATTTGCTTAATTGCGAATTTATTGGTGATAAAGATTTTCAGGTTTTAGGCATGAACGAAATTCATGTTGTAGAACCTGGTGATATAGTTTTTGTTGACCATCCCAAATACTATGATAAAGCTTTGCAGTCTGCCGCAACAATAGTTTTAATTAATAAAAAAGTTGATTGCCCAGAAGGTAAGGCGCTTTTAATTTCTGATGACCCCTTTAGAGATTTTAATATCCTGACAAGACATTTTAAACCTTTTCAATTTGCAAATGTAGCAATTGCTGCATCTGCAGAGATAGGAGAGGGCACTGTAATTCAGCCCAATACTTTTGTTGGGAATCACGTAAAAATTGGAAAAAATTGTCTGATTCATTCTAATGTTTCTATTTACGATCATACTGTAATTGGAGATAATGTGATTATACATGCTGGAAGTATTTTAGGAGCAGATGCTTTTTATTATAAAAAACGGCCTGAAGGTTTTGACCAGCTTGTTTCAGGCGGAAGAGTTGTTATTGAAGACAATGTCGGCATAGGGGCGCTTTGTACTATCGACAAAGGTGTTACGGGTGATACCACTATTGGAGCCGGGACAAAATTAGACAATCAAGTGCATGTTGGTCATGATACAGTTATTGGCAAAAAATGCCTAATTGCATCGCAGACAGGTATTGCAGGCTGTGTAATTATTGAAGATGAAGTGACATTGTGGGGACAAGTAGGAACTACGAGTGGTATTACAATTGGTGCAAAAGCAGTTGTAATGGGGCAGACCGGTGTTACTAAATCGGTAGAAGGAGGAAAATCGTATTTTGGTACTCCAATTGAAGAATCAAGAGAAAAGTTAAAACAATTAGCAAATATTAAGAAGATTCCTGAGATTTTAAGTAAATTGAAGTAATATGTCTATAAAAGAATTTGTTCAGAAATTTTATAAGTCAGATGCCTTAATTGATAGCGAAATTCTAAAAACATATCTGCATCCTGACGTTTTGCTGGATTGGAACAGCAGTAAAGGCTTTATTCAGATGGATTATGATGCCATTGTTGAAATGGCTAATGATTTGAGTCGTGCTTATGTTCGGTCTAAAGTTAGGATAAGCCACATATTAGAAGAAGGTGATTTGGTTTCGGTACGTTATTCTCATTTCGTTAAGACAATCGAAAACCCTCGAGAAGAAATGTTATTAGCACATTTTGCGACTATCTGGCAGATCAAGGATGATAAATTGTTTCGAGGTTATCAAATGAGTCAATTTTCTTAATATTTTTTTGACAATAAAAGGGCTAAAATCGATTACAAAACCTTATTTTTGCAACACAAATTTAAAAACTACATAAAATATATATCATGAGTGTTTTAGTTAATAAAGATTCCAAAATAATTGTTCAGGGATTTACAGGAAGCGAAGGAACTTTCCACGCTTCTCAAATGATTGAGTACGGTACTAATGTTGTTGGTGGTGTAACTCCAGGAAAAGGAGGTACTTTACATTTAGACCGTCCAGTTTTTAATACAGTAAAAGATGCTGTAGATCAAGCTGGTGCAGATACTTCTATCATTTTTGTTCCGCCAGCTTTTGCTGCTGATGCAATTATGGAAGCTGCTGATGCTGGAATTAAAGTAATTATTGCTATTACAGAAGGAATTCCTGTAGCAGATATGATTAAAGCAAATAACTACGTAAAAGAAAGAAATTCAAGATTAATCGGACCAAACTGTCCAGGAGTAATTACTCCAGGTGAGGCTAAAGTTGGTATTATGCCAGGTTTCGTTTTCAAAAAAGGAACAATTGGAATCGTATCTAAATCTGGAACTTTAACTTACGAAGCTGCTGATCAAGTTGTAAAACAAGGTTTAGGAATTACTACAGCTATCGGAATTGGTGGAGACCCAATTATTGGAACTACAACTAAAGAAGCTGTTGAATTATTAATGAACGATCCAGAAACCGAAGCAATCATTATGATTGGTGAAATTGGAGGTCAATTAGAAGCTGATGCTGCAAGATGGGTAAAAGCTGACGGTAACCGTAAGCCAGTTATTGGATTTATCGCTGGAGAAACTGCTCCTGCTGGTAGAACAATGGGTCACGCAGGTGCAATCGTTGGTGGTTCTGATGATACAGCTGCTGCTAAAAAACAAATTATGAGAGACAACGGAATTCACGTTGTTGATTCACCAGCTGAAATTGGTAAAAAAGTAAAAGAAGTACTTGGATAATCACCAAATATTCAAAATAATAAATTCCAAAAAAGTCTCAATATTTTGTTGAGACTTTTTTACATTTTTAAAAGACTGAGGTAAAATAGAATAATCAAGCATCTTAGAACCTCAGTGTCTTAGTAGCTTAAAAAAAAAATATGAGTAAAGAATTAGAAAAGTTTAAGGTAAGCAACAGTTTTACTTTTACGGTTGAAGATAGCTTAGAACAAATTTGCAATGCTCCTGATGGAAGCGCAGGGATTTTTGTGGTTTATGCTGTTGAAGGAAATGAAAAAGAACTAATTATGGTTGGTTCTACTGGAACAGTTCAAAATGATGGGACTTTAAAAACCAAAAACGGCGGTCTATATGATAAAATCGTAAACGGTCATCAATTTGCAAAAACAGGAAGAAAATATTCATGGCCGGCTCAAATGAAATTAGAAAATATAGCTGCTTTGGAAGTTTTTTGGTATGAAACTTTTAATGCAGATACAAAAGCGATTCCAACTTCTGTTGAGGGACGAGTTTTGCAGAATTTCTTAGATGAAAATGGTAAACTTCCGAGATGGAATGTTGCATTCTAAAAAAAAACATTTTTGAAGTAAATAGTTTGAGCCTTGCTAAAATTTAGCGAGGCTTTTTTTATTTCTAATTGGTTTTACATTCAAAAACTCACAATGTTTTAACAATGAGAATTTCAAAATTAAAGCAACGTTAATTTAATATTAAGAAAAAAAAGCATGTAGAAAGTGTTAAATTTGAAAAAGGAAGGCTTTTTTTGCGTTTAAATTGGTTTTTCAATTTAAGCTTTTATATATTTATCGAACAAAAACAAAAAAAAATGTTAAAATTTACGTTTTAAGCTAAATTAACTTTTGCTGCCAAAATGTAAATTAACGTTTTTTTTAGATATTCAACCTAGACGCGCAAGTTTATAGATGATTTACTTTAATAATCTTTCTATGCTTGGTCTTGTTTTTAAATCCATAAATTATGAATCACACTTTGAAAAAAAATGCGGTAGATGATTTTACTCTTTGGAGTAATTTGAAAAATGATGATCAGAGGTCTTTCTCATTGCTATTTGAGAGATATTACAGTGATTTGGTGAATTATGGAAATTCGCTTTCTCCTTTTTCAGAAAAGGTTCAGGACTGTGTACAAGATGTTTTTGCGGATATTTGGCTTTATAGAAATTCGCTTCAGGAACATGTTGTCGTAAAAGCCTATTTGTTGTCTAGTGTTAGAAAAAGAATTGCTCGTTTATTTGAGCGTGATCATATTTTTAGAAAAACAACTTCTACAGATGTTATTGAGTTTTTGTTTGATTTTTCTATAGAAAATGATCTTGTTGAAGACGAAGTAACCGCAGAAAGAGTTTTATACCTAAACAAGCTTTTGAATGAACTTCCTTCGCGTCAGAAGGAAGCTTTGTATCTGCGTTACCATCAAGGGCTTTCAGTTGATCAAATAGCAGAACTTTTGAATATAAATTATCAATCTGCTAACAATTTAGTCTATCGTGGCTTGTTAACGTTGCGAAAAGAATGGAAAGGCGGCATTCCGATAATTGTACTGTTTTCAGGGGTTTTTCAGATTTCTTAAAAAAATATTAAAAAAAGTCACAATTTAGTGAGTATATAAAAAGAAAGCTGTCCTCTATGTTTTTGTAACCTTAATTATAAGATGCAAAAACGTAACAATTATACAGATATAGAAGATTTCCTGTCTGATGAATCTTTTCAATTATGGATTTTATCTAAAATTGACGAACAAGGCTGGGAAGAATGGACTTTGGAGAATCTTCAAAGAGCAAAACTTGTGGAAGACGCAAGACTTTTATTGCTTTCCATGAAAGTTCCAAATATGGAGTTGACTTCGGATCAAATTCACGAAGGACTAAAAGCAACTTGGAAAAAAATTGAAGATAAAGAAAATAATCTTCGAGAAAACACCTCTTTTTCTAATTCCTTTAGATATTGGTTGGCAGGAGCTGCCGCAATTCTAATCTGCTTTTTTTCTATTAGATTTTACCAAAAAGATATTGTAGCAGGCGATTCTGTAATTACCTATAAAGAATTGGTAGAGGATAATGCCGAAGGGCTGGTAGAACAAACCAATAATACAGAAAAAGCGCAAATAATCACACTTTCAGACGGCAGTTCAGTTTTGCTGCAACCAAATAGTAAATTGAGTTATCCAAAAATATTTTCTGGAAGCGAAAGAAAAGTCTATTTATCTGGAGAAGCTTTTTTTGAAATCAGCAAAAATCCCAAAAAGCCATTTTTTGTTTATGCCAACGAAATCGTAACAAGAGTTGTTGGAACAAGTTTTAGAATTAAAGCCTATCCTGATCAGCAAAATGTTGAAGTTTTAGTTCGCACCGGAAAAGTGAGGGTAAAGTCAAATGATTTAATTGAGACTTCGAAAAGCGATGAAATTGAACTTTTTCCGAACGAAGCGGTACGTTTTACAAGAAATGATTTGGTCTTTAATAAAATCACCAATATTACTGAAGACCAGATTTTGGTTAAGAGTATCGGGAATATCGAGCAATTGAGTTTTGAGTTTACGGATATTCCGGTAGATCAGATTTTCAAAACAATCGAACAGGCTTATCAGGTAAGTATTGATTACCCAAAAGACAAATTGTTGGACTGTCGATTGACAACTTCCTTGAGTGATCAGCCATTGCCAGAAAAACTGAAAATTATCTGCAAAAGTATAGGTAATGATACTAATTATGAAATGAACGGAAGTCAAATCGTAATTACCTCGCAGGGATGCAATTAATAGAAAATAAAAATTTCCAAAATAAAGCTATTGTCAAAACTAAAAAAATGTGTAACTGCCTATGTAAAAAACAAATGCGTTAAAAAAAGTGCCGAAAATGCTGTAACATTTCCGACACTTAATGAAGTAAATAACTTTCTGTAAAAAGTTATTTATGATGTTTCTTAAAATACACTCGAATAGTATTAATCAAAACAAACCAAAATTATGAAAAAACCAGTTGTCAAGCAACGATTACTCCACCAAATCATGAAAATAACGCTATTTCAGTTTGTCTTAGCACTTGTATTTTCAAGTGTTACTATGGCAAATAATGCAAATGGGCAAAAAAAATTAGATACTAAAGTTACAATTACAGTTGAAAATTTAACTTTAGATAATGCATTGTCTAAAATTGAGAAATCTGCCCGTGTAAAATTTTCTTATAACTCGAGACTTCCTCAGCTTAGTCAAAAGGTAAGTATAGAAGCCGATCAGGAAACTTTAGCCAGTATTCTGAGCCGAATTCTAGTTCCTTTTAATATAACTTTTTCCGAAGTAAGCAATCAGATTGTGCTTCAGAAAGGGAGCGCAGAACCATTTACAAATTTGAACAACCCAGATTCATTGTTTGATGTTTTGGTTCCAGGACCAATTATTAAAGGAAAAGTAACAGACCAAACAGGAAGTCCGCTTCCAGGAGCAACCGTTACTGCAAAAGGAAGTAAAGTAACAGTTCTAACAGATTTTGACGGAAATTTCGTAATAGAAGTTCCTGCAAATTCAGATGGACTTGTTATTTCTTATGTTGGGATGGAAACTAAAGAAATTGGTATATCAAATACAACTCCAACAATTGTACTTGCAGAAGCAGGTCAGAATTTGAAAGAAGTTGTAGTTACTACAGGTTACGAAAAGACATCGAAAAGAACTTTTACCGGAGCCATCAGTAAAATTTCTGCAACAGAATTAAAAGTAGACGGGGTAGTAGACGTAAGCCGTATGATTGAAGGTAAGGCGGCAGGGGTTACTGTGCAAAACGTTACAGGAACTTTTGGTACAGCTCCGAAAATTACAGTTCGTGGATCTTCTTCTATTTTTGGAGATACAAAACCATTATGGGTAATTGATGGCGTAGTTCAGGAAGATATTATCAATATGTCTTTTGCAGATTTAGCTTCAGGTAATTCAGAAACTTTATTAAGTTCTTCTGTTGCTGGTTTAAATGCAAATGATATTCAAAGCATTGAAATTCTGAAAGATGCATCTGCAACCTCAATTTATGGTTCAAGATCATTAAACGGAGTTGTGGTTGTTACAACTAAACAAGGGCGTAGAGATTCTCCTTTAAAAATTACTTATGGTTTAGAGCAAACTGTTAGAACAGTACCAAATTACAGCCAATATGATATTTTGAATTCTCAGGAAACAATGAGTATTTTGAAAGAAATGGAAAGTAAAGGATATTTGGACTTGCCAACAACTGTAAACGGAAGATATGGTGGGGTTTACAACATTATGGGTAGAGCTATCAATACTTACAATCCAGAAACGGGAACCTATTTGGTGAACAATGACCCTGTAAGCAGAAATAACTTTTTGAAAAAATATGAATTAGCCAACACAGACTGGTTTAAAGTGTTATTCAGGCCATCTATTACACAAAATCACTCTTTAAGTTTTTCTGGTGGTGGCAAAAACAATACGTTTTATGCTTCATTAGGATATTATACAGATCCGGGATGGACAATTGCTGATGATGTGAAACAAATATCTTCAAACATCAAAGGAACATTTTATGTTAATGACAGATTAAATGTCACTCTTTCTACTATGGCATCTGTTCGTGATCAAGGTGCGCCAGGAAGTTACGAAAGTGAAAAAGATGTTGTTTTCGGAAAAGTAACGCGTGATTTCGACATCAATCCATTTAACTATGTTTTAAATACAAGCCGAACTTTAAGACCGTATGACGAAAACGGAAATTTAGAATACTACAGAAATAACTGGGCTAAGATGAACATCATCAACGAATTGGAAAATAACTACATGGAGATTCAGGTTAAAGATATTCGTTTTCAATTGGATTTAGATTATAAAATCAGTAAAAACTGGAATTATAATTTAACAGGTTCTGCTCGTTATGCTAATACAAGCCGTCAGCACAAAATTCTAGAAGCTTCAAACGTTGCCGCTGCATATAGAGCGGGAACGCCAGAAGGTGATGATGGTGTAAATACATTGGTAAGAGATCAAAATATCTTTTTATACCAAAATCCAAATGATTTGACAGCTCCAAAAGTTTCTGTTTTACCAAACGGAGGTTTTTTAAGAAAGTTTACAAATGATATGACTTCTTATAATGTTAGAAATAGTGTGAATTATAGAAATACATTTAATGATAAACATGAATTAGAAGGATTATTTGGAACTGAGTTAAGAGTTGTAGATAGAAATAGTGATAATTTCACAGCTGCTGGTTTACAATACGATAGAGGATTAACCGCTTTTACCGATCCGAGATTAATTGAAAAAATCATTAATGGAGGAGATTCTTACTACGGATTTAATGCAGAAAGAGAAAGAACAGTTGGTTTCTTTGGTAAAGTAGGATATACTTACGATCGTCGTTATACTGCTTCTGTCACAGGTCGTTATGATGGTTCTAACAGACAAGGAAATAGTGATTCTTCTAGATGGCTTCCGACCTACACTTTTAGTGGAAAATGGAATGTTGCCGAAGAAAAATTCATGAAGGATATAGAATCAGTAAATACCCTTGCACTTAGAGCTTCTTATGGTTTGACAGCTACTGCTGGTCCGGCTACTAACTCTTTGGCTATTTACAAAAGTTATATTACTGATCGTTTCAATTTAAATGACAGAGAATCTGGAATTAATATTGAGGAATTGCAAAATGGTGATCTTACTTGGGAAAAACAATTTGAAACCAACATTGGGGTTGATTTAGGAATGTTTAACAACAGAGTTCAACTTACAACAGACGTATACAGACGTAAAGCGTTTGATTTGGTTGATTATGTGATTACTTCAGGAATTGGAGGGCAAAGAGTAAGACAAGGAAACAATGCTGACATGGAGACTAAAGGTATTGAAGTTGGTTTTACAACTAAAAATATTGATGCAAAAGACTTTAAATGGTCTACTACATTGAATTTCTCAGTTTATGATCAGAAAATTACAAAACTGCAAAATACACCGACTGCTTTTGATTTGATTGACGCAAATGGAGGGAATACAGTTGGACATCCACGTAATTCATTGTATTCTTATCAATTTACAGGATTGAACAACCAAGGTCTTCCAACGTTTAAAATGCAAGATGGCGCTGATAGTAATATTACTGGCGCAGATTTCCAAGACAATATTGATGTTACGAAATATTTGAAATATGAAGGTTCAATTGAGCCAAATAAATCAATCGGTTTTGCCAATACGTTTACTTATAAAAATTGGTCTTTATATGTGTTCTTCGTAGGATCTGGAGGAAACAAAGTTCGTTTGAACCCAGTTTATGATAGTACTTATGACGATTTAACAGTTTTCACTAAAGACTTTACCAATCGTTGGATTAATCCAGGAGATGAACAATACACTAATATTCCGGTAATTGCTGACAAGCGTCTAAATACAGATTATGGAGGAGCACGTACTTTAGCAAGAGCTTATAATACTTACAACTATTCGGATGTTCGTATTGCGGATGGTGATTTTGTGAGATTGAAAAATATCTCATTAAGCTGGGAATTCCCTAAAGATTTCAAGAGAAAACTTGGTGTTAGTACGTTTACGTTAAAAGGTTCTGCTGTAAATCCTTGGTTGATTTATTCAGACAAAAGGTTAAACGGTCAGGATCCTGAATTCCGTAATTCTGGAGGAGTTGCAATGCCAGTTACCTCTCAATATACTTTTACTTTAAATGTTTCATTATAATATTTAAAAACATGAAAAAACTTAAAATAGCTTTATCTCTTTTAGTACTTATAAGTATTGTAAGTTGCGATGATTTCCTTTCTGAAAAGCCAGATAATAGAACCGAAATAGATACACCAGAAAAAATCTCCGAATTATTGGTAAGTGCTTATCCACAAATGAGTTACTTTGATATTGCAGAGACCATGTCTGATAACGTATTTGACAGCCAGCTGCCAGAAACAATTTTAAAAAATGAGCAGAGTTACAATTGGGAAATGCAGACAGAAAACTCTCAAATTGATACCCAAGCTTATTACTGGGATGCTTGCTACAAAGCAATTGCTCATGCCAACAAAGCGTTAGAAGCTATAGAAGAATTAGGAAATCCAGCGACTTTAAATCCTCAAAAAGGTGAAGCGCTTTTAGCGAGAGCATATTCACATTTTATGCTGGTTTCTTTTTGGTCACAACGTTATAATCCAGCAACTGCTGCAACAGATCTTGGAATTCCGTATGTAACAAAACCAGAAAAGGAATTAGTTGCAAAATACACACGTAATACAGTAGCAGAAGTATTTCAATTTATAGAAAAAGATCTTGTAGAAGGTTTGAAATATGTAACAAATGATTACAAAGAGCCGAAATTTCATTTCAATAAAAATGCTGCTAAAGCTTTTGCTAGCCGTTTTTATTTGGTTAAAGGAGATTGGGATAAAGTAATTGAAATGTCAGATGATTTTGCTGCAAGACCAGTTGGAAAACTAAGGAATTATGCGGCTTACCAACTTTTAGCCCTAGAAAACCAAAGAATTGCTTATGCTAGTGTAGGTGAAGAAACTAATTTATTAATAGCTTCTCCAAACTCAATCGTTCGTAGATCGTCATATCAAAATAGATTTTACCTTTCTGCGGCAAGATATCCTGAAATTTTTGGGTCTGCTACGAGTCTTTTTAACAAAACATGGTTGTATAGTTTTTATTCTTCAAACAACAGTATAACAGTCTATGTACCTAAGTTTTATGAATATTTTAAATATACTAACGTTACGGCTGGAATTGGAGAGCCTTATACAGCAGAAGTCTTGTTGAGTAATGATGAGTTTTTCTTAAACAGAATCGAAGCTCATGTAATGAAAGGGCAGATTGCTGTGGCTAATGACGAATTAGAGTATTTCTTATCTACAAGAACGACAGGGTATAACGCAACCACAGATAAGTTGACAGAAGCTAAAGTTGTAGCAAAATATCCAGTAATAGCAGATGAGTACACGCCGTTTTATGCAATGACACCAGTCCAAACATCTTATGTAAAAGCAATTGCAGAAACAAGACGAAGAGATTTTGTACATGAAGGGATGAGATGGTTTGATGTGAAACGTTTCAATATCGTAGTTACGCATGAGACGTACAATAGGCCGGTTAATATTTTAATAAAAGATGATAAACGTCGTGCTTTGCAGATACCGCTTCATGCATCAGCAACAGGTGTTGAGTTAAATCCTAGATAATCTTTAAAATCAATTCTTATGAAATTTTTAAAATATAATAAAATAGCTGTTCTAGCATTGGTTTCTGTACTTTCATTTTCATGTGCTCACGAAGATCAGCCTTCAGAAAGTCAGTTAGATTTTAATCAACCAGCAAAAACAGCATTAGATAATTGGATTGATACTAATTATTTAAACCCATATAATATTAATGTACAATATAAATGGAATCAAAACACGGTAGACAACAGCCGATTTTTGTTTCCACCTACATTAGAAAAAGTACAGCCGGCATTAGAAATTGTACAGACGATTTGGTTAAAAAGTTATGCTACGATTGGTGGAGCAGATTTTGTAAAAAAAATAGCCCCAAGAGAAATTGTCTTAGTTGGTGGAGTAAACTTAAACAGTGTTGGAACAAGAACACTTGGTTTGGCCGAAGGCGGTCAGCGAGTAACATTGTTTGAAACAGACTATATCAACAAAAGTAATCGTGCCAATGTAACAGAGTTTATTCATACTATTCAACATGAATATATTCACATTTTAAATCAGAATAAACCGTTCGACGAAAAAGCATGGTCTGCAATTACTCCTGTAGGTTATACAGCAGATTGGTACAATTATTCTATTCCAGTTTCTAATGAGATTGGTTTCATTACTAGTTATGCTAGGTCAAATATCAATGAAGATTTTGCAGAAACAGCAGCGATGATTTTGATTTATTCTAAGGCAGAATATGCTGCTTTTTTAGCTAACATTAAAAGCGCAACCGCTTTGGCAGCTTTAAAAGCAAAAGAAGCATTGGTAGTAAAATATTTTAAAGAAGCCTATAATATGGATTTTTATGCTCTTCGTGATGAAGCGGAAAAAAATACAACTGCAGTAGTAAACAATTAAAAAAACAGTATTATGAAAGTAAAAAATATAATTAAATACTTATTTGCAACTTTTTTAATGCTGCAAATAACTGCTTGTAATAATGATAGTACAGAAGCAGAACCTTTATTTGATAAAAGTCCGACCGAACGTTTAAATGCAAGAAAAGCTGAATTGAATAATGCTCTTTTATCTTCTGAGTTTGGGTGGAAAGCGGTTTATTTTACAGACAATACAGTTCTAGGTGGTTATACACACTTATTTAAATTCAGTGCTGATGGAAAAGTAGATATGGCATCCGATTTTGATAGTGATTCAAAGATTTACAAAAGTGAATATGATATTCAGCTTGGCAGTACTGTAAGCTTAGTTTTTACAACTGCTAACAGAATACATTTATTATCAGAATCAGATAATTATCCAATTCCTGCTTTAAGAGCAAAAGGATATTTAGGCGATTTTCAATTTTTGTATTATGGACAAGAAGATGGACAAATCATCTTTAAAGCCAATAGAAATGGTATGGAAATTCGTTTTGTAAAAGCGACTGCACAAGATTGGACCGATTTGCCTAAAAATTTGGTAATGGAGCAAAATGTAATTGGCGCAGCATCAAGACCATTGTTTAGATTACTTGAAACTAACGATGGTGCAACAAAACACCAATTTGATTTCTCATTTTCAGCAGTTACTCGTTTTGCAGAAGCAAATTCTTTAGAAGCTGGCTTCTCTTTTAGTTATGAATTAGGAATTGGTTATTCGCCAACGGGAATCGTAGTAAACCCAGCTGTAGAAGTTGGAGGTCAAAAATTAAGTGTATTTACATACAATGATGCTGACGGAAGTTTTACAGCTACTGGAACAGGCGGTGTAAGTGCAACTATAAGATATTCAACCAAGCCTCTTGTAATAACTGATGATTACAAAAACTTGTTGTCTGGAAAACCACAGTTAGTTTTAGGTTATATTGCTGCAAATCTTTATACAGCACCAACTACTTCTATTTTGTGCAGATCTTTACTAGATAAAGCAAATGCAACCTTGCCAGCAAATCAAAAAATAAGCAGAGTTCAGATTTATTTCAATTCCGCTTTTGGAAATTATATTGAATACCGTTTTAATGGAGGAAGACCAAGTGTTTATCACAATTTTACGACTAGTGAAAACGCAACAAATAAAACACTTGTATTTACGCACGATTCTTGGGATAACGGGGCAGCTTATATACCAGCTCCAGCATTTTTAAAAGAACTTGATGATGAGTTTTTTAATCCTAATGGTATGTATATTAAGAAAGAAAACTTCACAATTACATATAGTAATCCAATTTGGACTATTACAAGCTTTAGTACAAATTTCAGGATAACTACTTATCAATTGTAAAGGGTTTGGTTTAATTTTTTAAAAGAAACAGCTCTTTAACTGGGCTGTTTTCATAAACTAAAATAATTATAATAAGAAGATATTTTTAGAGTAGAATCTTTAGTGTGTTGATTATTATGTTTCTTTATGCCGAAACAAAATCACATTTAAAAATTTTAGTTTTATTTTTTTATTTTGGAGAAGGCGGTTCAGTTATTGAGCCGCTTTTTGCTTTTTATTAATCATTTAAATGTTAAAAACAAAAGGACAATTTTTACATTTCAAATTTTATTAAATGCCCAAATACCCTATATTTGTATTTCAAAAAAATAAAAACGAATACCTTAATATGAAATTACTAGAAGGAAAAGTAGCAATCATCACTGGCGCTAGTCGCGGAATCGGAAGAGGAATTGCTGAAGTTTTTGCTAAAAATGGAGCAAATGTAGCATTTACATACAGTTCGTCTGCAGCTTCTGCTGAAGCTTTAGAAGCAGAATTAAATGCTTTAGGAATAAAAGCAAAAGGATACCAATCAAATGCAGCTGATTTTAACGAAGCACAAACTTTTGTAGATGCAGTCTTAGCAGATTTCGGAACTGTTGACATCCTAATCAACAATGCAGGGATTACAAAAGACAATTTGTTGATGCGTATGTCTGAAGCAGATTTCGACCAAGTAATCGATGTAAACTTGAAATCGGTTTTTAATATGACAAAAGCGATTCAGAAAACGTTCTTAAAACAACGTGCTGGTTCTATCATCAACATTAGTTCTGTTGTTGGAGTTTCAGGAAATGCAGGTCAGACAAACTATGCAGCTTCTAAAGCAGGAGCAATCGGATTTACTAAATCTGTAGCATTAGAATTAGGTTCACGTAACATTCGTTGCAACGCAATCGCTCCAGGTTTTATCGAAACCGAAATGACTGCAAAATTATCTGAAGATGTGGTAAAAGGATGGAGAGAAGGTATTCCGTTGAAACGTGGAGGAAGCCCAGAAGATGTTGCAAATGCTTGTCTTTTCTTAGCTTCTGACTTAAGTGCATATGTTACAGGACAGGTTCTTAACGTTTGCGGAGGAATGCTTACTTAATAGTCTTCAGTGTTCAGATTTTAGTATTCAGTTTTCGTTAATTCTTGAATAACTGAACACTTTGAAAGTCGTACTACGGCTTCTTAAATTTTGATTACTAAAAAAACTGATTACTGAACACTAAACAAATATGACTACAAACTCAATTTTATTAGTATTACTTTCTTTAGTAATAGCGGGTGGTTTGTCGTACTTTCAATACTTTTTTAAAGCCAAAAACAAATCAAATCTGATTTGGTTTTTGGCTTTTTTGCGTTTTCTAGCGATTTTCGGATTACTGGTTTTATTGATAAATCCGGTAATTTCTAAAAGTTCGCTCGAGATAACCAAAACGCCTCTTGCAATTGCAGTAGATAATTCTAGTTCGATTATAGCGTTAAAGTCTGATAAAAAAGCAGTTGAATTGTATCAGAAGTTGGTTTCGAATCCTGCACTAAAAGAAAAATTTGAAATCCAAAGCTATCAATTTGATGCTGATTTTAGAATTTCAGATAAATTTGATTTTAAAGGAAATCAAACTAATTTAGATGAAGTTGCTAAAAATCTAAAAAACATTAATAAAAATCTGATATTTCCAACCGTAATAATTACCGATGGAAATCAGACTACAGGAAACGATTATGTATATCGATTTGATCCTGCTAATAAAGTTTATCCTTTGGTTGTGGGAGATACAACCACGTTTTTTGATTTAAAAATCAATCAACTCAACGTTAACAAATACGCTTTTCATAAAAATAAATTTCCGGTTGAAGTTTTTCTTCAGTATGCTGGTACTAAAACAGTAAATGCCGATTTTATTATTTCTCAAGGAAATTCTGTGGTAGCAAAAGAGAAAATAACATTTTCGCCATCAAAAAAAACAGCTTCTTTGAATATATTACTGCCAGCGGATAAAGTTGGTCTGCAGATTTTTAGAGCCAACATTTCTTCTAGTGCAAAAGAGAAAAATAGCTATAACAACATCAAGAATTTTGCTGTCGAAATTATAGATCAAAAGTCGACTATTGCAATAGTTTCTTCAATAAACCATCCGGATATTGCAGCTCTTAAACGTTCAATTGAAGTTAATGCACAACGTAAAGTAATTTTAGTTAAGCCTAACGAAATAAATCAGTTACAAGATGCATCTGTACTTGTTTTATATCAGCCAAATGCAGCTTTTAAAGCAATTTTTGAGAATAACAAAGCAGCAGGAAGAAACACTTTTATAATTACTGGAAACAATACAGATTTTAATTTTCTCAACCAGCAACAGAATAATTTGGTCTTTAAGATGAGCAATCAGCGAGAGGATTTTCTGTGTGATTTTAAATCTGATTTTAATCTTTTTGCAATCGAAAATATCGGTTTCGAAAACTTTCCGCCGTTACAAAATCCTTTTGGCACTATTACAACAAATGGAAATGTTTCAGTACTTCTTTCTTCAAAAATCAGAAATGTTTCTACAAATGCTCCAATGTTGGCTTTTGTAGAAAACCAAGGGAAAAGAACTGCTTTTCTATTAGGAGAAAATAGCTGGAAATGGCGTTTGCAAAGTCATATCGACAATCAATCATTTGAGAAATATGATGTTTTTGTTGATAAAATAATTCAGTTTCTGACAACTTCTACTTCAAAAAAATCATTGGTGGTTACTCACGAAAGTTTTTATAATTCGGGAGAAGAAATTATAATAAATGCGCAATATTTCAATAAAAATTATGAGTTTGACGAAAAAGCAAGATTAACTATTTCGGTTACAAATGCCTCAACCAAACAGAATAAAAACTACGATTTATTGAAAGGAAACAATTCTTTTTCTGCAAATTTAGAAGGGCTTCCGGCAGGAAAATATAATTTTACAGTAAAAGAATTAAATTCAAACACTTCATATTCAAGTCATTTTGAAATATTAGATTTTGATATCGAAAAACAGTTTGTAAATCCAGATGTCTCAAAATTAAAGCAATTGGCGTTGCAGACAAACGGAAAAGCTTTTTTCGAAAATCAAGCAGATGATTTGATTAATACACTTTTAGAAAATAAAGAGTACAAATCAATAGAAAAAAACGTTTCAACTAAAACTCCGATAATTGACTGGGTATGGTTATTGATCTTAATTGCTACTTTATTAACAATTGAATGGTTCGTTAGAAAGTATAATGGTCTTTTGTAGTTTTTTTACATGATAAACTAACTTTGTAATATGTCTAATTTTTCTGCAAATAATAATCAAAAAGAAGATGTTGTTTTTGATAAATTTAAAAATCAACTTGAAAAAAATGGCTTGATTATTCAGTCAATTGATGAAGATGGGTTTATCTATGTAAATATTGGAGAAACTGATCTGAAAGTTAGTTTAGAAAATGTTAGACGAAATTATGAAAGAGATTTTGATGAAAGGCATATTACTAATTTAGTAGAGGTAATTGTGCAGCATTCATTTAATAGTGAAGATTGGGAACAAGTAAAAGACAAAATATATTTGCAGTTTGTTCCAAACGACTTTGAATTTGAAAATATAATAAACGAAAAAGTTACTAATGAATTTAGCAAAGTCTTTGCTTTAAATCTAAATAATGGTTTTTCATTTATAACTAATGATGATTTGTCAGATTGGAAAATAGACTCTGTCGAATTAGAAAAACAAGCCGATTTTAATTTAGGAATGCTATTAGATAAAGTAAAGATAGAATTTGAAGATATAGAAAATCATAAACTAGGAATGGTTAATATTAATGAAGTATCACTGAAAAGCTCTTGTCTTTTTTCTTCTAAAATGAAAAATCTAGTTGAAAATAATATTGGTTTTCCATTTTATGCCGTGATTCCAGTAAGTGACTTTTGTTATATTTTTGCAGAAGAAGATTTTGAATATTTTTCGCAACGTCTTGGTTCTGTTGTTCTTGATGAGTATAATAATTCAGGATATCCAATTACAACCGAAATTTTAAGATTTTCAGAGGCCGGTGTTGAAGCAATTGGAAAATATTAATAGAAAATAAATGGATTTTAGGTTAAAAGTATTTTACACTGTTGCGCTTCGTCTTAATTTTACTAAGGCGGCTACAGAGTTGTATATATCACAGCCTGCAGTTTCAAAACACGTTCAGGAGCTCGAAGAGACTTATAAGACTAAGTTGTTTGAACGAAAAGGGCCTAAAATTGCCTTAACTCCTGCGGGAGAAATTCTTCTAAAATATACCAAATCTATTTCTGAAATCTATCGTGAAATGAGTTTTGAAATGAGTTCTTTCGTCGATGAACGCCAAGGTTCATTGCGACTGGGGGCGAGTACAACTATTTCTCAATATATTATTTCGCCTGTCTTAGCTCGTTTTCATCAGAAGCAGAGAGATATAAAAGTCAATTTGCTTAATGGAAATACAGAACAGATTGAGAGCGCCCTTATCAATAAGGAAATTGAAATTGGAATTGTAGAAGGGCAATCTAAAAATCAGTCTATAAAATACATTCCGTTTCTAAAAGATGAATTGGTTTTGGTTTGCAGCAGTAAAAATCCTCTAGCAAAACAAAATGAAATTCTAATAAATGATTTAAAATCAATGAAATTCATAACTCGTGAACGTGGTTCAGGAACACTTGAAGTTATTGAATTTGCTCTAAAAAAGAATAATTTAAAACTAGCCGATTTACAAATTGAAATGCAGTTAGGAAGTACAGAAAGCATTAAGTCGTATTTGCTAAATTCTGATTGTTTTGCTTTTATGTCTATTCATGCGGTAAGTAAAGAATTGAAAAACAAAGAATTGATTGTTTTAGATGTCGAAAATTTGGCCATCGAAAGATACTTTTACATTATTACCCTTTTGGGAAAACCAGATCCTATATCAGAATTGTTTATAGAAAATATTTCTTCTTATTATAATCTGAAGTTATAGCGGATTGTAATTTACGATTGGCGATTCTGCTTTAAACAACAGAACTTTGCAGGGTAATTATCAGTTATCCTATTTTGAAGACAAGTCAGCACACAGCATCACAATTATTTGAAATTAATCATTATTTACAACAAGCAATTTTTATTGTTGTAGTATTTCTGTGTTTATTTTCAATCATTTCCCCTCCAATTGCATTATTAATTGGAGTTGTACTTGTGAATCTTTTTGGGAATCCGTTTATTGAATTCAATCATAAAGCCATTACATTTTTACTACAATTTTCTGTTGTTGGCCTCGGATTCGGAATGAATGCATCAAGTGCTTTTTCGGCTGGAAAAGAAGGATTTGTACTTACAATTTCATCCATTTTCAGTACTTTGATTTTTGGTTTCCTGTTAGGTAAATGGCTTAAAACCGAGAAAAAAACATCTCATTTAATCTCATGCGGAACGGCAATCTGCGGGGGTAGTGCAATCGCTGCGATTTCTCCAGTAATCAAGTCCAATGAAAATCAAACGTCAATTGCTTTGGGCGTTATTTTTATATTGAACTCTGTTGCGTTATTTGTTTTTCCATTTATAGGACATCAGTTTGGCTTATCTCAAAAAGATTTCGGTTTATGGTGCGCCATTGCGATTCATGATACAAGTTCTGTTGTAGGAGCTGCAAATAAATATGGTGCCGAAGCTTTACAGATTGCCACAACAGTAAAACTGGCAAGAGCATTATGGATTATTCCTATTTCAATTTTGACTGCAGTAATTTTCAAAAACAAAAACAGCAAAATTAAAATTCCTTATTTTATTGGATTATTTGTACTGGTAATGCTGTTAAACTCATATGTTCCAAAAGTTTCTGTAGTTGCGCCTTGCGT
The DNA here is from genome assembly GCF_042431625.1 of Flavobacterium procerum. Taxonomy (NCBI): domain Bacteria; kingdom Pseudomonadati; phylum Bacteroidota; class Flavobacteriia; order Flavobacteriales; family Flavobacteriaceae; genus Flavobacterium; species Flavobacterium procerum. Next base: position 184,081 of record NZ_JBHLYW010000022.1, on the reverse strand, counting down.
AGTAAATATCGCTAAGATTGGATTAACGGTAACGCTCTTTTTAATTGGGGCAACACTTAATGTAAATACTTTAAAATCAGTAGGAGTAAGGCCTTTGTTACAAGGAGTTTTATTATGGGTATTTATCACGGTTTTAAGTTTAACAGCAATACTCTATCTGGGTTGATTTATTGTTTTATTTTCGAAAACTTAACGGCTGGTTTGCCAACAAGGGTATATTTTTTTCCTTTAAAAGAAAAACGTTTTTCGATTACAAAATCAAACTCTTTTTTAGTTTTTGCCATTGCAGCAATTTCTTCAGGAACTTCGACTTCATAATCGTCCTCAGTATTCTTTGGTTTTCTGTAAGTGCCAGAGGTTGTAATAATAAAGTCGCGAAAGAATTTTTTACCATTATCAGTAACAATAGTATAAGAACTTGACCAATCTGAATTAGGACTGTTGGAAAGTGAATAATAATCTACTGTCATTAAAGGCTGGTATTTGCCATCAAATCCAGCAATAAGACACAAATAACCGTAGTAAGGTGCGCCCGGACCACCATTAGAATGTCGTATGGTAAAGGCGTATTGATCTTCGCCTATTTGCACCAATTTTGGTTTTGGAGATTGTGAAAAAGAGCCAAATGCAGTAATGGCAGGTTGAAAAGACTTCATTTCCCAAGAATTTCCATTTTTAGCAAATTTTGCCAAACCTAATAATCCACCTGTAAAACGACTGACTTGTGAACCATCTTCGTCACCTATTGAATGATTAAAAAACAGTAATTTAAATTGATTCCCTTTTGAATCTGAATAGTCAATGTTTTCAAGTATTCTTGTGGCAACGCCTTCAGAGTAGGGAAATGATTGGTCTCCATTTATTTCATTAACATCAAGATACGTTTCAGATTTACAGGTTTTACAAATCCAGTTTATAAATGTGTTTTTATCTGGATAATGAAATATTTTACCTGGGAACAATTTCTGTGTGGTTTTTTCAGCATTAAAAGGATCCGTGACTTTTAATGTTCTTGAAGCACTTAATATTGTATCGCTGACTTTTTTTAGATAAGTTTCTTCACTTTGAGAAAGTATAGAAGTAGAAAATCCGAACAAGAAAAAAACTAAATATATAAGGCGCATAAAATTTTATTAAAGTAAAAGTATTACAAAAATAGGTAATTGTTTTGTAGTATAGTTTAGAAATACATCAATAAAATAACTTGAATTCATTAAAATTGAAAATATCATAATATTCGTTCTCATAATTTTGAATTATGTGTATAAATAAGGTAAATTTGGCCCCTCAAATAAAAACAAATGAAAAACTACAGAATGAAACCAAGACTAATCGGTTTATTAGCATTAGCAATTGGTTTTTTAACCTTATCGTGGGGAATTGTTGGCCACGAACGTATTAACAAAGCAGCTGTAATGGCTTTGCCACAACACCTTCGAGTTTTCTTTTATAATCATATCGATTTTATTACTCAGGAGGCTTCTGTTCCTGATATTCGTAAATACGCTCTAAATTATAAAGATGAGAATCCAAGGCACTATTTTGATATGGAGAATTTTGGAGCTGTAGACAGTTTTCCGAAGAATTTAGAAGAAGCAAAGAAAAAGTATGACGCTAAATTTTTAAATGATAACGGAATTTTACCATGGTATATTGAAGATATGATGATAAAATTGACTAAAGCATTTAAAGAAAAAAACAGAGCCGAAATTTTATTTCTTGCAGCTGATTTAGGACATTACATTGGTGATGCTCACATGCCATTGCATACTTCTGCCAATCATGATGGGCAATTAAGCGATCAAAAAGGAATTCATTCTCTTTGGGAAAGCAGATTGCCAGAGTTGTTTGCTAAAAATTATAAATTAAACGTTCCGGAAGCACATTATTATGAAGATATTCATAAGGCGATTTGGGACATGATTCATGATACACATAGTTTGGCAAAACCATTGTTGGATATCGATAAGAAATTAAGAACTTCAACTCCACAGAATCAAGTGTTTAAAATGGATGCTGAAGGGAAAATAATGAAAAGCAAATACAATACTGCCGTTTTCTCTGATCAGTATGCTGAAAAATTGCACAAAGAACTAAATGGAATGGTTGAAAGCCAAATGAAAAAAGCAATTACGGCAACAGCAAGTTTTTGGTACACGGCTTGGGTAAATGCAGGAAAACCTGATTTAAGCGATTTGGATTCGCCAGCCGTTACACAAAGAAATTTTCAGGCATTAAAAGATGATACACAACTTTTTCAGAGCGGTAATCTTTTTGGAATGAAAAATCAGAATGATTAATTTTTTTTTAACTTTGATTTTCAGTCCGTACTGAAGTGCCATAAAAAAACTCAAGTTTCACCAACTTGAGTTTTTTTTTATTTTTAGCGAGCTTTCGCATATAATTTGGCATTCTTTGCGGCTAAACTTAAATCTTTGAACTGATATTCCTTTTCTTTTAAAACATAAGAAGCGGCTTGATAGTATGAAATGGTTTCATTGACTAAATTTATGTTTTGTGATTTTAACGGAATTTCATCATAATGAATCTGACATTCGGATGAAACATTTTTGTTCGGATCCAGTTTTAGCTGGAATTGTTTGATTTGTTGCTTTGGAGAAAGAATAGTCAACACATTGTCTTTTATGAAGCCCAAATCCTGATAAGTTGCAATTAATGCTCTCGGCTGATAATCGGGTTTAAAAACATCTTGTCCAAAAAACTTGCTTTCATAATCAAAATTCAACAAACCGAATAAGGTCGGCATAAGATCAATTTGCGACATTAATTTCGTGTATTTTTCAGGTTTCATATCTGGGCTGTAAATCAAGGCTGGAATCCTGTATTTGTCTAGCGGAAGTTCTGTTTTTCCTGCGCTTGATGCACAATGATCGGCTACAATTACAAAAACTGTATTTTTATACCATGGTTGTTTTTCGGCAATTTCAAAGAATTTTCGCAAGGCATAATCGGTATATTTTACACCGCCATCACGAGATTTTATATTGCCTGGAATGTCAATTTTATTTTCAGGATAAGTAAACGGTCTGTGATTGCTTACTGTCATGATATGATTAAAGAACGGCTTGTTTTCTTTTGCTTCGGCGTTCATAACTGTAATTGCTTTATTGTACATGTCTTCATCGCAAACGCCCCAGACATTTGAAAAAGTAATTTCTTCAGGCTTAAAATTCGATTTGTCTATAATTTGATACCCATTTCCAGAATAAAAATCCTGCATATTGTCAAAAAATGCATCTCCGCCGTAAAGGAATTTTACATTGTATCCTTTTTGTTTGAAAACGACTCCGGTAGAGAATTTGTTTTTATTGTCTTGTCTTTTTACAACACTTTCGCCTGCGGTTGGAGGAAGGCACAAAGTAACGGCTTCAAGTCCGCGGACAGTTCGGTTTCCTGCTGCATAAACATTGGTGAAAGCAAGACTTTTTTGTGACAAACTGTCGAGAAATGGAGTAATATTTTGTTCGTTTCCATACATTTTCATGAAATCTGCACTTAGACTTTCAACGGTAATCAAGACAACATTTTTTCGTTTTTCCAAAGAATCATTTTTAACCTCTTGTTTGGTGTTATTTCCTGAAATTGAGGGCAATTGCTGTTTTAAAAGTGCAAATGCTTTTTGATTCGGAATGGTTTTGTAAAATTTGAAATAATCTAGTTTGTTGTTCTGAAAAGCCAAATAGAATTTATAGATTCCGTTAGATTGCAATTCGTTAACAAAAATATTTTTAGAGTTTTCTGTTTTGGCTAAACTAGGAACTGCAAACAAAGAGAAAACAAATAAAGTGCAGTAAATGGCAGTGATTTTAAATTTATCAGAAATGTTTGGAATTTCATCAATATAGTTTCGCGAACGCTTGATAATAAAATAAGTAATAGTTCCAGTAATAATAGACAATGCTGAAAATATTGGAACAACAGGATACGACTGCATAATATTCCCTATAACTTCATTCGTATAAATTAGATAGTTAACGGCAATGAAATTATATTTTACTCCAAATTCGTTCCAAAAGAAAAACTCACTGATTGCATTTTGTAAAATCAGCAAAACATATAGAAAGATTACAAAAGCAAACAGCCAAAATCTTATTTTAGAGCGATATTTCGGTAAAAAAAGAAGTACAGAAAACAGTGCTGTTTTTATTAAAACAAAGATTAAGACAATTTTCGGCAAAGCCCCGCCGTATTCGTCAAAAATACTTTTTCCGGATGCAATATAAATCAGAAGTGCAATAAAACCTCCTAAGATAATATAGCCATATGGCTTACTGTATTTAGAGTTGGAAATAAAAATAAGATATAGCCACAAAAAAGTAGAAGCCAAAATAAACACAAAAAAATCCGAAATTAAACCTAAGCTAAAGATTTTTAGGCTTTCAGGGAAAGTGAAAGAACTTTGTGTGATTGGGTGAAATAGAAGCACTATTCTAAGAACGAAACTTACAATAAAGTACAATAGAGCTAGATTGTAAAAAGGCGAAAGTTTTTTATAAAATGTCATCTAATTATTTTTTTACAAAATTAATTTCGAATCATTAACGGCAGATTAAGTTCGACTTTAACCTTACTTAGCGTTAACTTAAAGTTTGCTTAAGATATCGGTTTTCTTTATATCTTTATTCTAACAGTTTAGCTGTGATTTTTAAATAATATATCTTTGGAACAGAAAAAAGAATGCGAATCTTAATAAAATACGATAAATGCATATTTTAATAGTTGAAGACGAATTAGGAATTGTTCAATTTCTTAAACAAGGATTGCAAGAAGAAGGTTATCAGATAACAACTGCAAGTGATGGTTCTAAAGGTTTTGAGCTCATACAGAGTCAGAAATTCGACTTGATTCTTTTAGATTGGATGATTCCAAAAATTAACGGACTGGATCTTTGTAAAGCTATCAGAATCAAAGATCAACAAACTCCAATTATATTTTTGACCGCCAAAGATACCGTTCAGGAAACTATCGAAGGCTTAAAAGCCGGAGCAAATGATTACATCAAAAAGCCATTTAGTTTTGAAGAGTTGGTAGAGCGGATTAAAGTTCATTTTAGAAACAAAAAACAAACAGAGAATCTGACCCTTGGTAATATTACAATGGATTTGACGAGGCATATTGTTTTAAAGGACGAAGAAGAAATCGCAATGACGCAGCGTGAATTTGAATTACTAGCTTACTTAATAGAGCATAAAGGGAAGGTTTGTACCAGAAATCAGATTTTGAGAGACGTTTGGGAAATCAATTTTGAGTATGATACTGGTGTTATAGATGTTTTTATGAATGCTATTCGAAAAAAACTGAATCTTAAAATTGAAGAAGATTATATAAAAACTATTAGAGGCATTGGCTATATCGCCAATGATTAAAAATGATGTCATTATCTTTTAAAAATAGAATTGCTTTAAATTATATTGTAGGGACAGGACTTTTGGTTTTGGCTGTTTTTTCTGCTATTTATTTCATTGTAAAACTCACTGTTTACAATCATATTGATGAGAATTTGAATATAGAAATTCAGGATCACTTAAAAGAACTTAGGATAGAAAACGGGAAAGTTATCTTTATGGATGCTGAAGAATGGGAGGAAAGAGAACATAATTCAGTAGATGTAAATCCTGTTTTTGTTCAGTTTTTGGATTTGAACAAAAAAATAATTGAGAAATCTCCAAACTTGAAGCACGAAAAGTTGATTTTTCACGAGAGCAAAGAGCATCTTCAGTTATTTGACACCAAATTGTTAGGAAATAAAATCCGACAGATTCAGGTGCCACTTCACATAAAATCTCAGAAAATTGGGTATTTAATTATAGCAATGTCGCTTTCAGATTCGTCTAAAGTTTTAGATAATCTGATGGATACGCTATTGATTACTTTTCCGATTATTTTATTGATTTTATTTTTTCTCGCCAGGTTTTTTGCAGGCAGAAGCATAAAGCCTATAAACGATATTATTCAGACTTCCGAAATTATCACAAAAGACAATCTAAAAACAAGGATTCCGTTGCCAAAAACACGAGATGAATTGTTTACGCTTTCTAAAACAATTAATAATTTATTGAATCGAATTGAAGACGCAATTGAGCGCGAAAAACAATTCACTTCAGACGCTTCGCACGAGTTAAGAACACCTTTGACTGTTATTAAAGGAACGCTTGAAGTATTGATTCGTAAACCAAGAGATAGTAAGGAATACGAAGAGAAAATAAATTATTGTATTAGAGAAGTTGATCATCTAAATTCATTAGTTGATCAATTGCTTTTAATGGCAAGATTTGAAAATCAGAAACAGAATATTCATAAAGAAAATATCTATCTAAATGCAGTCATTTTAGATGTCTTGACGTTGAATGCAGAGAAAATAAAATCGGAGAAAATCAATGTGGTTTTAGATACCTCAGAGGATTTTTATGCTTATTCGGATAATTATTTAATAGTGACGATTCTTCGCAATATTATCTCAAATGCGATTAAATACTCGAAGAATGACACAGAAGTTAAAATTTCATTATCTCGAGAAAATAGTAAAATCAATTGCACTATTTCAGATCAAGGAATCGGAATTGCAATGAAAGATCTTGAATCTATTCTGAATCCATTTTTTAGATCTGATTCCTTAAATCATTCAGAAATAAAAGGTACCGGTCTTGGTTTGTTTATCGTAAAACGAATGACCGATTTGCTTCAGATTAAGTTCAAAATCGAAAGCGAAATCGGAAAGGGCACTAAAGTTTTGTTGGTTTTTGATGAAGATGACAATTCTTTAAAGTAATTTTAAATTTAGTAAGTATAATGCGGTCTAAAGCGTTTTTTAACAATAAACTGTTGTTAAGTTAAAATAAAAATTGCTTTTTAATTATTTTATCTAGTATATTTGCAACCGAATCAAAGAAGTAAAAAACAAACAAATCATGATTTCAATTCAATTACATCATCATCATCTACATTATTGCTCTCAAGCGATGTGTTAATGATATGCGTGTAAATCATCATATTTTAAAACCCGTTTGAGTACATCAAACGGGTTTTTTTATTCCGCCTCTTTGTACTCAAACTATTAACCAAACAAACAACTAAAAAATGAGTACTTTAAAAATTGCAATTCAAAAATCAGGTCGTTTAAACGAAGATAGCATTCAAATCTTAAAAGACTGCGGTATCTCAATCAACAACGGAATCGACCAGTTAAAAGCCGAAGCTTCTAATTTTCCTCTTGAAGTTTTATATCTAAGAAATTCAGACATTCCGCAATATTTAATTGATGGTGTGGTAGATTTAGCAATCGTTGGTGATAATCTTTTAGTAGAAAAAGGAAAAGGAATTGAAGTGGTTCAAAAACTTGGTTTTTCTAAATGTAAAGTTTCGGTAGCAGTTCCTAAAACTTTTGAATACAATTCTGTACAGGATTTGGCAGGTTTGCGTATTGCGACTTCTTATCCTAACACAGTTAATGAATATTTTAGTAAATTCGGTTTAACCGTAGATATTCACCAAATCTCTGGTTCTGTTGAGATTGCTCCAAATATCGGACTTGCAGATGCTATTGTTGATATCGTTTCAAGCGGAAGTACATTATTCAAGAATAACTTAAAAGAAGTTGAAGTTATCTTAAAAAGTGAAGCTGTTTTAGCTGTTTCTCCAAAAGTATCTCCAGAAATTCAAAAACACATTGATACATTAAAATTCAGAATTCAGGCCGTTTTAAGAGCAAGAAATTCGAAATATATCTTGATGAACGTTCCAAATGATAAAATTGATGCAGTTGGAAAAATCCTTCCGGTTTTAAGAAGTTTAACAGTTCTTCCACTAGCACAAGAAGGCTGGAGTAGTGTTCACTCTGTAATTGATAAAGACACTTTCTGGGACGTAATTGATCAATTAAAAGAAGTAGGTGCAGAAGGAATTTTAGTTTGTCCAATTGAGAAAATGGTTCTATAAAGAAAAGAAATTCCAATACAAAAATTCCAAATTCCAAGTTTAGCGTTGAATTTTAAAATAAAGAATTGGAATTTGGGATTTTAGAAATTTGGAATTTAATATTGAAAATATTATGAATAAAATAAACAATCCAAAACCAGAAAGCTGGTCAGATATATTAAAAAGACCAACTCAGACTATTGATGATATTGAGGTTACAGTAAAAGAAATATTCAAAGAAGTTCAGAAAAAAGGTGATGAAGCTGTAGCAAAATATACTTCAATTTTTGACGGAATTTCATTGGAGAATTATGAAGTAACTCCGGAGGAAATTACAGAAGCAATTAATTTAATTCCGAGTGAATTAAAAGAAGCGATTGAGTTAGCAAAAAACAACATTTATAAATTTCACAAAGCACAGAAAACGGATAGAGTTGAAGTTGAAACGATTGAAGGCGTAAACTGCTGGCAGGAAAAAAGGCCAATTCAAAAAATCGGTTTATATATTCCTGGCGGAACAGCTCCTTTATTTTCAACGGTTTTAATGCTCGCAGTTCCTGCTGAAATTGCGGGCTGTAAGGAAATTGTATTATGTTCCCCTCCTGATAAAAAAGGAAAAATAAATCCGGCGATTCTATACGCCGCGAATTTATGTGGTGTTACTAAAATTTTAAAAGTTGGCGGGATTCAGGCTATTGCTGGCATGACGTTTGGTACACAATCAATTCCCAAAGTATATAAAATCTTCGGTCCAGGAAATCAGTTTGTGACAGTTGCAAAACAATTAGCGACTCAATTTGGCGTTGCAATCGATATGCCGGCCGGGCCATCAGAATTGTTAATTGTAGCCGATGATACTGCTGTTCCAGCTTTTGTAGCTTCGGACTTATTATCTCAGGCAGAACACGGAACAGATAGTCAGGTAATATTAGTTTCGACTTCAAAAAAACTGATTGACGAAGTAGAAAAAGATGTTCAGTCGCAATTAGAAGTATTGCCTAGAAAAGCTATTGCAGAAAAAGCAATCGAAAATTCGAAATTGATTTATGTTGAAAACGATCAAACCGCTTTAGATTTAATCAATGAATATGGTCCGGAACACTTTATTATCTGCTCTGAATATGATGATTTCTATTGCAACGGAATCGTAAATGCAGGTTCTGTATTTATTGGAAATTACACTCCTGAAAGTGCAGGAGATTATGCTTCAGGAACCAATCATACACTTCCAACAAACGGTTACGCTAAAAATTATAGCGGTGTAAACCTGGATAGTTTTATGAAATCGATGACATTCCAGAAAATATCTGAAAAAGGAATTCAAAATATAGGAAAAGCGATTGAAGCTATGGCTGAAGCCGAAGGATTACAAGCACATAAGAATGCTGTTACCTTAAGATTGAAGAGTTTGGAGTAAATTTAAAGATAAAAGAATATAGAAAATAGAAAATTTATAGGTCAGATGAGAAGTCTATTCTCTTTATTCTAAGCTCTATATTCTAAAAATTAAGAAAATGAAATTCGATATAAATACAATAACAAGAGAAAATGTAAAATCCTTAAAACCTTATTCTTCCGCAAGAGATGAGTTTGAAGATTTTGATACTGCCAATATGATTTTTTTGGATGCCAATGAAAACCCATATCAAAATGGGGTAAACCGTTATCCAGATCCACAGCAGAATTCGGTTAAAGCGATTTTAGCTAAAAATAATAACACCAAGCAAAGTCAGATTTTGTTAGGAAACGGAAGCGATGAAGTTTTGGATTTACTCTTCAGAGCTTTCTGTGAGCCTAAAAAAGACAATATTATTTCGTTGCCACCTACTTATGGAATGTATGGTGTTTTGGCAAATATCAACGCAGTAGAAAACAGAGAAATTCTTTTAACTACAGATTTTCAGCCACAAGTTGAAAAGATTTTAGAAGCGGTTGATGAAAATACAAAAATCATTTTTTTATGTTCACCAAATAATCCAACCGGAAATTCATTTTCAGACGAAAGTGTAGTGAAATTACTTCAAAACTTTAAAGGTTTAGTGGTAATTGATGAAGCTTATATTGATTTTTCTGAAAAAGAAAGCTGGCTGACAGAAATTGATGAATATCCAAATTTGGTCATTACGCAGACTCTTTCAAAAGCGTATGGTTTGGCTGGAATTCGTTTAGGAATTTGCTACGCTTCAGATGAAGTAATTTCAATTCTGAATAAAATCAAACCTCCATATAATGTAAACGAGCTAACACAGCAAAGAGCCAAAGAACGTTTAAAAGATTCAGAAAAGATAAAACAGGAAATAGCTTCTATTATTAAGCAGAGAGAAGATTTAATTAAAGTTTTACTTGAAGTAGGTTTTGTCGAAAAAATCTATCCGACGGAAGCCAATTTTGTTTTGGTAAAAGTAGATGAAGCTAACAAAAGATACGATCAGTTAATCGAAAAAGGCATTGTAATTCGCAACAGAACTACTCAGCCTTTATGCGAAAATTGTCTTCGTTTCACAATCGGAACAGAAGAAGAAAATGCTGTTTTAATAAAAGAATTGAAGTTGTTGAACTAAAAAATATTTAGCCACAGATTATACAGATTAAAATGATTTTTCTGTTGCCACGAATTACGCAAATTAACACGAATTAAATTAATGAAAATTCGTGTAATTCGTGGCAAAGGATAAATGCAAACAGAATAAAAAAATCCTTTTTAATCTTTGAAATCTGTGGCAAAAAAACTAACACATGAAAAAAGTACTTTTTATCGATCGTGACGGAACGATTGTTTTAGAACCTGAAAATTATCAATTAGACAGTTTGGATAAACTGGAGTTTTATCCAAAAGCTTTTCAATATCTGGCTAAAATTGCTAATGAATTAGATTACGAATTAGCAATGGTAACCAATCAGGACGGATTAGGAACAGATAGTTTTCCTGAAAATACCTTTTGGCCAACGCAGAATTTTATTTTAAAAGCCTTTGAAAATGAAGGAGTTGTTTTTGATGAAATCTTTGTGGACAGAACTTTTCCAGAAGAAAATGCACCTACACGTAAGCCAAGAACCGGAATGTTGACAAAATATTTGAATAATCCGGAATATGATTTAGAGAATTCTTTTGTTTTAGGTGATCGTTTAACTGATGTGGAGTTGGCAAAAAACCTTGGCGCAAAGGCCATTTTCATGAATGATACTGACGGAGCAGGAAGTAACGAAATTTCGGCAAAACGTGAAGAATTGAACGAAACAATCGTTTTGCAAACAATGGATTGGAAGAAAATCTATGAGTTTTTAAAATTAGAAGCACGTTCAGCTTCAATCACAAGAAAAACAAACGAAACAGATATTTATATCAATCTAAACCTTGACGGAACAGGAAAAAGCAAAATCGATACGGGAATTGCTTTTTTTGATCATATGTTAGATCAAATCTCACGTCATGGTCAAATGGACTTGGAAATCCTTGTGAAAGGTGATTTAGAAGTCGATGAACACCATACAATTGAAGATACAGCAATCGCATTGGGAGAAGTTTTCGCCAAAGCGTTAGGTAATAAATTAGGAATTGAACGTTATGGTTTCTGCTTGCCAATGGACGATTGTTTAGCACAAGCAGCAATTGACTTTGGAGGGAGAAACTGGCTGATCTGGGAAACGGAATTTAAACGTGAAATGGTGGGTAAAATGCCAACTGAAATGTTTTATCATTTCTTTAAATCATTCACAGACGGTGCAAAAGCGAATTTAAATATCAAAGCAGAAGGAATCAACGAACATCATAAAATTGAAGCCATTTTTAAAGCTTTCGCAAAAGCAATAAAAGTAGCCGTAAAAAGAGACACTGAAAAAATGATTCTGCCTTCAACGAAGGGAATGCTTTAAAAAAGGTTGAAAATTGTTTCAAGTTTCAAGTTTCAGGTTCTGTATAGTAACATGAAACTTGAGACTTGAAACCTGAAACATAAACTAATGAAAATAGTAATTATAAATTACGGAGCAGGAAATATTCAGAGCATCATGTTTGCTATTGAAAGATTGGGTTTTAAAGCTGTTTTGAGTAATAATCCAGACGAGATTAAATCGGCAGATAAAGTGATTTTTCCTGGTGTGGGCGAGGCAAGTTCGGCTATGAGCAAACTTCGCGAGAGCAGTTTAGATAGTTTGATTCCGGAATTGAAACAACCTGTATTAGGAATCTGTCTTGGAATGCAGTTAATGTGCAATAAAACCGAAGAAGGAAATACAGAAGGTTTAGGAATTTTTGATGTTGATGTTTTGAAATTCTCCAACAACGTAAAAGTGCCACAAATGGGATGGAATCAGATTTATGACTTAAAAACCGATTTGTTTAAAGGAATTTCTGAAAATGAATTCATGTATTTGGTTCACAGTTTTTATGCGCCAAATTGCGATGAAGCCATTGCTACAACGAATTACGACGTAGAATATGCATCGGCTTTGCAAAAAGATAATTTTTACGGAACTCAGTTTCACCCAGAAAAAAGTGGTGATGTTGGAGAAAAGATTTTAGGCAATTTTTTGAAAATGTAAATTATGGCTAAATCTTTTATTGAAGATTCAACAAAAAAGCTCAAAGAATTAATATTCGAATATGAAGATTTTCTTAAAGATGATTTAGTTGAATATAAGGCAAATAATTTATGTACAAATGCTTGGCATATTATCGATTGGATTCTTGTAGAATTTGTAAATATACATGGTTATCAAAACATTGGAGATTTAAGGATTTCACTATATCCAAGATGTAACTCTCTAAAAATAATGCATGATATAGCAAACTCTTCAAAGCATAATAATCTTGATAGACCTAAGGCATTTATAAAAACAACAAATATACATGAAGGTGATTTTTGCAAAGAAGACTTTTCGAGTGATGATTTTGATGTTTCAAGATTGGAAATTGAATTAGAAGATGGAACTATATTAGATTTTAATGAAGAAATTAAAATTGTTATTGAGTTTTGGAAAAGTTATTTCAGTAATGATTTAGCAATAGACGTTAATTAAAAAAATAAAAAAAATTTCAGTTTTAGAATCTAAAATCTAAAATCAGAAATCTAAAATATCAAAAAATGAGAATAATACCAGCTATAGATATCATTGAAGGAAAATGTGTTCGTTTGTCCAAAGGTGATTATGATACCAAGATAATTTACAATGAGAATCCGCTTGAAGTGGCAAAATCATTTGAAGCGCACGGAATCGAACATCTGCATTTAGTTGACTTAGACGGTGCAAAATCAAGCAAAATTGTCAATCATAAGATATTAGAACAAATCGCAACACAAACAAGCTTAAAAATTGATTTTGGTGGCGGGTTAAAATCAGATGATGATTTGAGAATTGCTTTTGAAAGTGGTGCAAACCAAATTACAGGAGGAAGTATTGCTGTAAAAAACAGAGCAATTTTCGAAAAATGGATTTCAGAATACGGTTCCGAAAAAATTATTTTAGGTGCTGATGCAAAAGACGAAAAAATTGCGGTTTCTGGCTGGTTAGAAGAATCAAACGAAGATTTAATACCATTTATTCAAGATTATCAGTCAAAAGGAATTCAGTACGTTATATGTACTGATATTGCTAAAGACGGAATGCTTCAAGGCCCAAGTTTTGATTTGTATAGCAAAATTTTAGCAGAAGCTAAGGGAGTAAAATTAATCGCTTCTGGCGGAATTTCAACTTTTGACGAATTACCAAAACTAGCCGAATTAGGCTGTGAAGGAACCATCATCGGAAAAGCGATTTACGAAGGGAGAATTAGCCTGAAACAGTTAGAAGATTTTATAATTAGAAAATTGAGATAATGTGCCAATTAGATAATTAGAAAATTATTTTGCGTTCAGTGAAATTATCTAATTATCTAATTTTCAAATTATCTAATTTATAAATTGACACATTAAATAAATGTTAGCAAAAAGAATCATACCTTGTTTAGATATAAAAAACGGAAGAACCGTAAAAGGCGTTAATTTCGTTGACTTACGTGATGCTGGAGATCCGGTAGAATTAGCTGAAATTTATTCTGCTGAAGGCGCAGATGAATTGGTTTTTCTTGATATTTCAGCTACTGAAGAACGTCGCAAAACGTTAGTGAATATGGTAAGAAGTGTAGCGGAAAAAATCAATATTCCGTTTACTGTTGGCGGTGGAATTTCATCTGTAGAAGATGTTGAAATTCTGTTGAATAATGGAGCTGATAAAGTTTCTATCAATTCATCGGCAGTGAAAAATCCGCAGTTGATAAATGATTTAGCACAGAAATTCGGAAGTCAGTGTGTTGTTGTAGCAATCGATGCCAAACAAATCGACGGACAATGGATAGTACATTTAGTTGGTGGAAAAGTTCCAACAGAATTAAATTTATTTGATTGGGCAGTAGAAGTGGCTGAACGCGGAGCTGGCGAAATCTTATTCACTTCAATGGATAACGACGGAACTAAAAACGGATTCGCAAACGAAGCTTTAGCTAAACTTTCCCAATTAGTAAATATTCCAATTATCGCTTCTGGTGGTGCCGGAAATATACAGCATTTCGTAGATTCGTTTCAAGAAGGAAAAGCAGACGCCGCTTTGGCAGCAAGTGTTTTTCATTTTAAAGAAATCGAAATCAAAGCTTTGAAACAAGAATTAAGAAACAATGGAATTGAAGTAAGATTGTAAAAAATCTCAGTTTTGAAATTCCAAATTTCAAAAAATCTAAAAATAACATGATTTTGGAAATCTAAAATCTAAAATCTAAAATCTAATATTAAAATGGACATCGATATCAAAAGCGCACACGGATTAATTCCGGCTATAATTCAGGATTCAGAGACGAAAAATGTTTTGATGCTGGGTTATATGAACGAAGAGTCGCTTCAAAAAACAATAGAAACACAAAAAGTAACTTTCTTCAGCCGTTCCAAACAAAGACTTTGGACAAAAGGCGAGGAGAGTGGTAACTTTTTAAATTTAGTAAGCATCAAAAATGACTGCGACGGAGATACACTCTTGATTCAGGCAAAACCAGTTGGGCCAACTTGCCACACTGGCGCAGATACTTGCTGGCAGGAACCAAATGAGGAAAATTATGGTTTTATTTCTCAATTAGAAAACACGATCAAAACACGTAGAGAAAATGCTGATTCGGAGAAAAGTTATGTAGCTTCTTTGTTCGAAAAAGGAATTAATAAGATTGCTCAGAAAGTTGGTGAAGAAGCAGTAGAAGTTGTAATTGAAGCAAAAGATAATAATGATGATTTGTTCCTTAGCGAAAGCGCCGATTTACTTTTTCATTATTTGATTTTATTGCAAGCAAAAGGATATCAATTAAATGATGTTGTGGATGTTTTGAAGAAACGTCAAAAGTAATATTTAGAACAAGTCTTGTCATTTCGACCGAAGGGAGAAATCGCACTAAAAACTCCGCAAAGTATATCTCCAATCTTTGTCGATTCACTAGTGCGATTTCTCCCTTCGGTCGAAATGAGAGAAAAATATGTTATTTTAGTATCAAATAATATTGATATGAGATTAGTTGTATGTTTGCTTTTATTATTAGTTCCGACTTTAAACTATGGTTTTAAGAAAAATGTTACGCCATATTCAATAGTGATTTCTAAAGCTGTTTTAATAGTTGATGGAACTATCTCTAAGGTCTCAAAAAAAGAATATCAATTTACGATAAGTGAATTTGTTAAAGGAAAATCAAACTTGAAAATAAATGTAGTTATTTGGGAAGAATGGTTATGTGATCCTAGAATTAAAGAATTAAAAGCAGGACAGAGATTAATTTTGTTTTTAGAAAAACTGCCAAATGGTAATTTTTATCCAATTAATGAGAGTACTGGAGAATTATATGTAGATGATAATAGTTTTCCAAATATATTTCTCCCTAAGGATTTTTCAAATCCAACAGTTTTAAAGAAAGGTATTGCTATGTTTCTGGAAACCTATACGTTTTATGGAAACTTTAATGATAGATTTTATCAAAATTGCTATTTTGTACGTAATAAATCCATTTTTGAAGTTTATAGAATAGCAAAAAACAATACAGCTTTTAAGTTTTTAGTTGATAACGCGGAGTATTTTAAACCAACAGAAGCAATTATTCTACTAAATAATTAGTTATTCCAAAAACTCAAAAACAGCAAATTCTTCTGGCTGATGAAAACCAAATTTACCACTTTTATATGTTTGTAAGGCTTGATATTCTGTAGTGTTTCCATAATCGATTCTAAAAAGATTTCCTTTCCATTTGGTGTTCTTTTTAGGTTTCTTAAAACCTCCAGTTTTAATTTTTTCCAAACTAGCAAAAGGAATTTTTATTTCGGTAGAAAAACCTTCAAGTGTTGTTTTGCTTGCTGCTTTTAGACCAGAAATGTCATAATCTGTAGAAGTATTCCATCCTCCGCATTCAGAAGAAATGCATTTTAGCAACATATCATAATAGGTTGAAAAAGCATTTACACCAATTTCAACATAGTTTTGTCCGTCTCCGTCGGGATCAATAAAGATTTCAACCAAATCATCTGTTTCATAAATTTTAGAATCTTTTGGTTGCCGTTTTCCTATAATTTTGGAGTCTTCAGTACGGCATGCTAAATAAAGGTTTTTATCATTCCACGCAAGTGATACAAAAGTATTTTGAGAAGCTTTTTCGCCTGTATTATGAATTTTAAAAGGACCTAAAAATGGAGTTTTCCATTCGGATAAATTTCCGTCTATTTTAATCTTTTCATTTGTTTTATGAATGAAGATATTCTGGGCGTAATTTGTAGAGGTAATAACTATAAACCAAAAACAGTAAAAAAGTTTGGTATTCATCAAAAGTAGTAGGATTTTAAAAACGCTAAAATACAGAACTTTAATGAATTTTAACACCTATAGTCCCAAATCAAAAGTGTTAAATTCTCAAATGAGTGACAAGATTGTTTACATTTGTCAGAATTATCGAATGGCTTACGTTTCTATTTTTTAAAAATTGCAATAATGAAAAAATACATTGGCAGCGCTTTAATTGCCTTTTTTATCGGTTTTATTTCTAATGCCCAAGGTCTTCTAAATAAATCCGAAACTACTTTCACACACCAGGACACTTTACGCGGAAGCATCACAAAAGAAAGAGCTTGGTGGGATTTAAAATACTATCATTTGAATGTAAAAGTAAATCCTTCTGAAAAATCAATTTCTGGATCTAATACGGTTCGTTATACTGTTTTAACAGAGAACAATAGAATGCAGATTGATTTGCAGCAACCAATGAACATTACAAAAGTAACTCAGAACGGAAAAGATTTAAAGTTTGAGAGAGATGGAAATGCTTTCTTTATTACTTTAAATGAAAAACAAAAAGTAGGTGATACTAAAGAGATTGTAATTTCATATAACGGGAAGCCTAAAGAAGCTGTTAGAGCTCCTTGGGATGGTGGGTTTTCTTGGAAAAAAGATAAAAACGGAAAAGATTTTATCGCTACATCTTGTCAAGGTTTAGGTGCGAGCGTTTGGTGGCCATGCAAAGATCATATGTATGATGAAGTAGAAAACATGTTGATCAGTGTAAATGTTCCTGGAGATTTGACAGAGGTTTCTAACGGAAGATTGCAAAGCGTTAAAAAAGAAAAAGACGGAACGAAAACATTTAATTGGTATGTCTCAAATCCAATCAACAATTATGGCGTAAACATCAATATTGGTGATTATGTAAATTTCTCTGAAGTATTTAAAGGAGAAAAAGGCAATTTAGATTGTAGTTATTATGTATTGAGAGATAATTTGGCTTTGGCTAAAGAACATTTTAAAGATGCTCCAAAAATGCTGAAAGCTTTTGAAAATTGGTTTGGACCTTATCCATTTTACGAAGACAGCTATAAATTGGTTGAAGTTCCTTATTTAGGTATGGAACATCAGAGTTCTGTTACTTACGGTAATGAATATAAAAAAGGATATTTAGGACGTGATTTAAGCGGAACCGGCTGGGGATTAAAATTTGATTTTATCATTATTCATGAATCTGGCCACGAGTGGTTTGCTAACAATATCACATACAAAGACATTGCCGATATGTGGATACACGAAAGTTTTACCAATTATTCTGAAAGTCTCTTTGTAGAATATTATTACGGAAAAGAAGCTGGAGCTGAATATGTAGTTGGATGCAGAAAAAACATACAGAATGACAAACCAATTATTGGTCATTATGATGTAAATAATGAAGGTTCTGGAGATATGTATCCGAAAGGAGCTAATATGCTGCACACTATTCGTCAGGTAATTAATGATGATGCAAAATGGAAATCGATTTTAAGAGGTTTGAATAAGACTTTTTACCATCAGACCGTTACTTCTAAGCAGATTCAAGATTATATTAATGAGCATTCGGGAGTAAACTTCAATCGCGTTTTTGCTCAATATTTGACTACAACTAAAATTCCAGTTTTTGAATATATGTTTAAAAACGGAACTCTAGGATATCACTGGACGAATTGTGTAGCTAAATTTGATATGCCGGTAAAAGTCAAGATAAATGGAGAAGAAACTTGGCTGATACCAACAACTGAATGGCAGTCTGTAAAAACTACAAATGAGGATAGAAAACTGGAAGTAGATAAAAACTTCTACGTGACTACTTCTAATATAATCGAATAAAAATTCGATAAATTTCAATTTTAAAATCCCAAATTCCTCCCGAAGCATCGGGATTGAAGTTTGGGATTTTTTGTGACAAATAAATCCGATAGATTTTTAAAACCTGTCGGGTTTATTATAGTTTGTCATTTCGACCGAAGGGAGAAATCACACTCGAAACTCTGCAAAGATTGGCGATTACCTTTGCGGAAATACTAGTGTGATTTCTCCCTTCGGTCGAAATGACAAAAAAGCCTTAAGGGCTTTTTTATTAGAATTTAAAAAATTGGAATTTAAATTTATCTATTGTTCAATTTCGCTTTCTCCTTAATAATATCAGCAATTTTTCGGTTTTCGATTTTGCTTTCAAGCCATGAAATAATATCAAGATATAAAAAAGCTCTTTTTTCGTAAGTGCTTTTCTCTAATTCAACAAAACGAGTATGCATTTTCTTGAATTCTTTTTTAATGTCTGCCGGATAAAAATTATTTAGGTTTCTCAAAAATTTAATAATCTCTTTTTGCACTTCATGTAAATCATTCATTTTAATTAAAAACTTATAAGTATTCTTAAGGTGATTTTCTAAATAATAATCTTTTCCGATTTCATAATGAGCAATCAAAGACAACAATCTGGCAAAGCACATAAGGTCTTCGCGCATGGTTAAGTTCTTGTTATTGATGATTTTATCAAGATAAAAAATGCATTCGTTGTATTTTTCATTTCCAAAATAAATAGATGCTATCTTATAGAAAAACAACATTTCGTGATGTTCGTCAAGATGATCGCTATGAAGTTTTATTTTTTCTAAAATTTCTGGAATCAGATATTCGCTTTCAGCAAAAGTTCCAGCTAATATGTGTAAATTTAGCTTGTTGTTGTAGACATACAGAAAGGATAGCGATGCAATATTGTCATTTACAGGAAATTTAGGATCAGCGATAGTTTCCTCAAGTTTATTCAGATATTTTTTGAAATTAGATTTATATTTCAACATATAAAGCGATTCCAGAAAATAGTGATTTCCTTTTAAGAAAAACACCGGATTAAGATAAATCATATTCGGATTATCGTAAAACAGCGTCACCCATTTATAAGCAAATTTGTAGCTGGCCAAAAAATCCTGAACCAAGAAACTTCTCCAAAGACTTGCATTATAAAACCAATATTTTTCACGGAAACCAAATTTGCTTTCATCCAGTTTCGCGATATGTTTGTTAAAATAATCGTCTATATATTTATACTCTGCATCACTTTTTACATAGCCGGTTTTTAACATGATTCCGTACAACTGAAGCGATAAGTTTGATAGTTTGCTCGAAATCGTATTGCGATAATTCAATTCTTTTGCCTGAACAACCAATTCGTCGGCACGACCTTGAATACTTCGGGTAATATATTGTGATTCGATCAGTTTTTCGAATTCAACAATTTCATACGCCATATATTTTTCGTCATTCTCTAAGGCTTGCTGTTTTGTCTTGTCGAGAATCTTCAAACTCTGTTTGTACAATCCTTTGTTGTAAAGAATAACTGCAAAATCCATTTGTTCGCGCAATTGATAGCGAATGTTCTGGCTCGGAATATTCAGCCTGATGCTTACTAAAATTTGCTTGTATAGATATGATTTTAAGTTAGATAGCTGCACTTTTTGTATAATGCCGCTCTTCAGAATAAGTTTTTCATCATAAGTTTCAGATTTATCCAAAATATTAAACAATTCAATAAATTTTGTATTAGAACTGGTTTCTAATCGGCTTGCAAAAATTTTAAATTGTCTTTTCTCTGATTTTGAAAGTGATTTTATTAATACAAATAAGAAATCTTTTTGATGGTTAGCCATTGTAAAAAATAATAGTGTAACTTACTGATATTTAGGTTATTGATATAGTATAAATTGTTTTATGAACAGTATAATTTCATTAAAATGAATTTCGCACTGCGTTACTTCAATATATATTTGTTATCAAGATGTGAAATTACATTAAATAAATGAATATGAATAGAGAGAAAGTTCAAATTTTTGACACCACTTTACGCGACGGCGAACAGGTCCCAGGATGTAAGTTAGATACTAAACAAAAGTTAGTTATCGCAGAACGACTAGATCAGATGGGAGTTGATATCATCGAAGCAGGCTTTCCCGTGTCAAGTCCAGGCGATTTTTTATCGGTCTCTGAGATTTGTAAAATTGTCGAAAACGCAACAGTGTGCGGACTTACAAGAGCCGTAAAAAACGACATTGATGTTGCGGCAGCCGCACTTAAAAATGCTAAAAAACCTAGAATCCATACAGGAATCGGAACTTCAGAATCTCATATCCTCCACAAATTAAACACTACTCCAGAAGATATTATTGCCAGAGCAAAATTTGCTGTTGCGCATGCGAAGTCATATGTAGAAGACGTTGAATTTTATGCAGAAGACGCAGGTAGAACTGATAATGCATTTTTGGCTAAAGTTTGTGAAGAAGTTATTAAATCGGGAGCAACTGTTTTAAATATTCCTGATACAACAGGATATTGCTTACCGGAAGAATACGGAGCAAAAATCAAATATTTAAAAGAAAACGTAAAAGGAATCGAAAACGTAATCCTTTCATGTCACTGTCATAATGATTTAGGAATGGCCACTGCAAATTCAATCGCAGGAGCTATAAATGGAGCAAGACAAATTGAATGTACTATTAATGGTATTGGAGAAAGAGCTGGAAATACGGCACTTGAAGAAGTGGTAATGATTTTCAAACAACATCCATATTTGAATTTAGATACAAATATCAATACAAGAGAATTAAATGCAATGAGTCGTTTGGTTTCTGAAAGCATGGGAATGATTGTACAGCCAAACAAAGCGATTGTTGGTGCCAATGCATTTGCTCACAGTTCAGGAATTCACCAAGATGGCGTTATCAAAAACAGAGCAACTTACGAAATCATGGATCCGCTTGATGTAGGAGTAAATGAATCGTCTATTATATTGACAGCTAGAAGCGGAAGAGCAGCTTTGGCTTACCGTGCCAAAAAAGTAGGGTATGAACTTACAAAAGTACAATTAGACATTGTATATATTGAGTTCTTGAAATTTGCTGATATCAAAAAAGAAGTTGTTGATTCTGATATTCATCAAATTATTGAAGCATCTAAAATAGAAGGAGATTTAATTAGAAGCTAATTATTAAAATAGGAACAATAAAGGATTTAAATACATAAAGAACGAGACGTTATGAATTTGAAAATTGCAGTTTTGCCGGGAGATGGAATTGGGCCTGAAGTTATTTTACAAGCCAAGAAAGCATTATATGCTATTGGTGAAGTTTACAATCATGAATTTGTTTTTGAAGATGCGCTGATGGGAGCTGTTGCAATCGATAAAACAGGAAATCCGTTGCCGGAACAAACCTTAAATCTGTGTTTAAATACAGATGCAGTTTTGCTTGGTGCAATTGGTGACCCAAAATATGATAATAACCCAAATGCAAAGGTTCGTCCGGAACAGGGATTGTTGAAACTTCGTAAAGAATTAGGGTTGTTTGCTAACATTCGCCCGATTAAACCTTATAAAGCGCTAATTGAAGCTTCTCCTTTAAAAAGAGAAATTATTGAAGGAGCTGATTTTACAATTTTCAGAGAATTAACAGGTGGTGCATATTTTGGTACAAAAACACTTAATGAAGAAGGGACACACGCCTCAGATTTATGTGAATATTCAGAAGAAGAAATTACCAGAATTGCACATTTGGCTTTTAAATCGGCGCAAAAACGACGTAAAAAGCTAACAATGGTAGACAAAGCAAATGTTTTGGAAACTTCAAGATTGTGGAGAAAAGTAGTTCAGAACGTTAGCGAAAATTATCCAGATGTTAAGCTTGACTTCTTATTTGTTGACAATGCAGCAATGCAGTTGATTTTAAATCCGAAACAGTTTGATGTGATTTTGACGGAAAATTTGTTTGGAGATATTTTATCTGATGAAGCAAGCGTAATTACTGGATCAATCGGTTTATTGCCATCAGTATCTTTAGGAGAAAAAAATGCTTTGTTTGAGCCAATTCACGGATCATATCCCCAGGCAAAAGGAAAAAATATCGCCAATCCAATTGCTTCTATTTTAGCAGCAGGACTTTTGTTAGAACATTTTGGATTAACTAAAGAAGCTAATGTAGTTTATAAAGCGGTAGAGAAAGCAATTGAGTACAAAGTAGTTACTGTCGATTTGAAACCAGATTCTAAATTTGGAACAAATGAAGTAGGAGAGTTTGTTTCGAACTTTATTTTCAGTAAAGATGATTTACTGTATTTTAATAATGACAATGTTAGTATTGGACAATCTACAATTGTTTAATATTTTTTGTTAAAAAGTAAAGATAATAACAAGAAGTATTGAAAATGTTGAGATTTTATTTTTTTAGTTCCTTGAGTTTTTATACTTTTGTAACGTTAAAAAAATAAAATGATGCAAATCTCAATTATTATTACTTCTGTCGTTGTTGTCAATGTGTTTCGCACATCTGCATCGGGAATGTTATAAATATAATTGAAAAACTATATTAGAAACCTTCCAAATACTGGAAGGTTTTTTTTTGAATAAAAATTAAAAATAAAACAAAACAATAATGGAATTAAATAAGTACAGCAAGACCATCACTCAAGATCAAACACAGCCTGCGGCGCAAGCGATGTTGTACGGAATTGGTTTAACTGAAGAAGATTTGAAAAAAGCACAAGTCGGAATTGTGAGCATGGGTTACGATGGTAACACTTGTAACATGCACTTGAACGATTTAGCAAAAGATGTTAAAAAAGGTGTTTGGGATGCAGATCTTGTCGGACTTATTTTTAATACCATTGGTGTCAGTGACGGTATCTCTAACGGAACAGAAGGAATGCGTTATTCATTGGTTTCACGCGACGTAATTGCCGATTCGATTGAAACGGTTGTTGGAGCGCAATGGTACGATGGTGTAATTGCAATTCCGGGCTGTGATAAGAATATGCCAGGTGCGTTAATTGCAATGGGAAGATTGAACCGACCTGCAATGATGGTTTACGGTGGATCGATTCACTCAGGAAAATGGAAAGGTGAATCATTGAATATTGTTTCTGCTTTTGAAGCTCTAGGTAAAAAAGTTAGAAATGAAATTACTCCAGAAGATTTTAAAGGTGTTATTCAGAATTCTTGCCCTGGACCAGGTGCATGTGGGGGAATGTACACTGCAAATACAATGTCGTCTGCGATTGAAGCTTTAGGAATGAGTTTGCCTTACAGCTCTTCTAACCCTGCTTTGAGCCAAGAAAAAAGAGACGAATGCGCTGCTGCCGGAGCTGCAATAAGAATTTTATTAGAAAAAGATATTAAGCCAAGAGACATCATGACTCGCAAAGCTTTTGAAAATGCTATTACAATTGTAGCAGTTTTAGGAGGTTCTACAAATGCGGTTATGCACTTGATCGCAATGGCACATTCTGTTGGTATTGAAGTTACTTTAGATGATTTTCAGGCAATTAACGACAGGACGCCAGTGTTGGCAGACATGAAGCCAAGTGGTAAATATATGATGGAAGATATTCACGCTGTTGGAGGTATTCCTTCAGTAATGAAATATTTATTGAAAGTGGGACTTATTCATGGAGATTGTTTGACCGTAACTGGAAAAACGGTAGCAGAAAATTTAGCTGAAACTCCAGATTTGCAAGACGGACAAGAAGTTATTCACGAGATACAAAAAGCATTAAAACCAACAGGAAATATTCAGGTATTATATGGAAATCTTGCTTCTGAAGGTGCTGTAGCAAAAATCAGTGGAAAAGAAGGAGAATATTTTGAAGGTCCAGCCGTGGTATTTGAAGGTGAATTTGAAGTAATTCCAGGTCTTCAGGCCGGAAAAATTAAACCGGGAAGTGTAGTCGTCATCAGGTATTGCGGACCAAAAGGTGGTCCAGGAATGCCTGAAATGCTAAAACCTACATCGGCAATTATTGGAGCAGGATTAGGAAGCAGCTGTGCTCTTATTACAGATGGTCGTTTTTCTGGAGGTTCGCATGGATTCGTGGTAGGTCACGTTACACCAGAAGCCTATGATGGTGGAGGTATTGCATTTGTTAAAGACGGTGATTTAATTGCCATTGACGCTGTAAAAAACACTATCGATTTAAAAATATCTGATGAAGAATTTGCAGCCCGCAAAGCGAGTTGGATTCAACCTCCTTTAAAAGTTGACAGAGGAGTTTTGCTTAAATATGCTAGATCGGTTTCTAGCGCATCTACAGGTTGCGTTACCGATAAATAATCGACAAAAAAGTGAATTTGAAAAGCTCAAGTTCTAAAAAATAATTACCACAATGGGAAAAATAAGAATATCAGGCGCTGAAGCCGTTATTAGATGTTTACTAGAAGAAGGCGTAGATTTAATTTATGGTTATCCAGGAGGAGCCATAATGCCGGTTTATGATGAATTATATAAGTTTCAAGATCAATTGCACCATGTGTTAGTGCGTCATGAGCAAGGCGCTACTCACGCGGCTCAGGGATATGCTAGAGCAACAGGAAAAGTAGGGGTGGCTATTGCTACTTCAGGGCCTGGAGCTACAAATTTAGTGACCGGAATTGCAGATGCGCAGATTGATTCTACGCCTATGGTTTGCATTACAGGACAAGTTGGAAGACATTTGTTAGGTTCTGATGCTTTTCAAGAAACAGATATTATCGGAATTTCAACTCCAGTCACCAAATGGAATTTTCAGGTTACTGAGGCTTCTCAGATTCCAGAAATTATGGCCAAAGCATTTTATATTGCACGTTCTGGCCGTCCAGGTCCAGTATTGGTAGATATAACTAAGAATGCTCAGTTTGACGAATTTGATTTTAGTTATGAAAAATGTACTGGAATAAGAAGTTATAATCCGGTTCCGAAATTGAAATTGGATAAAGTTGCTGAAGCAGCAGCTTTGATTAACAGTGCCAAAAAACCTATGATTGTTTTTGGACAAGGGATTATTCTTGGTAGAGCTGAGGCTGAATTTAAAGCTGTGGTAGAAAAATCAGGAATTCCTGCTGCTTGGACAATTCTGGGGCTTTCTGCACTTCCAACAGATCATCCTTTAAATGTTGGAATGTTAGGAATGCACGGTAACTATGCACCAAACATAAAAACAAACGAATGTGATGTTTTAATTGCTTTCGGAATGCGTTTTGACGATCGCGTTACAGGAAATCTGAATACTTATGCAAAACAAGCTAAAGTAATTCACTTCGAAATTGATCCTGCAGAGATTGATAAGAATGTAAAAACAGAAGTTGCTGTTCTAGGCGATGTAAAAGAATCGTTAGCCGCTCTTTTGCCATTGATTGATCAAAAATCTCATGAAGCTTGGCATAATGAATTCAAGGAATTGCACAAAATCGAATTTGATACTGTAATTAAAGAAGAATTGAATCCGAGCAATGATAAAGGAATTTCTATGGGTGAAACCGTTGAAATGATCAACAAACATTCAAAAGGAGATGCTATTATCGTAAGTGATGTTGGTCAGCATCAAATGTTTGCTTGCCGATATGCGAAATTTAATTCATCAAAAAGTAATATTACTTCTGGCGGTTTAGGAACAATGGGATTTGCGCTTCCGGCGGCAATCGGAGCAAAAATGGGACAGCCAGAAAGAGAAGTAGTTGCAATTATTGGTGATGGTGGTTTTCAGATGACTATTCAGGAGCTAGGAACTATTTTTCAAACTAAAGTACCAGTAAAAATTGTCATCTTAAACAATGAATTTTTAGGAATGGTGCGTCAATGGCAGGAATTGTTCTTTGACAACAGATATGCTTCTACAAGAATGACAAACCCAAATTTTGTTGCTATTGCAGAAGGTTATCATATAAAATCTAAAAAAGTAACACAAAGAGAAGATTTGGATGCAGCTGTAGCTGAAATGCTGGCTTCAAAAGATTCTTATTTCTTAGAAGTTATGATTGAAAAAGAGAATAACGTTTTCCCAATGATTCCAACGGGAGCATGTGTTTCTGAAATTAGATTAAGCTAAGAAAAAGGTTTCAGGTTTCAAGTTTTAAGTTTCACGTTCTCAGCAGAACTTGAAAGGTGAAACTTGAAACAAAATAAACTAAAAAAAAATGGAAGATAAAACATTTACAATATCCGTATATTCAGAAAATACTGTGGGTTTATTGAATAGAATATCTGGAATATTCTTAAAGCGCCACATTAATATATTAAGTCTAAACGTTTCAGAATCAGAAATAGAGAATGTTTCAAGATTCATTATAGTAGTAAATACTACAGAAAAATGGGTTCAGAATATTGTTGGGCAAATCGAAAAACAAATTGATGTTATAAAAGCATTTTATCACACAGATGAGGAGACTATTTTCTTAGAAAATGCTCTGTTTAAAATCGCTTCGAGTTTGTTATTTGATGAAAAACAAATACAAAACATCATAAAAGATAGCCAGTCAACAATTGTTACTGTTTCGAGAGATTTCTTTGTGATTTCTAAATCAGGAAGGCGTTCAGAAATAGAAGAATTGTACAATAAGTTTAAGCCTTACGGTATCATGCAATTTGTACGTTCTGGCAGAATTTCAGTTTCTAAAGAAAAAATGGAAATTTCATCGCTTTTAGAAACATTCAAATAGTATTATTTTACAAGCAGTTTAGCTGTTAAACATTAATAATTTTAAATTACACAACATTAATATTTTAAAACAAAATGGCAAATTATTTCAATACATTACCACTTAGATTACAATTAGAACAATTAGGAGTTTGTGAATTCATGGAGCAATC
Organism: Flavobacterium procerum; assembly: GCF_042431625.1. NCBI lineage: Bacteria > Pseudomonadati > Bacteroidota > Flavobacteriia > Flavobacteriales > Flavobacteriaceae > Flavobacterium > Flavobacterium procerum. The sequence goes on along the minus strand of NZ_JBHLYW010000022.1, from coordinate 156,728 downwards.
AGAATTTGCAGACGGAATTGCGGCATTAGCTGGAAAAAAAGTTGTAATCGTGGGCTGTGGAGCGCAAGGTTTGAATCAAGGATTAAATATGAGAGATTCTGGTTTGGATATTTCTTATGCATTACGTGCAGATGCAATAGCTGAAAAAAGAGCTTCTTTTAAAAATGCTTCAGAAAACGGTTTTACTGTAGGAACTTATGAAGAATTGATTCCAACTGCAGATTTAGTTTGTAACCTTACACCAGACAAACAGCATACAGCGGTAGTAAATGCTATTATGCCATTAATGAAACAAGGTTCTACATTAGCTTATTCTCACGGATTTAATATTGTAGAAGAAGGAATGCAGATTCGTAAAGATATTACTGTAATTATGTGTGCTCCAAAATGTCCTGGATCTGAAGTTCGTGAAGAATACAAAAGAGGTTTTGGTGTACCAACACTTATTGCGGTTCACCCAGAAAATGATCCAAACGGATTTGGTTTAGATCAAGCAAAAGCATATGCAGTAGGAACAGGAGGACACAGAGCAGGAGTTTTAAGATCATCTTTCGTAGCAGAAGTAAAATCAGATTTAATGGGCGAGCAGACAATTCTTTGTGGTTTGCTTCAAACAGGATCTATTTTATGTTTTGATAAAATGGTCGAAAAAGGAATCGATGCTGCATACGCTTCAAAATTAATTCAATATGGATGGGAAACTATCACAGAAGCTTTAAAACACGGAGGTATTACAAATATGATGGATCGTTTGGATAATCCTTCAAAAATTAAAGCATACGAAATTGCTGAAGAACTAAAAGAAATCATGCGTCCGTTATTCCAAAAGCATCAAGACGATATCATTTCTGGAGAATTCTCTAGAACTATGATGATCGACTGGGCTAACGACGATGTTAACTTATTAAAATGGAGAGCTGCAACTGGAGAAACTAACTTCGAAAAAACAGCACCACAGGAAGCTCCAATCTCAGAACAAGAATATTTTGATAATGGTGTTTTAATGATTGCGATGGTTAAAGCTGGAGTAGAATTAGCTTTTGAAACGATGACAGAAGCAGGAATTATCGAAGAATCAGCTTACTATGAGTCATTACACGAATTGCCATTAATCGCAAATACTATCGCAAGAAAGAAATTGTTTGAAATGAACCGCGTAATTTCTGATACTGCTGAGTACGGATGTTATTTGTTTGATCACGCTTGCAAACCGTTATTGACAGATTACATGAAAAAAGTTGAAACTAATATCATCGGTAAACCGTTTTCAACTTCAAATGGTGTAGATAATACTGTACTTATTGCAGTAAACAAAGCGATTCGTCAGCACCCTATCGAAGAAGTAGGTGAGTGGTTGAGAGAGTCTATGACTGCAATGAAAAAAATTGGATAATTAAGAAATTGGGAATTCCCGAGCTTTTTAAGTTCGGGATTTGCACTGTATCGTAGTTTTATATAATATTTTGAATTAGTAAGCACTTATTAATGAAATGGATATAGATGCAAAAATGCATTCACTTAACTTCAACGTGTAAGTTAAGTGAAGCAGATCCCTATCAGGGGTATATTTTATACTTGTTGAAATTTCTGTTTTGATTAATAATGGTGCTGCTATTTTCAAAATATTTTTTGTTTTGGATGCACTGTAAAATATTAATTGTTATTGAAATTTGTTAAATTAGAAAAGGCATAATATTATAGTTATTATGCCTTTTTTTCGATTCCATTTTAGATTAGAAAAACATTTTTTTGTGAAAAACATATAAATATGTCTTATTTTATTAATGAAATGCTTTTTTTTGATAAAATTAATAGAATAAATAATTTTAAGAATACGAGCAGATTTAATACTTTTATAAAAAAATTCAACAAACGATGAGCTATTACAAAATAGAAAACTTAGAACAGTATTTTAAGCATTATAACAAATCAATAAGAGAACCAAGAAAATTTTGGGGAAAAATAGCTGAAGAAAATTTTACGTGGTACCAGCAATGGGAGAAAGTTGTTGATTTTAATATGGCTGAAGCTGAAGTAAAATGGTTTACGGATGCTAAAGTTAACATTACCAAAAATTGTATTGACAGACATTTAAGCAAAAGAGGCGATAAGACGGCGATTATTTTTGAGCCAAACGACCCTGCTGAAGATGCTTTACATATATCGTATAATGAATTGTACGAGAGAGTTTCAAGAATGGCAAATGTCTTGCGCGAACAAGGTGTTCGTAAAGGCGACAGAGTTTGTATTTATTTGCCGATGATTCCTGAGCTTGCGGTTGCCGTTTTTGCATGTGCAAGAATTGGGGCCATTCATTCCGTTATTTTTGCTGGTTTTTCTGATTCTGCAGTTGCTGCGAGAATCAACGATTGCGAATGTAAAATGGTAATTACTTCTGATGGAGGTTATAGAGGAAATAAGACAATTGATTTAAAAGGAATTGTTGACGAAGCATTAAAAACTTGTCCTTCTGTTTCTAAAGTCTTGGTTGTGAAAAGAACGAATAATGAAGTAAAAATGCAAGAAGGTCGTGACGAATGGTTACAGCCTCTTTTGGATGCTGCTTTAGACAACAGTGTTGCAGAAATTATGGATGCTGAAGATCCGTTATTCATTTTATATACTTCTGGATCTACAGGAAAACCTAAAGGAATGGTTCATACTACAGCCGGCTATATGGTGTATACAGCCTATACTTTTAAAAACGTTTTCAGCCACGAGGAAAATGATATTTTCTGGTGTACCGCAGATATTGGCTGGATTACTGGACATTCTTATATTTTATACGGACCGTTACTTAATGGAGGGACAACTGTAATTTTTGAAGGTGTTCCATCTTATCCTGATTTTAGCCGTTTCTGGGAAATCATCGAAAAACATAAAATTACACAATTCTATACGGCACCAACTGCAATTCGTTCGTTGGCAAAAGAAAGTTTAAATTACATTCAAAAGTATCCGCTTAAATCCTTAAAAGTAATCGGATCTGTTGGAGAACCAATTAACGAAGAGGCTTGGCACTGGTTTAATGACCACGTTGGAGATAAAAGATGTCCGGTAGTTGATACTTGGTGGCAGACAGAAACGGGGGGAATTATGATTTCGCCAATTGCTTTTGTAACTCCTACAAAACCAACATACGCAACGTTACCATTACCAGGAATTCAACCTGTTTTGATGGATGAAAAGCGTAATGAAATTGAAGGCAATCAAGTTGTTGGAAGTTTATGCATTAAATTTCCATGGCCTGGAATTGCAAGAACAATCTGGGGCAACCACGAACGATATAAAGAAACCTATTTCTCAGCTTTCCCCGGGAAATTTTTTACAGGAGACGGCGCTTTAAGAGATGAAGTAGGATATTACAGAATTACGGGAAGAGTAGATGATGTCGTAATCGTTTCTGGACATAATTTGGGAACAGCACCAATCGAAGATGCAATTAATGAGCATCAGGCTGTTGCAGAGTCCGCAATCGTTGGATTCCCTCACGAAATAAAAGGAAATGCTTTGTACGGATTTGTGATTCTTAAGGAAACTGGAGAAGTTAGAAATAAAGAAAACTTAACAAAAGAGATTAATCAGTATATAGCGGATCACATTGGGCCAATTGCAAAACTGGACAAAATTCAGTTTGTTTCGGGGCTTCCAAAAACGCGTTCTGGAAAAATTATGCGTAGAATTTTACGCAAAATAGCTGAAGGTGATTTCTCTAACTTTGGGGATACTACAACTCTATTGAATCCTGAAGTTGTGGAGCAAATCATGAAAGACAGAGTTTAAAAATTCATTAAATAAAAACAAAATGCCTCTTATAAAATAATTTAAGAGGCATTTTCTTTATGATTTGATAAAGTTTTTTTAGGTTTTATTTTATTCCCAATCTCGATTTTAGTTTCAAAAACAAAAGCCCGATTCGGTATGCATCTTCAGAAGATGAATTTCTGTCACTTTTTGGGATTTTGTAAATTTCGCATAAATCATCAAGTGAAAACTGTTTGTCGTTGATATCGGTCAATTTTCGATACATCACATCGACATCCAAAGCTTCGTTTTTTAAACGCCCGCAATCTAATCTTTCCAATGAAGCGTTCAGCATTTCGATATCAAAATTTATGTGATGCCCAACAAGTACAGCATTCCCAATAAAATTTACAAATGCTTCAAGCGCATCTGGCTCAGGCATTTTTGTCATTTTGCTTTCAATGATAAATTCATTCGAAAGCCCGTTGTCTTGTAAGAATTTGTATTGGAGCAGTACAGTTTCAAAATTTTCTTTTATTACGATGCTATCATCAATAACAGAAAAAGCTCCCAAAGATAAAATAACATCTTTATTCGGATTTAAACCAGATGTTTCTGTTGACAACACAACAAATTTATTTGGTTTGGTTTCGAATTTAGTCAAATAATCTTTCCAGAAATCCGGATAATCTTTATTTATATTTTTAAGCCAGTCTATCATATTATTATGAGAATTGTGTCAATTGAAATTTACTCTTAATCAGTTCCTCAAGATCCTTCATTGGAGTTAAAGCATTTTTTAATTTCTCTTTATCTGTTTTCGACATTTCTCTTAAATTAATATATTGGCCAGAGTCGTCATTTTTTAATCCTTCTACAGTTCTAAATTTTGAAAGCGTTAGAAAAGCTTCAGCACAACTTAAATAAATCTCAGCATTTTTAGAATCTGTTATCGCTAATTGTTTGAATCTTAAATAGGTGTTTTGAATTCCTTTTATGTTTGCATTTAATATTAATAAACGGGCACTGTCAATTAAAGGCATTAATGCACGAGTTTTTATATCGAATTTGTCTCTATGCGGACCATCTTCCTCAACAATAAATTTCTTAAAGAAGCTTAATGGAGAATTTCTTTTTAAAGCATCATTACCTAAAAAATCAAAAAACAAAGTATTGTTTACAGCATTCTTGAAAATTACGCTTTCTATTGCTTCCTCAATTTTTGGCTCTCCAAAAACAATTTCGTAATCAAAGAAAATACTGCTAAGATCATTACTATTTTCACCTGGAGTATTCATCCAACTGTTGTATTGTTTTGTCCAGTCACTCAATGATTTACACCATAACATATTGCTTCCCATATGGCCGTTAGGACAGTACTCGTATCCCACTTTTTCCAGAATAGCTGTTGTTCTTTTGGCTAATCTTAAGAAATAATCTTTTACCTCACGATACTTTTCAGGAGTAACATCTTCAAAAATCAGAATGCTATCTTGGTCCGTAAGTAGAAGTTGCTCTTTACGTCCTTGACTACCAATACTTAACCATGCGAAACGAGCAGGAGGTGATCCTAAATCTAAAATTGACAGTTCAACTGCACGTTTAATGATGGCAAGATTTATTTCGCTCGCAATATTGCTGACATGCGATATAGGAATATTTTTTTGGATTGAATTCTGAATTAAATCAGATAATCTATCACGGATTTGTTTTAGGTCTTTTGGTAATTGCGAACGCTTAATTTCTTTAATTAAAACACCCGGATTACTGGCTTGAGCCACAATGAGATCATGTTCAGAAATGATTCCTTTTACAACAGATTTACTAGTTCCGTCTTTTGTGACACATAAATGAGTAACGTTGTATTTTAGCATCAATAATTGAGCCTCTGCCAAGGAAACATTTTCAATTACAGTAACAACTGGAGATGACATAATTTTGTCAATAGTATCGGTAATCTGAAAACGTCCCGTTGCAATTTTTGAAGACAAATCAGCATTTGTAACGATACCAATAGGATGATTTTTTTCGCAGATTACAATATTATCGACCATAGAATCAGTCATTAAAATCGCAACATCTTTGATTATATGATTTGCCTCGGTTGTTAAAGGCGAATTATTGTAATTTAATGATTGAATGTACTGCATTTCAGATTGTTGGTCTAGAAAATCAACATCTGAAATAAGTTTACCATTTGAACTTACATTATCTTTTGTGTGTCTTGAATTTACCGCAAAACTTTCCAATAGAAAATTCAAAACATCCGAATTATTAGCAACAAAAGGTCTAAAAACTGCGATTGGAATAGCATAAATGATACTTTCTTCACGAGCTTTAGCCGTCATCATGTAGTTATTTTTAGCAAAAAAAGGACGAAGACCAAAAATATCGCCTTCGTGGCATTTATTTATAATGGTTTCTTCGGCGTCTGCAATAGTAGTAAGATTGATAATTCCCGAAGCTACAACATAAAAGCTTTCGTGGAGCGGATCGTTATTTTGAAAAAGTACGGCATGTTTTTCTAAATTGATGACACGTATATTGGTAGCGATATCTGATAATTCGTTAAACGTTAAATTATCAAATGGTTTGTATTCTTTCAAAAAATCTGCAATATGCTCAGCGACTGTATTCATACGTCTGATAATTTATTTTGAGTTTTTAATTGTAAAAATAATAAAATTAAACCTTACAATGAAAGTATCTTCCTGAGAATCTATAGATTATTAAAAAAATGTTAAAGCTTAGTGATTTAAAAGTGCCGTAAAATCTTTTTTTAATTTAAAATTCTGAAATATTGTAAGGAGAATGGATTGCAATGTAAAATTTTAAAACTTTTTTATTCTGTTTTTATTTTACGATGGCAGGAGATGTTTCGAAATAATTTGCATTTAGTTAAATATTTTGATAAGCTGAACACGGTGAGTTTTAAAATGTTCTATTTTACATAATATAAATTATAGGTCAAAATTAGTATGCTGAAAACACAGCATTATTCGTATAATTTACTTAAAATGACTTCTTTGGGAACAACATCAGCGCCGCCTCGTTTTGAAAACTGCATTGTTCCATCATTTACTAACAATACTGCGCTGGCAGAAATATTATTCTTGCCTTCAATTTTTATTTGTGCTTTATCGCCAAGTGTATACACAACTCCGGTTATGTCAAAAACTTCTGATTGCAGTTTCTTATTGTCGCTGATGACTTCGGCGGTTCCATAAATTTTATAATTTGATTGAGCAATTGTAATTTTAAGAAAATATTCTTTACTGCAACTTTTGCAGTTTTCTGAGCTCCAGGTACCAGTAAATTGATTGGTTTGCGAAAATGAATTTGTAGAAATTATTAACAACAGTAAAATAAAATATCTCATTTAAAATTTTTTAAAGCATTCCAAATATAAAAAAAAAGCATCACAATCGTAATGCTTTTTTTCTGAGCTGTTTATTAGAGTTTTTTCAGATAGACCGATTTTCCATTCAATGAAACTTCAATTTGATTTGTTTTTTCATTAAAAGTCGTTCGCAATGCATTTCCTTTAAAAATGGTCACATCGCCATAAACTTTTCCGGTTTCGTCAGATACATACTCAAAAACTACTTTTTTGTTATCGGGTTCAATCCCTAATTTGTAGCTTGAGAATTTTGTTCCTCGTAAATCAAAATCTTGCTGAGAATCAATAATTTTTCCGTCGGCGTAGAAGTTTGTAATTGATTTGTTCAATGTAATGTCTGGATAATAACTATTTACTTTTTTTAATAATTCATATTGCTCAATACTCACTTCTTCATTTTTTGATGAGATGTTTTGAGCAGATAAAATACTTGTATATACAAACAATAGTAGTAAAATGAATCTTTTCATGATGTTTTTAGATTAAAGATTAATAAATAACTGATTTCAAAAATCAATGAAACAGCCTGTTTTTGCTGTAATTGCTATTACATTACTATACAAGTTACGAAATCTTTACCTTTGCAGAAAATTAAAAGCCGTTTTTTAAGATAATGACAACAAAAAAATACTTCAAACTGATTCTTATTCTGGGTTCGCTAACTGCATTAGGCCCTTTTTCTATAGATATGTATCTTCCTGGTTTTTCGGGAATTGCAAAAGATTTAAATACCACTGTTGCAAAAGTTTCTATGAGTTTATCGAGTTATTTTATCGGAATCTCTATTGGACAATTGTTATATGGTCCATTATTGGATCGTTTCGGTCGCAAAAAACCATTGTTTATTGGACTTCTGGTTTATATTATTGCTTCGTTAGGCTGTATTTATGTTGCTGATATTGATGCTTTTATATTGCTTCGTTTTATTCAAGCAATTGGCAGTTGCGCCGCAACGGTGGCTTCTGTTGCTATGGTTCGAGATTTATTTCCTGTTAAAGATATTCCGAAAGTTTTTTCGCTTCTTATGCTGGTTGTTGGGCTTTCGCCGATGCTGGCTCCGACAATTGGAGGTTATGTAACCGAAGATCTTGGATGGCATGCTGTGTTTTTTATTCTGATGTGTATGGGAATTGTAATTTTGATTGCTTCCCAAGTCGGACTTCCTGATACTTATAAACCTGATACTTCTATTTCGTTAAAACCAAGACCTATTATAACTAATTTTCTGAGTGTTATAAAAGAACCGCAGTTTTACACTTATGCATTTACGGGCGCAATAGCATTTTCGGGCTTGTTTTCTTATGTTGCGGCATCACCAATAGTTTTTATGGATATTTATAAAGTTGATGCCAAATTATATGGCTGGATTTTTGCCTTTATGTCGGTAAGTTTTATAGGATCAAGTCAGTTGAATTCTATGTTGTTAAAGAAATTTTCGAGTGAACAAATGATTTTTGGAGCTTTAATATCTCAGTCAGTAATTAGTATAATTTTTTTGATTCTCTCTTTGAGCAATCTTTTAGGATTGAATGAAACAATCGGAATGTTATTTTTATTTTTGGCTTGTTTAGGTATCTCAAATCCGAATACTGCAGGTTTGACTCTTGCTCCATTTGCCAAAAATACCGGAAGTGCATCTGCTTTAATGGGAGCTATTCAGTTAGGATTAGGCGCTTTAGCTTCATTCGCTATCGGTGTTTTTGTAAAAGATTCTGTAACTCCAATGGTTGGGATTATGACAGCGACAACAATTACTGCTTTTATTGTTTTGAATATCGGAAAACGATTTATCAAAAATAAAGTTGCGATTTCTGATAGTGATGATGTTATGGTTGGTCATTAGATATAGAAATTCCAATACTGAAATTCCAAATTCCAAAAAATAGAAGGGAAATTCCAATACTAAAATTCCAAATTCCAAAAAAAATAGAAGGGAAATTCCAATACTAAAATTCCAAATTCCAAAAAATAGAAAGGAAATTCCAAAACTTGAAAAGTTTGTTTTAGTCACAATAAATGAAAAGCCGAAATCTAAGATTTCGGCTTTTTTATAACGTATTCCTTTGGAATTTGGAATTTTAGTATTGGAATTTTTAAAACTAATTTTGTAGTTTCTTATCTGGTCTGATAATCATTCTAAGTGATTGATCTTTTGCAAAATACGCCACCATCCAATTCCAGAAAGTGTTTAGTCTATTTCTGTAAGTAATCAAAGAAATTAAGTGAATAAACAACCAGATTATCCAGGCAAAGAAACCTTTAAAGTGCCATTTCGGGCTTGGTAAATCTACAACTGCTTTTGCTTTTCCGATAATTGCCATAGAGCCTTTGTCGTTGTAAGCAAATGGTTTAAGCGGTTTGTTTGCGACCATTGCTTTAAAGTTTTTAGCTAGATTTAATCCCTGTTGTATAGCAACTTGTGCAACCTGCGGATGTCCGTCAGGGAAATTTTTATCTCCAGCTGTAATGGCAGTATCCCCAATTGCATAAATGTGATCCACTCCATTAACTTTATTAAATTCATCTGTTGCCATTCTTCTTCCACGACCATAACTTTCTTTCGGAATTCCTTCAAATATTTTAGCAGAAACTCCTGCGGCCCAGATTAAGTTTTTGGTTTTGATAGTGTCTCCGTTTTCAAATACTACGGTATCATCAACATAGTCCACAACTTTGGTATTCAGTTTAACCACAACTCCCAGTTTTGTCAATGCTTCTAGAGTATCTTTTTGAGATTTTTTACTCATTGGCGCCAAGAGAGCATCGCCACCATCAACCAAATAAACATTACTTGCAGAAGTGTCTAATTCCGGATATTCTTTTAAAAGGATATTTTTACGCATTTCAGCAAACATACCAGAAACCTCCACTCCAGTTGGCCCCCCTCCTGCCACAACAATTGTAAGTAATTTACGTCTTTTGCGCATATCTTTGCAGATGGCAGCTTTTTCGAGGTTTTTAAGCAATGTATTGCGCATTACGATGGCATCATTTAAGGTTTTCATCGGAATTGCGTTTTTCATTACGTTTTCCATGCCGAAATAACTTGTCTCAGCTCCTGTTGCAAAAACAAGATAATCGTATTCTAAATCTCCATTGCTTAAAGTGATTTTCTTCTCAGCTGGAGAAACCGATAATAATTCGCCTAGACGAAACTGCAGATTTTTTTTACCTGCAAAAAATTTTCTAAAAGGATAGCTAATGCTCGATGGCTCTAAAAATGCCGTAGCTACTTGATATATAAGGGGTGGGAAAAAGTTATAATTATTCTTGTCTACAAGTGTTACTTGTATTTGAGGCTGATTTACAAGCTCTTTTGCTAGATTGACTCCTGCAAATCCGCCTCCAATAATGACTATTTTCATATAGGTTGTAATTAAGTAGGATTATAAAATAATTCCTTATAAAAGTACAACTTTAATATACAATGACAAAAGTCATATTTACTACTTTTTAATTTTTTTAACTGTTTTCTCAACTATATCGATTTTGTTCTGTAAGACATAACTTGCTATTAATTTTTCGATTAGTTCTTCTTTGGTTAAATGATGAAAAACGGTTTTTACTTTTGTCTTTAAATCAGCTGAAAGTTCGTGATTTGGTTTTGTTTTAAAGATTTGTCTGGCCCACAAAAGCATGTTGTTTTCTTCGACACTAGCAGCAGAAGGTTTTTTGAATTCAGAAAATTTGATCCCTAATTCTCTTTCAAAATCGGCAATTTCAAAAACCTCTTCTTGCTGTAATACTGTTAAAGAAAGTCCCTTTGCCCCTGCCCTTGCGGTTCTTCCGCTTCTGTGAACGTAGTTTTCGTATGTGTCAGGCAAATGGTAGTTAATTACATATGAAATCTCTTTTACATCTATTCCTCTTGCTGCCAAATCAGTTGCGACCAAAATATTGATGTGTCCTTCGCGAAATTGTTCCATAATTCTATCGCGAATTCCTTGCGTTAAACTTCCGTGAAGCGCTCCAGAAGAAAATTTATTGATTGCTAGATTTTTGGCTAATTTATTCACTGCAGCTTTAGTTTTGCAGAAGATAATTCCTCTTTCTCCGTCTCTAGAATTCAAAAAATGCATCAAGACTTCCAATTTTTCAATTGGATCAACAACAATATATTCATGATCAATTCCTTCGTTACCAACAGTTTCCATGTTTGCACTTATTTGAACTACATTTTTGTTCAAATAATTCTGAATCAATTGTTTAATAGTTCCAGGAAGTGTTGCCGAAAATAATAATGTACGGTGTTTTTTGGGTAATTCTGCGATAATTTCATCCAAGCTTTCTTTTAGTATAGCCACCATTTCATCGGCTTCATCCAAAATCAAATATTCAGTAGTTTTTAAATCAATCGCTTTACGCTGCATTAAATCGATTAAGCGTCCAGGAGTTGCTACTACAATTTGAGCGCCTTCTTTTAATCTCTCGATTTGCGGTTTTATGGGAGTTCCTCCACAAATGGACGCAATAGATATATTTGAAATATATTTTGAAAAAGCTTCTAGATTTCTAAAAATCTGTTGTCCTAATTCTCTCGTCGGAACTAATATTACAGCTTGTACTGCAGTTGATTCTGTATTCACCAATTGCAATAATGGCAAACCAAATGCGGCCGTTTTTCCTGTTCCTGTTTTGGCTAAACCCACAATATCGTGATTTTCGCTCAAGAATAACGGAATTGTTTTCTGTTGAATTTCTGTTGGGTCAACGATATTTAATTCGCTTAAAGCTTTTAAAATCGGAGCTGAAATTCCTAATGTAGAGAATGGTTTAGACATAGTTTTAGTTTTTTTGTTTCATGTTTCATGTTTCAAGTTACACAGAAACTTGGTATGTTTGGCAAAAGAGAAATCGCATTAGAATAAATTAATTCTTTAATGCGATTCCTCCTTTAAATTTATTTCTTTTTGTTCTAGATTCCAAAAACTTGAAACATGAAACCCGAAACTAATAAAACCTTTAAATTATCAATCTGGCTCGTTCATGATTTTCTCACGATACTTTTTACCAATTAATAAAGTCAATCTTTGTTTGTAATCGTCAACCAGCCATTCGCGGTAGTTTTTACTGCACTGGCTCAGACATTTAGAATAACGTTTGATTCGGTCTTCAATATCATCTTCTAATTCTCTTGAAAGCATTTTAGCTTCCTGAAGCGTTTCTGTATTGTCCACACACATGCTTGCGTGCTGATCCAATGATTTATCCAAAACTACTTTTGAACGTAGATTTTGTTTGATAATTAATTTATGCTCTTCATCAACATCAAAAGAAACATCAGCAGTTTTACTGAATTTTGCACGTAATTCTGGTGGCATGCTATATTTGAAAAACATTTCGATTTCGTGATCATCACGAAGATTTTCCAAGTAAAATTCTGGAGATTTAAAAATATGCTGCCAGTTTACAGGATCGCTCCATAAACCAAAGCGAGCGGCATTGTTTCCTAAATCGATAACCGCAAATTCATCTTTTCCAGGAAGTTTACGTGAACCACGACCAATCATCTGAAAATATAAAGTCAGAGATTTAGTTGCTCTGTTCAAAATAATGGTTTCTACAGTTGGCTCATCAAAACCTGTAGTCAAAATTCCGACAGAAGTCAAAATAGCATCTGGAGTCTTTTTAAACCATTGCAAAATATCCTTACGTTCTTCAGAACTACTTGTGTTGTCTAAGTGTCTGATGTCATAACCTGCTTCTCTAAAGGTTTCATATACGTATAACGAAGTATGAATACCATTGTTGAAAATTAAAGTTTTCTTTCCTAAAGAGCGTTCTGTGTAAGCATGAAGCAGTTTTTCCTGCATTAAAGTATTGGTATATAAATCGTCTGAAGATTTTACGGTATAATCTCCGTTGATACCTACTTTTAGAGAAGTAAGACCTACGTCATAGCTATAAGTTGTTGCTTTGGCCAAAAATCCTTTGTCAATCAACGAAGCAATAGTATCACCAACAATCAGTTCGTGATAACTTTGATGCATTGGTAATTTGATATTCGAACTTAAAGGTGTAGCTGTAACTCCAAGTATAAAGGCATTTTTAAATGAATTCAGCAATTTTCTGAATGAATTATAATGCGCCTCATCAATAATCACCAAACCAATATTGTCAAGATGAAGTTTTTCATCATTGATACGGTTTTTCAAAGTTTCAACCATAGCCACAAAACAAGAAAAGTCATTCTGATCTGGCAACTCTTTTACTTTACTGTTAATGATTTTATTGGTAACTCCAAAACCAGTAAGCATTTTTGAAGTCTGTTTGCACAATTCAATACGATGTGTTAAAACCACTACCTTCTTGTCATTATTAGATAGATAACGACGAACGATTTCAGAAAATATAACTGTTTTTCCACCTCCAGTTGGAAGCTGGTACAACAAATGATGCTTTTGGGGCGCATTGTCTAAACGATCAAAAATGGCATCGATGTCGCCTTTTTGATATGCATAAAGTTCTTTTTTATCTTCTCTTTCTATTTCTAACGTGTTTTGAGACATTGTTTATTTTTGGATTTTTGCAAAAATACACCTAAAAAACAGTTATTCATCCTATTTTAACCTAAAATAATGTTTTTTTTAAAAGAAGATTTTTTTATGGGAAGTGTTTTTAAAAGTCTATTTTATCTAAAAGTGCTTCAAAATCACGTTTGTTTTTCCATTTTTGCTGCGAAGTTTCTTGTTCAATCCCAGAAATTCTTTCCTTAAAATCATTAAAAATTCCATTTGAAATAATAAAATTCACAGATTGCTCAAAAGAATTAAATATGCTTTTGTAAAACAATTCCTGTTTAATTATATTTTGAGAAGAAAATGTTTGCGCAATTTCGATATTGTACAACATAATATCTGCTATAATAAAAGAATCGACCCCCAACATTATAAAATGTTTGATGATTTTTTGTGCAACAGAACGACGCATTTTTGCTTTTGGACGCCATTTTGCATTCGGTTTTTTGACAGGAAAATATTCGTGAGAGATTTTAACTTTTGCTTCCTGCAACAACTTATCTTCTTTCGGATTAAAAACAAAATCATAATACACTTTTACAGGACTGAATTTTTCATACAATTCTACAAGCTGTTCTTCGAGTTGCTCTTTTGTTAATTCTCCTAAATATTTTTTTAAATCTCTTTTGCTCATAGAATAAAGATAATTTTCAATTTTTTAAATTCCAAATTCTAATACTATTATAGACAGATCATTCGAAAAGATAAACGTTGTCAAAATACAAGTTTAAAACTAATTTAATTTTGATTTTTTAAATTCTAAAATCAAACCATAATCCTTAATTTTGCAGGCATTAATCCTAAAAATAAATACATGCTTAAGATTTTCAAAGTTACTGCAATTTTAGAGGGAATCTCTTATTTAGTTTTGTTTGCCAACATGCTGCTTATAAAAAACAACAATCCCGAACTATACCATACTTTATTACGTCCGTTAGGAATGACACATGGTGTTCTTTTTATCGGTTATATCATTTTGGCTTTTCTGATAAAAAAATCAATGAATTGGGACTTAAAAACGTTTGCGATTATTCTAATTGCTTCGCTTGTTCCGTTTGGGACTTTTTATGTTGAGAAAAAATATTTAGAAAATAATGCATAAGCTTTTGGATAAAATATTCAATTTTTTATATCCTCTTTTTAGAGACTGGGGAATGAGTCGTAATATTGCGTCATATTTCAGTCTCTTTCTCAATATTTTAGTTTTAATCGCTCTGGCATACATAATTTATTATGCTGCCAAGTTTCTTTTGGTTACAGTGACAGCAGTTTTTGCTCAACGTACCAAAACAAAGTTTGACGATTATTTAATTCAGAATAAAACCACTCGATATACAGCCTATTTAATTCCGTTTTTCTTTATTTATAAAGCGGTTCCGGTAATTTTGGATAAATATGAATATTGGGAGCTTATTTTTGGAAAAATAGTCGGCGTTTACATTGTATTGCTCGGATTATGGATTGTTCGAACTATTTTTAATTCACTTCGAGACTATTTAAAACAAAAACCTGAGTACAGCGACAAGCCAATCGACAGTTTCGTACAGGTAATTATGATTGTACTCTGGATTTTTGGAGTTGCTCTTATTATTTCAACCTTGTTCGGAATTAAGAAAGGTGAATTATTAACCATTCTCGGAACACTTTCTGCAATTATCATCTTGATATTTAGAGATACCATTCTCGGTTTTGTTTCAAGTGTTCAAGTTGCCATAAACGATATGGTGCGTATAGGAGACTGGATAACAATGGATAAATTTGGTGCTGACGGAGACGTAATCGAAATAAATCTGACTACTGTAAAAGTCAGGAATTTTGATAATACAATAACCACGATTCCGACTTACGCCTTAAGTTCTGATTCTTTTCAGAATTGGCGCGGTATGCAGAAATCAGATGGAAGACGAATTAAAAGACACGTTCTAATCAAAAGCAGCACTATTCGTTTTTTAAATGATGAAGATTTAAGACAATTGCGAAAAATTCAGCTGATAACTTCTTATATCGACAGCAGACAAGCTGAAATTGAGAAATACAATGACCTTAGAGGAATTGATAAAACGCTTTCGCTAAATGGTCGAAATATGACCAATTTAGGTTTGTTTAGAAAATACATCATGCAGTATCTCGTAAACCATCCGGGACTGAATAAAGACATGCATATTATGTGTCGTCAGCTCCAGTCGACTGCACATGGCGTTCCGTTAGAAATTTATGTTTTTTCGAGTGATAAACGTTGGGCCAATTACGAATACATAATGGCAGATATATTTGACCATGTCATGGCATCGGTTCGTTATTTTGATTTGGAGATTTTCGAACTCCCGTCACAAATCGGACGATTAGATTAAGATTTTGAATATTCAAAAGGCAACCGTAAAGAATGCAAAGCGGTAAGTTTGTATTCATTACGGTTGATTTAAACGAAAGTTATTCTAAAATTACGTTTCGTCCTTATTTTTTCACTTCTTCAAAAGTAAATTCAGGATTTTCATAACTCAGAGTTCCATTAATAAAACAAGGAAGATTCATGTAGATTCCCACTACGCCTTTTCCTTGAATGAGTTTGTCTTGGTTTCGCAACAAAGCCAGCGGAACTCTCTTCCAGCTGCCACCGTTAGAAATGTAATGGAAATCTCCTCTCAAAGTATCTCCGCTGATATTTCCTCTTACATCGCCAGAATCTTTTCCTATTTTGTAGTAAGCCCTTTCATATCTTCCAAAAAAACGTTTTTCGCTTATTTTAAGAACCAATGTGGCGGTGTCTTTTCCGTTAACGGCTTGGTAGTAGGCTTCGTTGTACTTATTTTCTTTTGATGTACAAGAAGAAATCGAAATCAGTAAAATAAATATAGATGCTATTTTCATTTAATATTGTTTTTTAACG
The DNA here is from genome assembly GCF_042431625.1 of Flavobacterium procerum. Classification (NCBI taxonomy): domain Bacteria; kingdom Pseudomonadati; phylum Bacteroidota; class Flavobacteriia; order Flavobacteriales; family Flavobacteriaceae; genus Flavobacterium; species Flavobacterium procerum. The sequence goes on along the minus strand of NZ_JBHLYW010000022.1, from coordinate 140,179 downwards.
CTATAAATTACATAAGTCTGAATCAATAAAACGTAAATTTCTTACAGTAAGTATTGGCTTTATTTTTTTTCGGATAAAACAAAAATAGCACATTTTGTATTTGATTTTTTCTTAAATTTAAATAAAAACCCCATGGAAGATAGAGACACTTTTTTAAGAGAATTCAGAGGCGAAACTTTAGGAACTGTAAGTGCTCAATCTTCTCCAGATGAAATATTTCAGAACCAGACAATCAGGCCGATTCTAAAACTGCAGAATGATTTGTTTATCGCCGTTTTTATAAATTATGTCAACAAAAATAAAAAAGATTTTTATTCTTATACGGTAGAAAAGAAACTTCAGACTATTGAAAACTCAATTCAAAAAGATATTAAATTTAGAAATTCGCTTAAAGGAATCGTAATGGCTCTTTTTACAGTCGATGAATATGACACTTACATTCAGAATTCATCAAATCTAAATAAACGAATGATGAATTTATTGATTGAAAGACTTAAGAGTCAGGTGCAATTGTTTGAAGTGGAATCGAATTAAACAACTATAATAAATGTTTTTAATGGGAGAACACCTCATTTTTGAAGAAAAATGTGGGATTCGGAAGTTCTCGATGGAAAAAGACTTGTCGTTGTGATATAACAAAAAGGGTTTGGCTTTTAAAAGTCAAACCCTCTTTTGTTAAAACTTTAAAGGCTTATTCTTCAGAAAGCATAAGTTCTTTAATGTATTTTACAGGAGCGCTTCCAAAGCTTAAGAATTTCTCATGAAACTTCTTTAAGTTGAATTTATCTCCTTGTTTCTTTTTAAGTTCTTCTCTAAGATTGTAAATTTCTGTATAACCTGTAAAGTAAGAACAAAGTTGCACTTGAGATAAGGTAACACGTTTCCATTTTCCATCTGCTTCTGCCTGCTGTTGAAAAGCTTCTCTAGTCAGCAGTTTTATCGCATCATCTTTAGACATGTTTTTCGTATGTACACTAATGTCTAAGATTGTATTGCAGGTTGTTCTCAAGTTCCATTTGTAATACATCAACCACATTTCGTCTGAGTTTTTATAACCGCTTTCCAACATCATTTTTTCCGCATACACGGCCCAGCCTTCTATCATTGCACCGTTTCCAAGTATAGATTTGATAATGCTTGGAGATTGGTTGCTGTAAACCAATTGGGTATAATGTCCTGGAATTGCCTCGTGAATATTTAAAATCTGTAAAATATAATCGTTGTATTCTCTTAGATAACTTTCTGCATTTTCTTTTGTCCATCCAGACATGCTGCCTACGTTGTAATAAGTATTTGCATTTTTGTCATATGGCCCTGGCGCAGAGATTGAGGCGCCTGCAACGCCTGCCATATAAGCTGGCTCTTTACGAACAACTAATGGTTTTGATGGATCAATGTATAATAAGTCTTTTGCTTTGACATACGCCGTAAGTTCCGGAATCTGTTTTTCTATTTCAGATTGGAATTTCTCTGGAGTAGTATGTTTCAGCGAAATCTGATCGATTACCTGTTTTATTAATTCTAATTTATCGGTTGGTTTTACAGCATTTCCTTTATACTTAGCCCAAAGTTTGTCGGCCAACACAAACATTTTATCATGAAGGTCTTTTTTGTGATCAATAGCGATTTTGTATATTTCATCAGCATTATAACCCGATTCAATATCAAAAGCGAATTTTTTAGCATATAATGCGTTTCCTAATCTAAAAGATCGAGGAGTATTGTTTGGCAATTTTTTAAGCCAATCGGTGTAATCTGTAATTGCTTTGAGAGAAACCGCTGCTTTTGCTGTCATTTCTTTTTTCTCATCTTCTGTAAGTTTGCTTTTTTCTAAAGCAGATTTCAAATCCTCTTTAAATGCCGAAGAGCCTCCTAGATTTTGGGCAATCGCAAGTTCAGTATGTTCTACAGTCGGATTTTTTATATTCTTTTTGGCAGCTTCATAATAAGCCGGAATGTTGTTCATTTTTGTATTAAAAGTATGAAGTCTTACTTCAAGTGAATCATAACTTCCGTTCAGAATTTCAGCAAATGCCCCGCAAACATTATATTCTGACGGATCCCACTCGCCAGATTTTAATTCATTATTATAAAAAATCGCACTTTCTAACTGATTTTTTATCATTTTTAAATCAGTTTTATTATTGTCTGAAAGTTTTTCAATATCAAATTGTTGCAACGAATCAAGATTTGCTTTCGCGAAAGCAATTTCTCTTGAATTTTGTTTTTGATTAGGAATAATCAAAACGCTATCGAGTTTGTGATATCCCGCTCCTGATGCCCAGCCTGGATAAACATTCCATAATGCAATTACGAAACGATCTTTATACTGGTCGAATTTTTTGTTTAAATTTTGATCTTCGCCAGATTTACTGTTTTTATTGCAGGAAATCAGCAATGCAATACTTAAAAATGAAACAATGAGTTTTTTCATAGTCAATTTAGATTGTATTAGTTGGTGTTTGTAATTAATATTGCAGCAGTTCTTTTAGTATGGTTTCAAAACGATTTCTAGGCAAAAACTGGTCTTCAAGCGCTTTTGTAAAAGGAATTGGCGAATCTAAGCTTGCTACTCTTCTAACGGGAGCATCAAGATATTCAAAACAATTTTCCATTATTAATGCCGATATGTCGCTCGCGATACCTCCAAAAAGTGTATCTTCTTGATAAATAATAACTTTTCCAGTTTTTTTGACAGATTCAAAAATAGTTTCGGTGTCTAATGGTTGTAATGTTCTTAAATCGATTAAGTCGGCTTCGATTTCCGGGTTTTGAGCCAAGGTGTCTAAAGCCCAGTGAACAGTAGCACCAAAAGCAATTATAGTAATGGCTTTTCCTTCTTTAACCAAGGCTGCTTTTCCTAGTGGAATTGTATAATAATCTGTTGGAACATCTTGATAGATACTTCTGTACAATAATTTATGCTCGAAGAATAAGACAGGATTCGGGTCAAGTATTGAGGTATTCAATAATCCTTTGGCGTCATACGGAAATGCAGGGTAAACAACTTTTAACCCTGGAGTTTTGGTAAACCAAGCTTCATTGGTTTGAGAATGAAAAGGCCCAGCCTGTGTTCCGGCTCCGCACGGCATTCTTACCACAACATCGGCATTCTCGCCCCAGCGGTAATGCGATTTTGCCAAAAGATTCACAATCGGATTAAAACCTGTCGAAACAAAATCGGCGAACTGCATTTCTACAATTGATTTATAACCGTTTATCGATAATCCCATCGCTGTAGAAACAACCGCACTTTCACAAATTGGAGTGTTTCTGACTCTGCCCTTTCCGAATGCATCAACAAAACCTTCTGTTATTTTAAAAGCACCGCCATATTCTGCAATATCTTGCCCCATAAGTACTAAATTTCTATGGCGCCACATAGACTGCTCCAAACCATTTCTGATAGCGTCTATAAAACGAATATTCTTAACTTCTTCTCCGTGGCTATATTCTTCATAATCAAAAGGTTTGTAAACATCATCTAATTCTCCATTATAAGTAGGAACAATTTCTGGTTCGGCATTAGCGACAGCAAGGTTTTCATCAATTTCTTTTCTGATTTCTTCTTTCCACTGCTGATCAATTTCTTCTGTCAGAATTTTGTTTTCAATTAAATAATCTTTATAATTATTGACAGGGTCTCTTAATGCCCATTGTTTCATTAATTCATCTGGAACATATTTCGTGCCGCTTGCCTCTTCATGTCCACGCATCCTGAAAGTTTTAAACTCTAATAAAACCGGATGCGGATTCTCCTGCATTTCTTCTTTTAATCTCTGTATTTTATTATATACTTCCAATATATTATTTCCGTCAAGAATATAGCTTTCAATACCATAACCAATTCCTTTGTCTGCAAGGTTTTCGCAATAATATTGCTCGTTTGTAGGGGTCGAAAGTCCGTAGCCATTATTTTCGATTACAAACATAACCGGAAGCTGCCAAACTGCTGCAATATTAAGCGCTTCATGAAAATCGCCCTCACTTGTAGCGCCTTCTCCCGTAAAAACGGCCGTCACTTTATTATTTTGTTTTAATTTATCAGCCAAAGCAATTCCATCGGCAATTCCTAGCTGAGGACCAAGATGCGAAATCATTCCAATAATATTATAGTCCTGAGTTCCAAAATGAAAACTGCGATCTCTTCCTTTGGTAAATCCATTGGCTTTTCCTTGCCATTGCGAAAATAATCGATGCAGCGGAATCTCTCTAGTGGTAAAAACCCCAAGATTACGATGCATTGGCAATATATATTCAGATTGATTTAATGCGGCTGTAATTCCTACTGATATTGCTTCTTGGCCTATTCCAGAAAACCATTTAGAAACTTTCCCCTGACGAATTAAAATCAGCATTTTTTCTTCAATCAAACGCGGTTTCAGCAGTTTTTTATATAAATCTAATAATTGATAATCGCTTAAATTTTGTCTGTAAAAAATCATCTATTTTCTTATTTTTTTGTGTTTCAAATATAACAAATTACTCTAGTTTTATACATTTAGCATTAAGAATTTTGTCAGAAATAGGCTTTTTAGTAAACAGACAGCTTATGATTTTCTAAAATATTCTCTACCTTTGTTAGCCGAAGGCGTTTATGAAGCCTTCATCTTAAAATAAAAATGTAAAGTATGCAAAACATTCCTAGTGTAGACTTACGTGATTTCCTTTCGGACGACCCGAAACGTAAACAAAAATTTGTAAATGAAATCGGCAGTGCATTTGAAAACATTGGCTTCGTAGCCCTAAAAGGTCATTTTCTTGATGACCAATTGGTAGACGAACTTTATGGCGAAATTAGAAACTTTTTCGCCTTGCCAATCGAAACTAAGCATAATTATGAAATTCCTGGAATTGGCGGTCAGAGAGGTTATGTTTCTTTTGGAAAAGAACATGCTAAAGGACGCAAAGAAGGAGATTTGAAGGAGTTCTGGCATTTTGGCCAGTATGTAGACCAAGATTCTAAATGGGCTTCTGAATACCCAGACAATGTTGAAGTTAAAGAACTTCCTCGATTTAATGTGGTTGGTAAAGAGGCGTATCAAAAATTAGAAAAAACAGGTGTTTATGTTTTAAGAGCTTTGGCCTTGCATTTGGGTCTTGATGAATTTTATTTTGACGATTATGCAAAAGAAGGAAACTCAATTTTAAGACCAATCCACTATCCTCCAATTACTTCTGAGCCGGAAAATGCTATTCGCGCCGCTGCTCACGGAGATATCAATTTAATTACTTTATTGATGGGGGCTCAAGGAAAAGGACTTCAAGTACAGAATCATGATGGCGAATGGATTGATGCCATTGCAGCTGATGATGAACTTGTAATTAATGTTGGCGATATGCTTTCAAGACATACCAACAACAAACTTAAATCAACGATTCATCAGGTAGTAAATCCGCCGAGAGAATTATGGGGAACTTCTCGTTATTCGATTCCGTTTTTTATGCATCCAGTAAGCGATATGCGTTTGGATTGCCTTGAAAATTGCATCGATGAGGAAAACCCAAAAAAATACGAAGACATTTCTGCAGGAGAATTTCTGCATGAACGCTTGGTAGAATTAGGATTGATTAAAAAATAATCATTCCTAATTCAAAAATTATAAATTCCAAATTCCAAATAAGTTAATTTTGGGATTTGGAATTTGATTTTTACAAACCCTTAAATTTTGAAATTTAATACGTTATGGATTTAAAAGATCAGTTGAAGAATTTGTTTCCGGATCACGTTGAATCAAATGAACCTGAGCAAACTCAGGAAAGCGAGCATGTTCTGTATGTTCAAAAGGAACCTATGATCTGCAAGTTTGAAAAACGAAAAGGAAAACCAACTACTATAATCGAAGGTTACGAAGGAACAGATGAAGACTTTAAAATTCTGGCCAAAGAAATCAAAACAAAATTGAGCGTTGGAGGTACTTTTAAAGACGCTTCAATTATCATTCAAGGCGATTACCGCGACAAGATTATGGCGATTTTAAAAGAAAAAGGATTTAAGACCAAACGTGTAGGAGGTTAGAATTATAAAATTCCAATTTTAGAAATTCCAAATTCCAAAAAGAACTTAGAGACTTAGTATCTCAGAACCTTAGCAACTAAAAAAAAATGATACAATCATCAGAATTAATACTCAATCCAGATGGAAGTGTTTACCATTTAAATCTTCGTCCGGAACATATTGCTCACGATATAATATTCGTTGGAGACCAAAACAGAGTTGAAAAAATCACGCAATTTTTCGATTCAATCGAATATTCAACTCAAAAAAGAGAATTTAAAACCCAAACCGGAATTTACAAAGGAAAAAGAATCTCTGTACTATCTACCGGAATCGGCCCAGACAATATTGACATTGTTTTAAACGAATTGGACGCCTTGGTAAACATCGATTTAGAAACCCGTAAGCCAAAAGAAAAACTGACATCTTTAAATATCATTAGAATAGGAACTTCGGGTTCTCTTCAGGAAGATATTCCGGTTGACAGTTTTGTAATGTCTAAATTCGGATTAGGACTAGACAATATGCTTCGTTCTTATCTTATTGATGACGTTTCGATTACAGAGATTGAAGATGCATTTGTAAATCACACAAATTGGGATGCCCGAAAAGGAAAACCATATGTAACCAAATGTTCTGAAGAACTAGAAAAATTAATCGAGTCTGATAAAATATCCAAAGGAATTACGGCTACTGCAGGCGGATTTTATGGCCCGCAGGGACGTGTTTTACGTTTGAATATTCAGGACGAAGAACTGAACAACAAAATGGATAATTTTAGCTTTGAAGGAACTAAAATCACAAATCTCGAAATGGAGACTGCTGCAATTTACGGACTTTCGGCACTTTTAGGACACAATGCTTTATCTTTAAACGCAATTATAGCCAATCGTGCATCTGGAACTTTCAGCGAAGATCCGTATAAAGCTGTTGACGAACTGATTGCTTATACTTTGAATAAATTAGCTGAGAAATAATTAGATAATTCGTTAGTTGAAAAATTAGATAATTTTTAAAAATATAAATTATGTTTTTGAGAATAGCGCGACATACCAATGATTTAAAGAAAATTGAAGATTTTTATGTAGATATTTTAGGTTTTGAATTATTGGGTGGTTTTGAAAAACACCATAATTATGATGGAATATTTATTGGGAAATCGGGATTAGATTGGCATTTTGAATTTACGCAATCCAATGTAAAAGCCAATCATTCTTTTGACGAAGATGATATCATTGTGCTTTATCCAAAAACAATTTTGACTTATAACGAATTAATAAACAAGCTTGCATACAATAAAATTCCAACCATAGAACCGGCCAATCCATTTTGGAGGGAAAATGGAAAAATGATTCAGGATCCAGATGGCTATCGAATCGTAATATCATCATTAAAAGCCATAATAAACGAGATAGAATAATGTCTGAAACTCATAAAAAAATACTATTTAAATATTACAGCGATTATCTAGACGAAGTAGTTTCTGAAACCATGTGGGCAGAAATTATAGATTTAGAAAAAGGACTTTTTAAACTGGATAACATTCCGTTTTTCGGACCCTTGATTGCAACAGATGATCTTTTTTATGCAGAATATGATGAAGATGAAGAGCGTTATATGCACAAGAAAACAATTCAGAATTCAGGGAATTCAATTGTACAGATTGCTATTTTAGAAAAAGGATTTGATAAAGAAGTAATTCGTGAAAAGCTCAAAAATCTAAATTGTTTGTCTGAAGGTCTGAATGAGACTTTTTTTGCTGCCGAAATCACTAAAGATGTTGATTATTCGCTTGTAAGAAGTCTTTTGAACGAATATGAATCGCAAGAAATTATCGAATATGCAGAACCTTGCCTTTCAGAAAAACATCGAGCAGACTTATTAAAAAACTAAATTTGAGAATACAAAACAACTTAAATAAATGAAAACTGTAAAAATTGCTGGCGTTCCTGAACACTTCAATCTCCCATGGCATTTGTGTATTGAAAATGGTGAATTTGAAGAAGAAAATATCGATTTACAATGGAAAAACATTCCAGAAGGCACTGGCAAAATGTGTCAGATGTTACGTGAGGGAGAAACCGATATTGCTGTAATATTAACAGAAGGAATACTTAAGGATATTACCGCAGGAAATCCGAGCAAAATCGTGCAGGTTTATGTGCAATCGCCTCTTATCTGGGGAATTCATGTGGCAGCACAATCAGGTTTTCAAAGCTTAGAGGATCTTAAGAATAAGAAGGTTGCAATTTCTAGAATAGGTTCTGGTTCACAACTCATGGCTTATGTTAATGCCAACGAGCAAGGCTGGGAAACCGAAACGATTGAATTTGAAATCGTTAATACAATTGACGGAGCTGTTGAAGCGCTTACGAATAAAAAAGCAGATTATTTTATGTGGGAACGTTTTATGACGAAACCGCTTGTTGATCAGGGAATTTTCAGACGTATCGCCGACTGCCCTACTCCATGGCCTTCATTCGTAATTGCTGTCCGTGATGAATTCTTAAAAAAGAATCCTAAAATTGTCGAGAAAATTCTTGAAATAATTAACAAAACCACTGTTGATTTTAAGGCAATTCCTGAAATAGACAAAACCTTAGCGGAGCTTTTTAAACAAAAACCAGAAGATATTCGCGAATGGCTGGAGCTTACACAATGGTCACAGAAAAATCTTACTGAAAAATCTTTTGATAAAATTCAAAATCAACTTTTTGATCTGGGAATTATTGATAAAAAAAGTATTTTTGTAGAAACCGTCAAAGCTGTATAATACAGGCTTTTTGATTCGTATGATGAAATTCCCTAAAATTGACTTTCCGCGTTTAAAATCCAAGTTGCAGGTGAAATCACCCTGGGACAGGATTATTATTATGCTGTTGAGTCTGTTAATTACGATTCCGATTTTCATCATACTGCATCAAAATTTAATAGATCTGGAGTGGGCTTTCAATCTGGATCGCGTTTTTATTTTTATTTTTGTTTTTGCAGCAGTCTTTTTTCTTTTAATGTTGCTCAGAACGATTATTATTCTGTGTATTGCTATTTACTTGCTGGTTTTGTTCTACGGAAGTGTAATTGGGAATTATGGTTTCAGCGAAATTTCAGAAGATTACAATTCGATGATTTACACCATGTCAGACAATCCATATCCTCAGGATATTGTGGTTGCTAAACTGTTGCCTTTTCCAAATAAATCAAAAATTATAAGCGCTATTGAATATCAAAATCCGAAAGTTCGAAATTTTGCTATTATGGCTACTTCTAAACATTTTAAAAAAATCAAAGGTTATTCTGATTACCGAACTATTATTCAGTGTTTTGCTGTTTTTAAAGAAATAAACAGCCGATGGAACTATGTAAATGATCCAAAAGACGGTGATTACATTGCAACAGCGAGTGAATCGCTAGAATATTTTTCGGGAGATTGTGACGATCATTCTATTTTGATGGCAGCCGCAATTCGTTCAATCGGAGGAACTCCGAGGCTTATTCATACGAAAGGACATATTTATCCCGAAATTTTAATCGGTTCTTCACTTGATTTGGAGAAAGTCAATTATCTCATAAAAAATGTGCTGTTTCCACGAGAAAGCTACGGCAAAAAACTGCATTACCACATTGACGAGCGCGGGCAAGTCTGGATGAACTTAGATTATACAGCAACTTATCCGGGCGGCCCTTTCATGTACGAAGAAATTTTAGGGGCGCTTACTTTGAATTAGTTTTTGTTTCAAGTTTCATAGGTAAAACGAAAGAAAACTACAAAACAAAAAGTTTATAAATAATTGGCTGTTAATAATTTACTAATGTTTTTTTTTTGTATCTTTTTCGTGTTTAACCTTTTAATCACAAAATCATGAGAAATTCTAAATTGTTTACTATCGTAATTGCCATTGCTGTTGTATTATTAGTTTCATGTACAGGAAAAAGAAATAAACTGATCAATTCATGGAAAGTAACAGCGGTTGAACCCAAAATGACCCTTTCTGATTCTGCCAAAAATGCAATCATCACAAACGGAATGTTGACATTCACAAAAGATGGGCATGTTACAGGATATTTATTCAGTGAAATAACAGATGGGACTTATGCGCTGACAAAAGGAGGTAAAAGTCTTGTTATTAAAGACGAAGTTGGTACTCCCTACCCATGTGAAAGTACGATAACGAATGATAAATTGGTATTGGATACGAAAGAAATGAAGTTGACGCTCAAAAAAATATAAACTAATATAATGGCTTTTTAAGAGCCAGAAAATTATACAAAAAACCATTCTTATTCCATTTAAGAATGGTTTTTGATTTTTAGCACTTTATTAAATATCTTTGCACTTCTTCAAAACAATATATAGCAAATGTGAAAAACAATTTCTTTCAGACTATTTAAAGCGCAGCCATAATTTTTGGCTTGCTTCATTATTCATTTTATTTAGAAAGAAATTATGCTTATCATTCGCGATTTATGCTGCCAGCATGAAAATACAGATGTATTGTTCAAAAACATCAGTTTTACTATTAATCAACATGAAAAAGTTGCTTTGATTGGCAATAATGGTGTTGGAAAATCTACTTTATTAAAAATTATTGCTGAAGAATCTGGATATTTTTCAGGACAAATTGCATATGCAGCAAAACCTTATTTTGTAACACAACTGTTTGGACAGTTCAATCATTTTACCATTGCAGAGGCATTAAATATAAAGCCTAAACTCAAAGCGATAAAAGAAATACTAGACGGTCTGGTTACCGAAGAAAATCTTGAAATCTTAGGCGATGATTGGAGTATCGAAGAGCGATGTACAGAAGCACTGAAGTACTGGAAGCTTGAAAACTTAGACCTGGATCAAAAATTAGAAACCTTGAGCGGTGGTCAAAAAACAAAGGTTTTTCTTGCCGGAATCATGATTCATCAGCCGGATTTTATTTTTCTTGATGAACCCAGCAATCATTTGGATTTTGAAGGAAGACGATTGCTTTATGATTTTATAAAATCGACTTCGGCTACATTATTGGTTGTGAGTCACGACAAAATGTTGCTTAATATTCTGAATAAGGTTCTTGAAATGAACAAAAACGGAATTACAACTTATGGCGGAAATTATGAATTCTTTAGACAACAGAAAGAAATTGAACAGAATTCGTTAAAAGAGGATTTGCACAGCAAAGAAAAAGCTTTGCGTAAAGCCAAGGAAAAAGAAAAAGAAACTCTAGAGCGACAACAAAAACTTGATGCACGCGGAAAAAAGAAACAAGAAAAATCTGGAACCGCTCGTATCATGATGAATACGCTTCGTAATAAGGCAGAAAACAGCAGTTCTAAGATAAAAGACGTTCATTCTGAGAAAATCAGTGGATTATCGCAAGGTTTGAGAGCACTACGTTCGGCTCTTCCGGCTTTGGAGCAAATGAAATTCGGTTTTGATAATACTTCACTTCATAAAGGAAAAATACTTGTAAAAGCTTCAAATGTCAATTTTAGTTATGTGAATGAACGGCTTTGGAAAGAGAATCTAGATTTTGAAATAAGCAGCGGTGAACGTGCCGTTGTAAAAGGTTTGAATGGTTCGGGAAAAACGACTTTAATTAAGATTATTCTGGGCGAAATAATTCCGTCAGAAGGAAATATTTACTTGGCAGATAAAAAAGCAATTTATATCGATCAGGATTATTCTTTGTTGCAAAACAATTTAAAAATTTATGAGCAGGCACAAGTGTACAACGATTCGGCATTGGAAGAGCATGATGTCAAAATGCGTCTTAATCGTTTTTTGTTTTCTCCGAATGACTGGGACAAGCCTTGTATTGCTTTAAGCGGAGGCGAAAGAATGCGTTTAATGCTCTGTTGTTTAACAATGAGTAAAAAGGCTCCGGACTTAATTATTTTGGACGAACCGACCAATAATCTTGATATTCAGAACATTGAAATCCTAACCGCTGCTGTTAATGAATATGAGGGAACCTTAATTGTCGTTTCTCATGACAATCATTTTTTAGAGGAAATAAAAACGACCAAAACTATTTTGCTTTAAAGTTTCTATAAATGTTGAACTCATTTTTTAAGCACTATGTATTTGAAAATCAAAATTCTGACAAAAAAAATCGTAATTTGCAGTAAGAAGGATTTCTAAATATTCGGATAAATCGTTCTGCTGTCAATAATTAAATTTAACCTAGTTAATTATGAAATCACGAAACAGAATTTTTACAGCTTTACTTTCATTTATTTTATTAAGCAGCCAAACCGTTCTGCCTTGTACTAGGGTAGTTTATGAAGGTTTGAATGGTACTATAATTACAGCAAGATCCATGGATTGGCGTGGTGAAATTCCTGCCAATCTATGGATTTTTCCTAGAGGAATAGAACGTTTTGGCGAAGTTGGAAGTAGTTCGATAAAGTGGAAATCGAAATACGGCAGTGTAATTACCAGCTCTTGGGATATTGCTTCTTCTGATGGTATGAATGAAAAAGGTCTCGTAGGCAATCTTTTGTGGCTGGTTGAGTCACAATATCCAAAATTTGTGAAGAACGGAAATGTGAAAGGTCTTGCGGTTTCTTTATGGTTACAGTATGTTTTGGATAATTTCTCTACTGTTTCTGAAGCAGTTACTGCATTGGAAAAAAATGAATTTGTGATTACTTCTTCGCATATTCCGGGGACCGATATTTTTGCAACTGTACATTTATCAATTTCTGATTCGTCTGGTGACAATGCCATTTTTGAATACATCAATGAAAAATTGGTCATTCACCACGACAGAAAATATACAACAATGACCAACTCACCTATTTTTGACGAACAGTTGGCTATCAACACGTATTGGAAAAGTATTCCAGGAACTGTAATGCTTCCGGGAACCAATAGAGCTGCAGATCGTTTTGTGAGAGCTTCTTATTATATAGACGCAATTCCGAAGACAGATAACGTGAGAAGAGCACTGGCAAGTGTTTTTGGTGTAATTAGAAATTGCTCAGTGCCGTTGGGAATTTCCTCTGAAACTGAACCTAACATCTCCTCTACTCGTTGGAGAACGGTTGCTGATCAAAAAAATCTGGTTTACTATTTTGACAATGTTCTGAATCCGAATGTAATTTGGGTTGAATTCAGTAAAATTGATTTCAGCGAAAAAGGAAAAATCAAAAAATTAAGTTTAGCCAACAATGAAAACTATTCGGGAGAGTCTTTGCTGAATTTTAAAGAAGCGAAACCTTTTCAGTTTGCTGGATTAGATTAAGCCAAATTCATTTCATGTCTGAATTTTTAAAGGAAATTGAAAAAAATATTGTGCAGTCAAATGACTTCATTATATTTGCAGTCAAATAACTGCGCAATGGAAATTAGAAGAGATGTTTTTCAGGCGATAGCCGACCCGACTCGACGAGCTATTTTGAGTTTAGTCGCCATACAAGCAATGACGCCAGGTGCAATTGCTGCCAATTTTGATTCGTCTAGACAGACCATTTCAAAACATATTCAGATTTTAAGTGAATGCGAATTACTTCATCAAACACAAAGCGGTCGTGAGATTTATTATCATTTAAATCCTCAAAAAATGAAAGAAATCGACAGTTTTATTGAGCCTTTCAGAAAAATGTGGGAGGAACGTTTTGATAAGCTAGAAGTAATTATGAAAAACTATAAAAAATAAAAACCATGGAAAAGATAACTAAAATTCACGCTGAAGAACACAGACAAGATCTTGTAATTACAAGAGAATTTGATCTGCCTGTAGAACTTATATTTAAGGCTTATACCGAAGCAGAGATTGTGGGGCAATGGATGGGCACAAAAGTTCTGAAATTGGAAAGCAGAAAATATGGCGTGTGGCAGTTTGAAACCAGTGATCCTAACGGAAACGTAGTTTTTACAGCACATGGTGTTGTTCATGATTTTGTTCCTAACGAAAAAATTGTACGCACTTTTGAAATGGAAAACAGCAACTTCGCTCCTCAACTTGAGTTTTTGGAATTTGAAAAAATAAATGATGAAACCAGTAAATTGACGATGCAGATTATTTACAAATCTATCGAACATAGAGCTGCTCAATTAAAATTGCCATTTGCACAAGGCCTAAATATGGCGCACAATCGTCTTGAAGAAATTCTGCTAAACTTAAAATAAAAAATCATGAGCAAACGAAACAAGATTATTTACTGGATTGCCACGCTCTGGCTGGCATTAGGAATGACATCAACTGGAATTGTGCAATTAATGCAGTTACCAGAAGAAACAGCAATGATGAAACATTTAGGTTATCCACTTTATTTTTTGAAGCTTCTAGGTATTTGGAAACTTCTAGGTGTCATTGCCATACTTATTCCTAAATTTGTTGTTCTAAAAGAATGGGCTTATGCCGGTTTTTTCTTTGCAATGTCTGGAGCCGTTGTGTCGCATCTTGCTTGTGGAGATGGTATTAAAGAATTATTTGGCCCTTCATTATTAATTATTCTGACTCTGATTTCGTGGTTTTTTAGGCCTGAAAGCAGAAAATTTGCTTCTTTCAATTAAAATTTTAAAAACATGAAAAATGAACTGACAAAAGACCAGCAGGAAGAACTTCTAAAAGTACTTCAGATACGTTTCGAGAAAAATAGTCATCGTCATCAAAATCTTGAATGGAACAAAATTGAACAGAGACTATTAGCATCTCCTCAAAAATTATGGTCACTTGATGAAATGGAACGAACTGAAGGCGAGCCAGATGTAATCGGTTACGACAAAAAAACAGACGAATATTTGTTTGTTGACTGTTCTCCTGAAAGTCCAAAAGGACGCAGAAGCATTTGTTATGATCATGAGGCACTTGAAAAAAGAAAGGAAAATAAACCAAACGACAGCGCTGTAAACATGGCTCAAGAAATGGGAATTGACCTTTTGAATGAAGAAGAATACAGAACATTGCAAACCATTGAGAAATTTGATTCCAAAACGTCAAGCTGGATCAAAACACCATCAGAAATTAGAAAATTAGGCGGAGCTGTTTTCTGCGATTTTCGTTATAATACAGTGTTTCTGTACCATAATGGAGCCGATTCTTATTATGCAGCGAGAGGATTTCGTGGCATGCTTAAGGTTTAGGATTTTAAAATAAAAACATTTCCGTCATTTTGGTTTATACAACATCCAAATTGGCTACTTCCCTCTCCTGCTTTCGTTGCAGTTTTGCATTATAATTTTAAAACATAAAAAAATGCAAAACACAATTTTTATTACAGGAGCATCAACAGGATTAGGAAAAGCAGCAGCAAAATTATTTCAAAGCAAAGGCTGGCAGGTAATTGCCACTATGCGTAATCCTGAAAAGGAAAACGAATTGAACAAACTGGAAAATGTCGTGGTACTGCCTCTCGATGTTAGTGATTCAGTTCAGATTGATCAAATCGTTAAAAATGTGACAAACAAATATTCCGTTGATGTAGTGCTGAACAATGCTGGATATGGCTTAATTGGAGCTCTTGAGGCATTAACAGACGAACAGATTTCGAGGCAGTTGCAAACCAATTTAATGGGAGTTATCAGAATTTCCAAAGCTTTTACGCCACACTTTCGTGAAAAAAGAAAAGGCCTTTTTCTGAATATAACTTCTACTTTTGGTCTGATTGGATTTCCAACCTGTTCGGTTTACAGTGCCACCAAATTTGCGGTTGATGGATTTTCAGAAAGTTTGGCATCTGAATTAGCACAATTTGGAATCGAGGTTAAAGTAATCGCTCCTGGAGGCATGCAGACTGATTTTGCCGTTCGTTCTATGGAAGTCGGCAGCCACGAAGCTTATGAAAAGCTAACAGCAGAAGTAAGTAAAGGATACAGTCCTGAAAAATTGGCTAATTATACGAAAGTAGAAGATGTTGCCAAAATTGTTTACGAAGCTGCTACAGATAATAAAAAGCAGTTACGTTATGTTGCGGGTTCTGATGCAATTGCGCTTTATGACGAAAGATTAAAACTTGGTGCCGAAGCACAAGTGGCAAATATAAAATCAATGTTTACTTTTTAATTTTTTGAAGTATGAAAAATCAAGCAATAGAACTCACTACCTTCAAATTAAAAGGTTGTACGATAGAGGAATTTATAAAAGCCAACTTAGAAATTGACATTTTTTTGAAACGTCAGAAAGGTTTTCGTTCTAGAACAATTTTTGAACTGAAAAAAGGCATTGTACACGATATGCTTTTATGGGACAGCACGGAAGAAGGAACAGAAGCCATGCATTTGCTTATGAGCGAATTAAGCGATTCTGTTGTGCACGATATGATTGATCAGGGCACGGTAAGCTGGAATATTGCGCCAATAGAACATTTTGTAAGTTTGTAAACGTATTAAGAAAAGCAAAATGAAAATAAAACCTAAAGTATTTAATACACTTGCCGAACTGCATAAAGCAATGGGGCAGCCTTCGCCTGCTCATCCGCTTATTAGCATCATAAATTATGGAGAAGCGGTCTTTGATCCAGCAGATTTTGAACACGGAACAATACTGGATTTTTATAAAATCTCATTTAAAACCAGTTTCAATGGAAAAATTAAGTACGGGCATGGTTTTTATGATTTTGAAGCAGGCGGAATGTCGTTTGTAGCTCCCGGACAACTCTTAAAACTTCAGGAAGAAGAAGCAGATTACAGCGGACTTTCGTTGCACATTCATCCCGATTTTATTCGTCCTTATTCTTTGAATGCAACAATCAAGCAGTTTGGTTTTTTCAATTATACGGCTTCTGAAGCTTTGTATTTGTCTGAAAAAGAAAAGGAAACCATTTTGGGAGTTTTTAGCAACATTCAGCAAGAGCTAAACGAAAGAATCGATGCTTTCAGTCAGGATGTAATCATCACTCAAATTGAGCTTTTGCTGCATTACAGTAATCGGTTTTACAACCGCCAGTTCATTACGCGAAAAGCAGTTAATAATGACCTACTGGCCAAGCTCGAGACATTGTTGAATTCTTATTTCAACGATGAAAAAGCTTTATTAAACGGTTTGCCAACTGTCGCTTTTGTAGCAGAAGAATTATATGTTTCTCCAAGATATTTAAGCGACTTGCTTCGAAATCTCTGCGGACAAAATACCCAGCAGTTTATTCACGATAAATTGATTGAAAAAGCAAAAGAGTATCTAACAGCCGGAAATCTCTCCATTTCTGAAATTGCCTATAAACTTGGATTTGAGCATCCGCAATCATTTAATAAATTGTTCAGAAAAAAGACAAACTGTACGCCGGTCGAGTTTCAGCAGTCTTTTTATAAAAACTAGCGATTCAATTGGCAAATCTTTGATTTTCAAACAAAAACCTTCAAAGTCTCTACGATTTAGAAGGTTTTTTTGTGCGTAAACTGGAATTTAGCTATTTTTAAAAACTTTATTATATTTCCGAATCAGTTGTTTTTAATCTTATATGACCAGAAGTTATATTGCATTTTTATTATTTCTTTCTTTGTATTGCCATGCATCTCAATATCCTGCGGTTTCTGGTGCCGTAAATCGAGAAAAGTTTTTTTTGGCTAAAACAAAAATTAGATATTTTCTGGATAAGGGAAAAGAATTTTTATATAAACCCGAAAGCTTTAAAAAAGATATGGACAGTGCCAAAGCTAATTTCAATAAAGCTTTTGCACTTAGTAATAGGATTAAAGATCATAATCTCATTAACGAATGCATTGTGGGATATTCTGAGATTTTGTTTGAAGAAAATAACTATTCGCAAGCCGAAAAAAACTTGCAAAAAGTTATCGATTATTATCATAAAACAAAGCAATTTGAAAAAGAAGCAGCTACATGGCAGATGCTTGGCGCCAGATTATTCTGGAAGACTCCAAGAAGTTTTGAAACTCTAGAAAATGCTGTTAAAATATTTGATAAAGCCACCATTTTATATAAAAATTTGGGACTTCAGGATAAATTTGCTTTCATTCTCAAATACAAAGCCGATGCGCATTTAAATCAAGGAAGATTAGATCTTGCAGAAAAAGAATTGCTTCAGGTTTTGGAAGTTTACAACAAAACAGGTTATAAAAAACTGCATTTTACTTACGATCTTTTAGCAGATGTTTATCGACTAAAAGGTGATTTGGGAAAGAACCTTTATTATTCACAGCTTTGTGTTAACAGTATGGAAAAGGCAAGAGATTTTCGCTTCGCTCCTGTTTTTTACCAACAGCTTGCTATTGCCTACAAGGATTTAGGCAAACATGACACAAGCATTGATTTAATGAAAAAGGCGATTGTTTTTCTAAAATCTGAGAAAGAAATGGATTATTCTAATCTGTATGAGTTTATCGATTTATTAAGCAAAGAACTTGTACAGGAGAAAAAATACAAGGAAGCGTTGCATCAGGTTCAGAAAATACTAAAAGAATATCCGCCCAAAAAGAAAACCGATCAGGCCAGAATGCACGGTTCATTGGCTTATTGCTATAATAAAATTGGACAGGTTCAAATTGCCGAAACCAACTTTAAAAAGATGATTACTTTGTATGAAGAAAATACTTCTTCAACTATGTATGTAGCTAATTTGTCTGGTGCATATTTTGAGTTCGGGAAGTTTTACGAAGAACATAAAAAGTACGATCAAGCGAAGTATTATTTCGAGAAATCACTTAATTTTTCTAATGGAATTGTAGAGCTTTCGCAGGTTAAAGAAGCTAATTTATACCTTTTTAAAATTGATTCTGCAAACGGAAAATACAACAGTGCCATTAAATATTTTCAAAAATTCAAGAATCTGAATGATTCTATTTTTAATGAAAAAAAGAACAAACAGATTGAAGAACTTCAGATATTATACGGCCTTGAAAAGAAAGAAAAAGAATTTTCTAATTTAAAACTTGCAATGGATGCTCAAAGAACGACAAATATCAAGTCACAAAGCACCATTAAATTTGGTATCTGTGTCGTTGTTTTTCTTTTTGTAAGCACTATGCTTTTCTGGGGCAGTTATAAATCAAAACAAAAAAACAATGAACTTTTGATCAGTCAAAAAAATGAAATTGATCAAAAAAATATAGCATTGCAAAAACTGTTAAACGAAAAGGAATCATTGATGCAGGAAATTCACCATCGGGTAAAAAACAACCTTCAGATTGTGATGAGTCTTTTAAATTCGCAGTCTTCAACTTTAAAAAATCAGGAAGCATTTGATGCCATTCAAAAGAGCCAACATCGATTATTTGCTATTTCATTATTGCATCAAAAACTATACAGAACAGATATTGTGAGAGAAATCGAAATGGAAAATTATATTAACGATTTGATGGTGAATTTTGGTCTTACTTTCGATATGCAACATATTGATTCTGATATGCAAATTGACCCGATACTTCTCGATGAAGCTCAAGCAGTTTCTGTTGGACTTATTTTGAATGAAACAGTTACAAATTCAATTAAATACGGTTTTCCAGAGAAGAAAAAAGGTCTTATTTCTGTAAAACTGCAGTCGTTGGAAAATTACAGGGTAATACTTCAAATCAAAGACAACGGAATAGGTTTTCCCGAAGATTTAAATTTTGATACCACTGCTACTTTAGGAATCAGTCTGATAATCGGTTTAGGGCAACAACTTGACGGTCAAGTTTCGTTTTTTAATGATAATGGTGCTGTTGTTGAAGTTGACTTTGTAAGAAATACTATTTCGTAATAAGCTTAAAATAAAATATTTATTAACAGAAAACCCCAAAATAATTTGGGGTTTCTTTCTGATAGGCTTATTCTTTACCATGGACTTTCTTCACTTTCGTCTTCGATATCATTGCTGAAGAATTTGCCTGTTGGGCCGTTTTTATCCGTTATAGTATGTTTAACGATAAAATTCGCCGCGCTTTCTACAGAACCTGGACCGCTGAAGTGATTGAAATCGGTTGCGGTATAACCTGGATCTATCGCATTTATTTTAAAAGGCAAATCTCTTAGTTCGTATGCCAAAGTAATCGTAAAAGCGTTTAAGGCAGCTTTAGACGCAACATACGAAACGCCTTTAATAGCGTAGTATTTCCAGCTTGGGTCACTGTGTAACGTAAGAGAGCCAAGTCCTGATGTTATGTTACTAATTCTTGGATTCTCTGATTTTTTGAGTAAATCCATAAAAGTTTGCGTAACATTAATAACTCCAAAGAAATTAGTTTCAAATGTTTCGCGAATTCCGTTTAAACTTGCTATAGACGCTTCTTGTGGCAAAGCACCCAGAATTCCTGCGTTATTAATTAAAACATCAAGTTTTCCTTGCTCCTGCTCTATTGTATTTTTAGCTGCAAGAATACTTTCTGCATTTGTTACATCAATCTGAATGGCTTTGATGTTTTTATAACCGTTTTCGGTTAAATCATTCACAACCTCTATTCCATTTTCTAAATTGCGGCTTCCTAAATAAACAAAATATCCTTTTTCTGAAAGCTGTTTGGCCGTTTCCAATCCAATGCTTCTATTTGCTCCTGTAATCAATGCTGAATTCATTTTTTATCTTTTTAAAATTATCTGATGCAAAGTTTCAATAATAAAAAAAGAAAACATTTGCCATATGGCAAAAAGCGATTTAGCGAATGTTTTTTCTAATTCGGCTTAAAGAAGATTGTGTGATTCCGAGATAAGAAGCCAGATAAGACAGCGGAATTTTATTGATTACATTTGGATATTTTTCCATAAACGAAAGATAACGAGTTGTTGCATCTTCTGAAACGAGCGGACTTCTTCTTTCAATTTTCAGCATCAGGGCTCTCGAAATTATCTTATGAACAATCGCATCCCAGCCTATAATGGTTTGTAACAGTTCTTCCCAGTCAGCTTTAGAGAAAACAATCATTTTACAATCGGTAACGGCCTGAACATAAGCAGAAGAGCAAATACTGTTGTTGAAACTCTCTAAGTCAACCACTAGATTGTTTTCTTCGATAAAATATTTGGTGATTTCGTCGCCTTTATTGTTGTAATAGCAAACTCGCATTATTCCTTCTAAAATAAATCCGACTTGTACGGAAACCTTTCCAGCTTCCGAAAAATAATTATCTTTTTTGATTTCAATTTCCTCTGCTTTTCTAGAAATCAAATCGATTTGCTGTTGGTTTAAATTGCCATACTGCAAGATGTATTCTACTAGTTCTTTCATGACGGAAAGTTAAGGATAGCTTTTTGGCAAAAAATTGTCATTTGGCAAAAAAATAAAAACTATTGTTATTCTCTGTTGCCTATTTAAGTTCGTAAAATCTTTTCCATTGTTTTGCCTTTCGCCAATTCATCAACTAATTTGTCAAGATATCTGATTTTTTGAATCAACGGCTCTTCGATTTCTTCTATGCGATAACCACAGATAACGCCAGTAATTTTCACAGCGTTCGGATTCAGTTCAGGAGCTTCGGCAAAGAAAGTTTCAAAGTCGGCTTTCTTTTCAATTTGCGCTTTAAGTTGTTCGTCACTGTATCCTGTTAGCCATTTGGTTACTGTATCTACTTCTTCTTTAGTTCGTCCTTTTTTTTCGGCTTTTTGAATGTATAAAGGATACACACTTGAAAACAGTAATTTATATATTCTTTCGTTATTCATCTTTGCTTTATATTAGTAGAACAATTAACTTATTCTTCAATTGGATTATAATTGCTAAATCGGACTAGATAATCATTAGACCCTTGATATTTTCCGGAATAAAGTTTTATTTCTTTATTCCCACGAATGATAAAACTCTCAACATCTCCATCCATAAAATTAACTTTAGCAAATTCAGTCAAGCTGTCTTTTGTAAGTTTTAGAAAGGTCGTGGTCGAACCTCCGTAAACGCTCAAAGCATCTATACAATTTAGATTTTTATTATAGTTGAGATTTGGATAGTTGTCGGAGTTTTTTATTTCTATAAATTTATTCTCTTTTTTTGAAAAAATGAACAATTTCCGAATATCATTAGAGCCTCTGGCCGCTACTGCATAATGAATTGTAAAATCGTTTAAACCATCATTATTAAAATCTTCTATCTCTGGAAGCATCGGAATATCGCTTTCTTTATTTAAAATATAATTCTGGATGTTTTTCCAGCGTTGGTTCTGCTTCTGAAAAAGCGCTATAGAAACCTTTGTAATTGTGTCAGTCGAATTTTGAGTAATCTCAATTTTGTATTTTCCTTTTGCAGCAATTGTCAAACTGTCTATAAAAGTTTCTTTGAACTCCTCTACTGTTTCGTCATCTTCATCATCTGCGCTTTTAATGACAGTTTCTTTGTAAATGCTGTCTTTTGAGTCTTTACTTTCATTAGTTTTCCCCGTTTTATCTTTACAACCAATAAATAAGATAAAAACAATAAGTGTCAGCAGGTTTTTCATTTATATATTTTTAATTTGTCTTAAAATTATAAAAATTAGTAAAGTGATGGTTCTAGAGTGTTATAAATTATTCAAAGATATCGAAAAGCGTCCTGGAATGTTTATTGGAGAGCTTTCGCTTGACAGGATTAATCTTTTTGTTACAGGATATTATACGGCTCTTATTGAAAATAATCTTATTGCTGAATCAAAAAATGAATCTTTCTTTGATTGGACTGCACAAAAATTGGGTTATTACGAATCGACTGCTGGCTGGGCCAATATGATTCTGGCATACAGTCTTGGTTTTGATCCAAAAGAAATTATTTGGGAAGATTTTTTTGCCCGTCAGATTGCAAAAGAAGAGCATATTCAATCAATAAAATTGTTTTATGAACTGCTTGAAGAATTTAAAAATGAGATGAGCGAAGAAAATAATACTACACCATAATAGAATTAAAACTATATTTATAATTCCAAATCTATTTTTAAATGCCACAGATGTTTATGAAAAAAAATATTCTTTTTGTACTGTCAATTTTAATAACATTAATTATTGGAATCGTAATCGGTAAAACCAAAGTCTTTGAAAAACAAGCGGAAGAAGAACATAAAAAAGTAGTAATTGATACGCAAGAAATAAATTTTCAAAAACGATATGAAAATGAACATCCAACCTATACCGTTTTTGGCGGGCCTCCGGATCCTAAAGATCAGTACAGGTATATAATTGCTAAGTTGTATAATTTTCGTTTTTCTGTAAATGGAACATCCTGTACCAATATAGTGGACCATAGTGCAGATGTAAGGCATAACAATAGAACGGATAGCATTTTGCAAAGACGAATCGGGAAAAATTGGAGAGATCGTTTTGAAAATAGTGTTGACAGTTTGTATAAAGTAGATTCTTTAGCGATTTCGATAACTGAAAAAAGCATTTTAGTCAAAAACGCAATCAAACAAAAGGAAAAGACGAATAAAGCGAAATACATCAGCTACAAAACGTATCCAACAACTAATAAAAATCTGAAAATCGTAAGCGTCGAATGGTACGGAAAGATTTATAGAGATTCTATCAAAGTTAGTTTTTTAAGAGCAATTGTTGATCTCAAAAATAAAAAAGTGACCGAAATTGAAAAAGCAGAAAGAGAAGGAAATCAATTTATGTTCTAATGATAAATTGTTGTTGTAAAGTATTGATTTTTAAACAATAATTCAATATTTATTCTAGAATTAATTTAACTTTATTACACAAAACTAACCTCATTAAATTCAAAGAAAATTATGGAAAATTCATCAAACGATAAAGCCCCAAAAGTTACCGGAATTGGCGGTATTTTCTTTTTTTCGGACAATCCTAAAGAAACTCGTGATTGGTATTCTAAGAATTTGGGAATCGAAACCAATGACTGGGGAGCAACTTTTGAATCGAGAAAATTGGCTAATCCAGATGAAACGGAATCACTACAATGGAGTCCGTTTAAGAAAGATGATTCCTATTTTTCTCCTTCTAAAAAAGAGTTTATGATCAATTATCGTGTTCAGAATATTGAAGGACTTGTTGAACAGCTCAAACTAAATGGTGTGACAATTCTTGATGCTATTGAAACTTATGACTACGGAAAGTTTGTACATATCATGGATGCAGACGGAAATAAAATAGAACTTTGGGAACCCGCTTAAATAACCTAATTTTTGCACAAAAAAAGCATGATAATTACTAAAAAGAATAAACTTCCGCTTTACCTTACTTCTGTTTTGGTACTGTTGTTCGTGATTGTATTTTCATTTTTTAAATTATTCCCTAAAACAGAAGAAATAAAAAATGTAACTTTTATTGCTTCGAATATTTCTTACAGCAATAACAAAGCTTCAATTCTAGTGAAACTGAATGACTCTATTATTGCTAAATCGGAAGACATCAAAATAATGAAGAACCCTGTTTTGAGTTTAAAAGACGGTTTGTATACTATTGAAGTTTCAAATCTTCAGAATGAGTTTACAATCAAAAGGGAATTCCAAATTATAAACGGTCAGAAAAAGTACATTTATATCAGCTTTACCAAGCTTTTGTATGATGAATTTCTGCCTATTTATAAACAGGAATATTTCAAAAGATATGTAAAAAATAAAAAGTTTACGACTGAAGAAAAAACAGAAATCTGGAAACAAGTAGACCAAAAGTTCACTACAAAGTCTCTTAAGGTGTTAGGATATTTAGAAGAAAATCCTTCTTTCGAAGTAAAGATTTTAGATGAACGTTATATGATAAATTAGCAATTAGATTTTAGAAATCAACTCTTTACCTCCACAGTTGAGTACAAAAACATCAAAAGTCTTTTTGTTCTTTAGCAATTTGAGAACTTTGTTTTTTTGTTTCTCGAAGATGCAGGAGTTAACATCAATCATTAGCATTGTTTTTTCAATTTTATTAAAAGCAATAATAAATCCTCGCTGTACAAATATCGTATACGTTTTATAATCAAAATCTTCGTTGAAATTGCCATAGTTTTTCAATGCAAAATTTTGAATTTTATATTTCTGCTGCACAAAATCTTGATCACTTGTAAAAGTGCATTCCAATATGGATCCTGAATTTGGATCAATGACAAATTTATCCTGATTGGTTTCAATATAAAATGATGTTATCTTTTTGAAATTGGTTTTATTAAACAGGTAATCAGGAAAATTTGTATCTACTTCTTTACTATCCAAATTTAATTCTTGAACTTTTATTTCTTTATTGAATAAAACTTTTTTATAAAAACTTTCTTGAGAAAAGGCTGTAAAACCTGCTAAAAGCAGTATTAGAAAACTGTTCTTTATCATAAGGTTATTAATTGAATTCAAATGTAGATTATTAAATATTCTAATACTAATAATTCTATATATTCGCAGCAAAATAACAACAACCCCAAACAATTAACCTAATGAGTGAAATTTTTAAAATTAAAGAAAATGGTTTCGATGAAGTCAGGAAGCAAGTAATCATCAAAATAGTAGCAATTGCAATACTTGCAATGTCTTTTGGACTTCTTATTTCGTTTTTTAATACCGAAAGTACAGAAGAGTTTATCAACTTTCTCCCTTTCATAATGCTATTTCTTGTTGTAAGTATGTTCATCGGATTCAGATCAGCAGTTAAAAGATACAAGTCTTTTTTTGAAAGTTATCAGTTAAACTTTGCAGAAAACAATATTAGCAGAGAACAACAAAACACGCCAGTTTTAACCATTCAGTTTTCGGATATTCAGTCAATTTCGCAGAATAAAAAAGGAGATTATACGATTAAAGGAAAAACCTCGAAGGAAACAATTTATATTCCGGCACAAGTTGAAAATGTTCAAAAACTAGAATCAAAACTTCAGCAAATTAAGCCTGTAGTGCAGAAAGACCAAAAAACATTCGATCAAAAATATGCTATTCCGCTTATGATCATAAATCTTGTTTCTATGGCTGTGGTTTATGTTTCGTTTAATAAAATCCTTGTTGGAGTCTGTGCGGTTATAGTCAGTTTTATCCTTATTCGATCATCGATTATCATTATAAAAAACAAAAATATAGACAGCAAAACCAAGAGAGGCGTTTATTACACGGGATTGGTTTTACTCTCCATAATAGTTGTTGCAATAATGAAAATTACTGCTTTTTAAATACAAAAAAGACTGAATACTTAAAGGCATTCAGTCTTTTTTTTGATTGTTATAATGGATTCTGAATCGTAAATTTCAGGATTTTTGCAGTTGATCTGAATTTCGAAATCTTTTGTATTGATGTCTATTTTGCTGTTACACCCGTCTGGAAACCAAAGAATTTTATTAATTTCCTGATTATTTAAAAAAACAATTTCAAAAGATTCTAAATCCTCTATATCTGCTACATATTCATGTTCATTTGCAAAAGCCAATCCTGAATCTAAGAATAATTGATATTTATTTTTTGTATCTTTTATTTCAAATACAACAAATAAAAAAGTTCCGTCTTGATCATCACATTTTATGAATTGACTTATTTTTTGATTGTTTAATTCAGGAAAAAGTTCATTTCCATCTTCAAATAGACTGTCTCTGGGCTCTAATCTCATTTAGGTTGTGAATTTCTTCTAGTTCCAAATTCCATTCATTTCGGTCAATATGATTGGTTTTCCTTCTGTCACCACAATTGTATGTTCGTGTTGTGCCATAAAACCGCCTTTATTTCCTACCATCGTCCAACCGTCCTGCAGTGTTTCAGCATAAGTTGAAGTTGTTGCGATAAATGTTTCAATCGCGACCACCGAGTTTTTCTTAAATCGGGTCAAATTAAATCGGTCTCTGTAATTGGCTATTTCATGCGGTTCTTCGTGAAGGCTTCTTCCTACGCCATGTCCAGTAAGGTTTTTAATTACTTTGTAACCTCTTTTTTTAGCTTCGGTTTCCATCAAAAAGCCAATATCAGAAATACGCACACCGCCTTTTATGTTATGAATTGCCTTATGCAGGATTTCTTTAGATGCTTCGATTAATTTTTGATGTTGATTGATGTCCTCTCCTATCACAAACGACGCTCCGTTGTCTGACCAAAAACCTTCTAATTCTGCCGAAACATCAATATTGATTAAATCTCCTTCGTTAAGAATTCGTTTATCAGATGGAATTCCGTGACAGAATTCGTTATTTACGCTAATGCAAGTGTAACCCGGAAAACCGTATGTAACGTAAGGTGCAGATTTTGCTCCAAAATCATTTAGAATCTGTGCTCCGTAATTGTCAATTTCTTTTGTAGACATTCCGGGTTGGGCATAATTTCTCATTTCTTTTAAAGCAAAAGCGACTGCCTCGCTTGCTTTTTTCATTCCGATTAACTCCGCTTCTGTTGTTATTGACATGTTTTTTTATTTAATGCTCCTAAAATAATACTTTTTATTCTAAATATCTTTTATAAATAAGAATTACGATTGACCAAGCTTAGTTTTAGGAAGGATATAAAGTCACGAGAGCGATTTGATTATTTAGTTTTAGACTTCCAGCCATTTTTATGCGCGAAATCTTTAACAGTAGCTTTTATAGCGTTCTTATAGAATTTTTCTGTTTTGTCAGAAAAGGCAATGTCGTTTCCGCCTGTAAATGTCTGATAAAATCGATATTCTTTATCATAAACCAGCTCATTGCTTTTTAAATTGTAGACCATAATTCTTATATACAATTCATCCGTAAGACTTTTATCAGGATGAAGCTGAAAAACAGGCAAGTTATTTTGTACCGATTTCATTTCAGTTTCAATTACATAGTCACAATTCGTTTTTTCTTTGTAAAATGCAAGAGCGGTAGAATTGCCTTTTAACATGATATTGATAGTAGACAAAGAATTGTAATCACGGATCGATTTTACGGTACCAAAATTTTCAGGAAGTATTTTTTTATAAGCATCAATGATTTCGGTTGAATAATAACCATTGATATTTAAAACTGCTTCGTCAATCAGCCAAGTGCTTGATTTAGGGTTTACATCTACTGGATTTACGATTGGGTAGACGGTATAATCGGTTCCGGCACATGAAAATAAGGTGAAAAGCAATAAAAAGTAGGTAGATTTTAAATACATTAGGTTAAAAGTGGTTTTTGGTTGATTCGTTTTTGTTTCCAAAAATATCTTTTTAATGCAATATCCTCAAAACGGAATTTCAGACATTTCTGGAAATTTTGTTTGCAGTCTTCGTCTTAGTTTTTCTATCTTCACACAGAATAAAAATACTATTAATAAGCCTTTTCTGAATGCAGCAAAAATAGCGCCATCAAAAATACGAATTGAAAAAAAGTAAATAAATTGTGTTCTTTATTCGATAGAAAATTCATCATTTATTAGGAACGCTTTTATTTCTAGATCAATACAAAGTTTAATTTATGAGAAATGAAGATAGCTGCAAAGCTTTTGAACGTTACTTAATTGCCGATTCTTATCTGCCAGAACATGCTGTAAAATTATGGCAAGATTATACTGAACAGCGTTTTCTGAACAAGGATAAAAATGATTTCTATCATAATTATGTTTCATGGAAACAAAAGGACAATCAAATAGCTGTTTTTACAACGCGCTCTTATGCCGATTTAGAAATGAACAAAAAATTTGATTGCATCTTTAATTACGACAATCTAAATGAATTTGTTTTCGAAAAATTTAAAGTAATACAGTCCATATACGAATGCTGGGCACCTATTAACTGTGTTGAAGATGGCCATGGACATTTGCTTATTTTAGAATTTGAAAATGAAGTGCCGCAGCTTCTTTATAAATTACATAAAGAAGAAGAACGAAGAAATACAATACCTAAGATTCACACTAGACTAGGATTTTGCACTATTGAAGATTTTCCATTCATTAAGGAAAAAATCAAAAGTTATTAGGGTAATTGAAATTAAAATGGGAATCAACTAAATGGATAAGAAATTCAATTATCAATTGACCAGAACCTGCAAAGAGTGCAGTAATAAAGATATTTTTGAGATCACCAAAATAGAATGCGCGTTTAGTCTTTATAATTTTAAAGAAATTTGGAACAAGGAATGCTCAAAATGTTCGAGTACGATTTGTTATTCGTTGTCAAAATCGTTTGTCGCGGTTGATCAGGAAATCTTAGATCTCTGGGGCAGTGACGAAAAGTTGTATTTGGACGAACAAGATGAAGAATTAATTCTGGCAGAAATGGATTATCTGCCTTTATTATTGTCTTCTATAAACGAAAATAAATATCTGGAAAGAAAAACAGAAATACTTCTTGAGGCTTTGTGTGTGCTTCTATACGACAATACCGTTGATGACGAAGAGTTTACAGAAGAAGAAAATAAAGCAAGAGAAAAAAACGCAGCACTTATTAGACCAGAATTGATCAAACTAAAAAAACAAATAAAGGCTTCTGAAAAGTATATGATGGACTATATCAAAGAAGTTGTTTTTCCTCAAATTGGAATTGAATAAATAATTGTAAAATAGATGAAAAAAATAGTAATTCTCGCACTGTTAATGACTGCAAACCTGTATGCGCAGGACAGCCTCGTATACAGACAATCAAAAGCTGTTATGTTTGCCAATTGGTACGTTTTTTTTCCAAATAATACTTTCAAGCATTACTTTCAAACAGATGATGGACAGCTATTTTACGGCGTCGGAGATTTTGAAGATCATGGCCGAAAAAGAATTTTACGATTTCGCAACCCGGACTTTAATTTTAAGTGGGTATTCCAACCTAAATACGAATCAAATTTTAGGCGCATTCTAATTCGTAAAAAGTCCGGTTTTAAATCTAAAGATTTTTATTATACATCCAGAAGGAATTCTGTTTATTTCATACCTCACACAGGAAAGATATGAGAAAAATTACTTTACTGCTTTTTATTTTTATTCTGTAGTCGTTTACTAATAGAGAAAAAATTTCTTTGTCAGGAAGTACCAATTTCTCAGAAACCTGCCATAAATTGGGAAACGAATTAAGAAAAAATGGACATGGTGTCCAAATTATTTAATTCGTTGTCTATTCGCAGGGCTATATTTTTTCCCATCATAATGCCAAACTTGATCCCAAACCATATCAGTATCAGGTTTTGAATTTCTCGTTAAAAGATACGGAAGCTTGCTTTTGGAGGTAGAAACAATCCTTAAATCGTTAATGTTTTCAGGCTCTGTACTTTTGTACAGCACTTTAAAAGTATTGTTGTGATGCAAAACGATGCTTGCCGAATTCTCAGAATTAATTATTGAAATTATGGTGTCGCTTTTTGTTGATTGAAGATGAATACCGCTTTTCTCAAGTCCGTAATACGATTTAGGCAAATCAAGTTCGGTAAGCAATTTTTGAGTCAATACAGAATCTTTTAGTATGGTGTAATTTGGATTTTCAAGATCTTTTTCAAAATTACTTACAGCATAATATTTGTCTGATTTGATTTTCTTGTCTGTTTTGTAAACAGCAATAAAACCTGGCGTAATGTTTTGATTTAGATATTCTACACGAACAAAATCTGCATTACAGACAAACTTATTGCTATCGTCATAAATGGCTAGTTTTTGAAGTCCTCTTAAATCAAAATGTTTTGCGGCTAAATCTGCCGGAAATCTATTTCTGCTGTTTTCATCGTCTGAATAAATCAGTGAATCTGCAAGTTTTTCTAGTTTAGTATATTCTTTTGTTGAAATGTCATCTTTAGTGAAATAAAGATCAATGTAAACTTCATTTTCGTTTGAAAAATAGAAATCGTTTACAAATCCAAGATAATGGATGTTTTCGTTTAATGGATTTGTTTTTTTCTCTTGCTCAACAGTCAGATTTTTTGGAATGGAAGTGTTTGAAATGGTAGATTTTTCTTTTTTTGAACAACTGAAAGCTAATAAAGCAGTTGTTAGTAATAGTAATAGTCTCATTTGTAATTTTAGGGCTTTTATGAAATTTGTTTTTAATTTGTTTTTAATTTGATTTTATTTTAATTAAGTTTTCTACTTCGTCTATTAGATCCACCAGCTTTTGTCGTTCTTCAAAACCAGAATTTTTTTGTTTAATTTGATACAAAGGATCGTAACTAGAAAAGTATGTCTTTTTATTACCTTGTGTAATTTCAAAACTTTCATCAACACAATCACTTCTTGTACTATATTTTAGTACTGTTCCGTCTTCATATTCTATCCGCTCAATATTCAGCTTATCTTTATCAATATTGAGTTTGTTTTCTTTTGCAACCGAGTTGATTAAAATCCAAAAATCAGGAATCTTTTCCTTCTTGATTCTTTTTTTGCTAATTTCAATTTTCTTTAAATTATCCTTCGGAAAAAACACATTATATCTCACAACATTTCCATCATTTTGAAAAACGATCAGATTTGAATGAATACCGCCTGCCCAATAACTTTCAAAGCCAATTTTAATGATTAATGAATTTTCATCTTTAAGATTCAGCAACTTAACATAAGGATTTTGCTTATCACCTATTTCTTGGAATTCAATTTCCGGAATCTTAAAATCTTGCGAATAACAAACTGACTTTAAAAAGAGTAAGATTATCAAATGTATTTTTCTCATTTATTCTATTGAATAATTTGTGATAGAAGTTATTATGGTCATTTACTCAGATTTTGTTAATTGGCTAAAACTTAAAAATACTTGCGGACATATAGGTATCGTCTACTTATTATTTTTTTTGCTCAGTACAATACTACAGAAAAAAGAAATGCTGTTGGGAATTTTTGTTAAAAAAATCCCAACAGATTTTTCGTTTGAACCATTTTATTGGTTAAGTCTAGAAAGAGATACGAATCAAACCAGAATAGTTTTTAAAGTTTTTTTTGCGACAATTTTTTTTTTTGAAATTATTGTATTTAATACTTAACAATATCATTTTTTAAAATCCACCCATTTGTCTTTACTCCATTTGCATTTGTAAATTCTATATAGACAAAATATTGAGAATTGCCAATGGCTGTGATAATCTCGCCAAAAACTAGGTAGGCTTTGTTTTGGTTATAAATGTTTGGTGTTGAATGGAAATATGCTTTCGATGTTATTACCTTATAATTAATATTGTATTCTAAATTTGATTCGGTATAATAATTTTGATTGTTTTTTATATAATAAGCTTTGTTTTGTGAAGAATAGGAACTTAAATATTTACTGCTGATATAACCTTCATAATTATCGTAACCATAAGTAAAAGTGTTATACTTTTTTACACTGACTTTTTCCCAATCGCCAAAATTGTATAAAGATGTAATTTCATCACCATAATTCAATTTACTAATTATATTTTCAGTAATTTCTGGAGTTGTTCTTACATTAACCTGTGTGGCATTTATGTATTTTTTAACTGAAAAGTTATCGGTCTTATTGCTTTCTTTTTCTTTTGCTCTGTAATAGCCATTTACGTAAGTTCCGTCATTTCGATAATATCCCTCTATCCATTCGGATTCTGTGTTGGTTGAACTTATATGGTTATAATTATTATTCTGGGAATAATTACCATACGAGATATTTGGGTTGTAATTTCCTTGATAACTATAGTTATCAATAACAGTAGAATTAGGAGCTGTCCTTTGATGAGGCTGAACATAAGTGCCGTTACTTTTGTAATAGCCTTTAACATTGACTTGAGAATATGAATTAACAACAAATATTAAAAGAAAAAAATGATATTTTTTTTTCATTGACTTTTAGAATTTTATACAAAAATCGCTAATAAAAAGGAAAA
The DNA here is from genome assembly GCF_042431625.1 of Flavobacterium procerum. Classification (NCBI taxonomy): domain Bacteria; kingdom Pseudomonadati; phylum Bacteroidota; class Flavobacteriia; order Flavobacteriales; family Flavobacteriaceae; genus Flavobacterium; species Flavobacterium procerum. Next base: position 107,703 of record NZ_JBHLYW010000022.1, on the reverse strand, counting down.
CCTAACCAGTTAAAACACCTGATTTAGAAATATCATATTTAATTATTTGAGTTTTGAAAAAAAAACAGAAGCATAAAAAAAACTCCTTAATTTCTTAAGGAGTTTCTTTGTGGGCGATGAGGGGTTCGAACCCCCGACCGCTTCCGATGTTAATCGGAATGCTCTGAACCAACTGAGCTAATCTTTGTTTTTCCTGTTGATCCTTAAAAATCCAGAAAATATAAGGCATAAAAAAACTCCTTAATTTCTTAAGGAGTTTCTTGGTGGGCGATGAGGGGTTCGAACCCCCGACCGCTTCCGATGTTAATCGGAATGCTCTGAACCAGCTGAGCTAATCTTTGTTTTTCCTGTTGATCCCTAAAAATCCAGAAAATATAAGGCATAAAAAAACTCCTTAAGAAATTAAGGAGTTTTTTAGTGGGCGATGAGGGGTTCGAACCCCCGACCGCTTCCGATGTTAATCGGAATGCTCTGAACCAGCTGAGCTAATCTTTGTTTTTCCTGTTGATCCCCTAAAAATCCAGAAAATATAAGGCATAAAAAAACTCCTTAATTTCTTAAGGAGTTTCTTGGTGGGCGATGAGGGGTTCGAACCCCCGACCCCCTCGGTGTAAACGAGGTGCTCTGAACCAGCTGAGCTAATCGCCCTATTTTATTAGGTTGCTATCGTTTGTGATTGCGAGTGCAAATATACAGCTAGATTTTATATTTACAAGTCTTTTTTTGAAAAAAGTAAAAAATAATTTCAATAAAATATTTAGGAATCTATTTTTCAGTTGTTTAAAAAGAATAAAAAAAACGCATTTTCTTAATTTTAGTTAAATGTTGAATTCAGAAAAGCTATTTAGTGATAATCCTTTTGCAGTAATTTGCTATAATCATACCTTTGCTTACCTTAATTGTAAACTCAAATGGCAAGATTTCAAGAAAACGATTTACCGAAAGCGAAATTAAACGCTAACTCTCTTCAAAAAGCACTCCGAATTTTTAAATATGCTAAAAGCCATAAATGGAAATTTTTCCTAGGTTTGATTTTTCTATTTCTAACCAGCGCTACTGCCCTTGCCTTTCCAAAATTAATGGGAATGCTTGTAGATTGCGTTACCAACAAAGATCTTTCAAAAGCAAACGAAATCGCATTAGGTTTAATGGTGATTTTAGTTCTTCAGGCAGTTTTTTCTTTTTTTAGAATTTCATTATTTGTGAATTTTACCGAAAATTCCCTTTCCAACATTCGCTTTGCGCTGTATGAAAATCTAATCAAATTACCAATGTCGTTTTATTCGCAAAAACGTGTTGGAGAATTAAACAGTAGAATCAGTGCAGATATTTCGCAATTACAAGATACATTCAGTACGACAATTGCTGAGTTTTTACGTCAGTTTATTCTAATCATTGGAGGTTTTGTAATTTTAGGAAGCATTAGTCCAAAATTAACTTTAATGATGTTGGCAATTGTACCTGTCGTTGCCGTTGCTGCTGTAATTTTTGGAAGATTTATTCGCAAATACGGAAAAAAGACACAAGATAAAGTAGCAGAAAGCCAGGTTATTGTAGAAGAAACGCTGCAAGGAATTAGCAATGTAAAAGCATTTGCTAACGAATGGTATGAAATTCAGCGTTATAAAAATAAAATTAGAGAAATCGTAAAAATCGCTATTAAAGGCGGTCAGTACAGAGGTTATTTCGCTTCATTTATTATTCTTTGCCTTTTCGGATGCGTTGTTGCCGTAGTTTGGTACGGAATCACCTTAACCATAAAAGGTGAAGTTGAAGGTGTTGGCGATTTGATTTCATTCGTATTATACACCACTTTTATTGGTGCGTCATTTGGAGGAATTGCCGAAATGTACGCACAGATTCAAAAAGCGGTTGGAGCAACTGAACGTGTTTTTGAATTATTGGAAGAAACTCCAGAAGAAATTAACGCTAAACCAAGACTTACTGCTGTTGAGAAAATAAAAGGAAATGTAGCGTTTAAAAATGTGGCTTTCAGTTATCCATCAAGAAAAGAAGTTCAGGTTTTAAAAGACGTTAACTTCAATGCCGAATTCGGACAGAAAATAGCAATCGTTGGGCCAAGTGGTGCCGGAAAATCTACTATTTCTTCTCTCTTATTACGTTTTTACGATATCACTTCAGGAGAAATCTCAGTCGACGGAAAAAATATTTACGATTATGATTTAGAAGATCTTCGTGGAAACATGAGTATTGTTCCTCAAGATGTAATTTTATTTGGAGGAACAATTAAAGAAAATATTGCTTATGGGAACCCAAATGCTTCAGAAGAAGAAATTATTCTGGCAGCAAAACAAGCAAATGCTTTTAATTTCGTAGACGGTTTTCCAGAAAAATTTGAAACTCTTGTGGGAGAACGCGGTGTTAAACTTTCTGGCGGACAACGCCAGCGTATTGCTATTGCGAGAGCTTTACTTAAAAATCCAAGCATTTTGATTTTGGATGAAGCTACTTCGTCTTTAGACAGTGAAAGCGAAAAACTGGTTCAGGAAGCTCTAGAAGTTCTAATGGAAGGAAGAACAAGCATTATTATCGCACACCGTCTTTCAACGATTAGAAACGCTGATAAAATCTTAGTTCTAGACAATGGAAAAATATCAGAACAAGGAACGCATCAAGAATTAATAAACCTTGAAAATGGAATTTATAAAAACTTAAGCAATCTGCAGTTTAGCAACTCTTAAATGTTTAAAATTCCAATAAAAAACTCCGTTTGTATTGCAAACGGAGTTTTTTATGGTATTATTTAAAGCAAACCCGACAGGTTTTAAAAACTTGTCGGGTTATAAATATTTTGGAATTTGGAATTTAAAAAATTGGAATTTACAACTAAAATTTTATTTCCCTTTTCTTCTGTTGCGTTCTGCTTTAATCATAGACAATTCACGGCTTGTTTGACCGGCTACAGAAGTGTTTTCTTCAGCACGTCTGATTAAATAGGGCATAACATCTTTTACAGGTCCAAAAGGAAGATATTTAGCAACATTATAACCATTTTCGGCTAAATTATAACTGATGTTATCGCTCATTCCATACAATTGTCCAAACCAAATTCTGGAATCATTTTTTGTCATTCCTTTCTCATTCATCATTTCCATCAACTTGTACGAACTTGCCTCATTATGAGTACCTGCAAAAATGGCCATTTTGTCTATATGTTCTAACATATAATGTACCGCATTATCATAATTTACATCTGTAGCTTCTTTAGATACACAGATTGGAGAAACATAACCTTTTTCTTCCGCACGTTTGTTTTCTTTTTCCATATAAGCACCACGCACAAGCTTCATTCCGATATAAAAACCTTCATTTTTAGCTGTTTCATGAAGTTTTTTCAAATAATCAAGACGATCCCATCTGTACATTTGTAACGTATTAAAAACAATAGCTTTGTCTTTGTTGTATTTGCGCATCATGTCGGTAACCAAGTCATCTGCTGCGTCCTGCATCCAGCTTTCTTCACCATCAATCAACAAGGCTACGTCTTTTTTATAAGCTTCACTGCAGATTTTGTCAAAACGTTCAACTACTCTATCCCATTCTGCTTGTTCTGTTGGCGTTAGAGTTTGTTTTTCGCCTAATTTCTCATACAATTCGAAACGTCCCAAACCTGTCGGTTTAAAAACAGCAAACGGAATCGCAAGACGTTCTTTTGCAAATTCGACTGTTCTTAAAGTCATTTCAAGAGCAGCGTCAAACTGTTCCTCTTCTTCTTTTCCTTCAACAGAATAATCCAATACAGAAGAAACGCCTTTTGTAAACATTTTATCTACCACTGTCAAGCAGTCGTTCTCGTTTACACCTCCACAAAAATGATCAAATACAGTTGCACGAATCAATCCCTCTACAGGAAGATGTGCCTTTAAAGCGAAGTTTGTAACAGCAGTACCGATTCGTACCAAAGGCTCGCTGTCAATCATTTTAAAAAGAAAATAAGCTCTATCAAGTTCCGTATCGCTTTTCAAAGCAAAGGCAACCTGAGTGTTATCGAATATTTTTTCCATTAAGTATAGTTTTTTGTGCAAAGATATAGAGAGTTTTGAATATTATTTATCAAAACGTATCCTATTTTTTAATATCTTTAATATGAATGTCGTTTTCACTCATGTATAAAGTAAATTTGAGATAATTAGAATTATGACAATCAAATTAGAATTTTAAACAAATTAGAATCAAAGTTTGAATATTAATTAGCCAAAATTGACTTATTTTTGCGCTTTTCAAAATTAACTAAAGAACTATGCAGTCTATTCAAGCCAATAATTACCTCGTACATTTTAACCAAAATGCTTACGAAGCTTTAAATAAACATTTAAGAGAAAATAAGTATTCTAACATATTTATAATCGTTGATGATCAAACGAATGAATATTGTCTTCCTAAATTTATCCCACATTTAGAGACTGAGTTGGCTATCGAAATTATCGAGTTTGAAGCTGGAGAAGCTAATAAAAACATCGAAACCTGCATTGAAATCTGGAATATCTTGACTGAGTTGGGAGCTGATCGAAAAACATTGGTTATTAACGTAGGTGGTGGTGTTGTGACCGATTTGGGAGGTTTTGTTGCTTCTACTTTTAAAAGAGGCGTAGATTTCATCAATGTTCCTACTACTCTATTGTCTATGGTTGACGCTTCTGTTGGAGGAAAAACCGGAGTTGATTTAGGGAATCTTAAAAATCAAATTGGTGTAATCAATGTACCGCAAATGGTTTTGATAGATACTGAATATCTAGAAACGTTACCTCAAACTGAAATGCGTTCTGGTTTGGCAGAAATGCTAAAACACGGACTAATTTATGACGCTCCGTATTGGAGACAGTTTTCTGATTTAAAATCGATTGTTTTTGACGAATTAGATCAATTGATTTATCGTTCGGTTGAAATCAAGAATGAAATCGTTATTCAGGATCCAACAGAGAAAAATATTCGTAAAGCCTTGAATTTTGGACATACTTTGGGCCATGCTATTGAAGGATATTTTTTAGAAAGCGAAGAAAAAACTACTTTATTGCACGGAGAAGCAATTGCGGTTGGAATGATTTTGGAAAGTTATATTTCGCTTCAAAAAAATCTAATTACAGAACAAGAATACAGAGAAATCAAAACGGTTATTAAAGGTATTTATGAAGATGTAGTTTTTGAAGAAAACGACATTGATCCGATCTTAGAATTACTAATTCATGACAAAAAAAATGAGTACGGATTGATTCAATTTGCGTTGATTGAGGGAATCGGCAAAATAAAAATTAACCAATCTGTTGAAAATAAATTGATTCTAGAAGCGTTTCAAGATTATAAATCTTAAACTTTTTTTAATCGAAAGCGTTGCATTTGGTATATTTTATTTTTTACATTTGCCCCATGAAAACAAACAAGCATCAAAGACAATTCAGCTCTTATAGAAACCGCCTCAACAGTTCTTTATTAAGAATGTTGAATCGTTTTTACAATAGTAAAAGTCCGTTCTGTTTTGATGTTTTCCAATGTACAAAAGCCGAGCACGAAAAACTGCCGATTATATTTGCCAATATTAGAGTTTGAATCAAGATTTAGCACCAAATCATCATCTAAATTATCCATTCACAATTCTAAATTTTGACACATAAATGAATACAAAATATTCTGATCTTATAAACCAGACATACTACTTTCCACAAGAGGAATTTAAATTAAGCAAAGACAACCTTCTGTTTCATAATATTGATTTAATGAAATTGGTTGAACAGTATGGCACACCTTTAAAATTTACTTACCTTCCTCAGATTTCTGAAAACATCAACAAAGCAAAAGCTTGGTTCAGAAAATCAATGGAAAAGAATAAATACGACGCAAAATATTACTATTGTTATTGCACAAAAAGCTCTCATTTTGAATATATTATGAATGAAGCTTTCAAAAACAATATTCATATCGAAACTTCATCTGCATTTGACGTAAACATTGTAGAAAATTTGTTGGAAAACGGTAAAATCAACAAAAGCACTTATGTGATTTGTAACGGTTTTAAAAGAGACGAATACATTACCAACATTGCAAGATTAATCAATAACGGACATAAAAACACTATTCCGATTATTGATAATTATGAGGAACTAGATTTGCTTCAAGCAGATATTAAAGGGAAATTCAAAATTGGAATCCGTATTGCTGCTGAAGAAGAACCTAAATTTGAGTTTTATACTTCAAGATTAGGTATTGGTTACAAAAACATTGTTTCTTTCTATAAAAAACAAATTCAGGAAAATGACAGATTAGAGCTTAAAATGCTTCACTTTTTCATTAATACCGGAATTAACGATACATCATACTATTGGAATGAGCTTGTAAAATGTATCAAAGTTTACATCGCACTTAAAAAAGAATGCCCTACTCTTGACGGATTGAATATTGGTGGAGGTTTCCCGATTAAAAATTCTCTTGCTTTTGAATACGATTACCAATATATGATTGATGAAATAATCAATCAGATTAAAATTGCTTGTGATGAAGCTGAAGTAGATGTTCCTAATATCTTTACAGAATTCGGATCATTTACAGTTGGTGAAAGTGGCGGTGCAATTTATCAGATTTTGTATCAGAAACAACAAAACGACAGAGAAAAATGGAATATGATCGATTCGTCTTTCATTACTACTCTACCTGATACTTGGGCGATAAATAAACGTTTTATCATGTTGGCAATCAATCGCTGGAATGATACATATGAGCGGGTTCTGTTAGGAGGACTTACTTGTGATAGTGATGATTATTACAATTCTGAACAAAATATGAACGCTATTTATCTTCCAAAATACAACAAAGAAAAACCGTTGTATATTGGTTTCTTTAATACAGGAGCATATCAGGAAACTATTGGAGGTTATGGTGGTCTTCACCACTGCTTAATTCCACAGCCTAAGCATATTTTGATTGATCGCGACGAAAATGGAATCCTGGCTACTGAGGTTTTCTCAGAACAACAGACTTCTGACGATGTTTTAAAGATATTAGGCTACAAAAAAAAGTTATAAAAAACGACAAATTAAGTTAGATAAATATTTAGAAAATTCTTAATTTGCATAAACATCTAAAAGGTTAAACTTTTAATTCAAAAAAAAAAAAAACAAGAAAATGAAAGGACCAATCAGTCAGTTTATAGAAAAACATTATCTGCACTTTAATTCTGCTTCTTTAGTTGATGCTGCAAAAGCTTACGAAGAACAGCTTAATAATGGTGCTAAAATGATGGTGACTTTGGCTGGCGCAATGAGTACAGCAGAAATTGGTAAAATTTTTGCCGAAGTTATTAGACAAGATAAAGTACAAATTATTTCGTGCACTGGAGCAAATCTTGAAGAAGATATCATGAATCTGGTAGCGCATTCGCACTATGAGCGAGTACCGCACTACCGCGATTTAACTCCAGAAGATGAATGGGCTTTGCTAGAAAGAGGATTAAACCGTGTTACAGATACTTGTATCCCAGAACATGAAGCATTTCGTCGTCTTCAAAAGCACATTTATAAAATCTGGAAAGATGCCGATGACAAAGGAGAACGTTATTTTCCACATGAATTCATGTATAAAATGTTGTTGTCAGGTGTTTTAGAAGAATATTACGAAATTGATTTAAAAGATAGCTGGATGTATGCAGCTGCAGAGAAAAATTTACCAATTATCGTTCCTGGATGGGAAGATAGCACAATGGGAAATATCTTTGCTTCATACGTAATCAAAGGAGAGCTAAAAGCTTCTACAATGAAATCTGGAATTGAATATATGACATTCCTTGCAGACTGGTACTCAAAAAACAGTAGCAATGGTGTTGGTTTCTTCCAAATTGGTGGTGGTATTGCGGGTGATTTCCCTATCTGTGTGGTGCCTATGTTGTATCAGGATATGGAAATGCACGATGTTCCGTTCTGGAGTTATTTCTGCCAAATCTCAGATTCTACAACCAGTTATGGTTCGTACTCTGGAGCAGTTCCAAACGAGAAAATCACTTGGGGTAAATTAGATATCAAAACCCCTAAATTTATTATTGAGTCGGATGCTACGATTGTTGCTCCGTTAATTTTCGCATATTTATTAGATTTATAAAATAATTTATGAAAAGAGTTATAGTAGACTACGCTAAACTTACCAATGAAATTTTAAACCTTTTGGTTGAAAAATTCCCTGATGGTTATGATGATTCGGATGTAATCCGTTTTAGAAATGCTAAAAACGAATTGGTTGAAGCTGTTGAAGTACGTACTGAAGATACTATTTACTTAGTAAAAATTAGTACTAAACTTGCTGACAGAATTGAAAACTACGATGAAGATGATGATTTAGATGTTGATGTAGACGCAATCGCACCAGTAAAAGGACTTGATCTTGATGATGATATCAACGATGACGACGATGACGAAGATGAAAATCTTGACAAACCAGATACTGATGGCGATGACGATGACGATGATGAGAAAGCAGATACTGATTATGATGAAGACGAAGAAGATGATGAAGATTAGTCAATTCATTTAAAATACAAGAAGGAACTCATTTGGGGTTCCTTTTTTTATATTTTGAATTAAATTTTAAACAAAATTTATATTTTTATACTTTGTAAGATTATTACTAATTTTATATTTGTCATAAAAATTACATGCCAATGACTTCAGAAATTTTACATGCAACTTTAAAAGAGAATTTTGGTTTCGAAAAATTCAGGCCAAATCAAGAAAGTATAATTAGTACAATACTTTCTCAACAGGATGCCTTAGCTATTATGCCTACGGGAGGTGGAAAATCGATATGTTTTCAGCTTCCCGCCCTTATCTTGCCTGGAATTACAATCGTAATTTCACCTTTGATTGCCCTGATGAAAGATCAGGTTGACAGCTTAAAAACAAACGGAATAGCAGCATGTTATATAAATAGTTCGCAATCTTCTCAAGAACAGCAATATTATATCGACAATTTAAAATCTAATAAATTTAAGCTAGTTTATATAGCTCCTGAAAGCCTTTCTTATTTAGATGTAGCCTTTAATGAACTAACTATAAGCCTAATTGCCATTGATGAAGCACATTGTATATCGTCATGGGGACATGATTTTAGGCCAGCTTATACCAATTTAGGGTACTTAAAAAACCGCTTCCCTTCTACTCCAATTCTGGCATTAACCGCCACAGCAGACAAAGCAACCCGTACAGATATTACCAAACAATTAAATCTAAAAAAGCCTAAAACTTTTATAGCATCTTTTGATCGAAAAAATCTGAGTTTAGAAGTCAGACCAGCCTTAGATCGTGTAAAACAAATTGTTGATTTTGTTTCTGATAAGCCCAACGAATCTGGAATTATTTACTGCCTTAGCCGTAAAACAACTGAAGAGCTTGCAGAGAAATTGAAGAAAAACGGAATTACTGCTAAAGCTTATCACGCAGGTTTAGATAACGAAACCCGTGCTAAAACTCAAGATCAGTTCATTAATGACGACTGCCAAGTTGTGTGTGCCACTATTGCTTTTGGAATGGGAATCGACAAATCAAATGTTCGTTGGGTTATTCATTATAATTTGCCAAAAAACATTGAAGGTTATTATCAAGAAATCGGAAGAGCTGGACGCGATGGACTTCCGGCAGAAACCATTTTATTTGAAAGTTATGCAGATGTGATTCAGTTACAGAAATTTGCTTCAGACGGATTGAACGCTGATATTCAGCTGGCAAAATTAGATCGCATGAAACAATACGCCGATGCTGTTAGCTGTCGCAGAAAAATTCTGCTTTCTTATTTTGGAGAGTTAGTAACCGAAAATTGCGGTAATTGCGATATTTGCAAAAATCCGCCAACTTTTTTCGATGGTACGATTCTCGCGCAAAAAGCTTTGTCTGCCATTACACGTTTAAAAGAATCTGAACCTCTAGCCGTTATTGTAGACTTTTTGAGAGGCTCGAGAAACGCATATATCTACGAAAAAAATTATCAAGAGCTAAAAACGTACGGAATTGGTGCCGATATTTCTTGGTATGATTGGAATCAATATCTCATTCAGCTTATTAATTTAGGATATTGCGAAATTGCTTTTCATCAACATAACAAAATATTGCTTACTCCTTTTGCTAAAAAAGTTTTGTTTGAAGGCGAAAAAGTAAAATTGACCACAGTTGTCAAGAAAGCAATTGAGAAAGCAGAAATAAAAGAAACCAAACCTAAAGCGGTTAAAAATTCCTTATTTGAAACGCTTCGCAAATTACGTTATGAGATTGCACGAGAAGAAGAAGTTCCGGCTTATGTTATTTTTAGCGATGCTTCTCTTCGCCAGATGGAGATTTTAAGACCAATGAGCGATGAAGAGTTCCTTGCTGTTGAAGGTGTCGGAAAAGCTAAACTTGAAAAATATGGAGCCGATTTCATCAAAGCAATTATTGAGTTTGAAAGAAATAAATCGGTTGTTAAAAAAGAGAAAAAAGACAGTACTTACGCCAAAACATTAGAATTATTTCAAAACGGACTTTCTGTAGAAGAAATTGCAGAACAACGAAATTTAGGAGAAACTACCATTATTTCTCATTTAGCTAAATTATACGTTGACGGAAATGATATAGACTTAATTCAATTTGTCTCAGAAGATGAAATCCTGAAAATTGAAAAAGCAAAAATTGAATTAGAAAATCCAAATGCCTTAAGACCTTACTTTGACTATTTTGAAGAAAAAATGTCTTATGATAAAATTCGTTTTGGATTGGCATTTTTGGAGAGAAAACTTCTAACTATTAAATAAAAACTTCATTTTTTGTCATTTCGACGAAGGAGAAATCTTCACAAGTAGCTCCGCATAGAATATTGCCAATCTTTGTAGAGTTTCTTGCGAAGATTTCTCCTTCGTCGAAATGACAAGATTATGTAAATAGAAGAATTATCTAATAACAAAACCCGACAGTTTTTAAAAACTGTCGGGTTTACTTTATCGTTAAATTGAAACTTTATAAATATCTTTCTTCAAAAACTTTCTGATGATGCTTTTGATGTCCAATAAGGATAAAACCTAAAGCTCTAACAGAAATTTGATTACCAGAAGCGGTTCCTATTCTTTTAAGCTGTTCATTAGATAAGCTTTTGTAAAACAATAAATTCGAATGTCTTACAGCAGAAAATTCAGTTAACAAATCTTGAATGCTTCTTGAGTCGGCATCTGTATTGTCAGCATAATCTTGTTCTTCAAAACTTGGCAAAGGTGTTTTGTCGTTTCTCGAAAAACGCAAAGCTCTGTAAGCAAAAATACGTTCAGTATCAATCACGTGCTGAATAATCTCTTTGATCGTCCATTTTCCTTCGGCATAACGGTAATCAAATTTATCCATTGGGATGTTTTGAACAAATCGAATAAATGCATGAAGAGAAATCTCTAATTCTTCAATCAATTTTCCGTCGCCTGCTTGTTTCAAATAAGTTCCAAAATGACCTGAATATTCATTTTCTAATATATCGCTAACATTCATCTTTTTAAAATTAAAATTTTAAGTTCTGTTTTTAAGCAGAATTTCTACTTGCATTTGTATTTCCAAACAATGATCTTGTTACAATTTTTTCATAAACTTTGATGAGTTCTTCGTTGGCAGCAATGTCTTTGTTCAATTCGTTGATTCTCAATAACGCATACTGCTGAATTGTCAATAATGGCAATACAATACGCTCTCGTATTTGAATCGAAGCGATACCATCAGGATAATTTTCCATCAGGGTCTTGTGGTCCGCAATTTTAAGCAATAAACGTTTAGTCTCCTGGAATTCATTATTAATAATCTGCCAAAATTCTCCAAATTCAGAATCTTTTTGCATATAAGCAGTTAATGGTAAAAATGATTTAGCCAAAGACATCATACTATTTTCTAAAAGTGTTCTAAAAAACAACGAATTATGATACAAATCACTTACTTTGTCCCATTGACCGGTTTCTTCAAAATGTTTTAAAGCGGTTCCTACTCCAAAAAAACCAGGAACATTTTGTTTTAACTGGCTCCAAGATCCAACGAATGGAATTGCTCGAAGATCAGCAAAATCAAGAGATTCCGATTTACTTCTTTTAGAAGGTCGACTTCCGATATTTGTTTTTGAGTAGTATTTCAAAGTACTCATTTTTTCCAAATAAGGAATAAATTTAGGATGATTCTTTAAGCCTAAATATTTATTGTATCCCAAATCAGCCAATTCGGTTAGGATTTGAGTCTCTTCTGCTGTCAATTCATTTTTTTCTTTGCTGAATACTTGATTAGTGACACCGGCACTTAACAAGTTTTCGATATTGTATCGACAAGAATCTAATGTTCCAAAATTTGAACTGATAGTTTGCCCTTGAACTGTAATCTGAATTTCATTATTTTCGATTCTTGGCCCCAATGAAGCATAAAATTTATGCGTTTTTCCACCACCACGTGCTGGAGGTCCGCCACGTCCATCAAAGAAAATTGCTTTTATGCCATATTTTCTAGAGATTTCTGTCAATGAAATTTTTGCCTGATAAATACTCCAGTTCGCCATTAAATAACCGCCATCTTTAGTACCATCAGAAAAACCAAGCATAATGGTCTGTTTATTACCTCGAGCTTTAAGATGTTTCGAATATTCCGGATTAGTGTATAATTGCTCCATAACTTCATGAGCATTCTGTAAATCATCAACAGATTCAAAAAGCGGAATAATATCTACTGTTGGATTTTCCCAGTTATTAAGACGAATCATGGCAAAAGTTTCCATTACATTCAGCGCACTTTCATTATTGCTGATGATATAACGATTTGCACCTTCTTCTCCGTTATTCTGCTGAATCGTTTTAATTGCTTGAACAGATTCTAAAGTTGATTTTGTAATTTCATTTTCAAAATCGGCAGGATTCAAATCTCCTTGAACTTTAGATAAAACTACAAGTTTCTCTTCTTCAGATAAATCAAAATAATTAGCAGGGAAAATCGTAGAACCAGAATTCAAATAATAATTGACAACATCTTTAAAAACAATATTGTGAATTTTACTATTCTGACGAATGTCTAAAGTTGCAAAGTGAAAACCAAATAAATTGATTTTTACAAGAAGTGCTTCTAATTCATCTAAATATAAAGACTGATGTTTTTCAATAATTATGCTTCTTACTTTATTAAGCTGTGTTAACAATTCGTCTAAAGTGATAAAAATTTCACCTTTTGAATAAAATACAGAACGATAAAGTTTATGTTCAAGATCAGATACTAAAGTATCTACACCTGAGAATGTTAGCTTACGTTTTAGATTTCTCATTTCGACATAATAACACTTCAAAATAGAAGTGCGAAGACGATCTGCAACCTTAAGCGTAATATCTGTTGTTACAAAAGGATTTCCATCACGATCACCTCCAGGCCAAAATCCAAGTTTTATTAGTTGGTTTTTGATTGCATTTCCTTCCAGAATATTTTTCTGTAAATAATGCACAATTTCTCCAGAAGTAGCATAAAATACATTTTCTAAATACCAGATCAAACTCACAGCTTCATCATACGGATTTGGTTTTTCTTTCTGTATGAAAGGAGTTTTTCCTAGCTGAGCCAGTAATTGTTTGATTTTCAGCAAATCATTCTGGCGAATTGCTTCAGTTAAATCATTGATAATTCCTAAAACTGGACCAGGATAAAATTGAGTTGGATGCGCCGTTAAAACCGTACGCACATTAAAGTTTTCTAGAAAATCTATTAATTCGTCATCCTTTTCTCTTGCATCTGATTTTTCTTTAATATCTCTTAGAGAGCCACGTCCTTCCATATTGTTTACAACAGGAAAGGCAGCATCTTCAATAGCATCAAACAATACAATTTGACGCTCTATATATTGAATAAATCGAAACATTAATTCAATTTTTTCTTCTTCAGAAGCATTATTCAGAAATTTATTGGAGAAAAAATCAAAAATTTCTTTTGGTGTCTCTTCTTTTTTAAATCCAGTTTCGCAAGTTTCTGTAAATAAAGGGAGTAAAACTCCAGTATTATCTATAGAATCAAAAGGTAATGTTATAAAAACACTATTATAAATGTGGTATTTTGAGAGAACGTCTTGATTAAAACGTTCTATTTTTGGCAACGTATACATAATCGTGTTATAGTTGGTTGGTTAATTAGTCATAAAAAAACCCCAAGAATAAACTTGAGGTTATATTTTAATATAGCATTCAAGAAGAGTTATTACATATTTTTGAAAATAGTATGCATCAAACGCTTCTTATCGTTTATACTTTCTTCTAATGAGATCATCGTTTCAGTTCTGTAAACACCTTCAATGTCGTCAATCATAAAGATTACTTCTTTAGCGTGTTTAGTGTCTTTTGCTCTTATTTTACAAAAGATATTGAATTTTCCTGTAGTTACAGAAGCCACTGTAACGAATGGAATTTGATTAATTCGCTCTAATACAAATTTTGTTTGAGACGTATTATTCAGAAATACACCTACATAAGCAATAAACGAGTACCCTAGTTTATCATAATCTAAGGCTAATGAAGATCCCATTATAATACCTGCGTCTTCCATCTTTTTTACTCTAACATGTACTGTTCCAGCAGATATCAATAATTTTTTTGCAATGTCAGTAAACGGAACTCTCGTATTGTCTATTAACATATCTAAAATCTGGTGATCTACTTCATCTAAACGAAATTTACTCATAATTCTTTAATTAATATTACTAATTGCTATTACAAAGTATAAAATTATATATAAAAAACAACAAATTCACATAAAAATTAACTTTTTATTGATCCGTTAACAAATTTAACATTTTTATTTAAATAAAAATTTGCTTTTTGATTCGATTTCGGAATATTATCAGAATCATCTGAATATAATGCCCCTTGTGCATCGTATTCGAAATGACCAAAATAATTTTCTAATTCACCAGTTTCAACTATATAAGCGTTAAATTGAATCTTATTTTCGATTAATTCTTCTTTGTATTGTGCGACAAAATTCGTAATAATTTCGATACCATCATAATTTATTTTGACATTTTTATACATAAAATCATAAAAAACCACTTTATTTTGTGAAATATTCAAATAATCATTAATTCTATTGTCTACTAAAACGTTTTCGGAAATGAGCTGAAAGCTTGAAATTAGTGAGAAAAATATGAATTTTCGCGTCACTTCTCTGTTGTAGTCGTCTGGAAAGTGCCCTGCTTCAAAAAGTATCGTTGGTACGCCTAAAAATTGAAAAGTGTCTCCTATACAATTAATATTGAAGGAGTCATCAAATATTCCTACTTGTCCTGGAATATACTTTTGAAGCATATCATTCAATCCTGCTATTAGATTTACGGCCGTAAGTCTGGTTTCATTCATATCGCGGGCTTCGTTAAACGATGGAGCCAAAAAAGAAACTGTCGTTGGCTTCCCAGAATTTCCTGCCCCAAAAATAGTACGCTGATCATGCAGATTAAAACAGAAATGAGGTTTAAAGCTTTCAAAAACCTCTCTTAAAATCTTACTTTCAGGCTGAGTCAAAGCTTGTGAATCACGGTTTAAATCTACTTCGTTTGCATTGACACGAGTATAAAGTCTAGCGCCATCCGGATTTAACATTGGAATCGCGTAAAAAGTAAAGTTTTCCAGCATCTTAACGGCATATTCAGAACCACTATTTAAAACATTTATAAAATCGAATAAAGCTTTAGTAGTCGTGCTTTCGTTACCGTGCATTTGCGACCATAAATAAATACGGGTTTTTCCGGTTCCTATTTGATAACTATATATAGGTTCGCCTAAAACTGATTTTCCAATAACCTGAACCTGATTGTCAGTATTCAGTTTGTTTAGCAAAGGTGTGATATGATCTAAAGTCAAGTATCTTCCCGAAATTGACTTTTCTTTATTTTCAATAAAAAGTTCTTCTAAATTCATTGTGTTTCGATTAGTTTACAAAAGTAAACATCTTTATTTTTACAATTGTAAATTAGTAAAATTGCACAAAATTTAGATTTGTAAACAGGTATTTGAGGTTGAGTTTAATTAATAGGTTAACAAATGTGATTAGTAAATAAAATTTACATTAATTTATTTTATATCAATTAATTAAATACTTAATTTAAAGTTTTAATTTAACATAAAATATCATTCTTTCATAAGATTGCACATGAAAATTGGTTTTAATTTTCTTTTTAATTACATTTGTAAACAATGTGTTTTTAAATGATAATTTACAATGGTAAACATAGATGATTTCGTAAAAAGGCTAGAGATAATACTCGATTATTATGGCTTAAATGCATCTGCTTTTGCAGATAAAATTGGTGTACAACGATCAAGCATGTCGCATCTTCTTTCTGGAAGAAACAAACCAAGCTTGGATTTTATAATGAAAATTATTGAAGTTTTTCCAGATGTAGATTTATACTGGATTTTAAATGGAACCGGAAATTTCCCAAAATCACTTGATGATAGTGCAACTGAAATTCTTAAAATCTCTACTCCTATTGAATCCGAGATTTCAGTTCCGCAAGATTTATTTTCATCTGCTGTATTTGAAAAAGAAGAAAAATCTTCTGCAAGCACAATTTCTAGCAAAAACTCGAATTTCAGTTCCGACGAAAATCAACAAATTGAAAAAATTGTCTTTTTTTATAAAAATGGCACTTTTAAAGTGTACAACCCTTAGTTCAAAAATTAGCGCATATTCGGAGATTGGTTTAGAAAATTTTCAAATACGCGATTCTCACGCGTTAGGAATTTTCATTAAAAATCAGAACTGAAACCCATTTTCAGGAATTTTTCCTAAAACATCTTTATAATGTTTTTGTATAATCTCAAAATCAGATTCAAAATTTCCAGTAGGCCAAAATGGCTTTCCAAGACCTACCGTCTTTTTCCCCCAATCAAAGGCAACGGGCACAATCGGTACATTCGCTTTAAGCGCAATATAATAAAAACCAGTCCTAATTTCTTTGACCGCTTTTCGAGTTCCTTCGGGAGCAACTGCCAGACGGAAAACTTCTTTTCTGTCAAAAATGGCTGCAATCGAATCAACCTTATTCAGTCCACCTGAACGATCTAGCGGCTCACCTCCTACGTTTCTAAAATAATATCCAAAAGGAAATCTGAAAAGTTCTTTCTTTCCAACCCAGTTCATCTGAAGTCCAGAAACACCACGTGTCAGCAATCCTATGTAAAAATCGTGATTACTTGTATGAGGCATAACCATAAGAATGCATTTCTTGATTTCTACATTTTCCATTCCTTCTATTTTCCAGCCCATTAGCTTAAAAAATATAAACTTATAGAGTGTTTTTTTCATTTATGATATTTTTTTGATGCAAAATAAAAGATTTAATGCTAAATTTGAGAAAAAGCATTCAAAATGATTCAAAAATTATTCAGTTATTTCATTCCTATAAAAATATTCAAAAAGAAATCATCCAGAAGTAAAGTAATTGAAGTAACATGGGCAAATGGAGAACTGGTTTTAGATTCTGAAAATACAAATTATTCATACGGCAGTCTGCAGCGTATTTTACGATATGGGCTTCGAAATATTGGTTACAAAAAGATTCTTGAAATGGAACATATTCTGCTTCTTGGAGTCGCCGGCGGAAGCGTAGTTAAAACATTGGTAAATGAAATTGAATACAAGGGGAAGATAACCGGAATTGAGATAGATCCTGAAATGATTGAAGTTGCCAATAAATATTTCAGCTTAAATGAAATCAAAAAGCTTGATATCATTATAGACGATGCTTTTGAGTTTACTTTGAAAACAAAAGAAAAGTACGACCTTATTATTATCGACATTTTTGAAGATACACATATGCCGAATTTTTTGTTTGAGAAATTTTTCAGCGAAAGAGTTTGCTATCTCCTAAAAGATGAAGGCTTTATTTTGTTCAATACCATGATTTTGGATGAAGCACATAACGTTAGAAATCGAAAGTACATTTCTGAAATCAATTCAAAATTGTTTAAATCGAAAACACTGCCTCGCATCGAAGATCATAATGAATTAATTATAATTGAAAAAGTTGCCTAAACTATAGTATATGAAACCTTTAACTTCTATTTTAAATAACCTTCCTCCTGCCAAAATAATTGATTCGTCTATTGATTTTTCGCAATATAAGGCTTTAGACTTATCGGTTACCAATGTGGAATTAGTAAAACAAAAACCAAAAACCGCGCAAGATTTTGAAAATTTCATTTCAAACTATCTTGCAGAAACCAATGCCAAAGTTGCATTTGGCGGTTATATAGAAGGACGTTCCTTGTATAAAAGAAGTTCTATTTTTAATAATGATTCCATTCCAGAACGCAATATTCATATTGGTGTAGATTTATGGACAGAAGCCGGCACTTCGGTTTTGGCCGCGATAGACGGAAAAGTGCATAGCTTTAAAAACAATATAGGTTTGGGAGATTACGGCCCGACCATAATTTTGGAGCACGAGGTAGAAAATGAAAAATTTTATACTTTATACGGACATTTGTCGTTAGAAAGTATAGAAAACTTAACCGTTGGCGGCAGTTTTAAAAAAGGAGAAAAAATTGGATCTCTTGGAAATGCTTCAGTAAATGGGGATTATGCACCGCATGTCCATTTTCAAATCATAAAAAATATCGAAGATTATTGGGGAGATTATCCCGGCGTCTGCAGCACCAGCGATCTGAATTTTTACATAGAAAACTGTCCCGACCCTAACTTATTATTAAAAATTACTTAAATAGTTATGAAGAAAGCAGGATTGATTATATGTTTGTTATTATTAATTGGATGTAAGTCTAAAAACATTAGCAGAAACACTGAGGATTTAAAAATAAAAAAAATCTCAGGTACAGAAATAAATTCAAATCAACAACAGAAAGCGTACGAACTGGGAAAAAGGGTTCTAGAAACCTGTAACACGTCAAAGTTCAAACCTTTTAATGAAACCGAGGTTACACAGTCTGTAAGAGAAAATACAACAGAAGAACGTTTGACTAAAACCTGTACTAGATTTAGACAATATTACGGAAGTTTTATTGATTTGAAATTAGACGGTGTTTACAAAACCAAAAACGAAGTGATTTATCGTTACCGCGCTTTGTACACTAAAAAAGTTGCCAACAAAGAACTGCGTGTTTTTGTAAACGACGAAAATTTAGTCTCTGCTATTAAGTCCATGGACTGGGATGAAAAATTTGATGCCAAACTAAACGAACAATAAAGTATATATATGAAATTAAAACTGTCTTTTTTATTTGCACTATTATTTATAAATTTCACAAATGCTCAAGAAAGCATCAGCGTAAAAGGTTCAGCGCCTTTTCCAGCTACTAAAACATATACTTTTATTTGCGAAAAATATGCTTATACGGGCGAAATAGATGTTCAGATTGCAAAAACAGACAAAGGCGGAATTTTGAAACTTACGATTACTACAGCAAACAACCAAGCTAAAATAGCTGGCGGTGTTTATGTTGACCTTACCAATGGAGACGTAATTGCCTGCACTGATAAAAATGTAAAAGAATCAGCAGACGGCACCACGACTTCTTACTATTATTTTACTCCGGCAGAATGGCAAAAACTGAGAAAAACAGATATTTATGCCGTGCGCTTTATTATTGCCGGAGGGCCAAATAATCTGGGAAGCCAAACGGGACACTTCACAGCCTATAACCGAATGAATTATTTTTCGACTGCTTTTGATAAATCGAAAAAAACTTTTGATACTGCAAAAGAAATTAGTACCTTATAATGATTTTTTAATGCAACTCTAATTTCTCTATACCACTTATCAAATGAATACAAACGAGGCCCTAATTGATAAATTTTATACCGCATTCGCCAACTCCGACGCCAAAACAATGTGCGAATGTTATCATCCAAAAGTTCATTTCATTGATCCTGCATTTGGATTATTAAAAGAAAATCAAGTCTGTAAAATGTGGGAAATGCTTCTTTCAAAAAGCAAAGGAAACATTAAGATTGAATTTTCGAATGTAAAAGCAGATAGTGAAACTGGTTCTGCCACTTGGACAGCCCAATACAATTTCAGCAAAACAAACAGAAATGTTACCAATAAAATTGTTGCCGAATTTGTGTTTAAAGATGGACTAATCATAAAACATACTGACTATTTCGATATCTGGAAATGGTCAAAACAAGCTTTTGGAACAACAGGGTACCTGCTTGGATGGACTGGTTTTTTTCAAAAGAAAGTTCAGAAACAGGCTTTGTTATCGCTTAAAAAATTTCAGGAGAATAAATAATATTTAGAGCAGTACGTTTCGTTTTTTAAAAGGCGTAAAGTCCCGCTATCCGTTCCAATCTTTTATGCTGAACCCCAGCATAAAAGGATTTCCACTATTATCGGGGCTAAAAATCACCGATAATTATCATAAGAAAAAGACAAACCCCGAAAATCTTAAGACTTTCGGGGTTTGTTTTTATTTGCCTATTCAAAGTTTGAGTAATCTTACTTAACTTACGATTTAAACCAGCTTTCTACCAGCTCGTCTTCAAATGAAGTGGCGTTTTTATGAATAAATTCGTTTGTATTTTTATTATAAGAATAATCCAGAGCCCAGTCCTCATGATTGGCCGCTAATTCTTTAATGCTTTTGCAGACATAAGCAATTTCGGCATCTGTCGTTGTTGGATGTATAGACATTCTGATCCATCCTGGTTTTTTGATCAAATCGCCGATTGTGATTTCGTTTACCAATTTATTAGAAGTTTCCTGATCAACATGCAACAAATAATGGCCATAAGTTCCAGCACAACTGCATCCTCCTCTGGTTTGTATTCCAAATCGATCATTTAGAATTTTAACTCCTAAATTAAAATGAAGGTTTTCAATAAAAAAAGAAATAACACCAAGACGTTCTTTATGTTGTCCTGCCAGTATTTTAATATTCGAAACAGGTTCCAATTCAGAAAACACAAAATCTACAATTTCATGCTCGCGCTCCAAAATGTTCTCAATTCCCATTTCTTCTTTTAGTTCAATTGCCAGAGCTGTCTTGATGACTTGTAAAAATCCCGGTGTACCGCCGTCTTCACGATCTTCAATATTATCAATATATTTATGTTCGCCCCATGGATTTGTCCAGCTTACGGTTCCTCCTCCAGGACAATCCGGAATCATGTTGTTATATAATTTTTTATTAAAAATCAAAACTCCAGAAGTTCCAGGGCCTCCTAAAAATTTATGTGGCGAAAAAAACACGGCGTCCAAATAGGCTTCTTGATCTTCAGGATGCATATTAATTTCAACATACGGACCAGAACAAGCAAAATCGACAAAACAAACACCATTGTATTGGTGCATTAATTTTGCTGCTTCATGAAAAGGCGTTTTTAGGCCTGTAACATTAGAACAGGCTGTTATAGATGCAATTTTAATTGTTCTGTCATTGTATTTCTGCAAGAGAACCTCCAAACTTTCTAAGCTGAAAAGTCCTTTTTCGCAAGAAGGAATAATCTCAACATCGGCAATAGTTTCGAGCCAAGAAGTCTGATTAGAATGATGTTCCATATGAGAAATAAAGACAATCGGCTTTTTTTCTGCTGGAATAGTAGTAAAACTCTTTAAATTTTCAGGAACTTTTAAACCTAAAATACGCTGAAATTTGTTTATTACACCTGTCATTCCTGTTCCATCAGTAATCAAAACATCATCATGATCGGCATTAGTGTGTCGCTTGATGATATGTCTGGCATGATGATACGCTTTTGTCATGGCAGTACCTGACACGGTTGTTTCTGTATGTGTATTAGCCACAAATGGGCCAAATTGGTTCAACAGCTTTTCCTCAATCGGACGATACAAGCGCCCGCTGGCAGTCCAGTCTGTATAAACTATTTCTTTCTGCCCAAAAGCAGAAGTAAACAACTGGTTTATGCCAACAATATTTTTTCTAAACTGCTGAAAATATGTTTCTAGTGTGATGGTACTATTTTTGTTATCCATTAGTGTGCCTATATGTTTGACTGCAAATATATTGTTTTTTTATAAAATTGCGAATTTATCAATACTAATTAGATTAACCTTTAGTATATCTAACTAAAACAATCTTTTTTTAATAATTTATCACAATATTCTATCGGATTAATAGGCAATTAAAATTCTTAAAAGTTTTATTTATGGGAAATTTATCAACTGCCACTTTTGGCGGAGGCTGTTTTTGGTGTATAGAAGCTGTAATTCAGCGTTTAAGAGGTGTTGAATCTATAAAATCTGGTTACTCAGACGGGTTTATTAAGAATCCGGCATACCGTGAAGTTTGTACCGGAAGAACCGGACATGCAGAGGTTATCCAGGTAACATTCGACCCTGACATAATTTCATATCATGACTTAATTTTCATTTTCATGACAAGTCATGACCCAACAACATTAAATCGTCAAGGAGGCGACAGTGGCACACAATACCGCTCAATAATTTTGTATCACGATGATACGCAGAAAGAAATTGCAGAACAAGTTTTTAGTGAAGTACAGCCTGTATATGCTGATCCTATCGTGACGCAATTAAAACCTTTTGAAGTTTTTTATGAAGCGGAAGATTATCACCAGAATTATTATAATGAAAATCAGGAAGCTGGTTATTGTCAGGTCGTGATTGATCCGAAAATACAAAAGCTAAAAAAACTCTATGCTGATCGATTAATAGATTGATCTTCTGAATAAATTTATAAAATGAAAAATCTAAAAATAAATAATCGTTTTATTTCTGAGCTACCCGCAGATCCAGATTTGACAAACGAAATACGTCAGGTAAAAGACACATTGTTTTCGTATGTAAATCCGACGAAACCTTCTATTCCAGAACTTATTCATGCTTCTGAAGAAACGGCAGAAATGGTTGGAATAACGAAAGATGAAATTCATACAAAAGAATTCCTTGATGTTTTTTCTGGAAATGAAATTCTAGCTAATACACGCCCTTTTGCGATGTGTTATGCCGGACATCAGTTTGGCAATTGGGCTGGACAATTGGGAGACGGCCGAGCCATTAATTTGACTGAGGTCGAAAACAAAAACAACGAGTTTTTTATGCTACAACTAAAAGGTGCTGGAAAAACGCCTTATTCTAGAACAGCAGACGGTCTTGCGGTTTTAAGATCCTCGATTCGTGAATATCTTTGTGCCGAAGCTATGCACTATTTGGGAGTTCCCACTACACGATCGCTTTCCTTGATTTTATCGGGCGATCAAGTTTTGCGCGATATTTTGTATAATGGAAATCCAGCTTACGAAAAAGGTGCAATCGTTTGCCGTGTGGCTCCATCATTTATTCGTTTCGGAAGTTTTGAAATGCTAACTGCCCGAAACGAACTTAAAAACTTAAAAAACTTCGTAGAATTTACAATTAAACATTATTTTCCTGAAATTAAAGGAGAACCAAAAGAACAGTATTTGCAGTTTTTTAAAACCGTAACAGACAGAACCCGTGACATGATTCTGCATTGGCAACGCGTGGGTTTTGTGCATGGTGTAATGAATACGGATAATATGTCTATTCACGGAATTACAATAGATTACGGTCCGTACGGCTGGCTTGAAAATTATGATCCTGATTGGACTCCTAACACGACAGACTCTCAAAACAGAAGATATCGTTACGGAAACCAGCCTCAGGTGGCGCAGTGGAATTTGTTTCAATTAGCCAATGCGATTTATCCTTTAATCAATGAAGCCGCTCCTTTAGAAAACATCTTAGAATCTTTTATGATTGATTTTGAAGAAGATTACAAAGCAATGTTTTTAAGTAAATTAGGTATATTCACTTCAAGTGAAGCTGATGATAAAATAATTAAAGGATTAGAAGAGATTTTACAGTTATCAGAAACTGATATGACTATCTTTTTTAGAAATCTAAGTAAAATAAAAAAAACGGACACGGTAGATTCGGCTATAAAAAAGATTGAATATGCTTTTTATCTGCCCGAACAAATAAAAGATCAAACGTTAGATGCATGGCAAAAATGGTTTTCAGTCTATTTAAAAAGACTGAATTCTGAAACACTTTCTGATGAAGAAAGAGCTCTAAAAATGAATGCCGTCAACCCGAAATATGTGCTACGAAATTACATGTCACAATTAGCTATCGATGCGGCAGACCTAAAAGATTATTCGGTAGTGGATGAGTTATTTCAGCTTTTGAAAAAGCCATATGATGAACAGCCCGAATCTGAAAAATGGTTTGCAAAACGTCCGGATTGGGCAAGAACAAAAGTCGGATGTTCTATGCTGTCTTGCAGTTCTTAATTTTTAAAGCCTCGAATTTTATCAATTAAATTCGAGGCTTTAATTTTTTATTGGTCTCAGATTCGGGTTTAAAACCCTGCAATTTATTGCAGTACTTTAGTAATGCGAAAAAATATAATCTTTTGACTTTTTTAGTTTTGATAAAAAGTTTTCAAAATTGAGAGACTTTCAGTCTCTCGTCAAACAAACCTCTGCACTGAAAGTGCAGAGTGGTTTAGTTTGCACTAATGTAATCAATAATCAAATTGGCATGAATTCTTGAATTTTCTATAAACCATTTATGTGTCTGCATACCGCCACAAACAACACCTGCCAAAAACAATCCTTTTACATTTGTTTCCATTGTTTCTGAATTGTACACAGGGATTTTTAGTTCGTCATCAGAAAGCTTGATTCCAATTTTTTCCAGAAAATCCAAATCAGGTTTGTAGCCAGTTAAGGCAAGTACAAAATCATTTTCTATTGTTATTTTTCCATTTGGAGTATCGACTTCAACCTGATTTTCGTCTATTTTAGTAATATTCGATTCAAAGTAAACTTTAATGCTTCCTTCAGCAATTCTATTTTCAATATCAGGTTTCACCCAATATTTTACGCGACTATTGATTTCGTTTTTACGAATTACCATAGTTACTTCGGCTCCTTTTCTCCAACACTCCAAAGCGGCATCAACAGACGAATTGTTTGCTCCAACCACTATAATTTTTCTGAAAGCAAATTCATGAGCTTCTTTATAATAATGTCGAACTTTAGGTAGATTTTCTCCATAAACATTCATGTCTATTGGTATATCATAGAATCCTGTTGCAATTACGACATTTTTAGCTTTATAAACTTTCTTGTCTGTAGCTATTTCAAAAATTTCATTTTGCTTTTTTTGTACAGCTGTCACTTTTTCAAAAAGATTAATATTGAATTTAAAGTAGCGGTGAATATTTCTGTAATATTCCAAAGCTTCTTGCCTTCCAGGTTTCGGAGCTAAACAGTTAAACGGTATATCGCCGATTTCTAAACGTTCTGCTGTTGAGAAAAAGGTCATATACAGTGGATAATTAAAAATACTGTTTACAATAGCGCCTTTTTCGATAATTAAATAATTGAGGTTTTTCTTTTGTGCTTCAATGGCGCAAGCTAGTCCAATTGGGCCTCCGCCTACAATAATAAGGTCGTATAGTGGTGCTGTCATTTTATGATTTTTGCCAGTCTTTAAAAGGATTTTTGCTTAGGTAAGCATTATAATAACGTTCATCATTTGTCACTTCTTCTCCTAGCCAATCAGGTTTTTCAAAAGTATCGGTTTCAGATTTCAGTTCTATTTCAGCCATTACCAAACCTTGGTTTTCGCCATAAAATTCATCTACTTCATAAATATGAGAACCCGATTTGATTTCATATCTAGTTTTTTCGATTTTACCTTTTTCACAGAGTTTTAATAACTCTAAAGCTTCTTCAAGCGGAATCTCATTTTCCCATTCAAAACGCGACATACCGCTTTGCTGACTGATACCTTTGATAGTAATAAAACCTTTATTTCCTTTAATTCTGACCCTAACTGTTCGTTCAGGAACTGAACTTAAATATCCTTGTGCAATTTTATTTTGGACAAAAGCCTGATTTTTAAAGTCGTCAGATTTTACAAGAAACTTTCTTTCTATTTCGACCATTTTATTATGTAATTAATTTTTATGCAAGTTACTCAATTTAATCCATTTTATGATACTACTGCCAGAACCATCAATTTCTATCTGTTCACAGTTTTAAATAATATTGAAAATTAATATAACTGATTGTTAACTGATTATGTGTTTTTTATTGATTAAATTTGAGTAAACGACGAAATACTACTTCTTAAACAGATTACCAGCCGTCTGACAAACTTATTATTAATTAAAATTAATTCATCATGAATATAACTTATTTATTAATACCAGTGCTGATTGGATTAATCTGTGGTATTGCGGGTTACTATATAGGAAAAATGAATTCTAAGAAAGACGATTCTCTAAGCGCCTCTCTTCAATCTGATTTGGATGTTTGTTATGCGAATACTAAAAACCTTCATAATCGTATCAAAGCTCTCGAAACCGACCTGGCTTTTAAAACAAAAACACATTATCTTAGTCATAAACATTTTGTTTTGTTTGACAGCGAAACTGCCACAACCGTTATGGGACGAAAAATAAAAGAAAATGATATGAAGATTATTGAAGGAATCGGAATAAAAATCGAATCGCTTTTTCGCCATTCTGGAATTACAACATGGCACGAACTTTCTGAAGCTTCTTCAGAAAAAATACAATCGGTATTAGATGCTGGAGGTGAAAATTATGCTATTCATAATCCAATCACTTGGCCTAAACAGGCTTTTCTTGCTTATCAGGGTAAATGGAAAGAACTGAAAGATCTTCAAGAAAATATGCTGAGCGGCAAAGAATAGCTTAAACTAAATCTATTCTATAATAAATTTAAAAAACCAAAATCCCAATCTTTTGAAGTGTCATACCAAAGCTGTCCATTTTTTACTTCCAGCGGACAATTGATGTTATTGGTATAAAGTGCGCCTGTGCCTAAACCCTGTGGCATAAGTGATTCTTTTAGAAATGTCCATTGAGCAATTGCATTGAGTCCAATATTGCTTTCTAGCGCAGAAGTAATCCACCAACCGATATGGTATTTTTCTGCAAGGTCAATCCACTCTTGTGTACCGCGAAATCCTCCAATAAAACTTGGCTTAAGAATAATATATTGTGGTTTGATTTCTTGCAGTAATTTTTCTTTTTCTTCGAATGAAAAAATTCCGATCAACTCTTCATCAAGCGCAATTGGAAATGGAGTCTGCTTGCATAGTGATGCCATTTGGTTACTATTGCCTTTTTTAATTGGCTGTTCTATGCTATGTAGCTGAAATTGATTAAGTTTATTCAGTTTATCTAAAGCTTCAGTTTTTTTAAAAGCACCATTTGCATCTACCCTGATTTCGATTTGCTCTGCCGAAAAATGACTGCGTATAAAAGACAATAATTCTAATTCTTTCTGAAAATCTATAGCGCCTATTTTCAGTTTTATGCAATTGAATCCCGAAGCCAGCTTCTCCTCTATTTGCTCTTTCATAAAAGAAGCTTTTCCCATCCAGACCAAACCATTTATAGCAATAGATTCGAAATTATTGGTAAAATCCGAAGGAAATAAAATAAACGGATTCTGACTTTTTAAAGACAAAAATGCCATTTCGATTCCAAATTGTATAGAAGGAAATTCTAACAGTGATTCCCAAAGAACCTTTTCCCCTAAATGAATATTACTACATACCCACTTGAGTTTATCTTCGTAATCCTCACGGTCGTCGGCGCTTAAGCCTCTTAAAATTCCGCATTCACCAATCCCTTTTTTTCCATTTTCTTCCAAAATTAAAAACCAGGTTTCTTTCTCCGTCATTACTCCTCTTGAAGTTCCTGAAGGTCGTTTAAAATTTAAAAGATATTTATGGTAGGATGCTTTCAAAATATTTTTGTTTTAAGATACAGAAAACCTGAAATTTTATTTTGCCTAAAACAAAATTCATGATTAGATTCTAATAGTGTTTTTTATAATTTAATTGAAAAGCTTTAAAACTCTCTCAAAATCTTGTGACGGAAGACCTGCTTTCTTGAATACTTCAAAATCTGCTTTTGTTTTTTCGGTCCAACTCAGACTGTCGGTCACATTTTGGGTTTGGTATTTTTTATAAATCGCTTTTGCTTCGCTGTATTTGTCGCTTACCAAATAAGTATGTGCGAGATTTAGTTTTATTGACAGTTCGGTATCGTCCAGTTTTTCGCCTTCTTCTAATGATTTTAATGCTTTTGCATATTGTTTGGTCAAAATATAGCAATATCCAATAGCGCTATAATCAAGGGCTGTTGCTTTTCCTTCGTTTATAATGGTATTTAATTTTTGAATCGCATCGTTGTATTTTTGGCTTTTAATCAAAGATGCTGACTGAACTCTAAGATCATTAAAAATCTTTTTGGAAATGTCTGCATCTTTATAACATGCATTTCCAAAATCTTTATAGACTTTAGTTTTCTCAACCGCCAATAGTTTCTGATATTCATCATAACGATATTGATCCATGATTTTATTCAGAATGCAAACACAGAAATCGTCAGAATCAGCCATTTTTTGAGCCATTGTCGATGTTTTGCACAAACCGATTATCTCGTTTTTGTTATCTTGATTCCACCCTCGGTTAAGTTTTGTATCTACCCAAGGCACTACTTCTAATACTATTTTTTGACTTAAAAGCCAATTTTTGCTTTCAAAACCAAACCAGATGGTTGTAGTATTTTGTTTTAAGCAAGACGATTTATCGAGCGATAATCGCTTTGCATCTTTACTTACTGGTTCTCCCTGAGAATAACACGCTTTGTCGATTTTTCCGTCCGAAACGTATTTTTTGGCATTTTCATTAGAAGTAAAAATAGAATACGTACATTCATCATCGCCTGAAATTTTGGACATGAGAAATACCGCACCAGCCGAGCCCTGACCTATCCCATAAGGATCCGGAATAGATTTTAGAACCGAAACAAGACTGTTGGTCATTTCCTGATTTTTGTCTAAAAGGGTAATTCGGTAAACAATTTCGGTTGTTCCAACCGGAAGATCTTCTGTAGCGACAGTAATCCTGTCTCGTGCAGAAACAACTATTTCTTTAGTAGTAGCTCTTTCTTTGTCCCAATAACCATCTTTTTGAGCAAAAGAGTTATAAGAAATCGTAAGGAGAAAAAATAAGGTGTAATGTTTAAAAATGCTGATGCCGTTTAGTGTTTTTCTAGCCACAGATTGAACAGATTAAAATGAATGATTATTTTATGAATGTTACATGCCTTAGATTGTTCTGCAACATAGATTATGCCAAATAATTTTCTTACTAAATATACTACCTCGAATCCCGATTTTTTTTATTTTAAATAGAATTTATCAAACTCCTTTTGTGACTATCCTTTTAAGAAAAAAAATGCCTTAAAAAGATAGCCAAAAACGGAATTAGTTTCTTATAATTCAATAGATTCTCCTATTTCTAGAAGCATCAAATCTTTTCCTTTATCAAAAAACTTGCGAATTGATTCTTCGTGATTGATTTCGATATATCCGAAAGTATCAAAGTGATATCCTAGAATTTTATCGCATTCAACAAAATCAGAAGCTATAATTGCATCTTCAACATCCATTGTAAAATTGTCACCAATTGGAAGAATAACCAAATCCAGTTTAGTTCGAAGCGGAATCAATTTCATATCGTAAGTCAATGCTGTATCGCCTGCTATATAAATGTTTTTATGTTCGCCCTCGATAACAAAACCTCCTGGATTTCCTCCGTACTTCCCGTCAGGAAAACTGCTTGAATGAATCGCTGTTACATATTTTACTTTTCCGAAATCAAATTTCCAGTTTCCTCCATGATTCATAGGGTGCGACTGAAATCCTAATGCAGCATAATGGTCTGCAATTTCAACATTTGACACAATAGTTGCATTGGTACGTTTAGCTATAGCCTCTACGTCTAAAACGTGATCAGTGTGCGCGTGCGTCAATAAAATATAATCGGCTTTAAGCGTATTGATATCAATTGAAGAAGCTTTTGGGTTTTCTGTAATAAAAGGGTCTACAAGAATATGTTTTCCTCCAACTTCAATACCCAAAGAGGCGTGTCCGTAGTATGTAATTTTCATTTTTATAAATTTTTAAAGTTCAACTTTAATTATCTTCCTCCCAAAAAGAGGTTTACAATGATGTCTGAAATCAAAGATGTCATACAAATTGTCAGTAAAATAGACAACAGGAATGTGCTTAATGCTAGTTTTTTTAATTCTGGATCTAAAAGTTTTGGATCTTGATTTTTATAAACCGTAATTAAATGTTTGGTTAATGGAATATATGCCAATAAAAACAAATATTGATCAAAATTATAATCGCTCAAAACTGCAAAAACTATTACTCCAAGCATTGCACCGATGATTAAAGTATAATGATAAATCTTTGCTTTTGCTGCTCCAATTTGCACCACTATGGTATTTTTTCCCGATTTTTTATCAGATTCCTCATCGCGCATATTGTTAAGGTTTAAAACTCCAACGCTAAGCAAACCAACTGAAACAGCAGGAAATATTAAAAGCGGATCAACTTCTTTAGAATACAAAAAGTTAACTCCTAATGTACTTACAAGTCCGAAGAAAACAAAAACAAAAACATCTCCAAATCCTCTGTATCCGTAAGCGGAATTACCTACTGTATAGCGAATTGCAGAAATGATTGCCGCAATTCCTAATGCAAGGAAAAATAAAGAGTATCCGAAATTATCGCGGCCAAAAGCAAAATAAATCAATGTTACAGCAGACAATAAAGTTAAAAGCGACGTAATGATTATAGCTTTTTTCATAGCCTGAGGTGTAATCACACCACTCTGAATAGCACGCTGTGGTCCTACACGATCAGCGTTATCGGTTCCTTTTACGCCATCGCCGTAATCATTTGCAAAATTGGATAAAATCTGCAAGCCTAAAGTGGTTAAAAGTGCAAAGCCGAAAATTTTCCAACTAAAAACCTCACTTGGCGTAGCAATAGTTTCTGTGGGATGTATCAATGCGTAAATACTACCGACGATTATTCCGGAAACTGATAATGGTAATGTACGCAGTCTAGCTGCTTCAATCCAGTGTTTCATTCTGTTTTTTAGTTTATTTAGTTTCAAGTTTTAGGTTTCAAGTTTTAGGTTTCAAGTTGTCTGTTAACGTAATAACATGAAACTTGAAACCTAAAACAATTTTATAAATTTAAGGTATCCACTTATTTTCTCCAAAGTTTGGTTTTCTTTTTTCTAAGAAAGCATTTCTTCCTTCTTTTGCTTCTTCGGTCATGTAGGCCAAACGTGTTGCTTCACCTGCAAAAACCTGCTGTCCAACCATTCCGTCATCAGTAAGATTCATTGCAAATTTCAGCATTTTGATAGAGGTTGGCGATTTTTGAAGAATTTCTTGAGCCCATTCGTAAGCTGTCGCTTCTAATTCCTCATGAGGAATAACAGCATTTACCATTCCCATTTCAAAAGCTTCCTGTGCTGAATAATTTCTACCTAAAAAGAAAATCTCACGCGCTTTTTTCTGTCCTACCATTTTCGCAAGATAAGCAGAGCCATAACCACCGTCAAAACTAGTTACATCGGCATCTGTCTGTTTAAAAATAGCGTGTTCTTTACTTGCAAGAGTCATATCGCAAACCACGTGCAAACTATGCCCGCCTCCAACGGCCCAACCTGGTACAACAGCAATGACTACTTTCGGCATAAAACGAATCAAACGTTGTACCTCGAGAATATTTAAACGATGCTGGCCATCGTCTCCAACATATCCTTGATGCCCTCGTGCATTCTGATCTCCACCACTGCAAAAAGAGTAAACTCCGTCTTTAGTTGATGGACCTTCAGCAGAAAGCAACACCACTCCTATCGAAGTATCTTCCTGAGCGTCGTAAAAGGCTTGATATAATTCTGAAGTTGTTTTTGGACGGAATGCATTTCTAACATTTGGGCGGTTAAAAGCAATCCTAGCAACTCCATTACATTTTTTATAGGTTATATCTTCAAATTCTCTGGCTGTAATCCAATCCATTTTTTTTTATTTTGTAAATAATTATTAGGTAAAAATAAATCATTTTTATTTTTTTACCTACTCAAATTCGTTTTAGCGACTGCTAAATTTACTTCAAATGTTAACAATTGGTATTTACTTACAAAAAATAACACTTTTTAACATTTGATTAGAAAAATAATGAGTAATTTTACATCCTAGAAATCAATGAGATACATTTTATTTCTTGAGTTTTAGATTGATTTTCTTTCACTGATTTATTAACCTAAAAAATGATTTTTTTGAGAAAATTTAAAAAAATTGTCGCTCATATTTTTTCTGTTTTTATACCAAAACAACAAATTGATGGGCAAATGATTTATGTATTTGTCAAAACTTCAAGAAAGAAATAGTAACACCTAAGGTTAAATGTTAGAATAGTATCAATAATTAGTATAAAATTGAATGCGAAAAGGAAAATACTAATTCACACTTTCTAAAAGTTATTTTATCAACCAATGGAGCAGCCGTGAAATTGTTTTTCTGCTTTTGAGATAAACGCATCAATTGTTTAAAAGACATACTATCGTCAGAATGACTTCAAAAATTCGTAAAGCTGTTGATCTGCGATGCATTCGAATTTATTTTATTTCTGTTTTTTTTTAATTACAATTTTTTTTAAAACTAGAATAAAAAGCGAAAGGCTGCTTGTAATGAGCAGCCTTTCGTGTTATAAAAATTTTGCTAGCGCAAAATAAATCTCAAAATTAAAATTCCAAATCCCAATGTATAACTTTACTTTTAAAGTTTATAATTTGGAATTAAAAATATTGGAATTTTAACCCAGATGATAAATCTGAAAATTAAAATTCCAAATCCCAATTTACGACTTCATTCTTAAAGTTTGGAATTTGGAATTTGAATATTGGAATTTAATTTATAAGATAAATCCCGTCTTCTTTAATCTCAATCAGTTTTTCTTTGTATAAATTTCCGATTGCTTTTTTAAAGGATTTTTTACTCATTTTTAAGACAGTCTTAATGTCTTCTGGATGAGAATCATCATTTAAACGTAAAAAACCACGACTAGCTCTAAGCTCATCTAAAATTTTTTCTGCATTTGGTTCTATACTTTGAAATCCTTGCACCTGTAAAGCCACATCAATCTTATTGTCAGGACGGATATTCTTGATAAAACCGTTCATTCTGTCACCTGTTCTTATCGAATCGTCATAAACTTCATCTTTATACAAAAGACCTTTATGTTTTTCGTTGATAATTACATTGATTCCCATTTCGGTGATATGGGAAACAATTAGGTCTACTTCTTCTCCTTTTTCTACCGTCAATTTTTCATTACTCAAAAACTGATTGGTTTTGCTTGAAGCCACGAGACGATTGGTTTTCTCATCCATATAAAGATAAACCAGATAGCGTTTGCCTTTTTCCATTGGGCGAGCCTGTTCTTTAAAAGGAACCAAAATATCCTTTTCCATTCCCCAATCCATAAAAGCGCCGACGTTATTGATATAGTTTACACGTAAAAGAGCAAATTCATTCAAGAAAATATAGGGCTCTAATGTAGTCGCGACAGGACGCTGTTCATGATCAAGATAAACAAAAACGATTAATTCTTCACCAATTTCAAATTCGTTCGGAACATATTTATTTGGCAAAAGAACATCGTGTTTTCCTTCAGGGTCATTTTCAGGATCTCCCAAAAATAAGCCCACTTTAGTGTCACGTAATATGATAAGTGTATTGTATTTTCCTATTTCAAGCATTTTATTGAGTTTCTAAGTCTTAAACGACTGTATTTTTCAATTGCAAAGGTACGAAGTTTGAAAATGGTAATCGAAAAATGTTTTGCATATAAAACACTTTATAAGTTTTGCATTTTTTATTTAAATTTGAGAATCTCTAATTAATTACAAATTCATGAAAAAAATTATCCTGTATTCTGTCTTTGCATTTTTGTTTTTTGGACAAATCTGCGTTTCTCAGGTTTCTGAAGATCAGGAAATCAGAAAAATGATCAGCGAAATTAAAACTGAAAACCTCGAAGCAACCATACATAAATTAGTTTCTTTTGGAACGCGCCATACGTTGAGCGATACCAAAAGCAAAACCAAAGGAATCGGCGCAGTACAACAATGGGTTAAATCTGAATTTGAAAAATTTGCTTTAGAATCTAATGGAAGACTCACCGCTTCAATTGATTATTTTACTGTGAAGGCAGACGGAAAAAGAATTCCCGTAGACAGCCAACTCGGAAATGTAATGGCGACACTTAAGGGAACTGATCCGACAGACAATCGCGTTCTTATCATCAGCGGGCATCTTGACTCTAGAGTTTCTGATGTTATGAATGTGAAATCCAATGCTCCGGGAGCAAATGATGATGGATCTGGTGTCGCTGCTGTGATTGAACTCGCAAAAGTCATGAGTAAAAGATCTTTTCCTGCTACCATCATCTTTGTAGCTGTAACTGGTGAAGAACAAGGTTTGTATGGAGCTCGTCATCTAGCAGAAACTGCAAAGGCTGCCAATTGGAATATTATCGGAATGCTTAATAATGATATGATTGGCAATAGTTTATCAAGCGGAACTAATTTGAGAGACAACACCCAAGTGCGTGTTTTTAGCGAAACGATTCCGTTTTTAGAGACTGAGGATGAAGCAAAAATGCGAAAAGCAACCAGCCGTGAAAATGATAGTCCTTCTAGATTATTGGCAAGATATATTAAAACAGTTACAGAACAATACGTTGATCAGCTTAGTGTAAAATTAGTTTATAGAAATGATCGTTATCTTCGTGGTGGCGACCACACGCCTTTTTGTCAAAATGGCTTTACGGCAGTGCGTTTGTGTGAAATGAACGAGAATTTTGATCATCAGCATCAGGATTTGCGAACTGAGAATAACATTAAATATGGTGATCTTCCTGAATTTATGGATTTTGAATATCTTAGAAAAAATGCCTGCGCCAATTTAGCGGTTTTAGCCAATTTAGCTTGGTCTCCAAAAGCCCCTGTAAATGTGGGAATTGAGGTGAAAAAACTTTCAAACTCTTCTACGCTGATTTGGTCAGCTCCTGAAGGAAAAGCGCAATATGGGTATCAGATATTAATCAGAGAAACAGCTTCTTCTCATTGGGAAAAAACATTATTTACTAAAGAAACCCAAATTGAAATCCCATATTCAAAAGACAATTATTTCTTTGCAATACAAGCTGTAGACGCTTTGGGCCATTCAAGTATTCCTGTTTTTCCGATTCCAATTCGTTAAAACCAGATAAAAAAAGCGCCGTAAGTAATTACGGCGCTTAATTTTTTGGATCTAGTCAAAAATGCTTTCTTTTTTGAAGTGTAATGTCAAAAGATAATAAAATACGGCTCTGTATTTATTTCTATTTGATTTACCATATTTCTCTACTACCTCGTCGATTGCGCTGTCTAGCTCTGGACCATCTTTTAAACCTAATTTTTTGATTAAAAAACTGTTTTTCACAGTATCCAGCTCCGACTTTTGCGAAGATGCAACTATAG
Source organism: Flavobacterium procerum (assembly GCF_042431625.1). NCBI lineage: Bacteria > Pseudomonadati > Bacteroidota > Flavobacteriia > Flavobacteriales > Flavobacteriaceae > Flavobacterium > Flavobacterium procerum. Next base: position 72,291 of record NZ_JBHLYW010000022.1, on the reverse strand, counting down.
AAGCGTCAGCATTATAAATTGACGGTCCGCAGGCAATTGTAATTTTTGTCAACAGATCAATATCTGCGGTTATATTACATTTTTCTTTTAAATCGTTTTCATACTTTTTAATTAATTCTTCTCTTGTGCTCATAAATTATATTTTAATTGGTTAAATTATATCCTATCAAAAGTAAAATTAAGCTTACAATTAAACAAAATAATTAACAAATATTAACCTACTTAAAATTAAATTAATTCTTTGAAATACTGTTTTAAAACTTTGTCATTTTCCGCAGTTGGCGTAAAAACTTCTAGAATAGAAGGAAACTCGTTCTGGCTGTACATCTCTTTTAGATTTTCATCTAATGCTTTTTCATCAAAAGCTTTATAATAATTAAAATGATACATCTTTGCCAAATGTTCGGCTGTTAATTGATGCGAAGTTTCAAAATAAGTATTAAAAACAGGTTTTTCTTCATGCCCAGGAAGTATCCTGAAAATTCCTCCTCCTCCATTATTAATCAAAATAATTTTGAAATTTTTCGGGATATAAGAATTCCACAAAGCATTGCTATCATATAAAAAGCTTATATCACCAGTTATAAAAATAGTTTGTTTCTTATTTCCAACTGCGGCACCAATCGCTGTAGACGTACTTCCATCAATACCACTTGTGCCTCTATTGCAGAAAACTTCTATCGATTCGTCAATTTCAATTAATTGTGCATAACGAATAGCTGAGCTGTTGCTGATTTGCAACTGGCAGTTTTTAGGAAGTGATGCTATGACTTTTTCAAAAACTTTAAAATCTGAAAATTCAATCTTGCTAAGATAATTTTGTTTTTTAATTTTTCGATCGCTGTAAACGTCATCAATACTTTTAAAGTAATTACTTTCTGTTTTGATTGTTTTTGAAAACAAATCAGAAAAAAAGTCATTTGGCTGCATGATCACATGTTTGGTCAAGGCGCCAAAAGTATCGTAGGCACGAAGCGTGTCAATATGCCAATGATGGCTTGGTTTGTATTTTCGAAGAAAACCTTTAATTCTTTTTGATACTACCATACCACCAAAAGTGATTAAAACTTCGGGATTAAAATCTTTAAAATCAGCATCATCAAATGGTGTAATTAAAGTATCGATACTATTGATAAAACTTGGATCGTGAAGGTTTGAAGTCGTTTCTGTCAATACAACAACAGACGGATCTTGAGCTAAATTATCAATTATGTTTTGATCTAAAATGCCATATTCATTCACACCGACTAAAACTAATTTTCTTTTTGCAGTGTTCCAAACCGAAACAAACTCTTCAATGTTTTCAATAGTTTTAGCAAAAACTTCCTGTTCAGGTTTAGTAATTACAGGAGAAACCGAAAGCCCAGAAACAGTTTCGTACAATGGCTCTTCAAAAGGTGCATTAATATGTACAGGTCCTTTTAGCTTAATGGCTTCTTCGATTGCTTTATTTATTTTCAAATCATTTTCTTCTGAAGACTCTTCGGTTAAATTAGCATTAAAAACTGAATGATTCAAAAAAACATTCTGTTGGCGAATCGTCTGTCCGTCGCCAATATCAATCTTGTTCTGAGGTCTGTCTGCAGAAATAACAATTAACGGAATCTGGCTGTAAAAAGCTTCCGCAAGAGCGGGATAATAATTAAGAAGTGCAGAACCCGAAGTGCAAATAATGGCTGTCGGTTCTTTGGTCTGTTGTGCGATACCCAAAGCAAAAAAAGCAGCACATCTTTCGTCGGCAATGCTGTAACATTTAAAATTCGGATTTTGCGCAAAACCAATCGTTAAGGGTGCATTTCTTGATCCTGGAGAAATGATAATATTAGAAATGCCTTTGGCTGATAAAATTTCAATAATGCTTTGTGCAAGCGGTATTTTGGGGTAAATCATTCTAATCAAGTATTATTTTTAAAAGATATTCTGCAAAGAAATACCTCTTTTTTCTTCTTACAAAGTTACAAACTTCGCAGTTGATTTAACTTATAAATAGGATTTTATTGGAGGTCTTTATCGAAAAAGGGAATATATTTGTAAAATCGAATCTATTCAACATTTTTTATGCGTTTTTTTTCTCTGCTTTTCCTTTTTATTTCACTTCACACAGTTTATTCTCAAAATCAGCTTTTGTCAAATGATATTCCGTACAAAACTGCTTTAGACAATTCAAAAACTCAGGGGAAACCGGTTTTTGTAATGCTTTATGCCGATTGGTGTCCGCATTGCAATATGATGAAAAGCGAGGTTTTAAGCGATCCGGCAGTAATTGATTTTCTTTTTAAGAATTACATTTGTACTTTTAAAAATATAGAAAAAGAAGAAGGGATTTCATTAAAGAATAAATTCAATACCAAGTCGTTGCCCACTTTTTTAATTCTTGATGATAAGGAAACGTTATTGTACATTTTAAAAGGAGAATTTAAAAAAGCGGAGTTTCTGAACGAAATAAAATATGCCTTAAACCCAAAATTGCAACTTCCAGTTTTAGAAAAAGATTTTCTTGCTGATCCATCTAATTCTGATAAATACTTTACTTATCTGAACGCATTAAAAAAAGGAAAAGACAGAACGGAATTATCTGTTCCGACACATATTTATCTCGCTACTCAATCTGATTCACAATTAATCAGCGAAACCAATTGGCGTGTAATTGCAAATGGAGTTACTGATATTAAATCGAAGGAATTTCAGTTTGTTTTAAATCATCAGAAAGAATTTGCGGCCGTGGCTTCTCAAAGCAGAGTAGATAGGAAAATTGAAAGTATCGTAAACGAACTTCTTCGTCCATTGGTTGATAATTTGGATACACTAAACTATTACAAACAAAGAGAAATTGCCAAATCAATTCGATTGCAAAAAACAGATTCCCTAGTTTTTAAATACGACTTAACTTTGGCCGAAAGAACCGAAAAGTGGGATTTTTACAAAAAAACGACTCTTGAAAACACTGAAAAACTAGTCTGGAATGATCCTAGTTCTCTAAAAGACATTGGGCAGACCTATTTTAAGCATATTAAAGATACCGAAAGTCTAAAAAAGGCGATTTTTTGGGTAAACCATTCTTTGGAATTAAATGATTCGTATGATGGAAATCTGCTTCAAGCAAAACTTTACAACAAAATAAAAGATAAAAAGAAAGCTTTAGAATATGCCAAAAATGCCAAGGCCATTGCAAACGAAATGGGCTGGAATTCTAAAGAAGCTGATACTTTATTAGCAGAACTAAATAGAAAATAATAAAATTTAATGAGCATCATTTTACGACCAGCAACCGAAAACGATTTACAGAAAATACTCGAAATTGTAAATCATTCTATTCTGCATACGACAGCTAATTACAGTTACGAAATTCAGACAATTGAAGTTCAGAAAAAATGGTTTGAAGACAAACAAACCAAAAATCTTCCCGTGATAGTCGCTGATATGAACGGCGAAGTGGTCGGATTTGGAAGTTATGGTCAGTTTCGGGAAAAAATTGGATACCAATACACTGTTGAACATTCTGTTTACGTAGTTGATAATATTATTGGAAAAGGAATTGGGTCTAAACTATTAATAGAATTAATTCGTCTAGCAAAGGAACAAGGATATCATGTCATGATTGGAGCAATTGATGCTGATAATGCAGGAAGTATTGCCTTTCATGAAAGATTTGGTTTCGTAGCTACAGGAACAATTCGTGAAGTTGGATACAAATTTGACCATTGGCTAGATTTGGTATTCATGCAGCTGATTTTGGCTTAACCGCTAAGTACGCAAGGAGCTTAGCAAAGTTCGCAAAGTATTTTAAAACTCTGTCTCTTTGTTACTTTGTACCCTTGCAACTTGAAAAAAAAACTCAAATTTGGAAAATTCAAATTTGAGTTTTTTTGTTGCTTTAACTTTTTATCCAGTTAATGATTTCAGGATCCGTTGGCAAAGTTCTTGGTTTAATCACTTTTACTAACTCCCCTTTTTCATTAATTAAGTATTTTTGAAAATTCCATTCTACTTCAGAATCTTGTAAACCATTTTTAGATTTCTGTGTTAAGAATTTATATACTTCACACATATCATTCCCTTTAACTGAAACTTTGTTCATCATAGGAAAAGTTACTCCGTAGTTTTGTTGGCAGAAGCTTTCAATTTCTTTTGCTGTTCCAGGCTCTTGAGAAGCAAAATTGTTTGCCGGAAAACCTATAATTACAAAACCTTTATCTTTATATTCTTTATAAATAGCTTCTAAATCTTTGTATTGTGGAGTTAAACCACATTTTGAAGCGGTATTTACAATCATAACTTTTTTGCCTTTCAGAGACGCAAAGTCAAAAGTGTCTCCCGATAAATCTTCTACTTTAAATTGATAAATATTTTCTTTTGCCATAATTTCTTTTTTAGGTTTATGACTCGTTTGAGCCTGAACTTGCGAGGCCATCATAAATAATGCACTGCAAACTAAAATTGCTATATTTTTCATCGTATAATTTTTTATAAAATTAACTAAAATACATTTCACAAAAACTTAAATTTTATTAATCAAAAGTTAAATAAAAAAATGAAGCCTAACGTTAATCAGACGTTAGGCTTCCCCCCATACAAACAAATCAAACCATGAATTAATTATTATGCAATATTTTTAATAAAAGGAATCCGAAACACAATCTAATTTGGATACTCCTTTTATGTATTTTTAAAATTATAGTTGATGTCTCGGTTATTTTGAAATTTTCTTAACCTTTTAAGAGCTGACTTTCAAAATATTTCTCAATGGCGTTTATATGTATTCAATCGTAACTAATTCTGTCGGCGTATAAATGGCTAGTAAATAAATTTCGGTTTGGAAGTCCGAGAGCATCAACTATTAATTTTTATGGCTTCAATATTTAAAGAACTCTTTCTTAAACTTACAATCTGAATAAAATCGAAACAAAATCGGAATGAAAAATCATGAGGCTTAAAACTCCAGTCAGGCCGACTATCAATATTTTAATAAGACCTAAATTCTTCATTACATTTGTTTTTAAAAATTTTGATTCTCTGTCTATTTGCAAATTTTCAAAATTGTTTTTTTACTAATTCTCTTATAAAACTATGTACGTAAATGGATTAATTTTGGTTTTGAAAAAATGAAAAAAAAATAAACTTTTTTTTGAATAGCTTATTTTACTGGGGTTTTCAGTCATAAAAAAAATAAAAATTTCCAAAAAAAATAATATATCTTTATAACAGGTTACTAAATAACGTCTAATATTTTTTGTCTAAACCTTAAATTCCACAACCTATGAGTCAAGAAGAACTGTTAGTTTTAATTTACAAAAAAGACGAAAAAGCTTTTACACATTTGTACGATATGTACTCTAAAAGTTTATTTTCTGTCATTAATGTACTAATTAAAAATCGAGAAGAAGCCGAAGATGTTTTACAGGATGTCTTTGTAAAAATCTGGAAAAACATCGATACTTATAATGAAAGCAAAGGAAGGTTTTATACGTGGATCCTAAATATTGCTAGAAATACTTCCATCGATAAGCTTCGATCTAAAAATTTTAGTAACAGTCAAAAAAACCTTTCCACAGATAATTTCGTAAATCTGTTAGATGAAAGCAATAAATTGTCCAATAAACTTGATGCTATAGGAATTCAGGAATTTGTAAAGAAACTAAAACCTAAATGTATCGAAATTATCAATTTATTGTTTTTTAAAGGATATACACAGCAGGAAGCGTCTGAAGAACTGGCGGTGCCTCTGGGAACTATCAAAACACAAAACAGAAACTGTATTAACGATTTAAGAAATTATTTGAAAGTATAATGGAAGCACAAGAATATATAGAATCAGGAATTCTCGAACTGTACGTGTACGGTTTGCTGAGTGAGAAAGAGAATATCGAAATTACGGAGCTGGCAAAAAACAACGCCGACGTAAACCAGGAAATCATTTCGATTGAAAAAGCCATTATCGCTTTGTCCTCAAGTTTTGCTCCATTTCATTCTGTAGCTAATTTTGAGAAAATCAAAGCTCGTTTGGAACTGAAACACGGAAAAGTCGTAGAGATGAAACCTACCTCAAACTGGTCGCAGTATGTGGGTTGGGCAGCATCGGTAGTTTTACTTCTGGGCTTAGGATATCAAACTTTGCAACTGACTAAAACTAAAGATGCTATTTCTACTGTTGGCAATGAGAAAAATAAAATCGAACGTAATTATGCATATTTAGGACAGCAGAACAAGGAAATGCAAAAAAGCTTAAATATTGTAAGAGATATTAAAAACACAGGTGTAACTCTTGGAGGACAGACAGTTTCTCCAACTTCTTATGCAAAAGTGTATTGGAATAAAGAAACCAAAACAACTTATATTGACGCTAAAGGTTTGCCAGCACCTCCGAAAGGAATGGTTTATCAGGTTTGGTCTTTAAAACTAAGCCCGGTTCTTACACCAACAAGCATTGGTTTGCTGGATAACTTTGAAGGAAATTCACAAAAAATCTTTGCTGTTAGCCAAACCGATTCGGCAGAAGCTTTTGGAATTACACTTGAACCGGCTGGTGGAAGTCCGACCCCAACAATGGAACAACTTTATACTTTAGGAAAAGTTTAAAATTTGATTTCTCATAAAACTTAAAAGGAGCTGTTTTTAAATAGCTCTTTTTTTATGCTTCGGAGAAACAAAATATTTATAGAATAAGTATTTGACCCCGCTGGGGCCTTTATAGATTAAAATTTTTTAATGATTGGTTCAGTGTAAAAGGTGTTGTTTCAAACAAATTTCATTAAAATACAAAAGAAGCCCAGTGTAACACTGGGCTTCTTTTGTATAAATCAATGATTATTAATAATCTATTTTTTTACTTTTTTGGTTTTATAGTATTTTCTATATTTTGGATAAGTAACCGCTCCTATTATAGAAATTGTAATCAAACAATAATAAATCCAGCTTAATGAATGCGCTTCTCCGCTAGCATAAGAGTGTAAACCTACCAAGTGGAAGTTTACTCCATAATAGGTAAACAAGATTGAAACAAAAGCATACATACTCATTAAATTGAAGAACCATTTTCCTCTTAAAGCAGGAACAAAACGAGCGTGAATCACAAAAGCATATATCATAATAGAGATTAAAGCCCAAGTTTCTTTTGGATCCCATCCCCAGTAACGTCCCCAACTTTCGTTTGCCCATTGTCCGCCAAGGAAGTTTCCAATCGTAAGCATGATTAAACCAATGGTTAAAGACATTTCATTGATATAAGTGATCTCTTTAATGTTTAGTTCCATTTTGGCTTTGTTTTTCTCGGTTGTACACAAAATCAATAATAATGATACAAAACCTAAAATCATTCCTAATGCAGTCGGACCATAACTACCTACAATAACTGCAACGTGAATCATTAACCAATAGGAATTAAGAACCGGCTGTAAGTTTGCAATTTCAGGATCAATCCAGTTCAAATATGCAGCCATTAAAATCATTGCGGTAACGAAAGCAGACGAAGCAACTGTTAATTTCGATTTTCTATCAAAAGCCAATCCGAAGAACATAGTTGACCAAGAAACATATACAATAGATTCGTAAGCATTACTCCAAGGCGCGTGACCAGAAATATACCAGCGTGCTATTAACCCTAATGTATGGAGCACAAATAACAATCCAATTATAATATGGAATCCGTTTATTGTAATGCGAAGCCATTTTTTCTCAAAGAAAATATTGACAATAATAAAAATGAACATAAAACTTGCTGCTGTAATGTACCAATATGTCAATTTCTGAAAAACGTCGTATTTATTATAGGCAATCTCAGCATCTATTTTTTGTTCGCTTGGCATTACTTTGGCTCCAAATTTCTTTTGAAAACCATGAATGCTTTCAACTAAATTATCAGCATCATCAAAATTTCTCGCAATCGAACCGTTGTTTAATGCACTAAAGTACAAATGCAGAACCTTGTTTACATAAACGGAATCCATTCCTTTAAAACCTGCATCTTGTCGTTCTAGATAAGACACCCATTTATGATTTGGATCATTCGGAACTGGGAAAATCTTCAAAATACTTCCGCTTAAAGCAGACTCCATTAAGTTTACTTTTTTATCTGTTTCGATATAATCTTTCTCAAACTGATTTGGATTTGCAGCTTTGTAAGCAGCGTCTAAATAAGGTGATAATTTATAATTTCCTTGTTCGTCAAAGAATTTTACAAATGGAGCATATTTATCTTTTGAATCAATACCAATAATTTTTCGGATACTGTCATTTCCAGATTTAATATAAATTAAAGGAACCTGCATCCAAACCTGCGTATATTGCGTCATAGATAAGAATACTTGATCAGAATTCATTTCATTATATTTATCACTGTGACTTACTTTACGAAGCAATTCAGATGAAAACGTATTGATTGGTTTCATTCTTCCTCCAGCATCTTGAATAATCAAGCGACCAAATTTTGCCGCATGTGCTTCTGGAGCTTTATAGATACTCAATAATGAATCTAATTGTTTCTTGCTTGGCGGCGCAGTAACATGATTGGCATGGTCGTTAGGGTCTGCTGTATGTGCATGATCGTGATCGTGTGAGTGAACATGTGGATTCTGTTGTGCAAAACCGCTTAAGCTCAACATTAAAACTAAAATCGTAATCAGTTTTTCTTTTTTCTTTTTAACAGCTTCCAGCTTACGTTTCAAATCGCCAAAACGAGAATGTTTTGTAAACATAATTGCCATAAGTCCAAGATAAAGCATGAAATATCCAAAATAGGTAATGTTAGTCCCCCAGAAATCGTGGTTTACAGATAGAACAGTTCCTTTTTCGTCTGGATCAAATGAAGACTGGAAAAAACGATATCCTTTATAATCTAAAACGTTATTCATAAAAATATCGGCATCAAAAGTTTCTGTAGAATCCTGAACGGTTACTTTACTTTTAAAAGCAGAATAACTTTTCTCTGTTCCAGGATATTTATCAGCAATAAAGTCGTTTAAACGCACTTTAAAAGGCAGAACATACGCTTTGCTCCCGTAGAATAAAGAATATTCAATTTTACCAATTTTTACTGTTTTCGGTTCTCCAACCTGACCTTTAGAACCAAAAAGCATTACTTCTTTTTCCTGTCCTTCAGCTTTTACCTTAACAACTAAAGCGTCTGTATGCGATTTAGCTTTGTAATCATTATTAGATTCGTATTCTACTTTTCCTTTCATTGCAGGGTCAGGAAATACAATTCTGATGTCTCCAATGCTGTATAAAGAACGCATCATTAAAGGCTGAACATTGTCTTTTGTAACTTTACCTTTCAGCTGATCCGCCATTCTCATAAATTCTCCTTCAAAAGGAGTCTGAATTGTATACGCTTCACCAGTTGTATTAATATTAATTGCCCCGTCTGTCGGTTTATTTAAAGCAAATAAAACATTGTGGATATTCTGAACTTCGCCTTCTTTTAAGTAATGTTCTTCACGTCCGCCAGCTCCTGCTTCGACTAGTTTAAGGTATAAAATTCCGTTTGGATCTTCTTTAACCACTTCCTTCGCTCCCATGATATATTTATCATAAGAAACTTCAAAAGGAGTTTCGTCAAATTTTCCAGAAATACTGAAATCATTATTGGTTGCTGGAGATAACAAAAGGCTTTTTTCAAAAACTCTTCGTTTCATTTCTCCCTTATATTCGCCATCAGCAAAAATGGTTATAAAAGTTTTGTCCGAGTAAACTTGATTTTCTGCTGCTCCTTCGCGAATCGGCATCATTCCTTCATAACTAATATAACGTGTAATAAAAGCTCCTAAAATGATAAAAATAAAGGCTAAGTGAAGTAATAAAGTTGCCCATTTTTCTTTTTTAAGTAATTGGTAACGCTTGATGTTTCCGAAGAAGTTGATTACGAAAATCACCATGATTGCCTCAAACCACCAAGTATTGTAAATTAGGATTCGGGCCGTATCGGTATTGTACTTGCTTTCTATAAAAGTTCCGATACCCATCGCTAATGCGAATGTTAAAAAAAGAACGGCCATTAATCTTGTAGAAAACAAAAAAGAGAATATTTTTTTATCCATTTCTTAGGAATTACATTGTATAAAAGTGGCACAAAAGTACTTAAAAATGTTGAGTTCCAATATTTGAGTTTTGTTAATAAAAACTAAAAAATGTGAACCAATTTTAAACAAATTCGCATTATCATAAGTTTAATTTTACAAAATAAACCAGTTGTAGTCTATCATTTTTAATAATTATGCAAAAACAGACATCGATGCTTGAAATATTAGAATTTTTTGCGCAAATTTTGAAATTGAAAGAGATTCAATTGAACGTACTTTGATCTTTTGGCAAAACTTTGATCGGCCAAATTTTCTTTATAAAAAATAATAGTAATTTTGCGAACATGATTCAGATAACAATAATAGGTTCCGGCAACGTTGCCCAGCATTTAATCAAAGCCTTTAGTGCGAGTAAATTTGTTGAGATAAAACAAGTTTATGCTAGAAAGAAAGAGGCTTTAGTGCATTTGATTGATTCTGAAAAAATCATCACAGACTTAAATGAATTGCAAACAGCTGATTTGCATATTATTTCAGTTTCAGACAATGCGATAAGCGAAGTTTCGTCTTTGTTTCCATTTAATAATCAGCTTGTTGTGCATACTTCTGGCACTTCATCGATGGCACTTTTAGACCATAAAAACAGACGTGGCGTTTTTTACCCGCTTCAGACATTTTCAAAAAGCAAAGAAGTCGATTTCACCATTATCCCATTCTGTCTAGAAGCAGAAAACACAGCAGATTACAAGCTGCTTGAAACCGTTGCAAAAAGTATTTCGACAGTTGTCTATTCAATCAACTCCGAACAACGCAAGGCGCTACATGTGGCAGCTGTTTTTGTAAATAATTTTACGAATCACCTTTACCAAATCGGTCAGGAAATCTGCGAAGAAAACCAGATTCCGTTCGAAATTCTGAAACCTTTGATTCTCGAAACTTCAGACAAAATAAAAACACTCAGTCCGGCTGAAGCTCAGACTGGCCCAGCTAAACGCTTTGATTCGAATACGATAGATGCGCATTTGGCTTTTATACAAAATGAAAATCAAAAAAATATCTATAAAATCCTAACACAATCTATACAGCAGAATGGCAAAAAGTTATAAAGAAATAATGAATGACATCAATACCTTTGTTTTTGATGTAGACGGCGTACTTACAGACAGTTCGGTTTTTGTTACCAACGAAGGAGAAATGCTTCGCACAATGAATATCCGTGACGGATATGCAATAAAAGCGGCTATCGAAAGCGGTTTTCATGTTTGTGTTATTTCTGGTGGCAGCAACGAAGGTGTGCGAATTCGTCTTAGCAATCTCGGTATGACCGACATTCATCTCGGAACTCCAGACAAAGTAAAAACCTTTAAAGAGTACACTGATCTTTATAAAATTAGTCCTGAAAATGTTTTGTACATGGGCGACGACATTCCTGATTTTCATGTAATGAAATTAGTTGGGCTTCCTACCTGCCCTCAGGATGCGAGTCCGGAAATCAAAAATATATCTCGTTACATTTCTCATGTAAAAGGCGGACGTGGAGCTGTTAGAGATGTAATCGAACAAGTTATGAAAGTACAAGGAAAATGGATGGAATATTTTAACGGAAAACATGATTAAATTATTTTAGATTGTTGATTTTAGATTCCTGATTAATTACCGCAATTAGCTTTGTCAAAGTTCTAAACTTTGACAAAGCTTGAAAGCCAATTTAAAATCTTTGAACCTTTGTTCCTCAGAAACTTTGCAACTTAAAAGAAAATGAAATACCTCAAACTAATTCGTTATAAAAACCTACTCATGCTTGCTTTTATGCAGCTTATTTTTCATTATGCATTTCTGAAACAGCAGAATATCCCACTCGCATTGACAGACTGGCAGTATGCACTTTTGGTGCTGAGCACTGTCCTGATTGCCGCAGCGGGTTATGTCATCAATAACATTTATGATGTTGCTACGGATACTATAAATAAACCAAAAGATGTTGTAATCGGAAAAGGAATTTCTGAAACTGCCGCTTATAACATTTATATCGGACTAAATATAACCGGCGTCGCTATTGGTTTTATTTTGTCGAACATTATCATGAAACCGAGTTTTGCCTCGCTTTTCATATTAATCGCTTCATTGTTGTATTTTTATTCAACTACATTGAAGCAAATCATGATTTTGGGAAATTTTGTGGTTGCCGCGTTGCTTGCTGTCAGTGTTTTGATTATTGGTGTTTTTGATTTATTTCCTGTTACAACTGCAGAAAATCAGGCGCAAATGGCTAGTTATTTTTCAATTCTTACCGATTACGCATTATTCGCATTTATGATTAATTTTATTCGTGAAATTGTAAAAGATATAGAAGATGTAAATGGTGATTACAATCAGGGAATGAATACTTTACCGATTGCAATCGGAATTAACAGAACTGCAAAAATCGCTTTAGGACTTGCTGTAATTCCGTTTGTTTTGTTGGCGCTGTACATCAATACTTATTTCTTTCAGAACAAGCTTTTTATTACAACAATCTATGCTTTCGCATTAATTTTGGCACCATTGCTTTATTTTATTATGAAAATCTTTACTGCAAAATCACAAAAAGATTTTAATCATTTAAGTACTGTCTTAAAACTTATTCTGTTCTTCGGAATTTTATCTATTCTAATTATCGCTTTAAATCATAAAATAAATGCTTAGAGAAAAATTAAAAAAATATAGAATCATACTGGCTTCAGGCTCACCAAGAAGGCAGCAGTTTTTTAAGGATTTAGATCTTGATTTCGAAATTCGTTTAAAAGATGTCGAAGAAGTTTATCCGCCTGAATTAAAAGCAGTAGAAATAACTGATTATCTAGCCGAACTTAAAGCAAATGCATTTGATGGCGAGTTGGCAGAAAATGAGATCCTGGTCACCAGCGATACGATTGTATGGCATCAGAACAAAGCTCTTGGAAAACCCAAAAACCAAGAAGAAGCTTTTGAAATGATTAAATCAATGTCAAATGCCACACATGAAGTATTTACATCTGTCTGCTTTAAAACCCGCTCTTCTTCTACCCTTATAAATGACGTTACTAAAGTTACCTTTAATGATTTGTCTGATGAGTCTATATGGTATTATATAGAAAAATACCAACCATATGATAAAGCTGGTGCTTACGGCATACAGGAATGGTTTGGTTTTATGGCAGTTACAAAAGTAGAAGGCTCTTATACCAATGTTATGGGACTTCCGACAGCTAAAGTTTACAATTATTTGAGTACTTTAGTGTAAATTTTATTTATTATGTTTTCTATTAAAGAGTACACTCGTGAAATATTAGCCTCCATCATTCTTATTGCAATATTAGTTGTACTCCGAATGGTTATTGCAAAGCTAGTACGACGTTTTGCCGCTTCAAGTCAATTATTTGAACATCGCACCAACCTTATAATCAAATACATAAACATTCTAATGAATGTTTTGGTTGTTACCACATTGATTGTAATCTGGGGTGTAGAAACTAAGGATATTTTTATAACCATTTCGTCTATTGCGACTGTAATTGGAGTCGCTATGTTTGCACAATGGTCTATTTTAAGCAATGTTACGTCTGGAATGATTTTATTCTTCTCTTTTCCATTTAGGATTGGTGATACTATAAAAATTCACGATAAAGATTTTCCGATTGAAGCAGAAATTGAAGATATCAATACATTTCATGTCAGTTTGAGAACAAAAGAAGGTGAAAGAATTATTTTTCCAAACAACCTTTTACTGCAAAAAGGAATTTCTATAGTTCCGACACATTACGAAGACAAAGAGTTTTTTGATTAAACTTAATGGGAATTTTATAAAGTACTGAAGAAAAGCTAAAACAGAATTACAGAAATATAGTGTAATATTTGTTTTACAGTTTACACAAATTCTCAGTACTATGATTAGAACAATACAATTGCCTTTTTACGCAAAACTCTGCTTTATTCTTGTAAGTTTAATTTCTTTTGGATTTATATTTTGTTTAGGCAAAGATATAATCACACCTGTGTTAATGGCATTTTTATTTGCTGTTTTACTGCTTCCGATTTTTACTCTTTTAAATGGAAAACTCAAGATTTCGCGTCATGTAGCCGCTGCCTGTTGCGTCTTGCTTTTTGCCGCATTTATAGTCGGAATTTTAGTTTTTATCTCTTACCAAGTAAAAGATATTGCCAACGATTTTGATACTATAAAGAAGAATATCAATACTTTTATTGTCGAGATTCATAAATTCGTAAAAGAAAATTTTCATGTAAGCATTGGTGAACAAAAAAAGTATCTCGATACTGTTACCAAAGATTCTGTTAAAAACAGTAATGCTTCTATAGGTTCCGCAATTGTTTCCATTTCGGATTTGCTTCTAGATTTTACTATTATTCCTATTTATACCTTTTTATTCCTTATTTATAAAGATCATTTTATTCTTTTTTTAGCCAAACTGGTTCATAAAGAAGACCATGTTAGGCTTAAGGATATATTGTCTCAAATAAAAGTTTCGATAAACAATTATATCGTGAGCCTCATTTTTGAGATGATTGTTGTTTCTGTTCTTACAGGTCTCGGACTTTATATTGTTGGCGTTAAATATTTCATTTTACTGGGACTGATAACCGGAATCCTCAATCTGATTCCGTATATCGGAATAGCAATTGCCGGACTCATTACGCTGTTTGCTTCACTATCTGGAACTGGAGAAACATCAATTATACTTAGTATTTTGATAGTAAATGTAATTGTACAGCTAATAGATAACAATTTACTCGTACCTTTAATAATCAATTCAAAAGTAGAAATCAATGCTTTTGTATCCATTATCGGAATTATCGTTGGAGGTTCTGCAGCAGGTATTTCGGGAATGTTTCTGGCTATCCCCCTTTTGGCCATATTGAAAATTATTTTTGAAAGAATTGAATCGCTCGAACCATGGGGCTATCTAATGGGAAATCATGTACCTCGGAAATTTACTTGGAGAATAAGACGTGCAAAAGCATAGCTTAAAGACTAAACTTAAATTAAGAGCGTTTTTTTATAACTATTCAAAGAAATCTATTATTTGTCTAAGAAAACTATCCATGCCTGTAAACAAAAAAATATTCATTTTACTATTGTTAAGCTTTTGCCTACAGGGAGTTTTTGCACAAGTTAAAGATCCAAAAGAACCAAAAACAAAAAAAGACAGCACCGAAATTTACAATAAAATCAAAGATTATTCTAAGAAGAATAAATTTACGCAGACGCTGCACAAACTTTTTTTCAGATCTAAAAAACCAAAGAAAAAAGAAGAACCTTTGATTATAAAAGATTCTGCCCGTTATGATGGAAAAATAATTAGAAATATAAATGTAATTACGCTCGACCCTTTTGGTCATTCTCTTTCAGATACTACACAAAAGCCCAAAAACTGGGGAGAAAGAATGGGAAATCGACTGCATCTGAAAACCAAGAAAATTGCTATCTACAATTTATTGCTTTTCAAAAGAAATCAGGCTTTTGACAGCTATAAAGTGCAGGAATCTGAGCGTTTGATCCGTTCACAGCGTTATGTAACTGCAGTACGAACTTCTTATAAACTTGCTGGAGCGGCTTCAGACTCTGTAGATGTGACCATTAGGGTTTTGGACTCCTGGAGTACAATTCCGAGATTTTCTATTTCGAGCAATCAGGTTTCGGTCGGATTTAAGGAAAAAGATTTCTTTGGTAGCGGGCAACAGCTCGAATACCGATTTTCAAATCGTTTTAGTGATGGCCGAAACGGAAATGACATTACTTATACCGTTCCGAACATTAAAAACACTTATATCAGTACAATTTTACACTATAGAATTGATCTTGACAATAATTATATAAAGAGCATAGATATTGAGCGCGACTTTTACTCTCCTTTAACCAAATGGGGAGGCGGTCTTTATTTGAGTGAAAGTTTCAGAAAAGACACTCTGCAGGCTCCAGATTCGACTTTTGCTTTTCAGCCATTCAAATATACTTCTCAGGATGTTTGGGCTGGGCGTGCTTTTAAAGTTTTTGAGGATTCTCATAAAGCCATAACCAATCTTATTGTAACAGGACGTTTTCTTAATTTGGATTACAGCGAATCTCCCTCTGATACCTATGATCCGAACGATTTTTATTCGGATGAAAAATTAATATTAAGCGGTATCGGACTAAATACACGTCGCTTTATAAAAGACCGTTATATTTTTAGGAATGGCCAAACAGAAGACGTTCCCATTGGGCGTATTTATGGAATAACACTAGGATATCAGTACAAAAATACTTTCTGGAGACCTTATCTTGGTGCACAGTTTTCGTTTGGAAATTATTACCGGTTGGGTTTCTTGAGTATGAATTTTGAAGCTGGAACTTTCATTCATCAATCCAAAACGTATCAGAGTGCTTTTCTTTTAGAGGCCAATTATTTTACCAAATTATTCAATATAGGAAATTGGAAAATCAGGCAATTCGTAAATCCGAAGTTTGTTTTGGGTGTTAACCGCCAAGATATAATCGGTGACGAACTTAATATTAATGAACAAAACGGACTTGCCGGTTTTAATGCAGCGTTGTACGGAACAAGTAAAGCGCTTCTTTCACTCCAGACGCAAACCTATTCGCCTTATGCGTTGTGGGGTTTTCGTTTAAATCCGTTTTTTAATTATACTGCGGCAGTTATGGGAAGTCCGACAAATGCTATGACTAATAGTAAATTATATTCAAAAGTGACTTTAGGATTAGTAATCAACAACGATTATCTAGTATTCAGCTCCTTTCAGCTTTCCTTGTCCTACTATCCTAGCATTCCGTTACAGGGAGATAATGTTTTTAAAACAAATACTTTTGAAACGACCGATTATAAGCTGCAGGATTTTGAGCTGAATAAACCTCGAGTTGTAAATTATAGATAAAAAAAACTTCTATAATAAATTGCTGTAAAATTTTCTATAAATCAAGTATTTACAGCATTTGATACGTTTTTTTTCGCTCGGCATAAAGGGGTTTTACTCGACGAAACGCATCTTTTTTATATTTTTGGCACAGTATATGGATATCCCTATACAAGAATAACATTAAAAAAATAAAAAAGATGAAAACGATAAAATTAGCAATCGCCGGATTATTTCTAATGGTTGCAAATGCCACGCAAGCTCAGGTATCAGTTAATGTTAATATTGGAACTCCTCCTGCATGGGGACCTTCGGGATATACAGAAATGGAATATTATTACCTGCCAGATATAGAAGCCTATTATGATGTAAGAGCCTCACAATTTATTTATTACGGAAGAGGAAAATGGGTTAGAACTACCTATTTGCCAAGACAATATAGAAACTACGATTTGTATGGAGGTTATAAAGTTGTCTTAACAGATTATCATGGTAGAACTCCATACACTTACTTTGACCGTCATAAAGTAAAATATTACAAAGGATACCACGGCGCTCCTCAAAGACCATATAAAGCAAGACCCGTTTATGGATACAGCGAACGTCGCGACCGAAAAGATTACAAACATTATGATAAAAAACACCATCATAAACATGATAAACACGACAGACACGACAGAGATGATCATCGTGGACCTGGAGGAAGAAGATAACAATTGCTAAATAGCTAATTTTCAACACAAAAGAGCATCTTAAAAAAGATGCTCTTTTTATTTTTAACATTTTTTTCTTTGAACAATTGTTAAAACATTGATTTTTTCAAATAAATCTCTGTCAAGCAGTAAGTTTCCTAGAAAAAATGTCTTATTTTAGTATAAATATAACTTATCTTTGCTGCGAATTTTTAAAATCCTATTTTACAAGTATGAAAAAGTATGCTTATTTACTGTCATTTTTAACCGTCTCACTTTTAATTAGCTGTGATGACAATAATGATTCCAATGACAACCAGTCATTAAATAACATTACCATTACTTCAGATCAAAATACTTTAAATCAAAGACTTGATTTGACAAATGCTGGAGTAATTTCATTAGAAAATAATACTGCTACAGGGAAATTTGCGGCCGAAACGGTTTCGACCTCTTTTCCACTTGTACAAATTGCAGAAGTTAAACCGCCAGTTGACAGCAACGGAAAGACCTTGCAGGCTAGTCACGTAGCTGTAAACGGAAATTATGCTTATGTTTCCTATATTATGAGAGGCGAAGTATATTCTGGAGCTATCGACGTAATTGATGTTTCTGATCCATACAAACCAAAATTGGTTACCTCTGCTTTAATTGCCAATACAGACATTACATCTCTTACCTACTCTAATGGAAACCTGATTATTGGAGCGGCAAAAGATATCGATAAAGACGCATCTATAAAAAATCCTGCAATTGTGATTAATATGCAATTGAGTTCAGGTTTGCTAACTGATAAATATACTGTTAATGCTTTAGAAAGTAGAGTAACGACAGATGTTGCTGCAAACACTTCTTCTTATTTTGCAGTAACTGGAGACCAAGGAAGTCTTTTTAAAATAAACAGTTCCTCTAAAGCAATCGAATCAAAAGCTACTGTAGCCGATTTGCGTTCTATAGCTTTAAGCAGTGACAAAGTTGTTACGCTAAGCGGTACAAAAGGTGTAAATGTTTACAATCCATCTACTCTTGCTTTGCAAAAAAGCTTTACAACTTCTACAGATGTAAGCGGTGCTAAAAGAACTATGGATTTTGACGGAACTAAACTTTTGGTTTCTGAAGGTGCTAACGGTCTAGGAGTTTACGACGTAAATAGCGGAACAAAACTACAGACTATTGGTATTGCAACTGCTGGAGAAGACAATGTTACAAATGCTGTTTCTATAAACGATGGATACGCATTTATTGCAAATGGTGCTTTAGGATTAAATGTTTACCAATCTGGTTCACAATACAGCCTATTGGGAGCGTTAGGAATTGCAGGTTCTACAAACTATGTAAAATCTAGCGGTAACTATATCTATGTTGCAAGCGGAACGGGTGGTTTGAAAATTATTAAAATGGAAAAACCAAACACTACTTTTGCTAGTTGCACCTCTTACGGAACATACAATCAAGGAGCTAATCTGATTTTAAATTCAAACGAAATAAAATCATACCAAGGAGCGACATCTATCAACTCAGCGATCATTAATTCTGGAGCTATTTTAACGCATTGTGGTTCTATAGCTATTCTTAGCAATTTAACCCTAAACAGTAATGGTACTTTTAACATGAGAGGAAGTTTGTCTCAAGGTAAATACATGCAGTCAAATCCAACAATACTTACTATAAACAGCAATGCGACATTACAGGTTGAAGGTTCTGTTGTAATATGGGGAGATTTATTATTAAACAGTGGTGCTAAAATCAATTTCATCGGAAATGATTCATCTATCACCATTTACGGAAAAGTAACAAAAGGAAGTAATGTAACCATTACTGGAACCTATAAAGACACAGAAAACAAATTGAAATAATTTCTGTCATCCTAAGAATACCACAAAATACCACAGATCATTTGATTGATCTAAAAAACTGTCCGTCAAAAGCGGGCAGTTTTTTTATTAATGCCCATTAAACAAACATTAACATTTCATTTAAATACTGTTCAAAGATATAATTAGTATTTTTGAGGCTCTTTCAAAAATACTAATTAACCCTATGAGAAAAATTCAGGTAAAAATTCTTCTTCTATTCTTCGTGGCTGTTCCTGTTTCATTTGCACAGCAACCGCAAAAACCAAATTCTGTAGAAATTTACAATCAAATTAAGAAACTTAATTTCTTAGGCTCTGTTTTGTATGTTGCTGCTCATCCTGATGATGAAAACACGCGCCTCATTTCTTATTTAGCTAACGAAATGAATGCAAGAACAGGATATTTATCTTTGACCAGAGGTGATGGAGGACAAAATTTAATTGGGCCGCAATTGCGTGAATTATTAGGTGTTATTAGAACTCAAGAATTGATTGAAGCCAGAAAAATAGATGGCGGTGAACAATTTTTTTCGAGAGCCAATGATTTTGGTTTTTCTAAAAATCCAGATGAAACTCTTGAAATATGGGATAAAGACAAAGTTTTGGCAGATGTAGTATGGACCATTAGAAAATTTCAGCCAGATGTAATTATAAATCGTTTCGATCATCGTTCACCAGGTACAACACATGGTCATCACACCTCTTCGGCTATGTTGAGTGTTGAAAGTTTTAAACTCACCAACGATACAAAAATATATCCTGAACAATTAAAATTTGTAGCGCCATGGCAGGTAAAACGTCAGTTTTTTAACCCCTCATGGTGGTTTTACGGAAGCCAGGAAAAATTCGACGCTGCAAACAAATCAAAGTTCACCAAACTTGAAACGGGCGTTTATTATACCGGAATCGGAAAATCAAATCAGGAAATCGCTGCTTTGAGCCGAAGCCGTCATCAATCACAAGGTTTTGGAAGCACAGGAGTTCGTGGTTTAGAAAGTGAATATCTCGAATTGATAAATGGCGATACTCCTAAAGATCGTGACAATTTATTTGACGGAATTGATACTTCATGGAATCGTGTCAAAAACGGAAAACCAATCGGAGATCTTATCTCAAAAATTATTGAAAAATATGATTTCAGCAGACCTTCTGCCAGCATTCCTGATTTGATAAAAGCTTACAGCATGGTTGAGGCTCTAGACGATGATCACTGGAAAAAAATCAAATCTGAGGCAATTAAAAACATTATTGCATCTTGCTCAGGTTTGTATTTAGAAGCTGTAAGCAACGAACAGGAAGCAACACCAGGAAGCAACTTGAAATTAAGTCTCGAAGCCATTAACAGATGTAATCTGGAAATGCAACTCGTGAGTGTTACGACACTTCCAGATCAGAAAATGATTCCCCAGAATACCGTTTTAACCTACAACAATGACCAAAGAATCAATATTGAAATAAAACTTCCTGAAAATTTAGAATACACGCAACCGTATTGGTTGAAAGAAAAAGCAGGGGTCGGAATGTACACTGTCTCTAATCAGGAAATTATTGGTATTCCGGATATAATCCGTCAAGTAAAAGTTGTTTTTAATGTTAAAATTAATGGCGTCGAATTTCCTTTTGAACGTACTGTTGTTTACAAATACAATGACGGCGTAAAAGGCGAAATGTACAATTTCTTGGATATTGTTCCTGAAGTTACCACTTCAATAGTAGAAAAAGTATTGATTTTTAGAGATGTAAGAAGCAAAATGGTTCCTGTAAAGGTTCGCGCGGGGAAAGATAATGTAAATGGCAATTTACAGCTTGAACTACCAAAGAATTGGATGGTTTCTCCGAAAGAAATTCCGTTTGTATTAGATAAAAAAGGAAGCGAACAGACTTTTTATTTTGAAGTTACGCCTCCAATAAATCCAGAAGAGAGTATACTAAAAAGCATTGTAACAGTTAACAACAAGCGTTTCGACAAAGAAGTAACTTTTATCGATTTTGACCACATAACCAAGCAAATGGTTTTAAAACCAGCAGAATCCAAAGCCATACGAATTGACTTAAAGACGACTGGAGATGCCATTGCCTATATTATGGGAGCTGGCGACGAAGTTCCTGAAAGTTTGATTCAAATGGGCTACAAAGTCACCATCTTGAAACCTGAAGAAATTACGCCAGAAAAACTGGATTCTTTTAATGTTGTCATGACTGGAGTTCGAGCTTACAATACTGTAAATGCATTGGCAAACAAACAGAATATTCTTTTTAATTTTGTAAAAAGCGGTAAAAATATGATTGTACAGTACAACACATTTGGTAGAACTGTAACCAATCAGATTGCGCCATATCCGCTCAAAATTTCGAATGACCGTGTTACTGAAGAAAATGCAAAAGTGACGTTCTTAGCACCGAATCACCCAGTTTTGAATACGCCGAACAAAATTTCAGCTAAAGATTTTGAAGGCTGGAAACAAGAACAAGGATTATACTATCCAAACGAATATGACGATGCCTTTACTCCTATTATTTCATCACATGACAAAGGAGAATCTGCTAAGAAAGGTGCACTGCTTGTGGCTCCATACGGAAAAGGATATTATATTTACACTGGTTTGAGTTTTTTTAGAGAATTACCAGAAGGTGTTGCTGGAGCTTACAGATTACTGTCTAATATAATTTCGCTAAAACAACCTGTAGAAGCGCCAAAACAAGATATAAAACAATAACAATGGAAACAAAAAAACAAAAAAACTGGAAAAAGAGCTACACGTATGTGCTAGTTGCCAATGCCATCTATATTGTGATTTTTTTCTTAATCATGCAATTTTACTCGTAAGTTATGCAGCTATTTGACTGGATCGTACTCATTGTTACGCTTTTATTTATTGTTGGATACGGTTCTTGGAAAACCAAAGGCAGCAAAAATGTTGAAGATTTTATTTTAGGAAACAACGAAACCCCTTGGTACACCGTAGGACTTTCAGTTATGGCTACTCAGGCTAGCGCGATTACATTTTTGTCTACGCCAGGACAGGCGTATCATGATGGAATGGGGTTTGTGCAATTCTATTTTGGTCTTCCAATCGCCATGATTGTTATCTGCCTTACTTTTATTCCATTGTATCATAAAAGCAAGGTTTTTACTGCTTACGAATTTTTAGAAAAACGTTTTGACATTAAAACACGTTCGCTAGCTGCTATTTTATTCTTAGTTCAGAGAGGATTAGGTACTGGCTTAACCATTTATGCGCCTGCCATTATTTTGTCTGCACTTTTAGGATGGAATCTTACGATAATGAACATCATCATTGGACTTTTGGTTATTATTTACACTTTTTCTGGAGGAACTAAAGCCGTTAACGTAACACAGAAACAGCAGATGTTTGTGATTATGTCTGGAATGTTTATTACATTTTTCTTGATTCTGCACTATCTTCCAAACGATATGACATTTACGAGCGCACTGCATATCGCGGGAGCAAATGATAAAATGAATATTGTAGATTTCTCTTTTGATCCAGAAGAAAAATATACATTTTGGAGCGGTATTACTGGAGGATTCTTTTTGGCACTCGCCTATTTTGGAACTGATCAGTCTCAAGTTGGCCGTTATTTATCTGGAAAATCTGTAAAGGAAAGCCAGATGGGATTAATTATGAACGGTCTTCTCAAAGTTCCGATGCAGTTTTTCATACTGCTTACTGGAGTGATGGTTTTTGTTTTTTTCCAATTCAATCCCGTGCCGCTGAATTTTAATCCGAACAATAAAATAGTAATCGAAAAATCGGCTTATAAAGAAGAATATGCTGTTTTAGAAAAAAAGCTCGTTAAACTTTCTGAAGATAAAAAAGTCATCAATTTGCTCTATATTGATCAGTTGAATCAAGATTTTGACAATCCAATTCTTCGAAAAGAGCTGGTTGCCCTTTCAAACAAAGAAAAAGATCTTCGCGACAAAGCCAAAGATATTATTTCTAAAGCCGACAGTACCAGCGAAACAAATGATAAAGATTATGTGTTTTTTCATTTTATCATGCATTACCTTCCAAGGGGATTGATTGGATTACTTTTGGCTGTTATTCTTTCGGCAGCAATGTCTTCTACAGCGTCTGGACTAAATGCATTAGCTTCTACAACAGCAATTGATATCTATAAACGAAATCTGAAAACTGAGAAATCAGAAAAACATTATTTGAATGCAACTAAATTCTTTACGCTTTTCTGGGGAATTATTGCCATACTTTTTGCCTGCATTGGAACATTGTTTGAAAACTTAATTCAATTGGTAAATATTATTGGTTCTATCTTTTACGGAACGGTTCTGGGGATATTCCTTGTTGGGTTTTATTTAAAAAGAGTTCAGGCAAAACCAATGTTTTACAGTGCTATTATAAGTCAGTTGACGATTTTTGTTATTTTTTATTCTATGATTTACAGTCAGGAAAAACTGGGTTATTTATGGCTTAACTTTATTGGAGCCATGCTGACCATTGTATTGGCTCTGTTGATGCAAGTATTGTTTTTTAGAGGAAAATCGGATGATAATGAAATGATTTTGAATAAGGAATGATTCGGAAACTAATATGTCTTCTATTTTTATTGAACTGTTTTTGCATCAATAGCCAAAACACAGCTAATAATGAAATTGTTGACGGTATGCCGCTTTCGGACCAACTTTACACAAAATGTTTTGAAAACCTCAATCAAGGGGCTGAGATATTACAGAAATACAATTATGCTTCCCTTGATAGCATTAAATTTTGTTCTTTAATAGAATGTATGTATTTATATTCATCCAAAGAAGAAGATATAAAACTTGTCGCAAAACAAAGATTAATAGGTATTGCTACACAACTCTATAACGCTAGAACTCCTGTATATTTAATTATGGGACTAGACAGTTATTTGACAGCGAAAAAAAAGAATGAGAACTTGGAAGATGACAACCATATCGTTTACATTGATTATGGTGAATGCACAAATCCTTCCTATTTGATTGAAGCTGCCACTATAGTAAATAAACAAACAAATCTATTAGTAAATCAATCTGTTGCCAAATAATCCTACTGCCCTAGCCCTGATGGAAGCGACATCCTTTTGTGGCGGGGTTCGCCACAAAAGATATAGCGGACAGCAGGAATAAGCTTCTAAAAATCATTATTCAAATTATTTCAAAGCCAATTTGTGATTATAACTGCAAAACGGAATTTAAAATATACAACTTTGTCTAAGTTTTGAACTTGGGCAAAGTTTCTTTTTTTAATCTAATCTCGAAAATCTTTATCTTTGAGGAAGTTATCTCTTTAAACAGGCGTTATGAAAGATCAAAGAAAATACGGCAATAAAACCAAAGCTGCTTTTGTACTCTTAATTGTAATGCTGTTAATTCTTCTCGGAAATTTTAATACGCTCCTTAATTCTAAAAACGTAAACGATAATATTAATGCGATCTACAAGGACAGGTTAGTTGTTGCGCATTATATTTTTCAGTATTCAAAACAATTGCATTTTATCAAGGCTGAAGCCGAAAAGCTAGATTTGAGCGATAACATCAAGAAAAGCGAAATCATTCATACGCTGGATATCATACACGATATAGATGATTTGTACGCTAAAACGGTTCTTACCAATAAAGAAAAAGAGTATTTTGATGCTTTTCTGCTTTCATGCAAAGAAATAAATACGCAGGCTGCCGCTAAAAATTGGAACAAGATTGCCACTTCGAGCGCTGAGGCATTAAAAACTTTAGAATCCTTATCGCAGATTCAAATCGAAGAGGGAAAACTAAAACTCGCGTCTGCTAATGCTATGTACGACAAAAACAATAGTCTCGGTCAGCTTCAAATTGCTTTGTTGATTGTTTTAGGTGGTATAACATTTTATCTTCTTATTGTAAAGAAAATCAAGAAAAACGTAAAAATTCCTGAGCCGCCTAGTTTAAACTAAATTCCAAATATTTAAATTCCAACTATTTAACCGCTAAGAACGTAAGAAAATGCGCAAAGCTGGAAAAGTTAATTCACACAAAAGCTTTTTGAATTTTACGTATTTACTATCACTCATTGCATCTTAACGTTTAAAAGCATAAAAAAATTCCAAAACCCGAAAGCTTTGGAATTTGAAATTTATTATTTTGGAATTTAAAATATTATCTGCTCCACTCTGCAATACTGTCTTTGTTCAATTTTACGTAATCAGCATTACTTGCAGCTTCTGCGGCCGCCAAAGATGCTTTTGCAGTTTCTACAGCTCCTTTTTTATCTCCTTGTTTTGCTTGAATCTGAGATTTTAATCTTAAAACATAATAAGGTTTATCTATACTCATATCTAAAGCTTTGTCGATATAAACTCTTGCAGTTTCGATATTTCCGTTTGATGAAAACAAATACTGTGAAGCAGCAAAATAATCGTTCCAGTTTGGTCCTGCCAATGTTTTTTCGATACTTGCAGTTGCTGTTTTAGCAGTTGGAACTTCAAATTTTAAAGCTACATGAGAATTTTCCCAAGCCATTTCTAAATATCCGTAATTTGGATCTAATCCATTGATTCCGATTGTAAATGTTTCTACTGGAGTTGGCAGCGCATCTTCTTTTACCGTTGTTTTAAGAACAACATAATTCTCGTTCCAGCTTTCTGGAAGTCCCCAGTTGTCTGTAGAAAGATAGAAAATCACATCCCAGCTTTCGATTCTTGGAACTGTATAAATTGCGTATTTCCCTTTTTTTAATGTTTTGCCGTCAATTACAACATCATCACTAAAATTAACAATCGTATTTTCATTTGCTCCAGTTCTCCATAATTTCCCGAATGGCACTAAATTACCAAAAACTGCTCTTCCTCTTGCTCCCGGCCTTGAATAGGTAACTTCTACATCTGTTAAACCAACAGTTTGTTTTATATATCCTTTAGGACTGGCTTGCGGCGTTTTCACTTGTGCTTCTGATGCTAACGGCGCTAAGATGAGAGCCATAGCAATAAGTAGTTTTTTCATTCTTGTCTTTTTATTTGTTTTGTTCAAATTTACAAATTCAATTAGCTACGAACTGTTAAATTTAATATAATTCAGGGGTGCAACTGTGATATTTTTTCAGCATTCAATTCACTAAAATGATTAATCACCAAATCTGCCATCGATAAATCCTGCATATTTGAATTTTCACTTCTGTAACCTACACAATAAATTCCAGCAGCTTTTGCGGCTTTAATTCCGTTTGTACTGTCTTCAATAATGATACAATTTTCTTTTGGTGCAATGGATAATGAAGCTGCGTGATTAAAAATTGCCGGATTTGGTTTTGACTGCGGAAAATCTTCTCCGCTTACAATATGAGAAAAATATTGATGCAAGCCGAATCTTGTAAATACACGTTCTATCGTGACTTTTGAAGCAGATGAGGCCAAGATAAGCTGTATGCCGTTTTGATGTAAATCTTTAATCAAATCTTCAACGCCTTCTAAAAGATATAAGTCTTCTTTAGTATCAAAAGCATCATTAAAAATGTTTCGCTTACGCTGAATCAAATCTTCCACTTCTTGTTCTATAGCTGGAAAATGACCTTTTAAGGCCTGAAAAGTATTTCTTGTCGAAAACCCTGTAAATGAAGTGTACATTTCTTCGGGTACTTCTATATTCAATTCTGAAAACTGCAGATAATACGCATAACGATGAACCGGCTCTGTATCTACAATTACACCGTCCATATCAAAAATTACTGTTTTAATCATTTTTTTTTTAAGTTTCTAAGAGGCTGAGATGCTAAGATTCTAAGTTTTTCTCAGCAACTTAGAATCTTAGTATCTTGATGTCTTATTTAGTCAATAAATGTCTAATAACTGCCTCTGCAGCATGTAAACCGAATAAACCAGGCATATAACTGTTGGTTCCGTAAAAAGATTTTTTAAAGTTCTTTCCGTCAGTTAACTTCAAGCTTTTTTCATCTTGAATTTCAGAAGAAAAAACCACTTTTAATTTGTTAATTTTTAATTCCTTTAAACGTTTGCGAATCGTTTTAGAAAAATAACAATTTATGGTTTTAGAAATATCAGCAACTTTTACTTTTGAAGCCAACATTTTTCCGCCAGCTCCCATACTGCTTATAATTTTGACTCTTTTGCGTTTAGCTCCAAGAATCAAATTCAATTTAGGAGTAATGCTGTCAATACAGTCCAAAACATAATCAAATTCTGAAGAGACGATTTCAAAAGCACGCTCAGGAGATAAAAATTCCTGTACTCTTGTCAATTTTAATTCCGGATTAATATCCATCAAACGATCACCTACAATTTTAATTTTTGGCTCTCCAACAGTCGAATGCAGTGCTGGCAATTGTCTGTTTATATTGGTAATGTCGACTACATCTCCGTCTACAATTGTCATATTTCCAACTCCGGCTCTTGCTAAAAATTCGGCTGCAAATGAGCCTACCCCTCCTAAACCTACTACTAACACATTAGAGTTCTTTAGTTTATGCAATCCTTCTTTAGTAAATAAAAGCTCGGCTCTTTCCGTCCATTCTGCCATATGTTCTTTTTATTATTGTTTTAAGTTTGTTTCAAGTTTCAGGTTTCAGGTTATTTTAAAGACAGTTCTATAATTACTTGAAATTATAGTCTGTAACTCTTTAATTGTTATTTCTTTATAATTGGATGCCATTTCATAAACTTCCTGAATGGTTTCTGCAATGCTATCGGTTTCTAAAAAAAATCTATCGTTGGGCATATTTTGAAAAACAGGTTTTAAATCTGGATTTTTCAATAGATATTTTCCAAATGAAAGATAAAATCCTTCTTTCACCAATTGCACCGCAATCTGATTCTTTTTAGAAAAACCGTGAATGATCATCGGAACCGAAATTTTCATTCTTTTCTTAATTTCACTTACTTCCTGATAAGCAGCAACACAATGAATGATGACTGGCTTTTTGTATTTTTCAGCCAAAATCAACTGTTTCTCAAAAACTGAAAGTTGCAACTCAAACGGGATTTCAATGCGTTTGTCTAAACCACACTCCCCGACTGCCAAACAGTTGCTGGATTGCAATTTTTCTTCGATAATTTCCAAATCTGCATCAATGCGATTTCCTTCTATGTGCCAAGGATGAATCCCTATAGAATAAAACGGAATGGATTCGTCAAACTCATTCGGATACTGATTTACCAGTTCCAGAACGGATGTTTCGTTTTTAAATTGATGCGTATGAAAATTAAAATATTCCATTAATGAAAAGTTTTCACGCCAGCGTTAATTTCCACCTTCAAATCATTTTCAAGTGGCACAAGCGGACAAGAATATTTGTAATTATAAGCACAATACGGATTGTAGGCCTGATTGAAATCTACGACAATTGTTTTTCCTTTTGGAATTTCAAGATCGATATAACGGCCACCAATGTAACTTTCCTTTCCGCAGGTTAAATCTGAAAAAGGCAAAAACAAATGATTTTTGTATTCTTCTTTTTTTGAAAGTTCTATGTTTCGATAAACATTAAGCTTGCAGTCAACACCGTTTATTTTAAAGTAAAGTGTTCCGTACTTAATATATTGAGGCGTTCGGGTTCCAGTAGTTTTCATTTCAAAGACTTTTTCGTTTTTTGCCTTAACGAAAGAAGCATTCACAAAATAGTTTTGATTTATTGGATAAAAATCTAAGCTTTTAAAAGTCTTCAAATCCTCCTCCATCAACGGACTCGTCTTAGGATCAGCGTATTCTGAATTGATCTTCTTCTGGAATTTTTCTGATTCGCTTCTGTCAAATTGTTTCTGGCCAAAACCAAAATTAAAAACCAGCAATAAAACCAATAAGTTTATAGTTTTCATCTTCGAAATTTTATGCAAAAATAGTTCAAAAGTTACAAAACAACAACCACTTAACGAGCCAAAGTTTTCTAACTTTGCGACCATAAATTACCACTCAAAAATGCTTAAGACCGCTTTCACCAATTACATCAACAATTTTAGAGGATTTTCAAGAGAAATCTGGATACTTGCGATTGTCACTTTTATTAATCGTGCCGGTACAATGGTACTTCCTTTTTTATCAAAATATCTAAAAGAAAATCTCCATTTCGATTACCATCAGGTTGGTTCTATTATGGTTGCATTTGGCTGTGGGTCTATGCTAGGTTCCTGGCTAGGAGGTAAATTATCAGATAAAATAGGGTTTTATAAAATAATGATTTTCAGTTTGTTTACGAGCGGGCTTTCCTTGTTTTTCATTCAATATGTCACTTCATTTTGGGCGCTCTGTTTTGCAATGTTTTTATTAATGACCATTGCAGATATGTTCAGACCTGCGATGTTCGTCTCGTTGAGCGCTTATGCTAAACCCGAAAACCGAACACGCGCATTGTCTCTGGTTCGTCTGGCCGTAAACCTCGGATTTGCTGCTGGTCCTGCTCTTGGAGGTTTGATAATTATGGGAATTGGATATCCAGGTTTGTTTTGGGTTGACGGAACTTCTTGTATTGTTTCTATCTCTATTTTTGCTTTTTTGGTAAAAGAAAAGAAAAAAACAGTACTTACCGATAAAACAGAAAGCACAGTTGCAAAATCTGTTTTTCATGACAAAATTTTCTGGGTATTCCTTTTTGTGAGTTTTATTACGGCAATGATTTTCTTTCAGCTTTTTACAACATTACCTTTATATCATAATGAGAAATTCGGACTCAGCGAATTTCAAACTGGATTATTAATGACACTTAACGGACTTTTGATTTTTTCTCTCGAAATGCCTACAGTTGGTTATATGGAAAGAAAAAAGTTCAAAAAAATAAGAATTATTATTGCAGGTTCATTTCTAATGGCTTCTAGTTTTTTTC
This sequence comes from Flavobacterium procerum, assembly GCF_042431625.1. NCBI lineage: Bacteria > Pseudomonadati > Bacteroidota > Flavobacteriia > Flavobacteriales > Flavobacteriaceae > Flavobacterium > Flavobacterium procerum. The sequence goes on along the minus strand of NZ_JBHLYW010000022.1, from coordinate 42,035 downwards.
TGCTTTTAATTAACTTTTGGGCCGGAATGCTAGTAATTAGTATGATATGTATTTCTCTAGGAGAAATCCTTGCCTTTCCCTTTTCTAATGCATTTGCTTTAAGCCGTGCACCACATGGCCACGAAGGACGTTATATGGCGTTGTATACGATGAGCTTCAGTCTTGCACATATTACTAGCTCTAAGCTCGGATTTGAAATTATTGGCCGTTATGGCTATCAGGAAAACTGGCTTTTTATGGCTGTTATTGGCATGATAGCTGTTGCTTGCTGTGTTTGGATCAATAACGCTTTAATGCACGAAAAAATGTCTTAGATTATCATTTAACGAAACAAACAACTGTCATTCAGATTTTTAACTTTAAATTTGAATGACTTTTTTTTGCGTTAATTTGATTTCAAACTTAATTTTTAGTTAAATAACTATTTTTATAGTTGTGTAACTAAAAAAATAGTTGTAGGTTTGAATTAAAATTAGAAACAATGCAGAAGTTAACCAACAAAGAAGAAGAAATCATGCAGATTTTATGGAAGCTCAAAAAAGCTTTTGTAAAAGAGATACAAGCAGAAATAAAAGAAGACCAACCTCATTATAATACCTTATCTACTATTGTTCGCAATCTTGAAGAAAAAGGATATGTAAGCCACAATGCGTTTGGAAACACGCATCAGTATTTTCCGGTTGTTAAAATTGAAGATTACAGAAAAGGATTTATGAAAACGGCAATTGATAATTATTTTAACAGCTCTTACAAAAGCATGGTTTCGTTTTTTGCCAAAGAAGAAAAAATTTCGGCAGAAGAACTACGCGAGATTTTAGAAATGGTCGAAAATTCAGAAAAAGAAAAATAAGAAGATTTATGGAAGCACTTATCATTTTTATTGCCAAATCAAGCGGTTTACTGCTTTTGTTTTACTGCACGTACTTTTTTCTACTGAGAAAAGAAACTTTTTTCAACAGTAACAGATGGTTTCTACTTGGCGGCATAGTACTTTCGATAACACTTCCATTGCTTGTTTTTACAAAAACTATCTGGATCAATCCTATCCCAGAAACTGATTTAAACAATGAAATTTTTGATACGACTTCAAATCTTTCAAGCGAGAATTCATTCCTAAACTGGGAAAATATACTAATCCTTATTTATGGTTTAGGTTTCTTGGCTTTAGCCATCAAATTTGCTGTAGACTTTTACAAACTCAATTTGGTTTTAAAAGGAAAAAAAATCAAACAGCAAGCAGATTTCAAATTTATTGACACCAACGAAAACATTGCTCCTTTCTCCTACTTTGAATACATCGTGTACAACTCATCAATGTACAGCGCTTTAGAATTGGAAAGTATTTTGGAACACGAAAAAGTGCATAGCGACCAAAATCACACTGTAGATGTATTGATTTCTAGAGCTTTTTGCATTCTGTTCTGGTTTAATCCAATTGCTTGGCTTTACAAAAAAGCAATCAGTCAAAATTTGGAGTTCATAGCAGATAGCGAGGCAGCTAAAAAAATTACAGACAAAAAAGCGTATCAATACACGCTTTTAAAAATAACAACACATACTGATTGTGTTGCCATTACCAATCATTTTTATCAATCATTAATCAAAAAACGAATCGTCATGTTAAACAAAAATCAATCAAAGAAAAGAAATTCATGGAAGTACTATGTTATAATTCCAGCACTTGCAGCTTTTGTTTTATTATTTCAAATTGAAGTAATTGCAAAAGAAAAACAAGAAGCAGTAAAAGAAACGTCGGGAAAAATCAAATCAGTCGACGTTTACAAAATCAAAAAAAGTTCTACAGATGCTCAATTAAAAGAAATCAAAGAAAAATTGAAATCAATTCATAATATTGATTTTGAGGCTTCTGAAATCAAAAGAAATGCAGATAATAATTTGACTTCAATCAAAATTGATATTAAAAATGGCAATCAAAAAACACAATCCATTCAGAAATCAACTGAAGTAATTGAAGATTTTGGAATAATTGTCACTACTGACGAAAATGGCAATAAAAAAATCGGAATTCAGACTTCAGAAGCAACCGATTCTAAAAAAACACCAAAAATCGTAAAAAGCAAAAAACTAACCACTAAAGAAAGTAATGATGTTAACACTAATTCTTCTTCTAATACAAAAGCTGACCATAATACTAATAGAAATATTAGCACTATTGTAAGCACAGATTCTGACAATAAAAGCATAACTAATGTTTCTACTTCTGGAGGAAAAACGACAATCTTTGTATCAAATAATACAAAGAATAATATGCAATCTGGCTCACCACTTGTAATTATTGATGGAGAAGAAATGCCTTCTAGTTTTGATATACACAGTATAAAGTCTGAGAATGTTGAGTCGATAAGTGTTTTCAAAGGAACAGAAGCAATTAACAGATACGGCGAAAAAGGTGCGAATGGAGTAATAGAAATCATAAGTAAGAATTAACCGTTTGAAACTTAAAACATTAAAAAATGCAGAAACTAACCAACAAAGAAGAAGAAATCATGCACATTTTATGGAAGCTTAAAAAAGCTTTTGTAAAAGAAATTCAGGCAGAGATTCTCGAGGAGCAGCCACATTATAATACGCTTTCTACGATTGTTCGCAATCTAGAAGAAAAAGGTTATGTCGCGCATAATGCATTTGGAAACACACACCAGTACTATCCGATTGTAACTATTGAAGATTATAGAAAAGGCTTTATGAATACTGCAATTGACAATTATTTTAACAGCTCTTATAAAAGCATGGTTTCCTTTTTTGCCAAAGAAGAAAAAATTTCGGCAGACGAATTACGTGAAATCTTAGCAATGATCGAAAATCCAAAAGAAGCAAAATAACCACAAAAACCATGGAAGCACTTTTCATATTTATCTTAAAATCAAGCGGACTGTTGGCAACTTTTTATTTTGCTTACGTTTTACTGCTTCGCAAAGAAACATTTTTTAACAGCAGTCGATGGTTTCTACTTGCCGGACTGTTAACTTCTGTAATTCTTCCATTTGTAGTTTATACCAAAGTAATCTGGATTGACCCTGCTCCTGCTCCAGTGGTTACGGTTCAAAATGTTGCTATGCCCGCAGAAAACATCAATTTATCTACAACGGATGTTCAATATCCGAACGCTTCAGTATCGCAAGAAACTGTACAGCAGGAAAGTTTTGAAATTAATTGGAATTGGGTTTACTTGTCTATTTATTGCTTCGGATTTACGGCGTTTATGATCAAATTTGCTCTGGATTTTTACAGTCTAAATTCGGTTTTAAAGAATAGACAAATCAAACAGCAAGAAGATTTTAAATTTGTGGATGTTACCGAAAATATTGCGCCTTTTTCTTACTTCGATTATATCGTGTACAACTCATCACTGTACACTCCAATTGAGCTGCAGAATATCTTAGAACATGAAAAAGTACACAGTGATCAAAAACACACTATAGATGTACTGCTTTCAAGAATTTTCTGTATTCTGTTTTGGTTCAATCCCATTATGTGGCTTTATAAAAAGGCAATTCTTCAAAATCTAGAATTTATTGCCGACAGCGAAGCCGCAAAAAAAATTACCGACAAAAAAGCGTATCAATACACACTGCTGAAAATTACAACGCACGATACCTGCGTTGCCATCACCAATCATTTTTATCAATCATTAATCAAAAAACGAATTGTTATGTTAAACAAAAATCAATCAAAAAAGACGAACTACTGGAAGTATTACGCCGTAATTCCAGCACTTGGAGCCTTTGTTCTGTTGTTCCAAATTCAAACCATTGCACAGGAAAGAAAACAGAAAAACGGAACCGAAACTATTATTCAAAAAGATACAGTAAAAGAAACGAAAGAACTGATTACCATTACGAAAAAGACATCTGATAAACAGTTACAGGATTTAAAAGAGAAACTAAAAACAAATCACAATCTGGATTTTAATGTTTCTGAAGTTAAAAGAAATACTGACGACGAACTGACTTCAATACAGCTTCAGGTAAATCCTGAAAACGGCAAAAAACAGATTGTTAGTATGAACGGGAACAAGGCTATTAAAGATTTTACATTGGTAATCGGTACCGATACTAATGGTGCAAAAAACATCAGTATAGATGGTCTTAAGCCACCGACACCGCCTAATGCGCCAACGCCTATAAACTCAGAAAAAGTGGTCGTAAATACTTATTCAGATTCTTATGCCACACCACCTACTCCACCGATAGCACCAGCTTTTCCACAAGGCCCAATGCCAAAAGTTCCAGTTATTGATATGTCAAAAATGCCAAAAGCTCCTTTAGCACCATCAAATCCAAATGATAAAGCGGCAATGAGAAAATTTGAAACCGATATGGCCGAATTTGAAAAGAAAATGGCAGCGTTTGAGCCTGATATGAGAGCTTTTGAAAAAGAAATGGAAGAAGTGATGTCTAAGCGCACTGTTATCTTTGAAAAAGAAATGGCTAAATATGAAATTGCTATGGAAAAATATGCAGCTGAAATGGAGAAATATCAAGGAGAAATGAATCAGACTTTTAGTTACAATTTCAACATGGACTTTAATGAAAAAGAGGCGAAGCTTCAGGCTGATGAGATGAGAAAACAGGCAGAAATCATGAAACAACATGCTAAAGAAATGAAAAAACATGCCGACGAAATGAGAAAACAAGAAAGAAAATACAGCAGTAAATCTTAATTTCTAAAATTATAAAATAAGTATGAAACCAGTGCGTTAAAACACTGGTTTTATATTTTTAGTTAATCTCAAATACGATTTGAATTTTTAGAAAACAAAAACAAATCAATATGAAAAAAATAGTTTTACTCATTATTTTATCTTTTTCGTTTGCTCTGACAGCACAATACAAAAAGACTGGTGCCGAAAAAGATGTTTTCATTGCAATGGATAAAACGGCTTCGATTTTAATTCAGAAATCAAAAGCTAATTCCGTTTCTATTGGAGTAGTAAAAGATGGAAAAACTTACATTAGACATTATGGTGAAATAGACAAAGAAATGGACAATATAGCTACAAATAAGACCGTTTTTGAAGTCGCATCGATTACTAAATTGTTTACAGGTTTATTGGTTGCTCAGGCGGTAACTGAAAAAAAAATTAGTCTGGAAGATGACATTCGAAAATACATTACAGGATTGTATCCAAATTTGCAATATAACGGAACACCAATTACGATAAAAGATTTAGTATCGTTTAGAACCGGCTTTGACAAAGACCTTCCTGATAATTCTGAACTGAGAAAAAACCGCAACGACACTAGTTATATTGCTTTTAAAAAAATGGATGAGCAATACAATAGAGATACGTTTTTTGAAGATTTAAAAAACATCAAACTTGACACTTTACCTGGAACTAAATTTAAATACAGCAACGGAAGCGTAAACTTGGCAGCGCACATTTTAGAAAATGTATATCAGAAAAGCTATGAAACTTTATTGAAAGAAAATATATTTTCGAAACTGAATATGCAGTCTACAGGAATAAATCTCAATGAAAAAATTGTTATAGCAAATGGCTACAATAAAAAAGGGATTTTAATGCCTAGAATTTCTGATAATCTCTGGAAAGCTGCTGGAGGTTTAAAATCTTCTTTAGATGATCTTACTAAATTCATTCAATATGAACTTAATACCAAAAATAAGATTATACAGGAATCCCAACGAAATCTGTTTAACAGCTCCACTACATGGAATGGCTATTTTTGGGATTATATAGAAGTTGACGAAAACGGGCAAAACTGCTGGAAACATGGCGGCGCCTTTGGCACTCAAAATATGATGTTGCTTTATCCTGAAAGAAATCTTGGTTTTTCTATTATTCTAAACATAAGCGACGAAGATACTGCCAATGTTTTGGGCGAAGCGGTTATAACTCTCTCTAATGAGCTTTTAGCAGCGAACAGCCCACAAACCGGAATTTATGGTTATAAACTGATTAACGATGATGTCGTTTTTACATATATTCATGACAAGGCATTGAATTCAGATTTGGTAAAATCAGTATCAATTGCCGGCTCTTTTGACAATTGGAATCCGAAGGATGAAAAATTTCAAATGGTTCGGAAAAACAAAAACACTTTTGAATTGAAAATCCCAAGGAAACAATTCGAAAAAAACAAAACCTATCTGTTTAAATTTGTTATCAATAAATCGGGCTGGATCGAAGCGCCTGTAAATGCAATTAATGCAGAAAAAGGAGGCGATAAAAACCTCATTATGATCTTGCAATAAACTAAAACCCAAAAGACTTTGTTATTCAGCAAAGTCTTTTTTATATCTTTGCAAAAAAATCTATGTTTAAAATCTTAGCCAAAATAAACAAATTGATTCTGCCTAGTTTTACCAAACAAGGTTTAGATATTTCTAAAGCAAAAAAATGGCAGATGGCTATTATTGGATATCGTGCTTACGTAACCAAACGTGCTTTAGGATAGCATTTTCAATTTTACCTTTCTAAATCAGTTACAATGCAGTGTCATATGCATTGCCAATTGTCATTTTGAGTTACCTTCATGAAAAACAAAGAATTTAATATCCCTGCAATTCCAGCGGTTTTACTGGCAATTTTAAGTGTTCAGTGTGGCGCGGCAATTGCAAAAACTTTATTTCCAGCGCTTGGTGCCGCAGCAACTGCTTCTATAAGAATTGGGGTTTCGGCCATCATTCTTCTTATTGCCTATCGCCCGAATTTAAAGAAAATTACTCCTCAACAATGGAAAATCGTTGTGCCTTACGGTTTATCGTTAGGTGCCATGAATTTGGTCTTTTATTATGCTATCGAAAGAATTCCGATCGGGCTTGCAGTAACTTTAGAATTTATCGGACCATTATTAGTTGCCATATTCGGTTCAAAAAGATTAGTTGATTATTGTTGGGTTCTTTTGGCTGCAATTGGAATCTTGCTTATTGCACCATGGAACAATGCCAAAATTGATTCTATTGGTGTTGTTTTTGCTTTGTTGGCTGGTGCATTCTGGGCAGCTTATATTATTTTAGGAGGCAGAATTTCTAAAATAATGAATGGCGGGCAAGCTGTATCAACCGGAATGTTATTTGCAGCAATCTTAATACTTCCGTTTGGTTTCTTAGGAAACGGATTAACCAATCTCACTCCTACATTCTTCGGTATGGGAGTTGCTTTGGCGCTTTTGTCCAGTGCAATTCCGTTTACATTAGAAATGAAAGCTTTAGGACAGTTGCCTCCAAGAACTTTCAGTATTTTGATGAGTTTAGAACCGGCAGCAGCTTCAATCTGTGCTTTTATCTTTTTGTATGAAAAATTAAGTTTCTACGAAATTCTTGCGGTAGTTTGTGTCGTTATTGCATCTGCGGGAAGTACACTTACGGCTAAAAAATAAAAAAAATAAAAGCACCTAATCTGTTATATTTAGTGATACTTTTTTATTATTTTAACCCGTTGGGTGAAATAGAACAAAATAGATTCATTCAAGAATTAAAATCTAATTTGATCTGCTGAAATCCTTTAAAATCTGCGTGAAATACTTTTGCTTATAAATTTTTCACGCAGATTCATACAGATTAAAGCAGATTTATATCTGAACTGATTTAATAGAATTGAAAAAAAATAATTTCACCCAACGGGTTATTTTATATTCTCATAAATGAATTCAAACAAAAGTCCTGTGGCATTCGGGACTTTTGTTTGAATTTGAATTTTACAAAAAATTTAAAATCAATTAATTGGATTCTGGCAAACGATCGGATTCTGATTTATTTCTGTTGAAACGATAGACTACTGTAAGGTTTATATAACGGCCTTGCGATTTATATTCAGATTTGAGTTTATAGAATTCTGTCGAAGTTTCTCTTTTTCTAATCTGAGAATCGAAAAGGTTATTTACATTCAGGGTCAATGACATTTTGTCTCCAAAAAAATCTTTGCTCACACCTGCGTTTGCACTATATTGAGATTCTGTAAGGGTTTGAACTCCTTGATTTTTGCCTCGATATCTAAAACTAAAATCTCCAGAAATAATTTTAGGGAATTTGACCACAGATCTAAAACTTGAAAACCAAGTCTGATCTTGTGCATTGTAAACTATATTCTTATAGTTTCCTTGCTGCTTAAAGCTGTAATAATTAAAATCTAAAGACAATCTCAACCAATTAAAAGGATTATAAACTGTAGCAACTTCTGCTCCATAACGTTTTTCTGTACCCAGATTTACAGGTGTGTTGATGAAATAATTCTCATCTGTGCGTTCTACGATATATTCAAAAAAGTTAGTTGTATGTTGGTAATAAATGGATGGATTGATGCTCAGTTTTCCTGGCTTTGCCAAAACTGTTAATTCAAATGAATCTGTAAACATGGGATCCAAATCTGGATTTCCGATAGTCAGGTTTCTCAAGTCTGAAAGTCCAGAAAACGGATTCAGTTGCCAAAATCTCGGACGATTGATACGCTTGCTATAACTTAATTGCAAGTCTGTTTTCTTCGTTAGGTTGTAAACGAAATGGGCGGTCGGAAATAAATTAATATAATTTTTTGAATTATTGAATGTATTTTTAGTATCCGAAATTTTTATGTCTGAAAGCTCTGAACGCAATCCTAACAAATAATTGAACTTTTTAAATCGGCCTGAAAACTGAAAGTAAGCGCTGTATAAATTTTCACCGTATTTCAATTTATTCGTAAACTGGTCTTGCTGTACATTATCTAAAATTGTGTAATAGTCACTTCTAATGGCGCGTAAATCACTTCTTACTCCCATTTCGATTTTATAATTTTCGCTAAGCGGATTTACAAAATCTGATTTTATAAAAATATCGTTACTTCTCTCAATATCATTCGTATATAAATTGGAAACTGGCGATTGATCAGGAAATATTCGTTGCTGGTCAATGTATTGGTTTTCATCATCATTCCAAAAAACATACTGCACGCTAGAAGTCCATTTTTTGTCTTTCTTATTAAATGTTTTTACATAATTTGCTTCAAAAGCATTGTAAATCTGAGGTTCTTCATACCTTTCAAATCTAGAGATAATACTGTCCGTTGTATTGGCAGCATTTGAATAGTTATAGGTGTAACTTGTGAAATCTTTGCTTTTATTATGATCTCGATAATAACTCGCGGTAAGCGTATTTTTGTCATTAATATAATAATCACCTCCTACATAAATACTGGTTGTTTTACTGCTTCTCTTACTGTCATTAAACTGATTCAGAATTGTTGTCACGCCATTGTTTATGTTTTGCTGCCATAATTTATTAGAACCATAAATATCTATTTCACGATATCCGACATTTCCAAAAAGATTTATTTTTTCTGTCTTATAACTGATATTGGCATTGACGTTATAATTTGAAGGATGCCCTGCTCCTGCCTGAAATGATCCATTAAATCCCTTTGCGCTGTTCTTTTTCAGAATAATATTGATGATGCCGCCTCCACCCTGCGCCTCGTAAGCCGAAGATGGATTGGTAATTACTTCAACCTTTTCAATATTAGCAGCAGGAATTTGTGACAAGCCATTGTTGGCCGTTAACATAGAAGGTTTTCCGTTAATTAAAATAGTCACACTGTTGTTTCCTCTAAGGCTTACAACTCCGGCAACATCAACATTTACAGAAGGAACATTGTTCAAAATATCATTTGCAGAACCTCCGCGAGATAAAATATCTTTTCCGACATTAAATACTTTTTTATCCAGTTTTAATTCAACCGCCGATTTTTCACTGACAACATTTACTTCTTTCAATTCATTGATACTTTCTTCTAAAGAAATATTTCGTGTCAGATTCTGATTCAGATTAATGTTTTCTGATGTAAAAGTCAAGTAAGAAACAAAAACTGCTTTTAGCTGGAAATTTCCAGAAGCATTTTTAAGAATATAATTTCCATTTTCGTCTGTTGTCGTTTCTTTAATTTTTTGAGAACCTGACATTAAAATTATAGACGCAAACGGAATAGGTTGTTTTGTTTTAGAATCAACAACATTTCCTTTTATAATAAATTCTACCGATTGTGAGAAAGCGGTAAATTTAAAAACTAAAATAACGAGTAATAGTGCAAACTGTTTCATTTTGTTATGGAGTTAAGAATTTGATACAAAACTCTATTTTAATTCCACTCAAAATTTTCGCACATGACATAAGGAATACAAATAGCGGCAAACAAGGACAAAAAAGCTATTAATCAATTTCAGCTTTATTTTTTACTTGTTCGTGTTTATTTTTTCTCTGTTTGTCGACAACTGGTTTTCTCTATACAAATAAACTGTAACTTTGAAACATGTCACCATTTGAAAAACTCATCAGCTTTGCTTCGGCATACCGTATTACGGCTCACGTCATATTTTGGACGGCCATTTTCATTATGTTTTTTACTACAAACACTTCATCAGATCCTCATGAACTGCGAGTAGATGTTTTATATACACTTTATTATGAAGTGTTTTCCATAACAGCTGCGTACTTTTTATCGTACAGGATTCTGCCGCGCTTAATGACGCCTCAAAATCATTCATGGGTCTGGGCAGAACTTATTATTGGCAGTTACCTCATTTCAGTAATTGCGCGAATCGTAATGATTTACTACTTGGAAACATTTGTACGAAAAGGGGATTTTAATCAAGAACCTATCTCAGAAATCCTGACCGATATACCCACTTTAATTGGAGCCTATTTGCTGCATATCTTCTCTTTATCACTCTTCTTTGTTTTCATAAAATTAATTAAAGACCAATACATTATTCAGAAAAGATCTTTATTGCTTGAAAAACAAAAAGCCGAAACGGAATTAAAGATTTTAAAAGCACAGTTAAATCCTCATTTTCTATTTAATACGCTAAACAATATTTATTCTCTTTCAATTATAAATTCTCCTATAACTTCACAATCAATTGCCGTTTTGTCTGAAATTTTAGATTGCATTTTGTACCGATGCAGCAGTACTTATGTGCCAATATCGCAAGAAATCACATTAATTGACAATTATATTTCACTTGAAAAACTGCGTTACGACGAACGTTTGAGCGTGACTTTTAATCACCACACAGATCAAAACAGATCAATTGCCCCTTTAATATTACTTTCATTAGTCGAAAATGCCTTTAAACACGGAGCTGGAGAAGATGTTGGAAGTTCCCCAAGAATAGAAATTGATTTAAAATTATTGAATAACAATTTTGAGTTTACGATTCGAAATTCAATTAATAATATTGAATCTGAAGTAGAAAGCGGTAAAATTGGCTTGAATAATATTACGCAACAATTGGATAAAATCTATCCTGGAAATTATACTTTTAACGTAACCAAAACTGATGCAGATTTTACTGCACAGCTCAAAATAAATCTGACAGCAAATAATTTAGCATCATGAAAATAAAATGTTTATTAGTTGATGATGAGCCATTGGCAATCAGTTTAATGCAGAATCATATCAGCAAATTAGATTATTTGGAAATTGTAGGCACTTGTTCAAATGCATTGAAAGCAGCCGAACTTTTGAGAACAACTTCCGTAGATTTAATGTTTTTGGATATTAAGATGCCACAGATAACTGGAATCGATTTTTTAAAAACATTGAGAAATCCACCAGCAGTTATATTTACAACAGCTTACCGCGAATATGCCTTAGAAAGCTACGATTTGGATATAGTTGATTATCTTTTGAAACCCATAACTTTCGATCGCTTTTTTAAAGCCACCGATCGTTATTTAAGAATCAATGCTCCGGTAAATAATAAAATCATTACACCGTCTCAAGAAGATTTCATTTATATTAAAAACGGACCAAAGTTCAATAAAATAAGTGTTGATTCAATTTTGTATATCGAAAGCGTAAAAGATTATATTATCGTTCACCAAAAAGACGGAATAAAGCTAAATGCTAAATATAAAATCAGTGATATCGAAATAGAACTTCAGAGTAAAAATTTTCTCAGAATTCATCGTTCCTTCATCATCAATTTAAAAAACATTACAGCCTTTACAGCTTATGATGTCGAAATCGGTACTATTGAAATTCCGATTGGAGCGAGTTACAAAGAGTATGTTTTTAAAATGCTTAAAAGCAATTAACAAAAAAGACCTGCGTTTACGACGCAGGTCTTATAATAAGGACATTCTAGTTTATTATATTTAACTTTTTGGAAGCAGAACAGCGTCTACCACATGAATAACTCCATTTGACTGATTCACATCTGCAATGGTAACTTTAGATTTATTACCATTCTCATCACTAATATATAAATCTTTTCCTTTCATCCAAGCTGTCAAAGTACCGCCGCTTACTGTTTTAATAGAAGCTTTTCCTTTACCGTCTTTAATCGCCTTTGCAATATCCGCAGCACTCCATTTTCCAGCAACAACATGATAGGTTAAGATAGTTTGTAGTTTCTTTTTGTTTTCAGGTTTTAATAATGATTCAACAGTTCCTTTTGGAAGTTTATCAAAAGCTGCATTTGTTGGTGCAAAAACGGTAAATGGTCCTTTGCCTTTTAAGGTTTCTACTAAATCAGCCGCTTTTACTGCAGCAACCAAAGTTGTATGATCTTTGGAGTTTACGGCGTTTTCTATAATATTTTTGTTTGGATACATTGCCGCACCTCCTACCATTACAGTTTTTTGAGCGAATGATGTAAATCCGAATGCTAAAGCTAAAATAGTTGTTGTTAAAAATTTTCTAGTTTTCATAATAATTGTTTTTAAGTTATAAGCTCATTTACGCCTAAAATCTCACTTTGGTTTTCATTATTATTTTATTTTGGTTATTAATTACCAAAATCCCTGTAAAATCAAGACTTTAGAAATATAAAATATTTACAATATTTTCTACAATTAAATTAATTATCGTAAAAACTTTATCATTATCTTTAGTAAAAATTCATTAGCCATGCAAAACCTTCCCAAAAAAATCAGAAGCAGAAAACTAAATTCGATAGTTGATTTAACGGCTATGGTAAGTGTTTCTTTTCTCTTGATTATATTTTTTATGGTCGCAGCCGAATTGCGAAAACCGAAAGTAATGGATTTAAGTCTCCCTACTCCTTCCTCAGAAGAATTCGATTGTGTTTTACACTGCTATCCCACTGGAGCGAATCGTACTATAACTGTATTGCTAGACGACAAAGATAAAATTATTACCTATTTTGGAAATTTGTACACTCTAATAGAAAATCCAAAAAAGATAGATTATGGCAAAGATGGTATTCGTAAAGAGTTATTTCAAAAGAATAAATCTATTCGAGAATATAGTGCTGCAATAGGAAGACCAAAATCAGGAGCAATTGTTATTATTAAGCCAAGCAAAAAAAGCAATTTTAAAAATCTTGTTGACATTTTAGACGAAATGGCAATAGCAGGAATTGATACGTATGCTATTGTGAATGATTTTAGTATTGAAGAAGAAAAACTATTAGCGTCCAATTAAAATATAGATTATATGAAAAACCTTCCTCAAAAAGTCAGAAGCAGAAAACTAAATTCAAGAGTCGATTTAACCGCAATGGTAAGCGTTTCTTTTTTGCTAATTATATTTTTTATGGTTGTTGGGGAATTGTCGAAACCAAAAATAATGGATATCGCCTTACCCGATAACGATTGGGGTTGTGGAAGATCCTATGGTTGCAGTAAGGGAGTTGAAGAACGCGTAATTACAGTTATGCTTGATGAAAATGATAAAATAATAATGTATTGGGGACTATTTGATTACCCACAATTTACTCTTAAAAAAATGGAATATGGAAAAAATGGAATTCGTAAAGAATTAAAAGAAAAGCAAAAAGCAATACTTGAATATTCTGCTTCAACAGGAAGACCAAACCGAGGAGCTATCGTAATCATAAAACCAAGTAAAAAATCTAATTTTAAAAACCTGGTAGATATTTTAGATGAAATGGCAATTGCCAAAATCGACACTTATTCAATTGTAAACGATTTTACTCCAGAAGAAGCAAAATTATTAGCTTCTAGATAACTCAGATTAGCTTAAACCTAAAGTCATGAAAAACCTTCCTCAAAAAGTCAGAAGCAGAAAACTAAATTCAAGAGTCGATTTAACTGCAATGGTCAGCGTTTCTTTTTTATTGATTATATTTTTTATGGTTGTTGGAGAATTATCAAAGCCTAAAATTTTAGATTTAAATGGAGGCAGCGAATGTTGCGACTGTCCAGTTCCTCATTATGGAGAAAACAGAACATTTACAATTATATTAGGATCAGATGACAAATTAATCTATTATGCTGGACTTTTGGAAGCTCCAAAAATAGAACCGCAAATAACTAAATATGGAAAAGATGGTATTCGTAAAAGAATAGCAGCTTATAACAATGCTACATTAAAATATGCTGCACAACTAGGCAAACCAGGAAGGAGTATTTCTGTTATTATAAAACCTACAAAGAAATCCAATTACGGAAATCTAGTAGATATTCTAGACGAATTGAAAATTGCCAACATCAATTCTTATACAATTCTTCCAGAATTTACACCAGAAGAATCTAAGTTGGTAACTTCAAATTAATTCAAAAAAAAATTATCATTTAGACAAGGTTCTTGTTTTTAAAGAAACAATTTTAAAAGTCCAAGGGAAAAAAAAACTTTGTGCCTTCGTGCCTTTGTGGCAAACATAAAAAAACAAAAAAAGTCCCACATTTCTGTGGGACTTTCTATTTACAAAAAAGCTAAGAATTATTTTTTCTCAGTTTTTTCCATTTTAGCTTTAAGAGCAGCTAATACATCATTGTTGTCACCTAAAGTCGCAGCTGGTGCGTTAGTAGATGCAGATGAAGTATTTTCAGTAGCAGCTTTTACGTTCTTCTCTTCTTCTTCTCTAAAGATAGCAGTGTGAGAAGCAACTACTCTTTTGAATTCTTTGTTGAACTCGATTACTTTGAAATCAGCTGTATCACCTTTTTTCAATTTCTTTCCGTCTTCTTTTTCAAGGTGACGAGTAGGAATGAAAGCAACGATATCATCTCCGAATTCTACAGTAGCTCCTTTGTCAACGATTTCAGAAATCTCACCATTGTGGATAGTTCCTACAGCGAAAGAATCTTCGTATTGATCCCAAGGATTAGCAGTAGTTTGTTTGTGACCTAAAGATAATTTACGTCCTTCAACATCTAATTCTAATACCACTACATCAAGTTTTTCACCAACGTTTACAAACTCAGATGGGTGTTTAATTTTCTTAGTCCAAGAAAGGTCAGAAATGTAGATTAATCCATCAATTCCTTCTTCTAATTCTACGAAAATACCAAAGTTTGTAAAGTTTCTAACGATACCTGTATGTTTAGAACCTACTGGGTATTTAGAAGTAATGTCAGTCCATGGATCTTGAGTTAATTGTTTGATACCTAATGACATCTTACGATCATCTCTGTCAAGAGTTAAGATAACTGCCTCAACAACATCTCCAACTTTCACGAAGTCCTGAGCAGAACGTAAGTGAGTTGACCATGACATTTCAGAAACGTGGATTAAACCTTCAACACCTTCAGCAACTTCGATAAATGCACCGTAATCAGCGATTACAACTACTTTACCTTTTACTTTATCTCCAACAGCTAAGTTAGCATCTAAAGCATCCCATGGGTGAGCGTTTAATTGTTTCAATCCTAATTGAATTCTTGTTTTCTCATCATCGAAATCAAGGATTACAACGTTTAATTTTTGGTCTAATTCAAGAACTTCACTTGGGTGATTGATTCTGCTCCAAGAAAGGTCAGTAATGTGAATTAATCCGTCAACACCACCTAAGTCAATGAACACACCATAAGAAGTAATGTTTTTAACAACACCTTCTAATACTTGTCCTTTTTGTAATTGACCGATGATTTCTTTTTTCTGTACTTCAATATCAGCCTCGATAAGCGCTTTATGAGATACAACAACGTTTTTGAATTCGTGGTTGATTTTTACCACTTTGAATTCCATCATTTTGTTTACATATACATCGTAGTCTCTAATTGGCTTAACGTCAATTTGAGATCCTGGTAAGAACGCCTCGATACCGAATACGTCAACGATCATACCTCCTTTAGTTCTGCATTTAACAAAACCGTTAACGATTTCTCCAGTTTCATTAGCCGCAATAACTCTATCCCAAGATTTGATAGTACGTGCTTTTCTGTGAGATAATACTAATTGACCTGTTTTGTCCTCACGGATGTCGATTAATACTTCTACTTTGTCACCTACTTTTAAATTTGGGTTGTAACGAAATTCGTTTAAAGAAATAACACCTTCAGATTTAGCATTGATATCAACGATAACGTCTCTATCTGTAATTCTAACAACAACTCCTTCAACTACTTCTTCTTGATCTGTAGCGATGAAAGTTTTTGATACTAGTTCTTCAAACTCTTGCAAGTTTTTCTCATCTACTGCATCGATTCCTTCTTGGAAGTTATGCCAGTTAAAATTTGCTAAAAACTCTTCTTGTGATTTTGTTTGTTCAGACATGCTGATAAAAAAATTTGTATTCTGCTTTTCTCGAGTTTCTCTATGCGATAGAAAATACAGAAGTTGTTTTACATAAATAGTTGATTCCTAATGGAAACTCTTCTCCGCCAAAAGGTTTGCAAAATTACTACAAATATTTGTAATTACAAATAGTTGCCCCATTTATTATTTTTCTGATAATAATTTTGATAAATCATTATTAATCAAAATATACTCTACAATTTGATCACTATCAAATGAAATATTGCCTTTATCGTCTACGACAGATGTTTTATTTTCTACAGATAAGTAGTTTTTTCCGGATTTAGACTTATAAAGCGTAAACACACTGTGGCTCTCCTCTTTCTTATCAACACCACTACTCAATCCATCAAAACCTTCATTATTATTGGCTAAAAGAGCAGCAAGTATCTGATTTCTGTTTTCTATGTAACTAAAAGCCGGTAATACAACTTCTTCATACCAAGAATTAGTAGATTCTGAAAAAGGCTTTTTAGCTTCTAAATACGGAAGGAAACACGAGATACCAACAACAATAAGAAATTCAATAGCCCAAATAACCCATAGGAAAGTTCCAGAGATTGTCGCACTGCGTATCCCCCATGTACCATATTGATTGACCTGACCAATATAATCAAAAACTAAATCAGGCCTTAAGATTAATGAAAAAACCTGTAGAAACTCAATATTACTTACTGTAAATCCGAGCTTTTGATCCCCATAACTTTCTCCTGCATTAATCACCAAATCAATCCAGATTGCCCAATGAAGATATAAGGCAACAAGCGCTCCTACCAACCCGATGATAAATCCTAAAAACGGATTTCTCACTTTACCTTTTTTTATTACAAGCCAAGACAGTACAAATCCGACAAGAAAGCCAAAACCTATCGTGATGAAAAAGTTTATATATACAAAAGGAATATACCAAATACAGTAAGCATAAATTAATCCTAGTACAGGAAATGCTATAAAACTGGCTAGCAAAAAACATAAAATAAAAGTTGGCGAAAATTTGCCTGATGGTTTGTAAAATTTGTCCATAAATTATAATGATTTGAATTATTTCTTAACCTAAATATGGCTTGAAAGCAATAATCCGGTTTTTGGAACACCTAAAACTTATTAAAAACTTTCTTACCAAAATAACTACAAGATTAACATTAAAATATGAACTTACAAAATTGAAAGGTTCTTAATTGACGAGAAGCAGCTCTATCAGGCTTTTAAGAACGTGAGGTCCCGCTTTCGCCCATATCTTTTATGCCGAACCCCGGCAAAAAAGGATATCTGGCTCTATCGGGGCTAGCTAAGATTGTTTAATTTTCAAAAGATTACATCAAATAAAACCTGATGGTTCTAAAGAAATTTCAGGTTTACTATGCGAAACTATATTCTTAAAAATTTTTATTCCTTTGTGGAGAAAATTTTTCATTTACATTCAACAGATTTTTCAAATATGAAACAAGAGAACACAAATTCATTCCTATCAATAGTATTCATATCAATATTGGGATTTTCAACTTTTATGATATTGCTTTTTATATTTGAGTTTAAAGATAATTATCAAATTATTAAACACGAAAAAGAGTTCAAAAAAATTAAAGTAAAAATTGATTCTACAAAAACATCCTCTACCAGAAGCGGAACTAACTCATCATCTTCATCATCAACTACTTTTTACTTCAAAAATGGAAGTTTAAACAATCAGGACATAAAAGGAGTTATCTTAAATCACCAATCATACGAGCAAGAAATATACGAATACATGGCAAAACACCAAGATTCACTGCATATATGGTATCTAGACAATGTCATTTCAAAGTTTGCTTATGAAGATCAAAAGAAAATAAACATTTCGGAAGAAATTGAGAACAACAACAAAATGAAAATTTTCTTTTTTGTCTATATTATTTCTCTATTAGTATATATAAAGTTCAGAAACAAGATTTAAAAAAAGATGTCATTAAAACAAACCCGACATGTTCAAAACTGTCGGGTTTACTATAGCAACATCTTTGTCAAAGCTTAAAAACTAGACAAAAATTACACGTTAAATAATTTAATGACTCAACTTTTCAATTTCCTGCGGATTGTGTTTGTGCTTGAATAAAAACGCAAAAGCAATCGCAATAACCAAAGCATATACTGCAAAAGACAGCCATATGGTATGCCAATCTTTCATTAAAACAGGATTTGAAAAAGCACCATCAGCAGCAATCGAATTTCCTTGACTTTTTACAAATTCCAGCATTTTGCCATTAGACGAATCGGTCTGCAAGAATCCTGCTAATTCGCTAGAAGTACTAAAAGATTTTGTAAAGAAACGGTCAATTGCCCAGCCCGATGTAAGACTTCCTAGAACTGCTCCTACTCCATTAGTCATCATCATAAACAAACCTTGTGCAGAAGAACGTATTTTAGAGTCTGTATTGCTTTCAACAAATAATGACCCAGAAATATTAAAGAAATCAAACGCCATTCCGTAAACAATACAAGATAAAATAATCATCCACAAACCGCCAACTGGATCTCCAAAAGCAAACAATCCAAAACGCAGTACCCAAGCCAGCATACTGATAAGCATTACTTGTTTGATACCAAAACGTTTAAGAAAAAATGGAATCGCTAAAATAAACAGAGTCTCAGAAACCTGAGAAATAGACATAATAATCGTAGAATATTTGATTACAAATGAATCTGCATATTTAGGAAAATGTTTGAATTCATCCAAAAACACATCACCATAAGCATTTGTCAATTGAAGCGCTCCTCCTAAAAACATTGAAAAAACGAAAAACAAAGCCATTTTGTAATTTCCAAACAACTTAAAAGACTCCAAACCAAGAGCTTCTATCCATGATGCATTTTCCTTGATCAAGCGCTGTGGTTCGCATTTAGGAAGCGAAAAAGCATAAATCCCTAATACCAAAGCACCGATTCCGGCAATATAAAACTGATATTCAGTTGCTTTGCTTCCTGACAAATTGGTAATCCACATCGCCGCAATAAAACCAATTGTTCCCCACACACGAATCGGTGGAAAATCTTTTACAACATCTTTATTATTTAATTTGAGTGCAGTATAAGAAATCGAATTACTCAATGCAATTGTTGGCATGTAGCAACACATTGCCAAAAGCATCACAACAATAAAAGTATCCGGAGTTGTGACTTGTGTGATTCCAAACAAAACTAATGCATATAAAATATGAAGAAAACCATATAATTTTTCAGCATTGATCCATCTGTCAGCGACAATACCCGTAAGCGTAGGCATGAAAAGAGAAGCAATTCCCATGGTTCCAAAAACAAGTCCAAACTGAGTACCTTCCCAATTCTTTGTCCCAAACCAATAATTTCCTATTGTGATAAGCCATGCTCCCCAAACAAAAAATTGAAGAAAGCTCATTAAGATCAATCTGTTTTTAATTCCCATAAAATGAATTTGTCTTTTAATAAAAATGAAGCGGTAAATCTAACATTAAAAATATTATCTGCAAAAAATTACGCTGTTTTAACAATATCTTCTACCAATTCCAAAACAACCTGAAACTGTTCTTCTTTGCTTAAATAAGAATTATCTATCTCAATTGCATCCTTGGCTATTACAAGCGGAGAATCTTCACGATGGGTATCCAGATAATCTCTTTCTTGTACATTTTTCAAAACTTCTTCGTAAGTTACATTATCACCTTTTTGTTGCAATTCATCAAAACGTCTTTGTGCTCGGGTTTCTGCAGTTGCAGTCATAAAAATTTTCAATTCAGCATCCGGAAAAACCACAGTTCCGATATCTCTTCCGTCCATTACAATTGCTTTGTTTGTCCCCATTTCTTGCTGTTGTTCTACCAGTTTTGAACGCACTTCAGAAACTTCGGCAACCTTGCTCACAAAACTTGAAACCTCAATCGTTCTAATTGGTTTTTCAACATTTTCACCATTCAGATACATTTCTGCAAAACCTAAGTCAGCATTAAACTTAAACTCTAACTGAATTTTAGGCAAAGCTTCAATCAATGCTTTTTTATCAAAGAAATCAGCTCCGATATATTGATTTTGCATCGCAAAATAAGCAACGGCACGATACATCGCTCCTGTATCTACATATACATACTCCAATTGTTTTGCCAGTTGTTTTGCCAGAGTACTTTTTCCTGTTGATGAAAATCCGTCGATAGCAATTGTAATTTTTTTCAATTTTTAAGTTTTAAAATTCTTAATTCTAATTAAAGAGAGACAAAGCAAGTGAGGCCGATATTTCTAAAATACAGCTTCAAAATTACGCTTTTAAATCTTCCGCAAATATAATGATAGTGTGATTAAAGATTCATAAAAATGAAAAACAATCTTTAAAAAACAATCCAAAAAAAATGCTACTCCCAATTGACAAAATCCGTCAATGACAATAGCATTTAGTATTTTTTTTATTTGACTTTATTAATAGTAAATATCCATAATAATATTCGACTTAGAACTATCAATTATCTTTTCTATTCTTTTGAAAAACTGCTCATTTACCATCGGACAGCCATGACTGTTGCTTATGTAATAATCCTGTTCAGCATAAGGAACTGCCGAATAATGATGCAACACTATTGCACGTTTTACAGCATTGTTGTTTGTTTCTTCTAAACCAGCAAGCCGATAAGCTTTTCCAAAAATACCTTTGTAGTTTTTACCGATTGCGTATCTGCCAAGGGCTGTGCAGTTTGAATTTAAAGTATTACTAAATTTCAAAACGCCTTTTACTCCTGTCTCCGAACCAGAACCGTGTGCGACAAGTCCTTGGTCTATAACTTCATTTTTTTCTAAATCATAAATAAAAAATCTGTTTTTTCCAGAAGGAACCTTCATATCGACTAAAAAAACAATTTTTGAATTGTATTTAGAATCAGAACTAATCATATTTTTAATATCGACTATTCTGGTGTTTATCCTTTCAATCTCAATGGTTGAAAGTGCATCATCTTCATTAAAATAGAGGTTTGAACCCGTAAAAAAACCCGCAGTCATAAACAGAAATAAACTGATTATTTTCATATAAGTTACTGAAAATTTAAAATTAGACCAAAAAGACTTGTATTAGCTGCCAATGTATATCTAGAATATGAATAGTTAAATTTCAACTTATTCATTTTTAAACCAAACCCTAATGAGATTCCTGAAAAATTGCGTTGTTCCTCAACTCTTAATTCTTCCCCTCTTCTAAAATTATATCCTAAACGAAAATTAAATGCTTTTTTAGGAAAAAGCTCTACCCCAAAAACCACATGCCTAAGAGCATTATTTACAAATGAGACTTTTTCGTTGCTTTTTGATCCGTCAATGTTGGTTTCACCACGTACAGGGTTCGAAAAAGAGATATTCCACTGCTGCAGGTTTTCTAACGAAAGATGCCAGCGAATGGGTACATGCTCCAACTCTTGTGAAACGCCAGCAACAATTTCAAAAGGTAAATTTTCTTTAATTCCAGAATAAGTAGTGAACTGCGTTCCAATGTTTCGAATTACCAACGCCAAATTCAAATCGTTTCTTTCATTCAAATACAAAAAACCTAAATCTATAGCGCCTCCAATAGAATTATAACTTTCTAAAGTTGAAGTTATTAGCTTTGCGTTGGATCCAATATAAAAATCAGTGTACGGAATATTGTAAGCGTATCCAACCGTTAGTGCTCCTTCGCTTCCTGTAAAGTTAGAAGTAGCTTGTCCGTTTTCATCATAACCTTCAAACGAGCCATAATTTACATAACTCACTCCCGCATAAAATGTTTGCAGATGACGATCATAAGTATATGCATACGAAGCAGTTCCGTAAGAAGCTTCTCCATAATAACTGCCGTAATTAATTGCCAAATGATTATCCATATCTGCGTTTATAAGTGCAGGATTAGACATGGCCTGATTAACATCTTCATCATAAATTGTAATAATATCTCCTCCTAACGCTGCCTGTCTTGGCGAAGTGGTCAAATTCAAAAATTGATAGGTTGAACGCCCTCCAATCTGCCCGAATGAAATCGAACAAACTAGTAGCATAAAAAACAAAACATAGTGTTTTAACATTCTTTTTTTGGCGTTCCTATATGGGAATAACGCAAATACAAATATAAAATTATATAACTTATAAAATAAATTTTATAACTAACTGTTTTTCAACAATGATAACACAAAAATCAGATAAATAACTAAATTTTAAATTCCAAAAAAATAGGATTCATAAAAAAAATCCAAATCCCAAGTTTAAAATTGGAATTTGGATTTTGAAAATTTATCTCTTTCAATTATTTATTTAATAGTCTTAGCATTTTTGACTGGCTGATCGGTTATCGCTAAAGCCAATACTTCGCTCATTTCTTTTACATAATAAAAGGTAAGGCCTTCTAGATATTCTGCTTTGATCTCATCAATATCACTTTTATTTTCATGACATAAAATGATTTCTTTAATATTAGCTCGTTTTGCTGCTAAGATTTTTTCTTTAATACCGCCAACTGGCAAGACTTTTCCTCTTAGAGTAATTTCGCCAGTCATAGCAACGCTTTTCTTTATTTTTTTCTGTGTTAAAAGAGACACCAAAGAAGTCAGCATTGCAATACCTGCACTTGGGCCGTCTTTTGGAGTTGCGCCTTCTGGAACGTGCAAATGGATGTTGTACTTTTGAAAAATCTCAGAACTTAATCCTAATTTCTTGGCATTAGCTTTTATATATTCTAAAGCAATTGTAGCAGATTCTTTCATTACAGTTCCAAGGTTTCCGGTAATGCTCAAAGATCCTTTTCCTTCAGAAATCAATGATTCTATAAATAAGATATCGCCTCCTACACTTGTCCATGCAAGACCAGTCACTACTCCTGCAATATCATTATTTTCGTATTTATCTCTTTCTAATCTTGGAACTCCTAAAATGGCAACAATATCTTCATCAGTAACTTTTTTATTGTACTCCTCTTCCATTGCAACTGATTTTGCTGCATTTCTGATTACCTGTGCAATTTTTGTTTCTAGATTACGTACACCAGATTCGCGCGTGTAACCTTCTACAATTTTTTCTAATTGTTTTTTGCCAATTGTTAAATCTTTAGAAGTTAACCCGTGCGCTTCAAGCTGTTTCGGAAATAAATGCCTTTTAGCAATTTCTACCTTTTCTTCAATAGTATAGCCCGACATTTTGATTACTTCCATTCGGTCTCTTAAAGCCGGCTGAATCGCTCCCATATTGTTAGAAGTCGCGATAAACATCACTTTAGATAAATCGTACCCCATTTCAAGGAAATTATCATAAAAAGCATTGTTCTGTTCCGGATCCAAAACTTCTAATAAAGCTGATGAAGGATCACCACTGTTACCGCTTGAAAGCTTATCGATCTCGTCTAGAATAAAAACAGGATTTGATGTACCTGCTTTTTTAAGACTTTGAATAATCCTTCCAGGCATTGCGCCAATATAAGTTTTTCTGTGTCCACGAATTTCAGCTTCATCACGCAGACCGCCAAGAGAAATACGAACATATTCACGTCCTAAAGCTTCTGCAACAGAACGTCCGATAGAAGTTTTTCCAACTCCTGGAGGCCCTGTTAAACAAATAATCGGCGATTTCATATCATTTCGCAGTTTTAAAACAGCCAAATGCTCAATCATTCTTTTCTTAACTTCATCAAGTCCGAAATGGTCTTTATCTAAAATTTT
Source organism: Flavobacterium procerum (assembly GCF_042431625.1). NCBI lineage: Bacteria > Pseudomonadati > Bacteroidota > Flavobacteriia > Flavobacteriales > Flavobacteriaceae > Flavobacterium > Flavobacterium procerum. The sequence continues at coordinate 17,903 of NZ_JBHLYW010000022.1, read as the reverse complement.
CTGAGCATGTTTTAAGTCAAATTTATCTTTAGAAAATTCACCCCAAGGCAATTCTAAAAACAACTCTAAATAATTTCTCTGTATTCCAAAATCTGGAGACTGCGGATTCATGCGGCGCATTTTTGACAATTCCTTTTCGAAATGTTTCTGCGTTTTTTCGTCCCATTTTTTTGTTTTGGCTTTCTGCCCCATTTCGTCCATTTCTTCTTCTTGCGAAACGCCTCCCAATTCTTCTTGAATGGTTTTCATTTGCTGGTGAAGGAAATATTCTCTTTGTTGCTGATCTAAATCAAAACGCACTTTTGACTGAATGTCATTTTTTAGTTCCAATTTCTGCAACTCAACATTCATATAACGCAAAGTCTCAAGTGCTCTGTCTTTAAGACCATTTATTGATAAAAGACCTTGTTTCTCTTTTACTGTCAAATTCATATTTGAAGAAACAAAATTGATTAAAAACGATTGACTTTCAATGTTCTTAATCGCAAAAGTTGCTTCAGAAGGAATATTTGGACTTTCTTTTATAATCTGGATTGCAAGCTCTTTTACCGAATCTAAAATTGCGGTAAACTCACTGTCATTTTCATCTGGACGCAATTCTTCAACCTCTTTGATCTGCGCAGTCATATATGGGTCTTCTGAAACGATTTCATCAATCTCAAAACGTTTTTTCCCTTGTAGAATAACGGTAACATTTCCGTCAGGCATCTTCAAAACTCTTAAAATACGAGCAACAGTTCCAATTTTATGAATATCGTCTTTTGAAGGATCTTCGTCTTCTTCGTTGATTTGAGAAACAACTCCAATTATCTTACTTCCTGCATTTGCGTCATTGATCAACCGAATTGATTTGTCTCTTCCCGCAGAAATCGGAATTACAACTCCCGGAAATAAAACAGTATTGCGTAAAGGCAGAATTGGAAGCGAAACAGGAAGTTCTTCATTGTTCATTTCCTCTTCGTCCTCGGGAGTTAATAATGGAATTAATTCTGCCTCTGAATCAAATTCCTGAAGTGACAGATTGTCAATGGTGAGTATTTTATGGTTTGACATAATAAAATATAAGTCTTTTTGTCATTAAAAAATTATCGCTGTCTGTAAAAGCACTGTATGTAGGACTCTTTTTTCTTAAATGTGTAGTAAACATTTCATATACAAGGCAGGCCGTAAAAATAGACAATCATTATGCCAAATCCAAAAACAACAGAACGGAAATACCCCAAAAACCGAATTGCATAAAAAAAGCCGAAACTTAATTTCGGCTTTTAAAATCTTATATCAGAATTTTAGTTCAATTTATACGAAACCAAATCTGTTGCTACTTTGTTAAATACAAATTTAATAACTCCAACATCTTTTGCCATCCAGTATTCAGCTTCAGAAGAACCAGCTGCTTGTCCTTCTACAGATGTTTCTAGTTTAAATTTGAATTTGATTACATCTTTATAAGTAACATTCTTAACGACAGCAGTTGCTCCTTTTTCTAAAATTGTTCCTGTATATTTTACATTCATTTTAATAGCTGGTATGTTAGGATAATCTATCGTCGTAGTTTGCGTATAATTTCCAGTCCAAGTTTCATTCACATTCAAATTATCTTTGAAAAACACAAATTCGTAACCGCTTATTTTACTCGAAATTCCACCACTGTTTGTTACAATATCATCCAATTTAATATTGTAAGTTCCGCCAGATTTTTTTAGCCATGACGTAGCTGATCCCGCAACATCACTACTAGAAGGTGTAAGGAACTTATCAAATTTATAGTAAGTGCTCTCACCAATTTTTTCTGTACCGATTATTTTCATAGAAATATCAGATCCGTTGTTCAAAACCCACTGATTACCAACTGCAGCTGGCCAGTAATCTCCCTGAGAAGACTCATTGCCTTGATCATCACTTCCTGAATCACTCGAACATGAGATTAATAATGATGTAGACACAAAAAGCGTCATTAAAGCAAAGCCTTTTAATTTTTTCATAGTTTTAAATTTTGTTAATGGTAAATTGTAAGTAAATTTCAGCAAAAGTATATGGATACTTTTATTCTTCCTTACGCCTTTACGTAAAAGCGAAAAAAAAATATTTTTTTTATTTAAAACTGTAACAAAGCAAAAAAGTAGAAGTCATTAGTATAAACCAACAATCAAAATTGAGCATAACCAATCAAAATATCGAGGAATTAATTGCGCTTTGCAAGGCTAATAACCAAAAAGCGCAGTTTGAAGTGTACAACCGCTATTCTAAAGCGATGTACAACGTTGCTTATCGTATTGTAAAAGACGAGCATTTTGCACAAGACGTCATGCAGGAAGGTTTCTTAAAGGCTTTTACAAAAATAAACGATTATAAGCAGGAAGTCGCCTTCGGGGCGTGGCTTAAACGAATTGTAATCAATTACAGTATTGATTTTTACAAGAAAAACAACGCTTTTCAGGCCGAGGATTTAAGTAAAAGCCTTTACAAAATTGAAGAGAACGACAGTATTGTTTCGGACAGTATTGACATGGAAAACCTAAAAGTAAAGCAGGTTTTAGATACTATTTTAGATTTAAAAGATAATTACAGAATGGTGCTGACACTTTTTTACATTGAAGGATATGATCAGGAAGAAATCTGCGAAATTCTGAATATCAGTTATGCCAATTGCAGAACGACTCTGAGCCGCGCAAAAGAAAATTTACGAAAAAAATTAGAGGAAATAAAAATTACTGTTTAGACTCGGTGCACAAGAAAATAGACAACAATTAAATTACCTCTAAAATTAATTTAGATATATGAAAAAGGAGAATGAAAGTTTAGATCAATTATTTGAAAAATTCGAAAATCAATGGGATATCCAAGAACTAGAACTTGGGCACCAGAATGATTTTCTTCAAAAATTAAACAAAAAACAACCTAAGAAAAAATATTGGCTAATAACCTCTGTCGCTGCATCTATTGTGCTGCTTTTGAGTGTGTCAGTTTTTTACAATACAGAAAAAAAACCAAAAGATTTTAAGTTTGCTTCTAAAGAAACACAGCGAACTGATTCAATTTTCAATATTTTGATTGATAATGAACTGGTCAAGTTAAAAGAGAAAAATTCACCTGAAAATCAGCAGATTATTAATGACGCATTAAATCAGATGAAAGTTTTTGATGCTGACTATCAAAAAATCATTAAAGAATTGCAGAAAAACGGTGAAAACAAACAAATTATTTACGCAATGATCAGTAATCTTCAAACCAGAATCTCTTTTTTGCAAACGGTACTGAAACGAATCGAAGAAAATGAAAATTTAAAAAATACAAGTCATGAAGAAACTATATAAAATACTATTCTTATTACTTCTAATCCCTTATTTAGGATTAGCAAATGATGATACCTATATCTCAAAACAAAAGAACATTAAAAAAACCTATATCGTAAACTCAAATGCCGGAATTGATATTGACAATCGATATGGAAACATCACCGTTACTACATGGGATGAAGATAAGATTGACATTGACATCACAATCAAGGTTTCTGGTGCAGACGAAAATTGGGTAAACGAGCGACTAAACAGTATTGATGTTGATATAACTGCACTAAAAACACAGGTTACTGCAGTAACCTCTATTGGAAATTCTTCGCTTAAAAGCAGAGGAAGCAGTAATAGTTTTGAAATAAATTATGTGGTTAAGATTCCCAAAAAAGGCGCAGCAAAACTCTTCAATAAATATGGGAACATTACAACTGAAAATTTGGAAGCAACTGCAAACATCAGCTGTAAATACGGAAAGATAAACCTAGGAAAATTAAACGGTGCCAATAACCGAATCGAAATTGCCTACTGCCAGGGTTCCAATATTGATTATATAAAAAGTGGTAATATTCATGCACGTTATTCTGGACTTAAAATTAATGAATCTGGAAATCTAAATCTTGACACCAATTATACTGATTTAACGCTTAATGAAGGTCAAAATTTAAAGTATGAATGTAACTACGGAACATTCAAATTTCAAAAAATAAACAGTGTTTCAGGTTCTGGAAATTATCTGACAATCAATATTGCAGAAATTTCAAACAATCTTAATCTGGACACTAATTACAGTAAAGTAAGTGTTGGTAATCTGAACGAAAAAGCTGGAAATGTAAATATCAGCTCTGGTTATACCGATGTTTACTTGGGTTATGACACCAACTACTCTTTTGATTTTGAAATTTCAACTCGATACGGCGGCATAAAGCACGATAATTCACTCGATCTTTCAGTTTCGGAAACCAAGAGCAATTCAAAGCGAATAAGTGGCTATTACAGAAAAAAAGGCCAAAACAAAATGAATATATCTTCTAATTACGGAAGCGTAACTTTAGTAAAAAAATAATAACCATAAAAAATCAAAAACATGAAAAAAATAACTCAATTATTAGTTTTTGCCGTTTTTTTAGCAACTTATACAGCTGGCGCCCAATGGTCTGACAGCACCAATGCCAAAATTAAAGGAAACGGAAATGTTGTTACACAAACCCGAAATACAGGCGATTATGACGAAATTAAAGTTGGCGGTCCTTTTAATGTAAATCTTGTTGCAGGAAAAGAAGGGAATATTACCCTAAAAGGAGAAGAAAATTTGCTTTCAGCCATTAAAGTCGAAATAGTTGATAATGCTCTAAAAATTTATGTCCAACACGGTACTCATATAAGAACCAGTGAGGGAAAAGCTATAGAAGTTACTATTCCGTTTGAGAAAATTTCAGAAGTGAGTTTAGCCGGATCCGGAAATATTCAAACTAAAGACAAAATCAAAAGTGATAATTTCTTAGCAAAACTTGCCGGATCGGGTAATTTTAAACTAGATGTCGAAGCAGTAAATTTTGTTGTGAACGTGAGCGGTTCTGGTGATGTTGTTTTGAAAGGAAAAGCAGAAACGTTTACTACAAAAATATCCGGATCCGGAAATGTCAATGCTAATGAGCTAAAATCTAAAAATGTTGAAGCAAATGTTTCGGGTTCTGGAAACAGTCGCATTAACTGTGAAGAAAGTTTGATTGCTAAGGTTTCAGGTTCTGGAAATATAAAATACACTGGTAATCCTGAAAAAAGAGATGTGAAGGTTTCCGGTTCGGGAAGCATCTCTAAAGTATAAATAATAAAAAAGCGTACTAACAAAACAACCTAAAGCTTTTTCATCAGTACGCTTATTTCTTTGAGTCACGAATTTCCACAATTAATCATCAATCAAATTAATCTTAATGGAAATTCGTGGCTTATCTTTATTTTGAAGTGGCATTTTTCGGTACTCTTCTTAGAAGAAATATCGCAGTAATAAAGAATATCGCTAAAACTACAATGGCAGCACGTGGACTTCCTGTAATTTGATCAATGATTCCGTACACACACATTCCGATTACGATTCCGATTTTCTCTGCAACATCATAAAAACTAAAGAATGATGCTGTATCTTCTGTTTCTGGTAATAATTTAGAATAAGTAGAACGTGACAAAGCCTGAATTCCTCCCATTACAAATCCAGCTACCGTTGCCATAATATAAAAATGTATCGGTAGAGAAATGAAAAAAACAATTACACAAAAAAACACCCAAATAGCATTAATCACAATAAGGGTTGGAATGTTTCCGTATTTAGCAGATGCTTTTGAAGTTAATACAGCTCCAATCACAGCAACCAATTGAATAAGCAAAATACAAATAATCAAACCAATTGTACTTTGTGCCTTAGACTCCCATTGAATTTCTTGCGCTCCAAAATAAGTTGCAACAAGCATAACCGTTTGTACAGCCATACTAGAAACGAAAAAGCCTCCTAAATAACGTTTTAATGGAACATTTTGATTCAGTAAAGCCCAAACTTTCTTTAGTTCTTTAAAACCATTAAATACAACAGATTTTGTCAGTTTTTGGCCTATTTCTTTGCTTCCTTTTGGTAAGTAATAATAAGTGTATTGGCTAAATAAAATCCACCAAACTCCGACCATAACAAAAGAGTAACGCATTGCCTTCATTGCAGCTTCTCCTTCTGTTCCGCTAATTCCGAAAATCTTTGGTTTCATGATCATCACTAAATTGATAATCAATAAAATCACGCTTCCAATATATCCTAAAGAATATCCTTTTGCACTGATACTGTCCTGTTGTTCTTCAAAAGCAATATCTGGCAAATAAGAATTGTAAAAAACCAAACTTCCCCAATATCCTAGTAATCCTAAAAAGTAAAAGGCCAGTCCGATATAAATATTCTCTAAGTCAAACCAATACAATCCCATGCAAGACAAAGCTCCCATATAACAGAAAAACTTCATGAAAAACTTTTTGTTTCCTACATAATCTGCTATACCTGATAATAATGGAGATAAAAAAGAAACCACCATAAAGGCAAAAGCAGTTATAAAACTAATTAATGCCGAATTCTTAAGATGCATTCCGAAAACATCAATATAATGATCTCGTTCACTAAATAACGCTTCGTAAAAAATTGGAAATACTGCAGATGCAATCGTTAGTGTATAAACAGAATTGGCCCAATCATAAAATGCCCATGCATTTAATAATTTTTTATCGCCTTTTTGTAAGTTTTTCATTTTAAAGGTTTGATTAAGAAGCTACGAATTTATCTATTTTTTATGATAATCTAAGCGAATTTTTTCAAAACGTCTTATTATTAAATTATTATCAAATATTTGAATTGATGGCATAAAAAAAGCTATTCTGTTTAGAATAGCTTTTATTTATCTTATACCTTATTTATCTGATGATTCCTACTTTGAGCGCCGTTGCTCTTGCTTCTGGAATTAATGCTTTGATGTTGGCAATTCGCGTAGCATCTGATGGGTGCGTACTCATAAATTCAGGTGTTCCGGACCCCCCAGATTTAGCAGCCATTCTACTCCAGAAAGAAACAGCATCTTCTGGATTATAACCTGCAATTGCAAGTAACGTTAATCCGATTTTATCTGCTTCGGTTTCATTACTTCTGCTAAAAGGAAGCATCACTCCTACTTCTGTTCCCATACCGTAAGCTTGAGAAAATATAGCTCTTGTTTGAGCTGTTTTGCTGCTTGTTGCTGCATCTAAAACTGCTCCACCAATTTGTTGCAATTGCGCCGCACTCATTCTCTGTGCACCATGATTAGCCAATGCGTGCGAAACTTCATGTCCCATAACAGTAGCTAGACCTGGTTCATCTTGTGTAATTGGCAATATACCAGAATAAACGACAATTTTCCCTCCGGGAAGACACCATGCATTAACTTCTTTGTTTTCAACCAATTTATACTCCCATTTATAATCTTTAAGGTATTCTGTCTGACCAAGATAAGCCAAATACTTTTCTGCAGCCGCCTTGATTCTTGAACCGACTAATTCTACTCTTTTCGCATCGGCAGTTCCTGTAATTACTTTATTTTCAGACAAAAAAGTACTGTATTGCTGAAAAGAAGTTGGAAACAATTCACTATTTGAAACAAAATTCAGGTTTTGTTTTCCTGTAATTGGATTTGTAGCACACGCCATTACAAGCGTTCCAAAAATTCCTAAAAACAAATATTTTTTCATAATTCACGCTATTTTTATACCAAAAATACGATTTAAAAAAATGAAATAATTTATAAAATAGTTGAAAAAAATATCATAATTTAACTATTCTCCAACAATATGAAGCTCATTGAACTCTTTGTCAATAAGTAAGAAATTATTTTGCTTAAAACTAATTTTATCAAATTCAATCTTTTCATTGTCGATTTCGATTTCCGAAACCTTAAATGGCAATCCAATCATATTGATTTTATATTTAGTATAGGGTGTTTCGTATTTTCCTTCTTTATGAAGCTGAATAATCAATTCTTTTTCTTTTCCAATTGTTCTGAGTGATAAAAAACTGTAACGTCCTTTTTTATAGTCATAGCCATCTTGGGCATCTTCATATATAACTGATTTTTCTTTGCCCTGTTTGAAATATACATCTAAAGTCAATTCATCAAAATCAAGTTCGCCAACATATTGCTGTACTGGATATTTCGGAATTACAGAACCCGCCTTGACAAACAACGGAATTTCATCAAATTTTGTATCAATCCATACTTCTCTTCCTCCGCAGAAAAACTCATTTGTCCAATAGTTATACCACTCGCCTCTAGGAATGTACATACGTCTACCTACAGCATTAGGTTCAAGGATTGGACATACCAAAATATGATCTCCAAAAATGAATTCATCGTTTCTATAATGCGTTTGGGTATCATCCTGATCGTAATAAACCAACGGTTTCAACATCGGAATACCTTCTTCGATATATTGCCAAAACATTGTATAGAGATAAGGCAATAATTGATAGCGAAGGCTCACAAACTTTCTTGTTATGTTTATCACTTCTTCATCAAAAGCCCATGGTTCCTGATTTCCATGATCACCAGAAGAATGTGTTCTACAGAATGGATGAAAAACCCCAAGTTGAATCCAGCGAGCATAAAGTTCTCCTGTTGGCTGTTCTGCGAAACCGCCAATATCTGAACCTGTAAAACCCATTCCTGAAATTGACATTCTTTGCACCTGAATATTAGCAATCCATAAGTGTTCCCACGTAGCAACGTTATCACCTGTCCATGAGGATGTATAACGCTGTGCACCAGCATATGCCGATCGCGTAATTACAAAAGGACGTTTTGGATAAACAAAACGTTTTACTCCATGATAAGTAGCTCTTGCCATTTGAGTTCCATAAATATTATGTGCCTTTCTGTGACTGCACGGATTCCCATCATAAACATGGCGCACATCCATCGGGAAAGTTTTATTCGGAACTTCCATTACGGCTGGTTCGTTCATATCATTCCACACTCCTTTTACTCCAATATCTGAAATTAATTCTTTAAATAATCCAGCCCACCATTCTCTAACTACGGGATTTGTATAATCTGGAAAATTACATTCCCCTGGCCAAACTTTCCCTTTCATGTAAGGACCATCGGCTCTTTTGCAGAAATAATCTTTTTCAAGGCCTTCTTTGTATACCCAATAATCTTTGTCAATTTTAATTCCAGGATCGATGATTACAACCGTCTTAAATCCGTCATCGGCTAGTTCGGTTACCATTTTTTTAGGGTCAGGAAAATAATTTTTATTCCATGTAAAACATCTGAACCCGTCCATATAATCGATATCTAGATAAATGGCATCGCACGGAATCTTAAGTTCTCTAAATTTTGAGGTAATTTCTTTAACCTTATTTTCAGGATAATAACTCCATTTACATTGGTGATAACCCAAAACCCACAGAGGCGGTAATTCTGGTTTTCCAGTCAAATCGGTGTAAGTAGTCACTACATCCTGCATTTGAGGACCGTAGATAAAATAATAGTTCATTTCTCCACCTTCAGCCCAAAAACTGGTTACATTTCTTCTTTCTTGACAAAAATCAAAGAAAGTCCTGAAAGTATTGTCAAAAAATATTCCGTAAGATTGTTTGTTGTGAAGTCCAATATAAAACGGAACTACTTTATACAAAGGCTCCTGATCTTTTTGATAAGCATATTGATCTGTAGCAAAATTCTCTACTCTTTTGCCTTTCAAGTTCATTTGGGTAGCTTTATCGCCTAGGCCGTAAAAACATTCGCCATCTTTAGAAGATTTGCTCATTTTTACGATATTGCCACCATATTCGTAACTTTCTTCCCAATGAAAGCCCTGTTCGTCTTCTAAAATTAAGAAATCATTGAGGTCAAAGATTGTTACACGAAGACCTGATTTTTGTATTCTACATTTAACTTTACTGGTTCTAATCTGATAAAATGATTCTTCATCTGTAACTTCCAAAAAATTATAACCGTGAAGCTGTGTTTTATCAATTGCGTATGAAAAATCATTACTGAAATAACCTTTGGTTGTAAAACGAAACCTGATTAAACTATCTCTAAGAATGGTGACTTTTAAGATTACGTTGTTATCGGTATGAAAGAAAACCGAATCTCCTTCGTGCTCATAAGAAACAATCTTTGATGGATATAAATTTCCTTTATATTCTAATGATGTATTTGTAATCATAGTGTAATTGATTTAATTCACGAACTTTATCTCTCTTCCAAACATACAAAAAAACTTCGTAAACCTCTATGAATATGAGGTTTATTAACGAAAACGTTTTTCCTTAAAGAGTAATAATTCAGAGCTGTAAAAATCTTAAAATTGATAATTTTTAAATCAAAAAATGATAAAAACTCATTCTCAAACTTTAGGTTAAAGAATAAACTGTTACACTTAATGGCGGTAAAATTAGTTCGACGGAATAATTACGACCATCATACGAAATCTCTTGAATTTTCAATTTATCATGATTTTCGACTCCACTGCCCCCGTATTTAAGATTGTCGGTATTAAATATTTCTTTTAAAACTCCTTTTTTCGGAACTCCGATTCGATAATTTTCTCGTACAACTTGAGTAAAATTACAAACTACGACCAGACTTTCTTCTTCTTCATTTCCTTTTCGGATATAGGATAAAACGGCATTCTGATGATCCGAATAATTAATCCATTCAAAACCTTCGTTTATAAATTGTTTTTCATATAAAGAGGGTTGTGACTTGTAGAGTTGGTTCAAATCTGTAATTAGTTTCTGAATACCATTGTGAAAATTATATTGAAGCAAATGCCAATCTAAGCTCTGTTCAAAATTCCACTCTGAAGTTTGTCCAAATTCGGCGCCCATAAATAACAGCTTTGTTCCTGGATGCGTAAACATATAACCATACAAAAGTCTCAGATTGGCAAAACGCTGCCAATCGTCTCCAGGCATTTTATAAATTAGCGACTTTTTGCCGTATACCACTTCATCGTGTGAAAAAGGCAACATGAAATTTTCCGTAAAAGCATAAGTCATTGCAAAACTAAGCTCGTTCTGATGGTATTTTCGGTAAACTGTTTCGCGTTGAAAATATTTTAAAGTGTCGTGCATCCATCCCATCATCCATTTCATTCCAAAACCTAAACCACCTGCAGAAGTGGGACGCGAAACCATTGAAAAAGAAGTACTTTCTTCTGCAATCGTTTGTACATCAGGAAAATTAGCATAAATTACTTCGTTAAATTCTTTAAGAAAGCTAATCGTTTCTAAGTTTTCTCTTCCACCAAATATATTTGGTTCCCATTCTCCATCTTTTCGAGAATAATCTAAATAAAGCATCGAAGCAACGGCATCGACACGCAAACCATCTGCATGGTAATTCTGAAGCCAAAAAACGGCGTTGCTAATTAAAAATGCGCGAACTTCATTTCTTCCATAATTAAATACTAGGCTTTTCCAATCGGGATGGTATCCTTTACGACGATCTGGATGTTCATAAAGATGCGAACCATCAAAGAAACCTAAACCATGGGCATCGTCTGGAAAATGCGAAGGGACCCAGTCAAGAATCACTCCGATTCCCGCTTGATGCAGTTTATCAACCAATACCATAAAATCTTGCGGTTTTCCAAAACGCGAAGTCGGTGCAAAATACCCCGTTAACTGATATCCCCAAGAAGGATCATAAGGATACTCCATAATGGGCATAAACTCGACATGTGTAAAACCGGTTTCTTTGACATAACTGACCAAATCATCTGCTAATTCCAAATACGTCAAAAACCGATTATGATCTGCACGCTTCCAGGAACCTAAATGTACTTCATATACAGAATAAGGCTTGTCTAATGAATTATGATTTTTTCTCTTCTGCATCCAGCCTTCATCCTTCCAATCATAACTCAAATCCCAAACTACAGAAGCAGTATGAGGAGGTTTCTCGCAATAAAGAGCAAAAGGATCTGCTTTTTCAGTTATAGTTCCATCAATATGTGACTTAATTTTATATTTATAAAGCGTTCCTTTATCTATATTCGGTATAAAACCCTCCCAAATTCCCGAAGAATCCCATCTTACTTGCAACAAATGTTCATCTTGAGTCCAGTAATTAAAATCGCCAACGACAGAAACCGAAGAAGCTGTTGGAGCCCACACCGCAAAATAAACACCTTTTACACCGTCTAATTCAATCAAATGTGCTCCAAGCTTTTCATACAATCTAAAATGTTTCCCCGCTTTAAATAATTCAATATCAAAATCGGTAAAAAGAGAATGCGCAATTACTTTATTCATAGTAAGGTTTTAAACAATAAATTGAGTGTGATTTTTAGAATATGAATTTCAAATTTTTATTCTATCCTAAAATTATCCGAAAGCACAACGCCTTTTTTGACAACAACGATACCGTCTTTAATGCTGTACAATTCATTTGAGAAATTATCGAGATGTTTACCGCCGTTTATATGCACATTGTTTCCAATTCTAACGTTTTTATCAATCAATGCATTTTTGATAAAGCAGTTATCTCCTATTCCCACATGTATTTTATTAATACTGCTTTCGTAATTCATTTCGTCCAGATCTTGATAAAAATCGTTCCCCATCACATAACAGTTTTCTAAAACGGTGCCTACTCCTACTCTTGAGCGAATTCCGATTACAGAACTTTTAATCTCTTTAGCATTTATAATACACCCTTCTGAAATTAAAGACTGATTTATAATTGAATTTCTAAATTTGGATGGTGGCAATAGACGCGGACGAGTAAATATCTTGTTATCGTTATCAAATAAATTAAACTCCGGAATATCGGCTGTTAATCCAATATTTGCCTCAAAAAATGATTCAATATTTCCAATGTCTGTCCAATAACCTTCATACTGATAACTTAAAATCTTATGTTTTCCGACAGCCTGCGGAATAATTTCTTTTCCAAAATCTTTTGTTTCCTGATTGGCCATCAGTTCTTCTAATAATGATTTATTAAAAATGTAAATCCCCATAGAAGCTAGATATTTTTTCCCTTTTGCCTCCATTTCATCGCTTACCTCCGACTCCCATTCTGGTAAAAGCGATGCATGCGGTTTCTCAATAAAAGCTTCTATACAACTTTCATGATTTGTTTTTAAAATTCCAAATTCCGGAGCATCTTTAGCATTTACAGGAAGCGTAGCAATTGAAATTTCTGCATTGTTTGCAATATGAGCTTCCAACATTTCATTAAAATCCATTTGATACAATTGATCACCCGAAAGAATCAATGCGTAATCAAAATCATGTTTGAGGAAATGCGACATACACTGGCGTACTGCATCTGCAGTGCCCTGAAACCATGCTGGATTGTCTGGTGTTTGTTCGGCTGCCAAAATATCAACAAATGACTGACTGAAAATGCTGAAATTAAATGTATTCTTTATATGAGCATTAAGCGAGGCAGAATTAAATTGTGTCAAAACAAATATTTTGAAAATATCCGAATTAATACAATTTGAAATCGGAATATCTACCAATCTATACTTTCCTCCAATCGGTACAGCAGGTTTTGATCTTGTTTCTGTTAATGGGAACAAACGTGAACCTTGTCCTCCTCCTAAAATAATGGCAACTACATTTTTCTTTTTAAATTTCATTTTGCTGAATTATTAAGTTGTATATCTCGATGTATTCCTCACAAACTTTTTCCCAAGAATGATTTGCAATCATTCCTCTTTTAATGATTTGATTAAAACTCATTTTGTCTTCATAGAGTTTCAGTGCCCGACTAATAGAATAACAAATATCTCCAACAGAAGCCTGATCGTGGCAGATTCCGTTTCCATTATCTCCAAAATCAATTATCGTATCACGCAGACCTCCAGTTCTTCTAACAATTGGAACCGTTCCGTATTTAAGCGCATACATCTGATTTAAACCACAAGGCTCAACACGTGAAGGCATTAAAATAAAATCTGAGCCAGCATAAATTAAATGCGCCAATTCCTCATTGTAACCTATAAAAACATTATAATTCCCTTTATAGTCGTTTGTCAATTGCTGCAACTGAGATTCAATTTCCGAATTTCCAGAGCCCAAAATAAGAATATTAATACTTTCAAAATTCTCAGATAGAGACAATGCCGAAGCTTGAGGAAGCAAATCACCTCCCTTTTCTTCAAACAAGCGTCCAATGAAACTGAACAAAGGCTTGGAAGCATCCAAATCAAATTGTTCACATAATTTTTCCTTATTTATTCTTTTTCCGATTTCAAAATTCTCAATCGAATAGTTTTCGATTATCATTTTATCTTTAGAAGAATCCCAAATCTCAATATCGATACCATTCAAAATTCCACGCGACTTATATCGAACTGAATTAAATAATGATTCAAGACCGTTTGCTGCTTTATTGATTTCGTTTAAATAACTTGGAGAAACTGTGGTAACAGCATTTGCGCACTTAATTCCCACTGCCAATGAATTAATCGATTTGTTCCAATCCAAAAAACCGACATGAATCAAATCAAACTCAGGAAGATAATGCAACTTATCGTATCCAAACCACCCTTGATACAATCCGTTATGAATTGTAAGCACTGTCTTTACATTTTTTAGGACATCATAATCATATGCAAATTGCATTAAAAACGGAATGAGTCCAGTATGGTGATCATGGCAATTTACAATGTCTGGAATTTTATTTCTGGCCATAATCCAATCCAGAACAGCAATTTGAAAGGACAAAAAACGTTCGATATCATCTTCATAACCATAGATATTTGTTCTATCAAACAGTTCTTTAATTTCAATTAGATATAGCTCATATCCCAGTTTATTTGTTGTTTCTTTTAAAACACTAAATGGAAAAACATATTTACCCAGTTTGACATCGCCCCAGTGTACACATTCAAATTTATTTTCTGCATTAAATTTAATGTCGTAACACGGTATAACAACACGTAAATCATGACCAGCCAGTTGCTGATATTTCGGCAATGCCCCAACAACATCAGCCAAACCGCCGACTTTTGCTACAGGATAACATTCAGCACTTATATGAAATATTTCCATTAATGAATTTATAAAAAGTTACTGCAATAATTTACTTATCTTTTGAATAACATTCTTCTAAAATGTTACATTTATGCTTTTTAAATTTATGAAAAAATAAGGAGAATACCGCTTCTGTAAAAAATTTATCGATATGGCAAAAAAGACGACTAATCCTACTAAAGCATTAAAAATTCCATATTTAATTAGGCTATCTTGCAAAATTTGTGCTTTTATTTCTATTAAATTGTCTATTAGGTATGCAGCCAGATTATTTACAACACCTATTAAGCATAAAATTCCGAAGAGGGAATTAACTATGGACCATAATAGTAGACAAGAAATCATCATGGTTCCAGAAATAAATAAAAGCATAAACATATATCACTATGGTGACAATATTAAGAAAGCATTACTCGTTCATGGATGGTCTGGAAGAGGAACGCAACTTTTCAAAATCGCTGACGAATTAATTTCCAATGGCTATTCTATCATAAGTTTTGATGCGCCAGCTCACGGAAAATCGGAAGGTAGCACAACCATTATGTCTGAGTTTATATCTTCAATTTTAGAAATTGACAAACAATTCGGCCCATTTGAGATTATTATAGGGCATTCTTTAGGCGGAATGTCAGTTTTGAATGCAATTAGAAAAGGATTTCAGGCCGATAAAGCTATAATTGTTGGTAGCGGGGATATTGTTCAGGATATATTGGATGAATTTATATCAAAAATGGAACTAAAAAAAGAGAATAGCACACGTTTTAGAAATTTCTTTGAAGATAAATACCAGCTTAAAATGGATGACTATTCGGCTTATCGTTCGGCGAAGAAAGTCAAAATACCAGTTCTAGTTATACACGACAATGATGATCCTGAAGTTCCTGTGACCGCTGCAATACACATTCATAAAAATCTAGAAAATGGAAGTTTACTGTTAACTGATGGATTAGGTCATAGAAAAATTCTTGGAAATCAAAATGTCATAAAAAACATAATCAAATTCATCGAAACTGATTAATTTTAATATAAACTAAAACGGTATCGAATTTAAGATCAATAAAAATGGATTTATTTGGCGAAACAATAAACTGGGAAGAAAAACTACAACCACTTATTGAAAAGTATAAAGGCAGAAAACATCCTCTGGAATACCAAAATACTTATCAATTACTGGTTATGGTTGTGTTGTCTGCGCAAGATTCTGATGCAAATATTAATAAAATCGCTCCCGCGCTATTTGAAAAATACCCAACTTTAAAAAGTTTGTCAAAAACTGATATTGAAACATTTACCACCTACATATCAAAGGTCAGAAATTATCCAACCAAAGCCACCTGGCTGTTAGAAATAGCACAAGCTTTAAAAAATGATGAAAATATTCCACTAACAATGAATGGCTTAACTGCCCTAAAAGGAATTGGAAGAAAATCCGCAAATGTTATATTAAGAGAAACAGGGCAAGAAACAGAAGGGATAATTGCCGATTTGCATGTTATACGTGTAGCTCCAAAATTGGGAATAATAAAAGAAAGTAAAGACGGAAATAAAGTAGAAAAAGACTTAATGAAAATATTGCCAAAGAATATCTGGTCAGAAATTGGAATGGCAATTTCATTTTTGGGAAGAGAAATCTGCAGACCAACACCAAAATGCGAAATCTGCTTGATGGCAGATGATTGCGAATATTATCGCACACATATTGCCTAATTATTTTTTTCTTCGTGTATCAATTAGGTAAATAATTCTCCAATTATCTTTTTCACGAAATAGAGTAAAAGTATTCACACCAGAATGACTCAATTTGTCATTGATGTAAAACTCATATGGTGCCCATACATGAGCCATAGTTCCATCTATTTCTATATTATAACTTATTATTTTTTCAAAAAATTTTAGATCAGCTGGAATATTGGCTATAGAATGGAAAAAATCCTTCGAACTTTCATTTGATAATTTATTTCCCTTTATGGCACTCTCACTAATTGATTGTAAAACTAATTTATCAGAACAAATAGATTGCAATATTAAGGTGTCACGCTTATGAAATCCTTCAAAAAAAGTTTCAATAACTTTTTGCACGTCTTCCTTTTGGGCTGAAGAAGAATAGGTTGCAATTAAAAAAAATATACAGAAATATTTTTTCATATTCAGCGTGAAATTAAGTTAAACATTAAACTGTTTTAAGTGATGATCTAAATGTTTTGCAAACATATTATTCCATTCCGTCGAATTCAATTTACCAAAAGAAAGAGATACTTTACCTTCAAATTCGTTCTTTCCTAGTTCTTGTGTTTTTATGATGTAATTAATCAATCTGGTCTTCTCTTTCTCAAAATCACGTTCATCACTAATAATAAATTGAGGAGCTGTTCTAATATTTTTAGGATATGGTTTTTCGTTTACTACATTTGATTTTACAAATAACTTTAGCAAAAATTTTACAAATCTATTTGGTTTTGGATGAATCGAATCATATACCATCTCATATGTAACATTACAATGAGCAAGCATTTGTGAGACATTCATTTTGCCCCAAACAGGTTGAGAATTATAACTCAAAAGAGTAATTCGATTTATAAAATCTTGAGAATCTTCTAATTTAAAAATATTTTTCATATACTAGCACTATATTACAGACAGCGCGATATGTCAAAAATACTAATTAAACTGGCACATTGGTACAGAAAGGCAGATAAATCAGGTTTTAAAAACTTTAATATTCTGCTTAACACGATAAACCATTAATTACCGGTCAATTTTAAACTTATTTTGATTATAGGAGTAATAATGCTTCTGCGAAATAATTCAACGCAAAATAAAAGCATTTAGGACTCAGTTCAGAGCAGTAAGGAAAATACATTTTTTCTCTTTAAATTATCCAATCTTTTTGCATAATCTCCAGCTTTTGAACCTGGTCTTCCATTCTCATCTTTAAGAAACCATGAGGCAAAAAAAAATCCTCATCAAGTCAATGATGAGGATTCCTAAAGAAAGGCGACGACATACTCTCCCACAATGATGCAGTACCATCTGCGCAGGCGGGCTTA